>CBDEVQ010000074.1:0-15707 GCA_965243605.1 Flavobacteriales bacterium
CGTTGTATTGGTTAGTCATTCAACTCTTTTAGCTACCTTGCGAACAATTTCTCATATCTGGAAACAAGAGGATCAAAGAAAAAACATCCAAGATATTGTAACTCAAGCTGCAGCTATTTACGATCAAGTAGAGAGTTATGTTTCTTTAGTAGACAAAATGGGAAATCAGTTAGAAACTGTACAAAAAACACAACAACTCATGGTCACAAAACTGTCTGGAAGACAAGGCTTGGCTAATAAAGTTGAACGAATTAAGAAACTGGGAATTCCAGCAAAAAAACAAATTGACCCAAAGTATTTAGATCATGGAGAATAAGTTTAATAACAACAACGAGGAGCATAAAGATTTTTCTAACCAAGAAAATGAACCTAAATTTCGTCATGATCGTCCAAGACGAAAAGAGAAAAACAATTTCGAAATCTTTGGAATGCACCCTGTAATGGAAGCTATTGAAGCTGGAAAAACAATAGATAAGGTTTTAATTCAAAGAGGATTACAAGGTGATCTTTCTAAAGAATTATGGGATATTATTAAAGATAATAATATCAATTATCAAATTGTTCCTATTCAAAAATTGAATCGATTAACGAAAAAAAATCACCAAGGTGTATTTGCTTTTATATCTCCAGTAGATTATGAGGTGACTTCTGATGTGCTAATGCGAGTATTTGAAGATGGTGAAACGCCACTTTTTATGATTTTGGATCGAATAACAGATGTTCGAAATTTTGGTGCAATTGCTAGAACAGCAGAGTGTGCTGGTGTACATGCTATTATTATTGCAGAAAAAGGAGGCGCTAGAATTAATGCTGATGCTATTAAAACGTCTACAGGAGCCTTGCATCGTATATCAATTTGTAAAGAACATAATCTTAAAAACCTGATTCATTTCTTGCAAAATAGTGGATTACAAGTTGTTGCTTGTAGTGAAAAAACAGATGATATGATGTATGATATTGATATGCAAATTCCAACGGCCATTATTATGGGTAGTGAAGAAGATGGAATATCTCAAGAATACCTAAAATTATCTGATAAAAAGGTAAAAATCCCTATGCTTGGTAAAACTGAATCTTTAAATGTTTCTGTTGCAGCAGGGTTAATTGTATATGAAGCTGTTCGTCAGAGGTTATCTTAACTCCTTATTTTCAATCTTTTTCAATACCTTTACCTCGCAAAAACTAACTACTATGACAAAAACACTATTACTATTACCTCTTCTCCTTATATTAGGTATGCAATCTTCGTTTGCACAAATAGAACTTGGTATAAGAGGTGGAATAGTCTCAAACAATTTTAATATAAAAGACTATTCAAATAATATTGATGAAATTACAAATGGAGAAAAAGAAGTCGGTTTCCATATCGGTGGTTTAATTCGAATTACATCAAGTACTGAGAAATTTATTTTTGAGCTTGATCCTACTTTTGTAAATACAAAATCATCATTTTTATTAACAAATACTTCAACGCCTACCGTTCTTAACAAAGTACTTATTGAGGATAAAAATTGGCGTATGGATGTGCCTATTATGTTTGGAACTCGATTTGCTGGTTTCTTAGATTTAATGGCTGGACCAAGTCTTTCATTAAACATTGGTAATAGTTTATCATACGATGATGTTTCTGAAACAATAGACCAAGAGTATAAATCAACTACTTGGGGTTATCAAGTTGGGGCAGGTATTAAAATTGCTAAATTTATTATAGATGTACGCTATGCTGGAAGCTTAGAATCGGTTACCGATGGTATTAAGATTGGAGATACGATATATGAAACGAATGCTAGACCTAACTCATTATTTGCGAGTTTAACCGTTCTATTATAGATTTACATAAATCAATAAAAAAAAGCGTTTCAAATATTTTGAAACGCTTTTTTTTATACTTAATAATTTGACTTAAAGGCTTAATTAACCTTTACGTATTCTTTTGAACGATATACCCATCCAAACGTATCTTCTTTAATTTCTCGTTTAATAGATTCTAAATTATCCTTAATAGAATCAGACATTGTTGTGTCTACTGATGTTTCAATAATTTCTCCATCAATATTAATCTCACAAATATTAGAAATTGTAGCTGCGGTACCTGCTCCAAATGCTTCAATTAATGATCCATTTTTATGAGTTTGTATGAGTTCATCTAATTCTATTTGACGTTCCTCTACATCTATTCCCATTGTTTTTGCAAGGTTAATGATAGAATCTCTAGTTATACCTGGTAATATAGTCCCAGATAATGCAGGAGTAATTAACTTCTCTCCTACTCTAAAGAAAATATTCATGGTTCCAGCTTCTTCAATTAAATTATGATTTGATGAATCAGTCCACATTAATTGATCGTATCCTTTTTCTCTTGCTAATAAGGCTGGGTAAAAAGAACCGGCATAATTACCTCCAGCTTTTACGTCTCCAGTTCCACCTTGTGCAGCTCTAGAATATGTTTTTTCCGCTAATAACTTAACAGGCTTTAAATAATACGCATCAACAGGACATGCAATTATCATTAAAGTGTATCGTTCACTATGAGATGCTTTAACTCCTAATCCAGACGCAAACATAAATGGTCTTATATATAAACTAGAATTTTCACCTTGAGGAACCCAGTCTTTGTCCACCTGTAGCAATGTATTTAATCCATCCATGAATATTTCTTCAGGAATTTCAGGCATACATAAACGTTTCGCTGTTCGGTTAAAACGTTTTACATTTTCTAAAGGTCTAAACAATAAAACTTCATCATCTGAATTCTTATAAGCTTTCATTCCTTCAAAAAATACTTGACCATAGTGTAAAGCTTGAGTAGATGGAAAGATTTCAATTTTACCATAAGGTTTTACTGTTCCTTTTGTCCACTCTCCATTCTCGAAATGTATTTCGAACATATGATCCATGAAGCATGTTCCGAAAGGTTCTTGTGTATAATCTGTAGTTGGTAATTTTGATTCTTTTATAAACTCTATATCCATCTTTCTTTTATTTTTTTTACGAGTGTAAAAGTACAAAATCTAATACACTTAATCGAATTTTAAACCGATTAGCTTTCTCCCTTTTAACTATATTTATTACGAAAGATTTTACTTTTTAACTTCTGGTTCAAAAGTAAGAGACAGAGAATTCACACAATATCGTTCTCCTGTTTTTGTAGGCCCGTCATTAAAAACATGTCCTAAATGACCACCACAAGCTCCACATAGAATTTCGGTTCTAGACATTCCAAATGTATTATCGGAATTTGTAATTACATTTTCTGTATTGATAGGCGCATCAAAACTAGGCCAACCTGACCCTGAATCAAATTTTGAATCACTTGTAAATAGAACTGTATTACACCCTTTACACTTGTACTCACCCTCTTTATAGTTTTTATTATATTCTCCTGTCCAAGCGCGTTCAGTTCCTTTATCTCTTAGGATATTATATTCTTCAGCAGTTAATTGAGCTTTCCATTCAGCTTCCGTTTTAACAATAGCAAATTGTTGATCATTACCTTCTGTTTTGGAACTTTGAGCTGAACATGCATAAATGCTAAACAAAAGAATTAATATTGTGATGTATCTCATGGCTTTAATTTATAGGATTAGTTGTTATCCTATATAAAACCTTACAATTTCTATTTCTTATTTAGATATTTTAATAAATACCAGAATGCCAAACATCCAGATATCCCAAAACTAATAACAGTTCCATATGCAATACCTTGTAGGCCCAACGTAGGCAATAAGCTAATAGAAATAATTAGATTAAGAATTACAGTTAGATAAGATATATTGGTATTGATATGCACTAATCCTACAGCAGAGAGCATATTACCAGCTGGTATTCTTAATAATATCACAAAAACAGCGGCAAATAATAACGTTTCAAAAATAGGTTTAGACTCAATATATTTTCCTGAAAACAATATAGTTTCCCACCAAAGATTAGAAAAAGGATAAAATATCAATAAACAGATTAATGTGAATATTGAATAAATCTTAAAATACTTTTTTAAATAGGATTTTAAATATGACCGATCTTCTTTGTGCTCTACAAGGTGGACATAATCATTATTGATGTACATTATTGCAAAGAAACTTAAATTTAAAGGGATTGCTGTAGCTGTTCTATATTCTGCAAGGTCTTCTTTAGAATTAAAATAATATTCTATTATCCAAACATCCATATTAAATAGTAAAGTTGAAGCATAATTAGAAAAGCTTGTTTTAAATCCATACCAAATAATATCTTTCGGTCTAAAGTCTAATGGTTCCCAATTTATTGTTTCTGCCTTTAAAAAATCAGGTATAAAAATCAAAAAAGTTATTAACGGAGATAATGTAAATGCCCACGCCAAACCTAAAGTTCTAAAACTTACAAACCCTAAAACAATGCAAATAACAAAAGTAATATTATAGGTACTTTGAATTTTAGCGTATACTTTATGGTTCTTTATGACCCTAGAATAGTTTAATATCAGCTCAAACAAGAAGTAAAAGGGTAACCACAAACTAAGTATATAGAGTAGCGGTTTAGATTCACTAAATTCTGGTTTTATAAAATATGTGGTTGACAAACAAATTAATGCGAATCCCAGAGCATATAATAAGCCTTTATAAAATACATATTTAAAAAGTTGTTGTTTTAATCGTTCGCTCAGTCCAGATGCATATTGCAATATACCAGATTCTATACCTAAAGATTTAATAGGCATAAACGTACTAGATATTACAAGAGCTAACGACCATAAGCTATACTCCCCTTTTGTCAAAAAATCAATTAAAAAGAACGTTAAGCAAACTCGTATTAGCTTATCAAATATCCCAGACGAAAAAAACCAAAGTCCTCCTCTATTTTTAAACTCTTTAAGTATACTAAGCATTTTCTTTATAGATTTCTTCAATAACCAATAACATTGATAGTACCTTACTTAATTGACCAACATCGCTACTATTTCCAAACTTAACAAGTTCCACTTTATACGGAATTTCAAAATCCGATAATAACTCCAGTTTTGTATTTATTGACGAACTGTAATACGTTTTCAAGTTATCTGAATTATTATACCAATACTGTTCAGGAGACATGTCAAATTTCAATCTAAATTCTGGAGATATTAATTTTCGCCAACCGTATTTAATACGCATATAGGTAGTGGCATATTTGGTTTTCCAAATTGCGTTTGGTTTAGAGTGGACATACTCCCAATCGTATTTTACCATTTCGGGATGATAAGTATTCATCCATTCCAAATAAAACGTTCGTTTATATTTGTACTTATAAGGCAATTCAGATAAAAAATCCAAAATATCAATATCCATAAACGGAGAAGAATAATATGAAAGATCTTCTAAAATCCAAAATCCTGAATTGGCAATTTGAAACCCCCGTTCATACATTTTAAACATTTCTTCATTCGAATATTTACTTGAAAGGTCATCTTCGAATGACTTTAATTTAGGTATATTTTCATATGGTTCCCTTCCGAATGCTAAATTTGGTTCAACCATTTTTTTTCCAGAAATGAAACCTCCCAACAATCCATCTCCTAATTGTCCAGAATGAATAATTCCAAAACTATTATTCCAATAAGTATCTACACCATACCTAAGGTGAGCAGGCCCCATATAAACAGTAGCTCCTCCTATCTTATGGTTCATATATTCTGCCTGGTAAAAATGCTCTAAACCATCTAATGAATGAAAATAATATTCATGCCCAAAATCCTTCGCCATTTCTCTAGAAATGGTTTCATCGGCATATCCTTTTTGAGAACAACAGAAATTAGTTTGGGTCGTAAAACCTAACTCTCTTGCGAGCATAACATTTACTCTTGAGTCTAGACCTCCACTTAATGTAGAAAACGAACTATACCCATATTCTTTATCCTTTTGCCACTCTAATTTAACAGCGTTAGTAATTAGCTTATCAAAAGTTGCTAAAAGCTCTTTTTTAGATTTACTATTATTTTCAGTCATTACAAATGTCTTATAATGATCTATTTGTATATTGGTATCTAAAAGAGTAATTATTGAACCCGCTCTTAATCGAAAACTATTACGAATCCAACTGGTATTATTTATTAATGATCCATACGCTAAAAAACTATAACAGGCTTCTTCATTCAATTCTATTTTCCAATTCAATTTTTTCATTAAAAAAATTAAATCAATAGCAGAAGAGGCAAAAGCAAACTTATTATTAGAGAAATAATAAAATATTTGCTTTGTTCCTGTTGGGTTATTAAACACTTCTATTTTTTTGGTATTCTTATCGTAAACTAGACCTGAAAATTCACCTCTTAAATCGTTTAAAAAATCCTGACCAGAAACTTTCCAATTATTAATAAAAAAGGACTCCCAGTCTTTATGGGTTCCATTATTTAACAATTGTGTCTTATTTAGGATTACACCATCTAGCATAACTAGATAATCTAGAGTTTGGAAAGATATTTTATCTTTTTCAAACTTTAAATTACTATTACAAAACACATGTAAATTATCTTCTTCAATCTTTGAAGTGAATTCACAATTAATCTTAGCTGATCCTAAATAACCAAATACAGAACGCATATTACCCATTTTGATAAAAATAAAAAAAAGCCACTTGATATCGACTTTTTTAAATCATTTCTTTTTTACAGTTCGTTATATTAAATAACGTTTATATTAAAATTTATTTGTGTTCTAGAAAATATAAAACAAAAAAAAGCCATTTCTAAATGAAATGGCTTCAGTATTTATAAAGGTTTAACCTCTACTTATTTTTTTACAGCAAAATCAACTCTACGGTTAACTCTATCTAATTTAGAAAGTAATTTAGACTCTCCTTTAGATTCAGTTGAGATTCTTGAAGAATCAATTCCGAATTGACTAACTAATATTTTTTCAACAGCTGCAGTTCTTTTATTCGATAATTTTAAGTTGAAAGATTCTGAACCTCTCTTATCTGCATATCCTAATAAAGTTACTTTAGCATCTGAATGTTCTTGTAAGTATAAAGCAATATTTGCAATTGCAATATATTCATTTCTACTTACTGAAGAACTACTTGTATTAAAGTATACTGGAGTAAAGTTTACATCTCCTGTTCCACCTGCAACAATTGCCTTACCTTGAAAGTTTACAAGTTGTCCTTTAGGTGTGTTTGGCTCTCTATCATCATCATTGTGAACACCATCACCATCAGAATCTTTCCAAGCTTTCTTATCTACTTTGTTTGCTAATTCGCTTTCAACTTTAGAAAAACGCTCATCAATGTTAGATAACTTTGTATTAATATTTTCAATATCGCTTGCATTTTTTGCAATTGATGAAGACATGTCAGCGAAAGAATTATTCCACTTATATCCTTTAGATCCTTCTTCTCTTGAAGATAAATCAAAGTTTAATCCGATACTAGAAATAATAAATAAATCATTTCCTCCATTACCACTTAAACCATCTAAATTACCAGCTTTAGTTGTATATAATTTAGATGCAGCAGTTAAAGATAATCTATCTGCAAATTTCCAGTCCATTCCAGCACCTAAAAAAGCAGTTAACATTCTATCTGTACCGTTAGTAGTTTTTACTCTATCTGCTTCATTAGAACGCGCTTCAACTTCAAACGTTGTAGCTTCTCCCCATAATAAACCTGCCCCAGCCTCTCCGAAGAATGTTACTTTAGGTTGTTTACCTAAGTGCTCAGACATACGTGAAAAGTTTACTCTACTAGAAAGTGCCAATAATTGGAAATCTATTTCAGTAGCTTCAACAGTATAAGGAGTTTCTTTCTTAATTGTTCTAGAACCAGTCATTGTCATTCCTGAATATTCTAATCCAAGGTCAAAAACTGGAGATAATTGTTTTGCTAAACGAACACCAAATCCTAAATCGAATTTGTCATTATAATTCATATCTACATCAGCCCCGTTCACTTCTTCAGTTTCCTGAGTATGAAGACCTTTTGCATTACCACCTAATAAGTTATGATTTAAGGTAGCTTGGATTGACCAATCATTGAAAAACTTATGATTCTTTTCTTGTGCATTTGCTACAGAGCAAGCTACGATAGCAGCGGCTAATACTAGACTACGTTTCATTTTTATTTTTTTAATATTTAAAGCAAATGTAAATAATTCTTACATTATTGGATCATATAGATTGGAAAATTATGTGAAAAATCGATAAAGATGCAGTTATTCAATAACAGTAATCATTTTCCCTCTTTAAACGGTATAATATTAGGGTTAAACTAATATATACTATACATTAATTTACCTGACTTAATATAAATCCAAAATTAACATGACGCCTTGGCATTGGATAGTTCGCGACAACCTGAAAGTTTGAATTCAATATATTATTCACTTCTAGATTAAGTTGAATTTTAAGGTTATTTAGTTTTAATACTTTACTCATTCTAAAATTATGAATACTATATTCTGGCATATATGAGGTGTTATCTGTTGTAATATAAAATGACGAAGAAGTCTCTCCTTGCAGTTGAATATTAACCAATGAAGTTACATACTTTATTGAATACAAAAACTTACGCCTTGGCATATATATTAAATCTTTTCGGGTACCTATATTATAAGCTCGTCCAAGTGTGGATGTTATATTAACATCTATATATGATTTTTTAAAACAACGAAAGGATCTAGAAACCCCCACTTCTATTCCATATGAATTTACTTTATAGACATTCTCAGGACTCCAAAGCCCTGTTGTTTGCGGTTGCCATAGTATCCAATTGTTAACTCTATTGTTGTATGCATTAATATTAATATTCGTTTTTTTAATTTCTTTTATTGCACCTATTTCAAGTTGAATACTTCTTTCTGGACTTAAAGTCCTGTTCCCTCCATTTTCCCAATATAAATCATTTAATGTTGGGTACCTTACATTATTATTTAAGTGCCCGTATACTTTTAAAGTACTTTTCGGAGTATACTCTATAGCTACATTAGATAAAACATCAATATCCTGATTATCTAGTTTGGTAGGTTTAATATTTAAGCTTAAAGATATTTCACGATTTAAGGTATATATATACCCTAAATTCATGAAATTTAATTGTCTATTCTTTTTGGATTCAAACCCTGTAGATTCAACATTTGAAAATTCTGAATCCCAGGACCATAATATCTTACTTTTCTTACTTAACCTTGATGATATTCTGGCTTGTAAAAAATGTTGATTAATATTAATGACAGAAGCTTTACTTGTTGTTGCTAAATCATCAAAATAATTTCTCAATTTTTGATGCCCCCATTGTAGACCAATTTTGTTTAACTTTTTATTATAATTCCAACCTAATGACACCAATCTTGTTTCATCGTTTTGGATTTGTTTTTCTAAAGGTACATTTATTGATATTGGTCTTGGTATATCTTTTTTACTATCACCCAATAAAACATTAAGTTTAATTTGAGAATATTTACTTGTTTTTAAAGGCAGCATGTAAGCTATAGTCTAAATTAACTTGCTGAGTTTCTTCTCTAAGTTGATACGCTCCATTATAGGTATTGTAATACTCAAAGTTATTTAAGGACCTTGCCGAATTCCATGAAAACATAATTGCTTTTGTCGTATCTGAAATTGCGATAATTCCATTTTGACGATAACTTTCAAAAGCTCCATAATAACCAGAATAACTGAATGCTGTTTTTTTCTTAAATTCTAGTACATTATTAAGATAGATACTTGAACCAATTGCTCCAGGATAAGATCCAGATTCACCTCCGCCAAATATCATTTTTATAGAGTTGGAAGTTAAAGGTCTTATTAAATTTAAATTAACTTGTCCGAGAGTTACAGAACTCATCGGTATTCCGTTCCAAAATACTTGATTTTGACTTGAAGAGGTACCCCTTACAGATATGGAAGCTAAATTACCAGGGCCATATTGTTTTACAAACACTGACGATTCCTTTGTTAAAACATCCGATAGTCTA
The DNA here is from genome assembly GCA_965243605.1 of Flavobacteriales bacterium. Classification (GTDB taxonomy): domain Bacteria; phylum Bacteroidota; class Bacteroidia; order Flavobacteriales; family CAJXXR01; genus JBMYYR01. The sequence goes on from CBDEVQ010000074.1 coordinate 9,923, forward strand.
TTGTTTAATTCTATAGAATCTATTTTCAACGTTTTAATCTGAAAACCAACAGGCTTTTGAAACGCATTGGTTTCTAACTCAACTGTATTTAAGGTGTCTGACTGCCCCCAAATAAATGAGGTAATTAAGCAACAGAAAAATAAAAGGGATACTTTCAAGAGACTACTTTACATTAATCTTCATATTAAACGAAGATATTGAATTTGTTACTTTTAAAACATAAATACCTCTAGACAAAATATTTAAATCTAGATTATTTTTTACGCCTTCTACAAAAACAAGCTTACCTGTTAAATCATAAACTTGTATTTTATAAACAGAGTTTGGTTCTTCTATTGATAATATATTGTTATCGTATGTAATTGAATTTTCAATTTCGTTTATACTTAATTCAACTGGTTTTAATATGGCTAATCCATCTAAATCGAATCCAGATGAATTAAACGGTGTTGGCCATGGATCATTAATTATATTACCATAAGAATCTAGAGATGCATGCTGGCTATTTACAGAACCTACAACATCAATAATTCGAATAAAATTAATATTCGAAACATCAATATCTAAAGAATCTTCCAATTCTGACAAATCGAAAGGTGTTCCATACTGTGCTTTATATTTACCTGCCAAATTATTTACGTTTTCCGTATAAGTTGCCCCAAATGCACCTGTCTGACTATCTGTATCTGTATTCGATTGATTTACAAAACGTACATAGTTAATTCCATCCGTACTTACTTCTACAAACGCTAACTCTAAAAAATAATCATCAAAAGCATTTTCAAAGACCGCAAAATCAAAACCTTCTTGATCACTAATAGAATTAGAAAGAACATACGTTGCCGTTCCTCCATCACCTAAGCTAATGACATTGGGGTCAGATTCTCCTAATGCAAATTCAACATCTCCATAAGTTACATAACCTAAACTCGGATCAGAAATATCTACATAACCTCTTTGTATTACTACTGAATCTTCAAGCCAATAATCTACTCTTTGATCATCCTTAAAAACCGCAGTGGTTGATGCATCCCCAACAGGACCAGGGAAGTTTTGCCCATAAGTTTGAACGCCGAAATAAATTCCAATAAGGATATATAGTACCTTTTTCATTCTATAGTTTTTTTATTTAGGGCTTGGTAAGATTTCACCAAGCCCTAAAATATTTATTCTTTTACAATCTTAAACGTTTGACTTCTGTTGCTTGAAGCCATTTGGATGTGATATAAACCATTTGCAAATGTTGATAAATCAATATCAATATTCTGATTTAATGATTGTGTAGAGTATATTAATTGTCCAGATGTATTAAAAATAGATACTGTTTTTACATCTTGATTTCCTGTCTGAATTGTAAAGTTTCCGTTTGTTGGATTAGGGTAAGCTGACAATTCTATTTCATCAAATTCATTAACTGAAATAAACTGTGTACAGTTAATATTATCTAAACAGAATGCTGCAGGAGTGTTCATTCCCCATGTTCCAACATCAGAAGATGATAATTTAAACATTAATGATTTAACAGGAGCATTAAACATTTCCGTACCTGTAAAATCTATAGTTTCCCATGTATCTAATATATAATCTTGTGAAGAATCTGTAAAACGGAAATCCGCTAAATAGAATTCAACACTGTCTATTAACTCATCATTATAGTCTTTCCCATAAATCATAACTTTAAACCAATCTTCGTCTGTTCCACTTACTCCACCAAACTTTTTAGCAAACATATCTCCATCCTTCATAGATAATGCAGCATATGTCGAGTTAGATAATTCTAATGACGATATACCGTATAATGACGATATTTCAAACTCAACTTGACTTCCACTTGTTACAGCAAAATTATCTCCACTTGATGCATTACCAACATATGTTGAATATAAGTTCGTATAACCAGCCGTTGTATTATCAGTTAAATTAGAAGCAGCAATACCTGACCAAGATCCCCAGTTTGCATTATATGAATTTTTAAAATAAGCTCCTCTATTTACTTCTGTGTATTCAGAACTTAAGAATCCACCTTTACCATCAGATCCATTATCATATCCAGTAGTTCCAAGGTCTAATTCATCAAAATTTACCATGGTAGCATTAATTACTAACCAATCTATTGCCACGGTTGTTGTATCATAATCTCCAAATACATTTGCTACTCTATAAGATACCTCATCATCTAATGTACCATCTGTATAGTCTGTTGGTGTATAAATTAAAGATGCAGAAGTTCCAGACGTAACAATAGTTGACGTTCCTTGAGTTCCTTGCTCTACAATTTCTACAGTTGTAATATCACCAGCTATATCATTAGATAAAACATCAATACTTACCTGAGGTGATTGCACTGCCACATAATCAAAAGCTGAAATGTTGTATTCACCATAAATTTTTAAACGACCAAAATCTGATTCAGCAACTGCATCTTTAGAATTAACAACCGCCATAGCTTCTGGTGCGTATCCATTTCCAGGTGTAAAAGTTCCGATAGAATCTCCTAAGAAATTAAATATTTTACCATAAGCAGAAGAAGAATAATTTCCTTTTGCTAAATAAATTTCTTCATTAATCCAATCCACTGCAAAAGAAGTTGGTGTTTCAGAAACTACAGAAGCATTCAATACAGAATCTCCCTCTAAATCATAAAGACCAATTCCTCCATTAAATTTAAAGTAAGCTTTAGATTCATTTTGAGAAGATTGATTACCATATGTTAAATTAATTGGATAATCGAATGTATCGTATGTTTTAGATTCTGAGTCTATATCATATGTATATACATGATGACTTGTTGTTCCCATTTCATGAGTACCAAAAATGGTTAACTTATTATCATATGCAAAAACTTTCTCGAAATTATTAGTCTGAGTAGCATCAAAATTAATATGTGTATCTAAAGTTAAATCTGCAATATTAATAACAGAGATAAATCCTAAAGAATCTAGAGCATATCCAGGAAATAACTCTACTGTATGTTTAATATTTTGTAAGACATATAATTTACCATCTTCCACAGCCATATCAACAACTGGATAATCTATATCTCCTAATAAATCAACCTGTGCCATTGTGTTTTTATCAAACACTTCTAGATGTGCTGTATCTGCACCAAACTGATTACCTACAAATAAATAATCCCCAGATATAAGAAGGTTATTTGTACTCGTTGGTGTAAACTCTGCTGAACCAACTAATGCTTCAGTAGCAATATTGTACTTATAAATAGAATCTGTAGCCGCTAAATACGCAAATTCATTTTCTGTTAAACAGAACTGAACGTAAGTTGTGGCAACATTTTCTTGAAAAGTAATAAGATCCGTTTGCGAATCTAAAAATGAGAAATTGGTTTGTGGTCCGTTACCACTATTTCCAATAACTACACCTTTGTTGGTTAAACTTTGCGCAATACCTAAAGTTGTTGAAGCGCTTAATAAAGCAAGTAAAAGCTTTTTGGTTTTCATCATTTTATGATTAAAACATTTAACAAAAAACTTCTGGAATGACATAAATATTTAGAGAAAGTCTAAACATGTACACTTCTATCCCGGAAGCTAAACATACAATTAATGTCTTTTAAAGTGTAAAAGACTATTTATAACCAGGCAGGTATTCTGACTTAAAACTTCTTTTTCTTCCTTCCCATTCTTACTCGTTTTAATGAATAGATAAAGAACAGTGGATCAATAGAAAAAGAAACTGTTTATTTACAGCTGCGGGAACAGTTTAGGACTCACACCTAATTCCCTATTATGCATTTATTTACTATACTATACAGTAACATCATGCACCTAGTTAATTTTCTACAAATGTAATATTTTGAAATGATTTGCCTAAGCTTATTCTATTTTTCTATAGAGGAAATAATACTTAGGATTTGAGGAATGACCAATTGTTCATTATTATTATCAATAATTTCATCGGACCTATGTATACGCTCATTATCAGACATTTGGTTATTTATCCTAGATAATACTTCTTCCCTACTTGCACTATCTCTATGCCTAACTCTATTAATTCGTTCTTCAATATTTGTAATTACAGAACAAACTAGGTCACAAGAGGTATCATTAGATTCAAATAATATGGCTGATTCTTTAAAAAGTATTTTTGAATTTTGAATGTCAACCCAATTTATAAATGCTTTTCGAACCTTTGGGTGTATTAATCCATTTAAATATTCCAGTTTTACTTTATCTTTAAAAACGATAGCGCCCAAATTTGGTCTTACGACCTCTCCATTTTTAAGTACCTCATCTCCAAAATAAGCTCGTATTTCAGATTTTAATTGTTGATCGTTTTTTAATAATGAACGGCCTACCTCATCAGAATAAAAGACTGGATATCCCATTTTTTCTAACACATTACAAATTGTAGATTTACCACTACCTATTCCGCCTGTAATTCCAACTATTACTTTTTTATTCATTATCAAAAATTAAAAATTCAACTTCCGAAGGATTTATCGATAATATCTGTACACTCTTTGGTTTAGAGGATACATGTATTTTTAGAGCTTCATTTTCATTACTCTCAGAATAAGGAGCTTCTGCTTGAACAATAATATCTTCTGGATTAATAGAATTAAATTGTTTAGATGGTATTGAATACTTTACCTCTACTCGACTTGGGAAATATTTTATATCAACTCCGTTGTTTCTATGAATAGGTAGATTAAATACCCCTTGTGTTAACTGATCAACATAAATTTGACTTTCAATTTTTTTCGATTGTCCAATTAGCTTCCAGGATGTTGGTAAATTAATAAACAACTCTATAGATTCAGACTTAGATAAATTAGATATGTTTTTCTCATAGGTTTCAATACTTGAAACATCTGCCAAAGATTTTGGTAACAATACTGTAACAGAATCTGTACTTAAACTGATAAAATCTAAAATGTACCCATGTTTAAATGTTAAATTAATTTTAGGTACAATTTTTAATTTCCTTTTCACCAATTCTTCAATTTCAAAAACAAGTTCCGTATTCTCATATTGAATCTGATCGGCATTTTGAATCCAATTGGGTTGTTTTTTACGACTAATGTCTAATAAATTTATTCTGTACTTTAACGAATCCATCTTTATTAAATCTTCGAAATCTATTTCCAAGATTTCCGATTTCCAATATTTTAATAAAAATATCCTAAATCCTGTAGTTTTAATAGTACAGTTTACCTTCTGAGAGTAATTCCCTAGCAAAACATGTGACTCTGGTAAATCGTTTAACTGGACTTTAAAAGTTAGACGTTCTTGATATAATGCAGAAAACTTAATTAAAGACCAAAGCAGAAAAGCAATTACCAAACTCGTTACGTAAGCCTTACTAAATGTTTTCTTGAGTTGACGAAGACTATATTTTATAATTGTTCTTAACATTGTTTCTTTCGGAAAGAATAAAAATAAACATTTAATCCGAATATTTTAGCGATAGATAATAAGTTCTAAATGAATTGATCTATATATTAAGCATTACTAAAATATTTATAAACTAAAAAAGCCTTTTGAAAAATCAAAAGGCTTTTATTCTAGGGAGGAAGACGGGATTCGAACCCGCGACCCTCGGTACCACAAACCGATGCTCTAACCAACTGAGCTACAACCTCCATAATTGCTGTGCAAATATAGGTTATCTTTACATTAAATTCCAAACGTTTTTATGTAAAAAAACAAATAAATTTATAACTATCACATTTACAGAATCATTTGATTTTAGATTCTTTTATTTGTTGCTTCTTATAGACCGAAGCATAGTATTTTTGGTTGTCTAATAAGCTTTGGTGAGTACC
>CBDEVQ010000075.1:0-10847 GCA_965243605.1 Flavobacteriales bacterium
TAAGCAAAAATTGGTCTATTATAAGTCTGAATTAAATAAGCATAGGCGCTTTCATCACCCTTAACAAGATGACTTATTAGAATTGTGTTATCTTTAAACAAAGTAGACAAATTTGAAAAATTATATTATTTTCAAATATTGCAAAAAAAAACAATAAAAAAGCAAAAAAAGTATTTAAAAAACAAGGGTTCTTAAAATCCACCTTGTTATGTTTAAAGTGAACCTCACAAAATTATGACCCAAAAGATTGAAAAACTTATAGTAAAGTATATAACTAAATCTGCTAATGCATCCGATTTAGATATACTTTCTGAATGGATTAAAAAGCCTGCCAATGAAACTCTGTTTAAAGACTATGTCCAAACTCATTATGCTATAAACTATGCATGAATAATCCTGAAGCAAAAAGAACTATTGAAAAACTATTGTTAAGGATTAAAAAACATAAATCAATTGTATATAGATTAAAAAAGCAGTCAACACTTAAATATGCAGCTGCTGTAATTATTGGTATAATAACATCAACATATTTTTTTGGCAATAAAGACATTAATAATTCAATTGATTCCACTCCTTTAGAAAAAGTTTCTCCAGTAGTAATTAATAATAACATTGAAGTAGGCAAAGACAAAGCAACCTTAACCCTTGGTGATGGCGATGTTGTTGTTTTAGATGAAGAAAATACTTTTAAAACTGACAAAGTAAAAAGCAACGGAAAGGAATTAATATATAACGATGATAAAAATAAAAATACAGAAATTGTATATAATTATCTAACTATTCCCAGAGGAGGGCAGTTTCATGTAAAACTTTCAGACGGGACTGAGGTTTGGTTAAACTCAGAATCTCAGTTAAAATATCCTGTGACATTTATTGATGGTTCTACTAGAGAAGTAGAACTCGTTTATGGTGAAGCTTATTTTGATGTTTCTCCAAGTACAGAACACAATGGCTCTAGATTCAAAGTAATAAATCAGAATCAAAAAATAGAAGTCTTAGGAACAGAGTTCAACATAAAAGCATATAAAAAAGAAGACGTACTTACTACCCTAGTTGAAGGTAAGTAACTGTTAGTAATTCTTTTATTAGTAAGACCCTAAATCCAAATCAACATCTAAGTTAAGCCTGAAAGATAAAGATATAATAATTAAAACAGTAGATGTATATAGTGAAACCTCATGGAAAAAAGGTCTATTTAGCTTTAAAAGCAAATCGTTAAAAGAGATTATGGCAGTATTATCTAGATGGTATGATGTTGATGTTGTTTTTACTAGCACAGAACTTGAAAAAGTGAAATTTAATGGTGTACTTAGTAAGAATGACAATATAGAAGAAATACTTTTAACAATTAAGAATACTAACTTTATAAACAACTATGAAATAAATGACAAAACTATAGTTCTAAAATAAAAGGGAATAAATCTAAAAAACCTTGGACAGTTAACGAAGATACCCCCTTTTTTTAATTCATTAATTAACTAACTAAATAAGTAATCAACTAACAAACAAATTTATGGAAATTAAATTTATTAACCCTTTTTTTCATTTCAAGAAAAAATACTACAAACTATTATGAGGATTTTTTTACTCTTATTTTGCACCACAGTTTTTAGTTTTTCATCTGGAGATATTTTCTCTCAAAACACTAAAATCTTAATTGAAAATGATAAGGTTGTAACTATTGATGAAATTTTTGATTTACTAAGAAATCAAACAGATTACACCTTCATTTATCAAGAAGACCTTTTTAAAGATGCTCCTAAAGTTCAAATTAAAAAAGGTTCAATTAATGCTAACAAACTACTAAAGAAAACACTTTCAACTAAGGATTTTGATTTTAAATTTAGTGCTAATAATAAAATAGTTATTAGTAAAACTAAACAACAAACTCAAGTAAGTGGTATTGTTACTGATGGAGGAGAATTAGGAGGACACTCCCTGGTGTTACAGTTATAGTTAAAGGAACTTCCACCGGAACTTCTACTGATTTTGATGGAAAATTTACACTAAGCAATGTTCCTTCAAATGCAACATTAATATTTTCTTATGTAGGTTATAAAACACAAGAAGTAGCGGTTAACAATCAAAGTAAAATCAATGTAACATTAGAAAGTTGACGTAAGTCAATTGGATGAAATTGTTATAATTGATTACGGCTATGGAAAAGTAAATAAAAGCCGACATGACAGGTTCAACTGCAAGTATAAGTAGTAAAGCGCTTTCTACAATCCCAATTTCTAATGCTGCCGAAGCGCTTTCTGGAAGGTTACCAGGTGTAAATGTAACATCGGCTGATGGAGAACCTGGAGCAAGTATTAAAATTAGAGTAAGAGGTGGTACATCTTTAACACAAGATAATAATCCACTTTTTGTTGTTGATGGCTTCATTGTTGGAGATATTGATAATATTCCTGTAAATGACATTGCAAGTATTGATGTTTTAAAGGATGCAGCAGCTACAGCAATTTATGGTGCTCAGGCATCTAATGGTGTATTGTTGTAACCACTAAAAATCCAGTTGCTGGTAAAGTTTCTGTTTCCTACAACAACTTTTTCCAATTTAACGAACTACCAAAAGATAGAAAATATGATGTATTAGATCCTTATGAATTTGTTTTAGCAAATTATGAGTATGCAGCAGTTCAAGGTGTTTCTAGAGTTGAGCAATTCGAAAAATTCTATGGTAAATATGATGACCTAGAACTTTATAAACAAAGACCAGCAACAGATTGGCAAGACGAATTATTTGGTGGTTCAAGGCTTTCACAATATCACAATTTAAGTATTGGTGGTGGTACAGAGGAAACTAAAATGAATTTAAGTATTTCTCATAATGACGATGAAGGACTTTTAGAAGGATCTGCTTTTGAAAGAACTGCTATTAACTTTAAACAAAACCAAAAAATAACTGATAAATTATCTCTAGACATACAAACTAGAATAACAAATACAGTTAAAGATGGTGCAGGAACGTCCAATAGAGCGCAAATTAAAATTAAAGATGCTGTTCAAACAAGACCAGTTAATGGTATTGCTGATGAATTAGATTTAGATCTTACTCAAATAAACGATGATGATGATTTTCAACAATTCATATTAAGCCTTAAAAGCCCTAAGGAGGTTGTAAAACAAGATTGGAGAAAAAGAACTGATAATGATTATGTATTTAATGCCGCCTTAACTTGGACCATTTCAGATAATATTACAGCAAATCACAATTCTCAAGATCAAAAAGGTTTAGAGAAGATTTAAGATTTTATGGTCCATTAACAAGTGAATCTTTCAATAATGGGGGAAGTTTACCTCTTGGTCAAAAAACAAATTCTGAAGGAAAATCTTACCGTTGGGTAAACACCATAAACTATAAAAAAGAATGGACAGATTCTAAATTAGACATATTAGTTGGTAATGAAGTATCTTCTTCTGAGGAAAAAACAACTTTTAAGAGCAGAGGATTTCAGATTATCTATAACACCTGAAGAATTATTTCGCTAACATGCAATTAGGTCGTGCTGATAGATTTGGAACAAGTGAAAATATTAAGACAAATAGAAAATCTATATTTGGAAGATTCGATTTTCAATTGCAAAACAAATATGTCTTTACTGTTACAGCTAGAGCTGATGAATCAAGTAGATTTCAAGGAAAAAACGCGCTTGGAATTTTCCCGGCACTTGCAGTAGCTTGGAAAATTGACGAAGAAGATTTTATGCAGAATGTTAATTTTATCGATCAGTTAAAGTTAAGAATTACTTACGGTGAAACAGGTAACGATAGAATTCAAGATGGTGTAACGGCTTACCTATTAGGAACTACAACTAATAGAGGCCCAGGGTTTAATAATGTAGATAATATATATTATCAACCTGATAGTGGATCTCTTTATAACCCAGAGATTATTTGGGAAACAACAACAACCAGTAACTTCGGTTTAGATTTCACTATGTTTAACAAACGTTTAAATGGTAGTATTGATTATTACCAAAACGAAACTAGAGATTTATTATACAAAAAGAACATTTCCTTAAATTCTGGGTTTCAAACTGAATGGGCTAATATTGGTAGTACAGCAATGAAGGTATTGAACTTGGATTAACAGGGTATATAGTAGATACTAAAGATTTTACTTTATCTGCAAACTTTAATATTGGTAAAACACACTTACTATTGAAAAATTAGATGGCACAAATGAGACCTTTGCAAGATCAGGTTGGGCTAGTACAGACCTTAGAAACATTAATGATTTTCAACTAAAAGTTGGAGACAAAATTGGTAACATGTATGGCTTTGCTAATGATGGTTTTTATTCAGTTGATGACTTTGACTCTTATGACGAAACCTCTGGAAATTATATATTAAAAGATGGTGTTCCAAATTCAGGAGGAACAGTAGGAAATATAAATGTTAGACCAGGGTTTTTAAAACTAAAAGACTTAAAATAACGATGGTGTTATTAATGATGACGACCGTCAAGTCATTGGTAATGCATTACCAGATTTCCAAGGTGGTTTTGGTCTTAATATAAGATACAAAAACTTTGATTTAGCTACATTCCTTAACTTCCAAGTAGGTAATGAAGTTTATAACACTGGTAAAATTCAGTATAACCAACTAAGAAGAATTACCAATGGTAACTTGTTAACAACAATGAGTTTAGACAACAGGTTTTCTTATCTAGATATTGATGGAAGCTATACAGGAAACTCCCGGAGGTCTTGTAACAGATTTAAATCAATTAGCTGATTTAAATGCTGGTAAAAATATCTGGTCGCATGCTAGCTATGGTATTGCTCAAGCTGTTGTTCATGATTGGGCTATTGAGGATGGTTCTTTCTTAAGATTGAATAATATAACTCTAGGATATAGCTTACCACAAAATTTAATCTCAAAATTTGGCTTATCTAAATTTAGAGTGTTTGCTACAGGTAGAAATCTAGCAATATGGGACTAAGTACACAGGATATGATCCAGAAGTTGACACCAACTCCGATCCATTCACCCCAGGTGTAGATTATTCATCTTTTCCAAGAAGTAGATCTTATACCTTAGGTTTAAACGTAACATTTTAACATGAAAAAAAAAATTGATTTATATGAATTTTAAATATATACTAGCTGTTTTAACCTTAGGGTTATTAGCTTCATGCCAAAAAGATTTTTTAGAACCTGAGTCAATCTCGTCATTTGACACTAATTATGTGTATTCTAATGTAGATGATGCCAGAAATGGAGTAAATGCAATTTACTCTTATTTTAACCAAGATGCTTTCAGATCACGTTTATCTAATAATATGACTGGATGTACTGATATAGAAACCCAATCTGGTTGGACTAGTTCTGGTGATAGATACCAAATCTGGAATTTAGATGCTACAGTAAGCAATCGTGATTTAGATATTGTTTGGAGATATGCTTATACAGCAATTAGAGATGCTAACGTTGCTATTGAAGGTATTAAAGCAAGTGGAAACCTAGAAGCACCAGAAGTTACAGTAAAAAACACTTTTAATCATTTATTAGGAGAAGCTCACACTTTAAGAGCATATTGGTATAGTATGCTAATTTATTACTTTGGAGATGTACCTTATTCAATTGAAGCTCCAAAAGCTGGAAACAATTTCAATTTACCAAAAACAAACAGAAATGAAATACTTTCTGGTGAAATTCAAGCATTAATAGATGTTGAAGCTAATATGCAGTGGCAATCTCAGTTAAATTTCGGGATTGAGCAAGTAAATCGTGAATATACACTAGGAATGATTGCTCGATTGGCTTTACAACGTGGAGGTTATTACCTAAAACCAGATTTAAATATGGTAAGAGATAGCGATTATTTAGATTATTACGCTATTGCTAAACAATATTCTAAAAAATTAATGGATTTAAAGGATAGACCTTTACCTTCTGATTTTAGACAAATTTTCTTAAATCAATGTCAATTTATTGTTCCTGCAGAAGATAGCGATATATTATTTGAAGTTCCTTTTGCTAAAGGTGGTGGAGACGTAGGTTGGAATATAGGTATCAGAGTTGACGGTGGATCAAGTGCTAAACACAACTATGGTTCCGGTTCTAACTACATGCATATGCCTCCTACTTACTATATGTCTTTTGATAGTGCTGATAAAAGAAGAGAGGTAACTTGTGGACTTTATAAAATTAACGTAGACGCAGAGCATGAACATGTTGGAGGAGGTAATATTTCTCAAGGAAAATGGAGCAGATGGTTTTTATTAGCACCTCCTGGTCAAGAATCAGCTAAAGGAACAGGTATAAACTGGCCAATGATGCGTTACTCAGATGTTTTATTAATGTATGCTGAAGCAGAAAATGAATTGAATGGTCCAACAACAGAAGCTCAAAATGCACTAAAACGTGTAAGACAAAGAGCTTTTGATATAGTTGATTGGCCATCAAAAGTTGATGCTTATGTTTCACAATCATCAGCTTCCAAAGAGACTTTCTTTGATGCTATTGTTGACGAACGTGCTTGGGAATTTGGAGGTGAAATGATTCGTAAATATGAATTAATTAGATGGAACCTTTATTATGACAAAGTAGTAGAAACTGTTGAAGGCTTGAAACAATTAAGAGATGACGCATACGATTTGGCTGAAGTAAACAATCTACCAGACTATCAATATTGGAAAATAGACGATTCTGGAAACTTTACAGTATTAAATCCAGATTTTTATCTAGCATCACCTCCAGACGACACTTGGAATAGAGATGGTTTCTTGAGAAATTTAAATGACAATACATATGTTTATAGACAATGGATTACCAATGACTGGGCAAATTACACTGACCAAGGCCCTAAGCCAGGAGTAGTAAGATACATATTTCCGTTACCAGCTGTTGCAATTGAAAACAGCCAAGGCGTGTTAAAAAATGATGGCTATGGATTTAACAACTAATAAAAAAGATATGAAAAATAAAAGTAACATACTCAACACAAGCCCCTTATTGCTCTTATGTTTAATCTTTACGATGTTTATAGCATGTGATAAAGATGACGAACAAACTTTTGAAAAAACACGGTTATTCAGACCTGTTCTTAATGAACCTCTTTATTCTGAAGGCAATACCATATTTGTTAATATGGGGAATCTAAAAAGTGCTATAGGTTATATAGTTGAAGTAAGTCGAGATTCATTTGCTACAATTGAATATTCTATTCCTTCAGATACTAGTTTTGTTCAGGTGGATGAAAATACTGTTGGTGAAGAATTATTTTGGAATACTTTATATCAAGTTAGAGCCACGGCTCTTGAAACTGACGCTGAATACAATAGTAAAATCTCAGATTTAGGCAATGTTTCAACACAAGTATTTCCTAGTATTCTAAACTCCCCTAAAAGCTTTGATGTTACAGATATAGCTGCTAGGGTTACATGGGATACTATTAATGACGGCGCTCCCGTAACAGGAATAAAAGTTTTTTCTGCTGAAGATTTAAAACTAAAAACACCTTTATTTGATGAAGCTACGGTAACTACAGAAGAAGATGATGCTGGTGAAGCTTTTGTATACGGCTTATCCCCTGAAACCGAATACCAAATAGCTATTTTTAGTGGTACTGAAATTAGAGGCTGGGTAAATTACACAACTAAAGTACCAGATATAGATCCTTCAGCTGCAGGAGTTATAGACTTAAGCGATAGCGAAGATAGAAGCGCAGTTGTATCTGCACTTTCAAGTGCTAATGATGGCGATATTATCTTAGTAAAAAGAGGCGTAGAATATGATGCGCCTAGAGGAGGTCTTAATAATTCTGTTACCATAAGAGGTGCTTATGGTTTTGGTGAAGATAAAGCAAGGTTGTTATTTGCTGGTAACTTTGATTTAATAGCCGATACTACTGTTGATCACTTACGGTTTGTTGATTTAGAACTTCGTGGTACTGATTGGGGTGGAAAATACGTAATTAACATTAGTAAAGCAGGAACTCTAAACGAAATAAATTTTGAAAATTGCTATATTACTAATTTTCAGAGGTATTTACAGACAGAAAGATAACCCATCTACTGTAAATAATTATATTATGAACAATTGTATTGTAGATAGTATTAATGGATACGGTGTAGCTGCAGTAGATAAAGATACTGCGGTTCTAAACAACATTAAACTAACAAATAGTTCTTTTAATCATACTATTTATTTCCTAATTTCAAGAAACAATTCTGAATCTATTGTTATAGAAAATTGTACTCTTGCTAATATAAACGAATCTGGACGACAAATGTTTAGATGGAGAGGTAGTGACGGTAAAAATAATGTAACCAATGGTATTGTTATTAAAAACACTATTATTGGACACTGTTGGGATAAAAATGAATCAGGAGTAGTTTCTATCAGAGGAAGACAAGGTTTAGACAACACTACCTTTGATATTAGCAACACCTATACCGTAAGCGATTTTTCATGGACATCTAACCCTATTGAAGCCCTTCCAATTGGTAATGCAGGAAGTACTCAAGATGAGTTATGGGCTGACCCTGAAAATAATAATTTCAATTTCTTAACATCTAGCTTTCCTGGTAGAACCTCTGCTGGTGACCCAAGATGGAGATTGAAATTTTAATCTATTAGGATAAATTTTAATTTATTAAATAATTTAGTGGATATCTAAAAAGAATAAAACTTTCAAGATATCCACTTTTTTTATTAATTGATAACGTATTAAATAATTTAAAAAAATATCAATGACAAAAAAAACTTTGTTTTCAATTAAGTTTATTATTTCTATTCTTTAATTTTAGCTACGCTCAACAACTAGCATTCCCAGCAGCTGAAGGTTATGGAAAACATGCAACAGGTGGTCGTGGAGGTATTATTTATACTGTTACAAATTTAAATGACGAAGGAGAAGGTAGTTTAAGAAAAGGAATTCAAAAAAAAGGACCAAGAACCATAGTTTTTGCTGTTTCAGGAACTATAGAATTAAAATCCAAACTCGATGTTAACAAAGGTAAAGGCAACTTAACTATTCTAGGACAAACAGCTCCAGGAGATGGTATAACACTTAAAGGTTATTCTTTTACTATAAAAGCTAACAATGTTATTATTCGGTATTTAAGGTTTCGAATGGGAGATGTAAACAAATATGAAGGTGATGCATTAGGTTGTAATAACACAAAAAATGTAATCATAGATCACTGTTCCATCAGTTGGGGAACAGATGAAAATGCATCTTTTTATAACAACAAAAATTTCACATTACAATACTCCATTATTTCTGAAGCTTTAAACAACTCTATACATGAAAAAGGAGCGCATGGTTATGGTGGTATTTGGGGAGGAGTACGCGCTTCATTTCATCATAATTTAATCGCTAGTAATAATAGTAGGAATCCTAGATTTAGTGGTTCTAAAACTACAGAAAACTCCGAAAATGAATTTGTAGATTTTAGAAATAATGTTATTTACAACTGGGGAGCAAATAGTATTTATGGAGGCGAAAAAGGCAGCTATAATATGGTTAATAATTATTTTAAATCAGGTCCTGCAACAACCTCATCGAAACTAGATAGAATAGTAAATCCTTCTGAACCTTATGGACAATTTTATGTAAACGGTAATTTTGTATATGGTTATAAAAAGATTACAAAAAATAATTGGGATGGTGGTGTTCAATGCGATAACCCGATAAAAACAAGGTTAAATACTGAAATTAATATTTCAAATAATATTATAACTCAAAGTGCTACTGATGCGTATGAAAAAGTATTAAAAGAAGCAGGTGCTAGCAAACAAAGAGACGCCGTAGATTCTAGAATAGTACATAATACAAAAGAAGGAAGCACTAACGACAAAAGTGGTATAATAGATTCTCAAAAAGATGTTGGAGGTTGGCCCATTTTAGAATTAGAACAAAGCGCAATAGATTCAGATGAAGATGGCATACCAAATAACTGGGAAAAAGAAAATAATTTAAATCCGAATGCTAACGACTCTAATTTAAATACATTAAATAAGCACTACACAAATATTGAAGTCTATAGTCAATCATTAGTTAATAATTCTTCTAGAAACAAAAAAGTAATTAATGGTATAAGTTTTCATTTTATAGTTGACACTAATGGAACAGGCGACTTTACAACTGTTCAAGAAGCAATAAACAATGTACCCCGATTTTAGAAAAAAAGAAACCAAAATCTATATTAAAAATGGCATTTATAAAGAAAAATTAGTTTTACCCGCTTCAAAAACTAATGTCACTTTTGTTGGTGAAGATAAAAACAAAACTATTTTAACCTATGATGATTTCGCTCAGAAACACAATATTTTTGGGGAAGAAGTTGGAACGACAGGTTCTACATCTTTTTATGTCTTTGGAAATGATTTTAAAGCAAAAAACATCACTTTTGAAAACAGTGCAGGTCCTATTGGGCAAGCAGTTGCAGTAAGAGTTGATGGTGATAGAATTATATTTAAGAATTGTAAATTTTTAGGAAATCAAGACACACTCTACCTTCATGGAAACCAAAGCAGACAATATTACAAAGACTGTTATATTGAAGGGACAGTAGATTTTATTTTCGGATGGTCTACAGGCTATTTCGAAAATTGTGAAATTTTCTGTAAAAACAAAGGCTATATTACCGCAGCTTCAACAAATAAAAACACGCCTTATGGTATGGTTTTTAACAACTGCAAATTAACAGGAAGTGCTTTAGAAAACACATTTTATTTAGGCAGACCGTGGCGCGATTATGCGCAAACTGTTTTTATAAACTGCTATATGGGCAAACAAATAAAGCCAGAAGGATGGCATAATTGGAAACAAACCAAAAGCAGAAAGAAGTACTTTTTATGCAGAATATAATTCATCTGGACCAGGAGTTT
>CBDEVQ010000076.1:0-22966 GCA_965243605.1 Flavobacteriales bacterium
AGAGAATAAAAGCGATATTACAAGTAAAACAGTTTTCATAATTATCTTTTTATAATTTGGAATAGTTTCTCGTCTATCTTGTCTAACTTCTCACTATTCTTATTTACCTTTTCATTGATATTTATTATCGTTGTACGAACTAATTCATCTTTTAGTTCATACTCTGATTTCTTTATCTCTGGTTCTGGTAATTGCTTTGCAAGTTCTATATCTGATTGTAAAGCAAAATAAACAGATGCAATAGAAACTGCACCAGTAACAATAATACCAATAGTTTTTAAATCTAATTGTACTTGTGTATCTTCTGATATTTTATTAGCCATTTTTATTTTGTTTGCTCATATTAATAATTTTCATAATTGTGTACACAATAGATACTAAAAGTAAAGTTAATTTTAACCATTGTTCTATATTAGAAAAACTAACCATAAAGGTTATAAGAGTTTAAAGCACCTAATTTAATATCTTGCATATCCACTTTAATTAGATTTTATGTGAATCGTAGTCTAAACCATAGAAAGAATGTACACCATTACCTTCAATGTCTATTGCGTAGGATTTCCAACCATAAGGATGGTCAACTGATGTTACCTCTGGGGTTACTATCATACCATCTTCATCTAAAACTGCTTCTT
Organism: Flavobacteriales bacterium; assembly: GCA_965243605.1. Classification (GTDB taxonomy): domain Bacteria; phylum Bacteroidota; class Bacteroidia; order Flavobacteriales; family CAJXXR01; genus JBMYYR01. The sequence continues at coordinate 636 of CBDEVQ010000076.1, forward strand.
CTTCTATTGTAGTAATATCTGCATCGTTCCAACATACGTCAATATGCCAACCTTCTGATAATACTGGAGCAGTTACTTCTTCTCCTTCTTCGTCATATTCCCCTTGTTCAAGAACAATATTTCCTAGTTGTACAATAGTACTTTTGTGAGTTGGATATTCGTTTCCATCTTCATCAGTTGCAGTTCCAAGAGCATCAATTTTACTTTGTGCTTGTTCTCTTGAATCAAATTCGTATTTTGCTATTCTCATTACTTATTTATTTTAACTTTTGGTTATAACTATTAGTTATTATATTATCTGTATAGTTTTTTTAATTTTCTTATCTTATTTCTTTCCTTATGTAAAGATTTACTCTTGTTGTTATTATAGGTGTAATTGTTACACTTAACTTGTTAATGCTTGTAATTCTTGGTCTGTCAAGGCGGTGTCATAAATTTTTGCGTCTTTTATATTTCCGTAGAAAGGAGAACCACTACTACCATCTTGAAATTTTAACTGATTCAATGTGTTCGCTAATGGTACATTACCACTTGTTGAGCTTCCAATTAAAACTCCATTAACATAAAATTTAAATTCATTTTGCTTATAGCTAAAAGCAACTTTGTAGAATTGGTTTGCGTTTGCATTTGTTTCTGCATTAAATTGATTCACATTAGCAACAACTAAATCAATTCTTATTCTATTTGAAGTAGAAAATCTTAATATAACTCTATTTGAAGAACTTCCATCTGATAATGAAATATATCTATTAGTTCCATCATTAGCTAAAGCTGCTATCTCCGCATACAATACACCCTCTGTTGAGTTTATTACTTGCTCATTAGCACCATTATTACAAGCATCTGCTAACCTCGTTACTGTACTACCAGATGTAGGAATATACGATGTAGGGTAACTGCCGACTTCTGTTTGAGCCCCCCAAATTTCAATGTCAAATACATCTGTTGATGCACCTCTGAAATCTACTAAATAAAAATTATCTGGAACAAACGATGCAGAGTTAATCTCAACTCTTTTCCAATTTTTCATCAATAGCAAATACATTATTTGTGTTACTGTTATGTGATAATAATTGTATATTACCACTTCCACTTGTAGCTTTTACATAAATACTTCTACTATCTGTTGCAGAAGAAACATCACGATATATAACAACATTTGCACTTCCTTGTATTCTTGTTGAATTATTAGTACCATCTGGACTTATACCATAATTACTTGTAATAGTGTAAGAGCCAGATTTATACCAATAAGATTGACTAAAATCCTCACTATAAGGTAATTAGAATTAGTCCTACTCGGCTCTAACAACAAAGCACCTTTACTATCATCCTTATAATCTACTCTTGGTTGTCCACTACCTACTTCTTCAATTAAACCATCTTTATTTATAACAGTAGCATTTGATGCTCTACTAAAATTAAATGGTAAAGGTTTGTAATTACTATTTTCATCATTATAGGCAAGGATAGTATCTTTCTTTCCATACCATTCTCCATTACCAAATTTTAATGTATTCGCCATCTTATAATTCGTTTAAGTTTAATACTGTTACTAATTCGTTTAATGACCTATAACTTGTCATATATTCTAGTTCTGCGTCTGTTAGTGCTGTGTCGTAGTAGCCAACTTCTTTTGATTTTCCTAAAAATTTAGTACCTCCAGAATTATCGAAATTTAATTCTTTTAATCCAGTAGGGACTGCACCACTCGAATCTGTTACTACTTCAAAGCCGTTTACCCATAGAGCAAAGTCGTTAACTTTATACTTTACTGCAATTTTATTATATAACGTTTGTATTATTCCGCTAAAAATCATATCAGCAGTTCTAGTTCCACCAGAAGTTATTCTTCCGTACACTTGTGTTTGATTAGAAGGATAAAACAAGTTTATTCTGTTTGAAGTTGTGCCATCACTTACACTTATTGGTCTACTTAAAAGGTCATTAAAAAACGTTTTTATATTAGCAAACAATACTCCCTCACTATCATTAAACACTTCACTATTACCAGCACCAGTAGCAGTATCAGCTTGTCTTGTAACTGTTGAGCCAGAGGTTGGGATGTAGGATGTAGGGTAGCTTCCTTGTTCTAATTGTGCGTACTGTATATAAACCGAACCACTTGTCCCAGATGTATCTCCATTACTATCTGCTGGATATAGATATACACCAGTAGCAGTTCCAGTATATGAATATGAACATCTATACCAACCATCGCCCATATCTGTAATGTTTGCATTATCTACTAAATTACCTTTGTTTCCTATGATACCATTATTTAAATCAAAATAAACTTCAATGTTACCAGAAGATGAACCTAATCTAAACCAATTTGAACTACCTTTTTTTGCATATATTGAAATACTACCATCTACAACACTTACGCCAATATGTCTTATATATCCGTTTGTAGCAGTTTTTTCTAATTCCCAAGCATCTACACTACCTCCAACACCTATTTGCCCACTTGTTACAGTTGCATTTGTAGATGTCCAAGTTGTATCAAATTGATTAGATTGTACTAAACTATTTGTAGAACTATTCTCTAACAAAAGAACACCATCAGCACTATCTGTATAATCTATTCTTGGTTTATCATTACCAACTACTTCTATTAATCCTTCTTTGTTTACTCTTGTAGCAATACTATCTCTAGTAGTTGTAAAAGGTAGAGGTTTATAGTTGTCCATTCTTCGTCATTATAAGACTAACGTAGAGCCTTTCTTTGTCGCCCAAGTTCCGTTACCGAATTTAAGTTTCTGTGCCATATTATTCTATTGTGTATAATTGTCCGTTCTGCCATATCTGAAAAAGATGTCCAAGACGTTAGTTGTTCTAGTTCGCTATCTGTTAATGCTGAATCAAAGTATTGTATTTGTTTAGTGTTTCCGTAGAAAGGTTGCGTATTATTGTTGTAAAAATCTAACTTACTTAAGCCAACTGGCATAGAAACATTTGTCATAGTATGTACTAAAAACCCATTTATATACATATCTGTATCATTTTCCTTATACTTTACTGCTAACTTATTATTTGATGTAGTATCTGAAACACTTGCTTGATAAAAATTTCCATTAGATGATGAAATTAATAATTCTATTTTATTATCATCATTTCTGTAAAAAATTCTTATTGATTGTAAAGGAGAACCACTATTTAAACTTATATTTCTAAATGTACCATCATTAACCAAAGCACTTATCTCTGCCATCAAAACACCTTCTGAATCATTAAAAGTAGCTGCATCTCCAGAGCCATTAGCAGTTTCTGCTTGAACGAGTAACTGCACTTCCGTTAGTTGGTATGTAACTTGTTGGGTAAGAGCCTTCTTCTGCTTGTGCTCCGTAAATGTATGTACCTCTTGAATCATCACCTAAATAGGATTCATATCTTGATGTAACATCACTTTGTATCAAAGTAATTTCCAAAACCACTACTTGTAGAAGAAGTTGTTATATTAGCGATGCAACGATACCAACCATTACCATAATCCTCTATTTGGTGATTTAAAATATCAGCACCACTATTGTTCCCTATCGTGCCATTTGCAATATTAAAGTTAGCATAAGAACTACCATCAGCAGTTCTTGAATATTGAATATAATCGTAATCTTTCTTTTTAGCGAAAAAAGATACGGTAAATTCTACTCCACTTGTTACAGTTAAAACCTCTCTGCAGTAATGAATACTATTCGCAGAAGTTTCTTGCAATAAGTCTGAATTTAAACTTCCATCTGGCGAAATTGCCGAATTACTTGAAATGGTTACATCTTGTTTAGACCAAGCAGCATTACTAAACTCCTCACTATAAGTTAAAGAATTAGTTCTCGCTGGCTCTAAAATATGATGTGGACATCCTACAACTTTACCATCAATCATTGGATAGTTTAATCTTGATACTCCGTTTGCAACTTCTTCTATTAGTCCTTGTGAGTTTATTCTTGTTGCCTTACCACTTCTACTAAAGTCAAAATCTCCTACACCACTTGATGGTAGTACAGAAAACAACTTTGAGCCTTGTGCAGCTGGTATTAATGCTAATTTTGGTTTTGCCATTTGTTTTAGTTTTGTATGTCTTGTATTCCTATTCTATGTATTGAATCTGCTAAACACTTAACTGCTTCAACTTCTTGTCTGTCATTCATATTAAACTGACCTTGTATCATTTCAGTTGATGTTCCAATAGAAGATGCAGTTTGCTATTGTGTTACCCCACCAAGAACTATCGTATATTTCGTTTGCCATTATCTTTTTCTTTTATTTTTTTAAACAATATCTCCATCTTCTTAACATTGGAGTCTTTTGGTTTATAAATCTTTTTCTTCATACTATCCTAAAAATATACCTCCAGAGAAATTAGAATCTGTATCTGGACTCATCTGTTCATTTGTAGATGTGTTATATTCTGGAAACAGATTGTTATTGTAATCCATATAATCTAAAAATCTCCTAGTATAAAAGTCAGCAGTCTCATTAACTTTACCCATTAAATGTACTAACTCATCTTTATCTATAGCCTGTTTGTTGTCTCCAATATGCTTATAGATACCACCATTACCAATATTATAAGAGGCAAATGGTAAGTAAGAACTTTGGCTAAACCAAATCAACATAGGCTTTACATACTGATTAATTAGATTTTTGTAGTTAACGTTAGTAACATCATCAAGAGTATCTGTTAGTATCAAGTCCTGTAACTTGTCGTATAGGTTTCCACCTAAATAGTTTTGGATATGCAAATCTTGAGCAACCTCTACAAATTGTATTAGCTTATCATCATCTGTATTTCCAGATATAATAGACTTTCTTTTTAAGTCATTTAATGTTATAAATAATGCTTTAGTCGCCATATCTTATTTTTTATTAGTTGGATAAGCCCCTCTATCTGGTCTATCAATCATTCTTTCAGTCATCTCATTTGGATTTTTAGGTTCTTTTAAACCTTTCTCGTAAGCCGAATTAGGGTCTACTCTCTTATCTCCTTTCAACTTGTACACTCTTAACTCCCAGAAATGATGACAGTTTTTACCTCCCTTAAATTTTAGTAAACTATAGTTTTGTCTGTTATGACCTAACTCACTATTCACACCTCTAAAAGACATCATATTAATATCTTCCTTTCTAAATACTATCTTTCTTTCTGTAAATGTTTCCATCTTCTTGCAGAAAGTTCTACTGTCTGGAGATTTTCTTACAGGCATATAAGCGTATCTAACTTTATAGATTTCACTATCTTCCTTAGATGATTTATTGCTAGACTTAATTTCAGCCATTTTAACCTCACTTAACTCCTCAGCATACTTCTCAGTATGTATAACCTCCCAATCATCGCTTATAATCTCTCCTAAGCCTTCTAATTGCTCTAACATATTATCTCCTTCTTCATCAGAAAAGTCTGTTGGCTCTTCTTGAGAACTTAGCTTCTCTCCTGTTTCTTCTTCTCTCTTAATCTTGGTAGAGATGTTGTCTAATTCTGTAAACTCAATAGGTTGTAAAGTAACAAAGTATAAGTTTAGGTATATTCCATTTACAGATAATATCTCACAGAAATCATCTAGTAAATCTTTTTGGAAAGGTCTAATAACAAAGTTATCCATAAGTATAGATGCAGTTCTTAATTCCTCTGCATTGTTACCAAAACCTGTATTGTCCTTAATACCTAATAAGATAGGAGATACAATTCCGTGTCCTAACATTATCTTCTCTCTACTCTCATCAGCTAAGAACTGATATTGTGCGTGAGCATCTGGTAAGTGTATAGGGTCTATAGTTGCTGAACTATCTTTGTCTTCGTTAAAAGCTATAATTGTTCTACCTGCATTATTTGTTCCTCCAAACTTATCGTTTATTTTGCTTTCTATTATTTCTTGAGTCTCCTCTGGAGGAATACCATTGTTGAAATTAATAAACAAGCTAGGCTGTAAACCATTTTTTATATTGTTGATATGGTAGTTAGATACCTCTACCTCTAAATCACAGTACTGTAAACATCCGTGATAGTCACTAGGAGTATAATACCAAAATCCACTTTGATAAGGTTTAGATACAAATATCTCAGAAGTTTCCTTCTTACCACCTTGACCAAAAGCAGGTATTCTTTTAGGCTTATCGCCTCTCTTGTACTCAGCCCAATTAGGATGATAGTACCAAGCTTTTATAATCCCATCTACAGCTTTCTCAGCTCTAAGAGTTTCTATTGGAAAGTGTAATGCTTTTAGTACTCTTTTTTTGGTTTTATTGTAAACAACTTGAATAGCAGCCATTCCTAACTCTTTCCTATCGTTTACTATTCTTTTAATGTCTTTAGGCTTAAATATTAATTGAGTCTCTGCCCAATCTACAGGCTTCTCTTTACTATCAGTACATTCTAATCCTCTACCATAAATCATATCAGATATACCTTTGATACATCTTGAGTTAGTAGGACTACCTAGATTTAAGTCTATTAGTCTACCAAAGTGATTGTTGTCTTCTCCCCAGCTAACCCAATTATCTCCTTTTCTTTCTATAGCCTTTGGCATCTCATAGGTAGATAGTTCAACGACACTAAAGTTCTTAGTATACGTCTTTGGCTTACTTACTGAATAATTCTTTTTAATATTTATTTTACCCATTATATTGTTATGTATTTATCATCGCCATCTGTATCGTTCTCTTCATAGTAACCAGTACTTATAGTATGGTAAATATCCGTGTCTGTTTGACTTGTAACGTATATCTTATCTCTATACCATAAATTCGCACCTCTAGTCATCTCTAAGACATAGGCTCTTTCAGCTATAAACTTATCTGAAGATAGAGTTATATCTATGTAGTCATTGTTGACTGATGCTGTAACATTTGAAATTGTTACTACGTTGCCTGTTCCGTCTTCTCTTATTGTAGCATCGATACCTGTTGTATCTAATGTTCTAGGTAAGATAGAAAAAGTTTGTGAGCTTGATGTTGGCAATAATCTAATCATAAACTTATAACGTATATTTACTTTTTTGTTTTTATTGCAAAAGAAAAGGTCTACCGAAGTAGACCTAAACTAAAAAACATAAAGTAAACTGAAAAACTATGATTGAACTACAACAGTAAATCCTACAGTTGCAGGGTCAGAATCCAAGAAGTTAGCAGGTCTCTTTTCCATACCAGTTAAAGTTAATGTATAACCACTTAGGTCATTCATTGCTTGTCCTGTTACGATAGTACCAGCAGTTACTTGACAGCCATTCTCAAGTCCAGCTAAAAAGTAATTGTCATTTTGGTCTTGAACGATAACTCTTGGTCTACCATAAGAAAGTAATTTTAATTCTTTATGGTCATCAACAGTTAATTTCTTCAAGGTCAATTCAACTACTTGTTCGAAGGCAGTAGTTCCTGTTTCAGCACTAGACTGAATATTTTGCGTGAAAGAAGAAGCATCTCTTACTTCATACTTGTATACATTTGGTGTTCCAGACACAGCGTCAATAACGTCTGTATCAGAAGAATCAAATGTGTAACTAGCAGTAGTAGTATCTTCAAAATTCGAGAAGTAGATAGCTTTTATACCTCCAACCGAATCTTTACATACCTCTTTTCTTCCTAATGTTAAATCACAAGCCATTTGTTGTATTGGGTTTTAATATCCCTCCCCATAAAGAGGAGGGTTATTGTTAATAATCAGTTAATTAAGCTGGAGTGTAAAGAACGATGTCTGAACCAAATCCGTGTTGTACACCTGCAGTAAATCTCATTACGAAACGTACATTTTGTGAACCATCAATGTCAGCCATATCTAATACTTTAACTTCGTTGTGGTCAGATAATAATCCTGTTCCAAAGAAGATGTTAGAAGACTCAGCTAAGTACATATAGTTAGAGTCTAATCCGTTTGCTAAGAATACCTCTACTCCATCAAATAATAATGAGTTGATAGCTTGGTTATTTCCTTTTGCTTCGTAACCAGCAGCTCCTACTCCGTCAGCACCAAATCCTCCTAAAGCTCTTACATAAGCTTTATAAACGTTTTGAGCAACGTATAATTTTACATCTGACTTTCCGTATAATGCAGAAGGCATAGCGTCTACTACTTTACCCATTTCAGCGATTACGTTAGCAGAAGTAACAGTAGTTCCTGCTACATCGTTTACAGTTCCGTCAGCAGTAGCTAAAGCTACTAATCCGTCAAATTCTCCAGCAGTTGCAGTAGCACCCATCCAGATATTTTTCTCATTCTTGTCAGCAATCTTAGCAATAATCTCAGCGATTAAAAACTCTTGGAAAGAAGGAGGTAAGTTGTCAAATGCAGAATATCCCATAGATATTGCATCCCAGTCATCTCTAAAATCAGATTTACACAAGTTTAAGTTTACTTGGAATTCCTCTGGTTGTAAGATTTTCTCGTCTAAAGTAACAGTGTCAGTAGCAGCGAAATCACAGCTTCCATCAGCGATTAAGTCTGTGGTAGAAAGTCTCTTGATTACTTGCTTGAACTTTACATTTGGTTTAACAGTAATACCACCGTTTTCGATAGTATTTGCAGATAATAAAGCTGCTGAGATGTACCCTGCTGCTTTTTCTCCTGCGTAAGTTGTTGTAATTGAAGTTGTTGTTGCCATCTTTTTTTATTTATTAAATAGTTTGTTGTAGATTGAATCTTTCACAGTTCTACTTCTGCTTTGTGAATATAAATGTTGTTGTTTTTGCTCTACTTGAGCTTCTGGAGAATGTACTATTTCTTCTGCTTCTACAGATAATTCAGTAACTTCTTCCTTAATTTCTACTTCCTCTGATAACTCAGCAGGAACATCTTTCTCTTCTGAAGGAGAAACGATTTCCATCATCTGCTTAACAGAAGCCTTTAATGAATCTAACTCTTCGTATAAAGAATCGTATTTCTTCTTTAGTGATTCAATATCTGAATCTTCAGAAATAACTTCTTCTTCTGCGATAGGAGCTTCTTCGATAACTTCCTCAGCTTGTTCTACTTTTTCTTCAGCTAGTTCAACAACCTCTTCTACAGGTGTTTCAACTACTTCTTCAGAAGAAAGTAAAATACTTTTGAAAGCATCTACAATTTCTTTTGGACTTTTCATAAATTAAAATTTATTATTAATAACTCTATAACACTAATAACTAGTAATATAAATATTGTTGTATTTTCCAATTATACATTACCAATACCTTGATTAATCATTCTGCCTTTACAACAGTCTCTACTGTATCTACTACCATCTTTACATAGACAAGCTCTTCTCTTGTTCTTTGGAGATGTTCTACTCCATTCTTGTTCTCTTCTTCTACTCATCTTTTAACTTGTTTAGGATTTCATTTAATACTGCTAAAGCTTCAGTATCTTCTTCAGATAAAGATAACTTCTCTAACTTGTTTATTGCCCATTCAACACCACTAGTTCCTCCCCAGCAATCCCACATAAGACCACCACATCCTTCCGAATAAGGCACATCTTTATGTTGCTGATGTCTTTTAAATGATGCCATTCTAGATATTGTATCTCTAGTTAGTGGCTCTCTATTAGCTAGTTGGTTTGCTCTTTGTTTTCCAACAGGAGTACCACAACTTCCCCAACCATTCTTTTCAACCCAAGCTAACGCTCTTTTAGCATTGTTAGTTGCAGACTGTGGGTAATCACTATAAGACTTTAATTCTTCTTCTTTGTATCCTTCTGGTTTGCTATGCACCCAACCTTTTGCTGTATACTTGTCGTGTTCTTCTTTATCCATTATTTTTACTTCATCTCCAGTCTTAGGGTTGTACATAATGTGAGGGTATTCTACTAAGTCTTGTTTAGCTAACTCTTGTTCTTTTTGACTAAAGAAACCTTCTATACTAAAACCAAGATATTTACCCTGCTTTACGTCTTCCCATATCTCATCGTTATCAATCTTCATAACTACTGCCCAAGCACCTTCTGGAGCATCTAACTTGTATAAGTTAGTTTTATCCATATTAGGGTCTTCTACTATCCAAGACTCTATGAGAGATACTCCTTTTACTGCTAATTCGTGTTCTATCGTAGCATTATTATTCTTTAGTCTTTTAAGGTAAAGTTCAGATGCTTTCTTAACAGTCTCTTTAGAGAACATTATCTTGTAAGCGTAGTCTCCACTTTTTCTAAATATTTCCTTGTCTGGAACTAAAGCTAGTCCTACTACAATTCTTTTCTCGTCATCTACAGATTTGAACTCTACTTTGTGTCTACTTAAAGCTACAAAGTTTTCTTCTATTGCAGGACTTTCTACTAGTGAGATAGCTTCTATCCCATCCTCTAGATTGTTTTCGTCTATTATTAATTCTATGATGTCTAAATCTTCCATAATTATTGTTTTTAACCTCCTATTGTTGCTGTGTTAGCTATATTTAAATCTAATTGTTGTTGACTTGTTATCTCTGATGAAACCACATACGTTTGTATTGGTTGACTTAATTGACCAGCTATTGATTGTGTTAGCTGATTTGATTGTGTGCTACCTGCTAAGTTAAAATTAAACTCTCTAGTATTATCTCCACCACCATTACTACCTGCTGCTGCTCCTATAGCACCTCCACTACCTGCTGAAGACTGAAACTTTTGTCTAGCTATTGCTGCTACATTTAAAAGTCCACTAACAATCGCTATCTTTTTAGCCAACAAAGCTCTAGGTAGAGAGGTAGGGTCTCCAACTATTATTTGTGAAGCAAATGCTTTCTGTGACGCTAAATAAGTATCTATTAAAGCACCAGCTATGTTTGCAGCTTTATTTAATTTAAACCTTTTCTTTTCTATTTCCTCTTGTTTCTTCCTTAGCTTCTCATCATTTTGACCTATCTGCAATTGTATTCTTTCTCTTTCATCTTTAGATAAGTTTTCATTAAGAAGTCTTTGATTAAGTTCGTTGTTTAAAGCGTTTGTTTTATTTTGTTCTATAGTGAGTTGTCTATCGTATTCTCCATTTAAAAAGCTAGTCATAGAGGATTGAAGCTCCATATATTTTTTAAGACCATCCTCTAAAGTAAACTCCTCTTTGTCTTTTGTTTTAGGAACTTTAGCTCCCATCATTTCAGCTTCTTTAGCTAATTCTATCTTCTTAGTGTAATAAGACTCCCATTTTCCAAGTAATATTGGAAAGTTAGTGTTCATTTCATCAATTTCTTTTTTTATCGTTTTATCAAAATCAGATAATTGTTGGTTAGCTTGACTCTTAGTCATTTTACCTATTGACACTTGATAGTCTAAGAATAGTTTTAGTTTAGCTCTATAAGCTTCAGCCTCTAGATTAAACTCATCTAAATTTTCTGTGTTTTTTCTTTTTAAATCTTCTAAATGATATCTTCTCTGTATAATTATTTTAGCAGCTTGACTTTTAGCATTTAGTAATTCTGTTTTCTTTTCTAAACTTCTTATTTGGTCTAAGTAATCTTCAGCATCCTCATCAAAATCTTTAGGGTCTTTTATAGGTGTTATTTTTGTTTTGTCATTCTTCTTTAATTCAAGGTCAAGACTAGAGTACATTTGAACTAAACCTCTAACTTCTTTTTGTTCCTCTCTAAGCTGAAATATTTTTGTTAAATCAGCATTTTTTGTATCTTTAGATATTTTCAGCTTTTCTATCTGAATAGCGTTAGCTATTTCTTCAGCTCTTTCTAAAGCTTGTTTAAGTTTTAATTTATTTTGAAGAACTCTATTGACGTTCTCTTCAGCGTCAAAAATACCTTTAAGGTTATCTATTTTTAATCCATCAAAATATTTAGGATATAATTCTATTAGCTTACTTAAAGCTCTGTTTCTTCTTTCGTCTGAATTTAACTTATCAAGAGATTCAGCAGCTAAAGCCTTCATCATCTCTCTTTCTTTAGTTGTTGTCTGAATTACCTGTTGCCTTATTTTAATGTAGTCTTCGTACTCATCAGTAAGCTTAGCTAATTCATCTCTTTGTTGCTGTAAAACACTAGTAGTCTCTTCTGTTTCTTTTTTAGCATTATCTTGTTTATTTGCAAAGAAATCTATTAAAGCAGTCACACCTTGAAATGCAACAAGAAGACCTGCTGGACCAGCTAAGTTTTTAATTAGACTTCCTATAGCACCTCCAAATCCTATAGATTTACCTGTTACGCCATCAACCTGCTTAGACATAAAGAATAAGTTTGAGGCTAACTGTTGCAAGTTGTTGGCAACACCTCTAATACCATAAGGCATATCAGAAAGAACCCTTCCAAATTCTAGTGTAGCAGAAGTAGCTGCTCCTGTTTGTAAGTTTGCATTTTTTAAAACATCTGCGTGCTTAATGGTTGCTTTAGTGTCTCTAGCTCTTAGTTCAGCATATTTAGCTCTTTCTAACTGAAGCTTCTTTAAGGTTAGTCTATACTCTTTAGTCCTACCGTCTAAAGATTCTATACTTTTCTCTAGTTTCTTTATATTGGCATTAGCTTGTGCTTGTGCGACTTCTATTTTAAGCAATATTACTTTATCCGAATCTGCCATCTTATAATCTTCTTTGTTTTAGGTTGTACTTAAATTCTTTCCAGTTTGTAGTGGATTGATATTTTCCTTTAGCTATTAATATATCTTCATCAGATATTAGCCAATCATCTTCGTTTAATAAATCTATTATATCTTTTAACATATTATAGTGTTGTTATAGTTACAGGTCCAGCATTAGCACTTTCATTTCCGTTAGCATCATAAGATGATACAAAAAACTTATAAGTATTTCCACTTATTAAAAGGTTAACGGTATGACTAGTATTTGTAATATTTGCTATTAATGTAGTTGATTGATAAACCTTATACCCAGTAGCAGCAGTACCATCTGGATTAAATGAAGGAAACCAAGAAAGGTCTACGCTAGTGGTAGTTATATTACTTGCTGTAAAATTAGTAGGAACACTCGGAGGAATTAAATCCGTAGAGTCAGTAGTTGTTTGTGTAACAGTATTACTAAATCCAGAGTTAGGTGTAGGTGCGTAAGAATCAAAAGCATTTACCTTGAATTCATACTCCGTTCCAGCAGATAAACTTGTTACATTAAACTGAGAACTATTACTAGTAAAGTCTGCACTAGAAACAGTTGAATGTAAAAAAAATCCTAGTCCAGAACTAACGTGATTTACATAAACATTATAACCTATGCTTCCTGCATTAGAGTCAAAAGTTGATGCAGTCCAAGTAAGTAGTACAGAATTATCTAGGGTACTAACAACAGATAAATTAGATGGAGCTGTTGGAGTTGTAGATGTTGTCGTTGTAGAAGCCATTAACTCATCTGACCTATAAGACTCTAATCCATCAGAACTAAATGAAGATACTTGAATAGAGTACGTCTGACCTATTGTGAGGTTTTTTATTAAGGCGTTTGGAGCGTTTGAGTTATTGTATGGGTATGTTAAAGAACCATATCCGTGTTGAACGCCATCTACATAGGTAGCATAATTAGTAGCCCTTATTCCAGTTGTAGGTACATACCAAGTTATATTTATAGTAGTATTGGTTGTTGAATTTGGGACAACTGAAACACTAGTAGGAGTATCTGGTATTAGTGATTCAGCAAAACTACCATTAATAAGTTCTATTTTTGACTTACCTGTTAGTAGGTTCGTTTGCAGACTATTTATATTGTAGTCTAATTCATTTATTCTAAACACATCTCTTAAACTATACTTCAATAAAACACTTAATGGTAAGTTTGCACTTACACTTATCAATCTAGTTGATGGATTAAACGCCTTGTCTATGTATGTTTTATAATAGTTTTTATACAAGCTATTTCCATTCTCTATGCCAGTATATTCATCTTTCTCGTAATTAAAGTTTATGGTTTGAGAACCATCAGCACTAACATTGCTAGGTCTTAAATACTTATCTAGTAAAGGGTTTGCAGTACTAGTTGCTCCTGTAAAAGCAATAGGGTAATTAGTTGTGTTTACAGGTGTAGATACAGCAAAGTGTACTATCGGTCCAGTTTTTACAGTATTTTGATTACTGTCAACTAACCAACCTGTTTGTATTGGTGTTCTAGGTGCTTGTAAATCATTTTCATCTGACAGTCTTTCAAACAACAAATGCTCGAACTTTAGCTTTACCTCATACTTTCCACCATCAGAAACAAAGTTATTTATATCTCTGTTATCTCTACTTAAATCTCCAAAATCATCGATTAGAATCTCGTTTTGACTCTTAATACCAAAAGTTTTAGGTGTAGCGTACTTGAAGTTTATTTCAGAGTATGTAGGTGCTCTAGATATTGTTGATTCTGATATGTCAATATAATCAGAAACGTCTATAACTTCTCCTTCTGAATAGTATGAGCTTAAAGGCTGAAGCATTATCCTAGCTTTAGATGGTAAAGATTCATCTCTTTGAAAATAAGCTGTTAAATTAAACATCTTAAATATAGACTGCAAGAAATCTATAATCTTCATTTTAGGAGCTTGACTTTTAATGTCAACTATAAATTCTGAAGCTACTGAACTTATAGTATTTGTGTAAGGAGGGTCGGTAAAGCCATACACAGCTACAGCAAAACCAATAAAAGATTCTGGGAACTTCTTAATCATAGTTAATGATGCGTCAAAGTCTGTTAAGTCGCCTCCTTCTTTTGTAGTTATAAAAAAGTTTAAGTTCCAATTTCTAGGTTCTTGAGATGACAAAACACTATAGTCTATTACAACACTACCAGCACCTTCTAAGCCATCAGCAACTCCTAGTATCTCTCCAGATGTAGTATCTACAACTCTCAAGTCATAAGGACCAGTACCAGTCTTAGGGCTTATACTGAAAGTTAGTGTATAACTAACCCATTGATTGGTTGTTATCTGACCAAACTCGGTGTTAACACCAAAATCAGACTCATTAAAAACAATTTGATTATCGTTAACACTTAACATAGTACCTTTATCTTTATTTAAGTGTAGGTACAATTCATTAAAAGGAGCAGAGTCTATCCAAGTCTTATCAAAGAATAGTGCTGAGTATTGAGCCTCTATTGCACTTATTATGTGCTTTAATTTTATTGACGGTCTTAAATCTGAGTATTCAATACCATTATGAGAAGAAGTTCCTTGTTTACGTAAATTTCTACCTATAGTAGGCTCTCTGTTTGGGTCTCCGTGGTCATTACTATCTGAGCTATAGTAGTAATAAGAATTACAAGATATAAAAGGGTAAACAATATCCCCAATAGCACTTTCAAGCATAATGTCGTCACCATTGTTATCTAAGAAATGAGCTAACCCTGTATCAAGTCCTCGTCTTACATTATCTTCGTCATATTTATGATTAAATTTATCTAAATAATTTAAATTAGATAATTCAGCATCCCCAAGTATTTCAGCAAGAGCAACAGAAGAACCAAAGAAAACTATTTTATAAGCATAAGGTTTATTGTTTCTCATATCTACATCCTCAAGCCTTATCTTTCCAAACCTAAAGTCAGCTCCACCTATTTGTATAAGACCATCTTTTTTAAACCTAGCATCAAACCCATCTTGTATATTGTAGTTATAATAGTGCTTAAATATCCTGTTATTATTTGAAGAAGCAGGTACTTTAAAAGATTGTGAATAGTCAGTAAATATCTTAGAAATGTCTCTTACATCTTTTATCTTTTGATTTAAGTTTACTGCCTCATAATCAAACAAGTCAATCCTATCTTTGTTTCCATTCCCATCTTCTATGTAAAGCTCTAAGTTTTTCATCTACCTAACGTTGTTTGTTGTGTTAAAAGAAAATTCTACGTCTATTGTGTAATTTATTAATTTGTTATTTAGTTTTGTCTTGTAGTCTATTGTTTTGTTAGATACATTTATTGGCAATATTTGTTGCTTGTAATCTATCCACACCTGCTCACTAAGCATAAGTTGCTTAAACACCTCGTTAAACTCCTCTGGAACAAAACCACTATTGATAGTTAATGTCTCTTTAGATGTGGTATAGAAATCAACATTCCTGTGAGATGATATGTTTCCAGCCCTATAGTCTTTTATTGTGTTTCCTTGATACTGCTCTCTCTCGACTTCCATAGACAGTCTAGATGCTTTAAAGAACCATAATTCTTGCTTAGCACCATACTTATTTCTAAATATTATTTTGTAAGGAGTATACTTACACTCGCTTATGTTCTCTACAATTATTGTTCTTAATGGAACAGAAGAGTCGTAAGAAGAAATAACCACCTTTGTAACAGGATATATTTCCTCTTCATCTAAGAATGCCTCTATACATTTATTAGTCTCAAAAGTACCACCTTTATAATATATTCTTTGCTCAAAATTACTGTATAAGTTTGGAGTTGCTCCACTAATACCAAAGTACTCTATCTGCTCTTCAGAACCAGTCCAATCAGAAGGTGTATCATTTACTACAGAATGAACTATCTCATCTCCGTTAAAAAAAGATATATCCTTAAACAGTTTTTTAGCTAAAGGAATAGAGACATCATTATCTTCTAATTTGTATATTATATCATTGTCTATAAGGCAACCATTTAAAGATGTAAAATTATAACCTTCTCCATAGTAAGAATACCCATAAACAGCATAGTCTCCAGTTTGTATATCTCCTACAGTTGTTCCTGTTTCTGTGATTGTGGTAATTCTATAGTCAACCCACACAGCAGCTTTGTCTTCAGTAATATAATACTTAGTATCGATGAAGTCTTTTACTAAATCAGATATATCCCAATACACAGTATTAGGAGTATCTGTGACAGTAGAGGTTATGGTGTAACTAGGTGTATTAGGTCTATTAAGTACTGTTACTCCACTATAAACCCATAGCTCTATAGAAGCGTTTATTAAATCCGTAGCTGTTGCATTAATCCAATAAGGACTTCTTGCTAGTATCTTACTCATTGCTTATATTTATTATTTTTCTTAATTCAATTCTTAAATCTTCAGAGTATGCTTCCGTTATATCAGCACCTATCTTACCTTCAATCTCCTTATACACTCTTTCAAATAGGTTACTACCTTTGTAGCCAAACCTTTTTATTGTACCTCTTTCAGATATACTATTCATTATAGCAAAAACAGCACTTTTATAAGCACTATCTTTTAGTGTTGATGTTTTCGCAAACTTATATCCACTCTTTAGCTTTCTGTAAGGTCTAATACCTTTAGCTTTTATCCAAGATTCTATATTTCTCTTCTTCTTCTCCCAACCTGCATTACTATTTGACGGTAAAGTACCATCAACAACATACTTTGCATATTCTGCATCAGATGTTATCTCTATAGAGTCATCTTCTACCTTAACCTTAAATGAATTGGCAAATTTACCTGTAGCAACAGTCTTATCTAGTCTAGCTCCTCTTTGAAGCCTAACCTTAAACTCTTCAGCTATCTTATTTAGCTCTGCTACAAGATTTTTCTTTTCCATTAACAGATATTTATCTCGTTAGGTAATTGTATTTGTATAGAACCTTCCCATCCTGCTAACATATTCTCGTATTTCTCCATAAAAGGAGTTGCATCCATATCATTATCGGTAATTAGCCTAACATCCCATAAGTCTCCTCTCTTTAATTGCATAAACAGGTAGTTTAAGACGTTTAGCTGCGTGTTTAAGACATCTTGAGAGTTATCGTTACCATAGAAGTTATCTGTAGCTTTATCTTTGCTTATATCGACTATATCCATACAAATAACGTTTAGTGTTACTGTAATTGTCCTAGAACTTAGGGTTGTTGTATCAACAATTAAGTGTGTTAAGGGAAATATAGTTGTTTTTGCTAGGTCAACATCAGATAAGTTACCTGTAGTAACAGTATTACATTGTGGATGCTGTAATAATTGTGCCTTTAAGCTGTCTAGTACGTTGTAAACTTGGTTTTGTGCCATTATCTATTCTTATTTTGTATATCTTTTACTAATCTAGCCTCTAATTTGGCTCTGTCTTGTACATATTCCAAGTACATCATACATTGGTGTAATGGAAGCTTTGAGACTTCGTCAAGTCTTCGTACATCGTCTTGTGCGAGGCATAAAAACGACTGATAATCTCCCCATTTTCTTCCAAAAGCTGCTTTCCTTCCTTGTTGGTCGTTAGTTTCGCCTGTTCCATTAAAGAGTCCATTGTATATTTCGACAATTTTGTCCCTAAACGATAAAAAAAAACCTGCATTCCCAATGCTACATTAACTGGTGCATCTTTCATCACTTCTGAGAACTTATCACTACCCTCATATTCAGCTATCCTGTAGTGATACTTGTTGCTTATGTCTTTTATTATAGGTCTGTAAAGAACTGACATCAATCTATGTAAGTCTTTTACGTCTTTCATATAATTTTCAGCATCTTTAAACGCTCCGTATGATATTTTATCTAGAGATGGCTCAAAACCAAACTCTACAGTAATACCTTCTGCATCAGTCATCTTAAATCTGTTTATAAATGGCTTGTCCTCATTAAAACAGTCGTTTATGTGACTCAATATGTTATCAAAAGTGTTAATTGGTATCTTAAAAGAGTCTTTTAAGTCCAATCCACAGAATATCTCTAGTGTTTTCTTGTTGATAAACTCATAATCTTCTACTTCCTTGTTATCTTCCCATAGTTTAGCGTATTCTTGGTACTGCTGTACAGTTATACCACTTAAATCGTTAGGAATACTAATATCAAGTTCTATTTTACTCATAATCTTATAACGCTTTTTATGTTTTTTGTCTTTTTATTAGGTAAATAAATAAAATAAAACTATATTTGCTAATATCAAAGTCAAATTAATATTAATTATTAACAATTTAATCAATGGATTTAGTAAGATATGAGGTAAGAATTGGGTTTTTTAAGGGTTTATTACTAGGATTAAGGCATTATCCCTTCGAAAGCGAAGAAGTTTACGAAGAAGACATTGTTTTCTACTTTGGAATCATTCAATTAGTAATAACCAGAATATATCAAAAGAATTAGTATGAATACAAGAGAAAAATGGGCAGAAATGCAAGAAGATGGGCAATACCAGTATGTAGAGAAGGTTTTAAGCAATGCTGAAGCTAGAAAGAACATACCTGTGTTTAGTGGAGTGCTAAAGTACTTCCCAAATGCCTTAAAAGAAGTGTCTAAGTGTAGTAAGGCTGGTAATGACCAACATCATCCAGATAAACCACTACATTGGGATATGAATAAGTCAAAAGACGAATATGATGCTCTAACTAGGCACTTAATAGACCATACAGTTAATCCTGTAGATGAAGATGGTATTTTACACCTAACAAAGGTAGCTTGGAGAGCATTAGCAGGACTAGAGAGATACCTAACTAATAAACTATAAGATGCTATGACAGACAAAGAATGTTTTATAGCAATAATACTATTATTTAAAACAGCAATAGTATGTTTTTTTGTAGGACTTTTAATAGGTTGGTTAATAATTTAAATAATAAAATATGTACAAAAAGAAATTAATACAGAAACTACAACAACTAATAGACAAATTACCTGCTTGTATAAAAAGACAGGAAGCAATGGATGACTTAATAGACCTAAAGCTAAGTAAGTCTGATTATCACTATGTATCATTAAAAGACAAATACAAAGAACTATGAAAAAGAAATCAAATGTGTTAGAAGGAATAATACTATTTCTAGCATTTTCACTAACAGTAGGGATGCTAATTTATGGCATCGTATTAAAATTAGTAGAATAATTTTGATAGTGTCAAAAATAAAATAATAATTAATGAGAACAAAAGCTGGTAAATTTAGACAAGATGATTATAATAAATATAATGATATATCAATTAAAAAAGTTTCTGAATTCTTAATTAAAAAAGGTTTTAGCGTGCCTTATAAAGATGAAGATTACGACATTGATATAATTGCATACAAAAATAATATTAAATATAGAATAGAAGTCGAGGTTAGAACTAAATTAAATTGGACTTCAGAAAAAGACTATCCGTATAGTACAGTATCATTTTTAGGTAGAAAAGAAAAATACTCTAAATCAAATGTATTTTGGTACTTTCTTGTTTCAAATGATATAAATAATTTCTTATTCTGTAGAAGCGATTACATATTTAACAAAAAATATCAAGTTTCTATCCAAGTAAACACAAGTAAAAGATATGGAGCTGATATAGCATATCATATACCAAAACAATTATGTAATTTTAGAAGTTTTAATTAAATAAATTTAAATTATGAGTTTAAAGAAGAAACATACAACTAAAGAGAGGTTTAAGATTATAGAAAGTGCTATAACGTCAATATACGTTGCCACTAACAAACTTAACCGAAAAGTAGAAGAGATAGAAAAACAATTAGAAACCTTAATACCAACAAAAGATGAATAACTTTGAACTAAGACCAACAGACAAGAAAGACCACTACAGATTCTTCATCAATGGAGTAGATGTAACAGGAGAACAAGAAAGAAGCACCTTCAGACATATCATACAAGTTATAGATAATAGTATAACTACAGGACTATAATGTCTGATAAGTACAAGCTTAGATTAATGCACATCATAGGATGCATAAAGAACAATTATATCTCCGAGATAGAAGGATACAATTCCATTCTTAAACTCATAAGAGACTCGGAGAATGATACAGAAACAATAACTATAGATGTATAAACAAAGAAATTATGAGAATATTAGTAGCTTGTGAAGAAAGTCAAGCAGTAACAAAAGAATTAAGAAAATTAGGACACGAAGCATTTAGTTGTGATTTATTGCCTTGTAGTGGAGGTCATTCAGAATGGCATTATCAACAAGATGTATTTGAAGTTATAGAAAAAGGCTGGGATATGATGATAGCACACCCACCTTGTACTTTCCTGGCAGTTAGTGGTGCAAGATGGTTATACAACAAAGATGGTAGCAAGAATGAAGACAGGTGGAATAGCCAGGCAGAAGCATTAGATTTTGTTCAGAGGCTTATGGATGCACCAATAGATAAAATAGCAATAGAAAATCCCATAAGTGTTATAAGTAGTCAGATAAGGAAACCAGAGCAAATAGTACAACCTTGGATGTTTGGAGATAAAGCACAAAAAAGCACCTGCTTATGGCTTAAAAACCTACCAAAACTAGAACCTACTAATATAGTAGAAAAGGGAGAGTTTGTAGAGTTTATCTCTAAGAAAGGCGTAAAAAAGAAACAACCTAAATGGTATTTTGATGCACTTAAACAAGCTAAAACTCCTGGAGAAAGAAGAACGTTAAGAAGTAAAACTTTTCAAGGTATTGCAGAAGCAATGGCTAAACAATGGACTGTAGATGTATAAGACAAGTTGGTCAGATAACCACCTTAAACAACTAAAAGACATAACTAACCATAAAGTAATATACGATGGTTATGAGTTTGTATGGATGTCTAAATTAGATGGTAATTGGAATAGACACTATGTAAGAAACTTTACCAACTATAATAAACCTATGTCTTGGATACACGTAAGTATCTATAAATGGAACAAAGAATATAAGAACAGATATTCACAGTACCTAGAAGATATGAGAAGAAGTCTAGAGATAGATATTCGTATACAAGAGATAAGTAGAGTAGCTAATATAAAGACTAAACAAAAGATACAGGAAATACTAAACCTAAAGCCAGATATAAACAATAAAGATATATCGGATATATTAGGAGTAACTATAAGAACAGTAGAAAGACATAGAAAATGATAGGAACTAAGATAGAGTATACAATAGATAATTTTTCTGGATTAATAAATTTAGATGAGTATAAACAATATGAAGAAAAAAACAATCAATACCACTATAAAGATAACCGAAGAAATAATAGTTTTATAAATACTGGATTAATAGGTGTGTATTTTTTTTACAACGAAATTAAAGAAATTGTATACGTAGGAAAATCAACAAATTGCATAAGGCAGCGACTGCATTGCCATATTATAAATACAATTAACAAACTAAAACAAGAGGCTTGTTTTAAACAATACAAGAGAGATGTGTACAAATACTTTTCATATATAGAAACAAAAGCAAAAGATTGTCACTTTGTAGAATCATTTCTAATAGGAAAGTATAAACCTATATTTAATATAGAATTTAATAACAGTTTTAGCTATCCTGTAGATAGATTTGACTCTAAAAAATTATCAATAAAAGATATACATCATAGAACAAGAGATTCAAATTCAATAAAAATAATAACATAATAATAAAAAGTGTCGTAGGTTTTGTAAAAGTAGCGACAACTTTTTTTTGACAAGTGTTGTAAACCAGTACTTTACAAAATGGAAAATCAGCCCTATAGTAAACTACTTTTTTCTATTTTTTCAGATTCGAATATCCAGTTTTTATTGAAAAGATATTTTGTTGAATTCTAAACATTGGGTAACTTACTTCCCATAAAAGAGGATTTACGCTTCTTTTAAGCTATCCTAAT
>CBDEVQ010000077.1:0-10289 GCA_965243605.1 Flavobacteriales bacterium
TGCTAAATATGTTATACAACAAAGTAGAACTAATTTAACTAAAGGTAAAAAGAACGATTCTAAAGAACTTTACAATAGTTTAGGTTCTGATGTAAAGGTTTCTAAAAATAGTTTCCAATTATCGTTCCTAATGGAGCAGTATGGTATATTTCAAGACAAGGGTGTACGTGGTGCAGGTGGTGTAAGAAAGACAACAAGTAAGTTCAATAGAAGAAATAACAAAGGTAAGATTTGGAAACAAAAAGGTGGTAATAGTGAATTTAGTTTTAAAGAGGGTAGAAAGCCATCTGTAAAACATTTTAAGGATTGGTCTAAACGAAAAGGATTATCTGCTTACGCAGTTAGGGAAGCGGTATTTAGACAAGGTATAAAACCAAGTATGTTTTTTACCAAACCATTTGAAAAAGCATTTAAGAACCTACCAAAAGAATTAGTAGAATCATTTGCTTTAGATGTAGAGCAGTTAATAAAAACAACAGTAAATAATAAATAATGGCAATAATAAATGTAAGAAGTCCGAAGTATGTATCTATTGATGATAGTTCATTATCTTATGCGATATTAAGATTAAGTATTTGGACTGGTGCTTCATCTCCATCTCCAGCACCAATCTATATCATTCGTAAATCTGGTACACAAATAGTATTCTTTGAGATAGCAGAATTAATAAGAGATTATTTAGATACAACGTTTGATGGGGATTATAGTGGTCAAGCAGTTTGGGTTACAACTACTTTGTTTGCTTATGATTCTAATGATAATGAGGTGGCAGATGATGGAGAAAGTTTTGTTGCTTTTGATGGTTATAACTATTTCGAAGAAAGTAGAGGTCTTAGCATACCTAACCCTATAATGATTACAAATAGAAAATTATTTGTTTTAGAAGATAATACGTTTAGAATTCCTATTTATACTCAAACAAGTCCAACAGTTACATTTTTAAAAGATAACGAAATTGTAGGTACTACATCATTTACACCAAGCAACCAAAGTTCAGAACAAATAAAGTATGTTTCTATTTATGGTTATGATACTAATTGGGATTCGTTTAAAGAAAGAGTTTTAGAAGATGGTGGTACAGATTATGAATCTAACAAATGTTTAGAAGCATATTTTAATGATTATTCAATAGGAGCAGTAGATAAAATAATTGTTTCGGATAGTGATGGTATTCAAACCATAAATGTATCTATTTTAGAAGAATGTAAATACGAACCTAAAAAGGTAACGTTTGTAAATAAGTATGGTGCTTTACAAGATATGTATTTCTTTAAGAAATCAGTAGAAAAGATGAATGTAAAGAAAGAATCTTATAAGTCAAATATATTAGATTCTAATTACGTATATAATTCAAGTAATCACGTTTACAGAGATTTTAATGTAGTAGGAAAAGAATCAATCACATTGAGTAGTGGTTTTTTAAGCGAAGAATACAACGAGGTGTTTAAACAGATGATGCTATCTGAAAAGGTATGGGTTACTAATATAATAGAAGATGGAGAACAAGTTTTACCAATAAACGTTAAGACATCTAACATCACTTATAAGACATCTTTAAACGACAAATTAGTAGAATACACATTTGACTTTGATAATTCATTTAATGTAATAAACGACATTCGATAGATGCAGAAAATACAATTATACATAGAGGGGGAAAGAGTTGATATGTTTGACGATGAAAGCGTTGTTATTACTCAAACAATAAAGAACGTAAAAGATATTGGTAAAATATTTACTGACTTTACAAGAACGTTTACTTTACCTGCGAGTAAGACAAACAATAAAATCTTTAAACACTATTATAATTACCATATACAAAATGGATTTGATGCAAGAACAAGAAAACCTGCTAACATAGAATTAAATACTTTACCTTTTACAGATGGTAGAGTAAAATTAGAGGGTGTTGATTTAAAGGATAATAAACCACATACCTACAAGATTACATTCTTTGGTAGTACAGTTACATTGACAGATTTAGTTGGAGATGATACTTTATCTATATTAAGTAGTTTAACATCTTTAAATAAATTGTATGATGCAACAAATATAAAAGCATCTTTACAAGCAGACCCAACTACAAACGATATAATTGCACCATTAATAACACATACACAAAGATTAACTTTTGATTCTCATAGTTCAGCAAATGATGCAGGAAATATTGCTTGGGATAATGGACACGTTCACGGAGTTTTGTATTCAGAATTAAAATATGCAATTAGGTTACATACTATTGTTGAAGCAATAGAAACCCAATATGGAATAACATTTAGTAATGATTTCTTTGTAAATACAAATACACCATACTATAATTTATTTATGTGGTTGCATAGAAAAAAAGGAGATGTAGAAAATTTAAGTAATGAGAACCAATCTATTGTAAATGGTTTTACACCAGAAGCAGACAACACTACAACACAAACTCATTTAAAAAGTAACACTACTTTAGAAATATATGGAGACCCACAAAGGTATGATAATATAACCGAATTAAGGTTTGTTGTAAATTCAAGTTATAATACTATACCATACACAATATCATTACAAAAAGATGGGATAGAAGTTGTTAGGTTTAATGCGGTTGGAAACGATGATATTACTCAATTCACTTTCGATGGAGATTACACTATCTATATTGAATCAAGTGCAGATATACTTTTTGATAAAATAGAATGGTACATTTCTTATGAGCAAAATTTAAAAACCTATTCAACTGGTAGTTATTTACATTCAGACGCTTTTACTTTTGATATTACTCAACAGATTCCAGAGATGAAAGTAATTGACTTTTTAAGTGGGTTGTTTAAAATGTTTAACTTAACTGCTTTTGTTGATGATATTACAAATGAAATTGTTGTAAAAGATTTAGATAGTTTTTATAGTGGTGGTGGTTCTTATGATATAACTAAATATGTAGATGTAAGTAAAAGTCAAGTAAATATAGCTTTACCATATAGAGAAATAAATTTTCAACACGAAGATACTAAAACATTTTTAGCTTCTATACATAGTCAAAAATTTGGTAAAACTTGGGGTAAATCTGAATATACTAATTCAGAGAAATTAGACGGTACTATTTATGATATTAAAACACCTTTCTCACAAATGAAGTATGAAAGGTTGGTTGATGAAAATGCTTCTGGTATAGGCATAACTGATGTTCAAGTAGGTTATTTTGTAGATGATAACCAAGAATCTTATTTTGGTAAACCTTTAATATTTTATCCTATAAGACAAACAAGTGCTGATGGTATTGCTTTTTTAAATTCTCCAACAAGTCAAGAAGAATTAACAACTTATAATATTCCATCAAATAGCGTTGCTTTAACAACTGCTACAAGTACTTATAACATTAATTTTTATGAGGAAGTTAATGAGTACACAAGGCAAACTGGTTTTACAAATACGTTATTCCAAGCATATTATAGCAATTATATTACAAGTGTTTTTAATCCTACAAACAGAATAACAAAAGTAAGTGCTTATTTACCTTTAAGAATATTACTTAATTATACGTTAGCAGATAGGTTTGTAATAAGTGGAAACAGTTACAAGATAAACTCAATAAAAACTAATTTAAAAAATGGTAAATCTGATATAGAATTACTAAACGATTTATGATAGAAAATATATTAGAATTATTAAAACACGCAAACGGAGAAACAGAAAACATACGTATTGCACAAGGTAAGAATAAATTACCTATTAGTTTAAAAGATGGATATAAGGCATTAAAACAAGAAATCAAATGGCAGAAAAAGTAATAATTGATTTAGAAGTAAAATCAAATAAAGGTGTTAAGAACGTTGAGAAACTAAATACAGAAATTTCTAAAACTAATAAAGAGGTTAAGAAAACCAATGAAGAATTAGCAGGAGCATCAAATAGTTTAGATAAATTTAGTGGGGGTGCAGTTAGTAAGATAAAGAATTTTGGTGGTGCTATAAAGGGATTAACTACTGGCTTTAAATCTTTAAGGGTTGCAATTATCGGTACTGGTATTGGTGCATTAATTATTGCTTTAGTTTCTTTAAGAGCAGCGTTTACAAGTTCAGAGGAGGGACAAAATAAGTTTGCTAAATTAATGGGTGTTATCGGTTCTGTTACTGGTAACCTTGTCGATATGTTGGCTAATTTAGGAGAGGGTATAATAAATGCTTTTACTAATCCTAAACAAGCATTAATAGATTTTAAGAACTTAATTGTAGAAAATATTACAAATAGGTTTAATGCTATTATAGATACATTAGGGTTTTTAGGTAGTGCGTTTAAAAAGGTGTTTAGTGGAGATTTCAAAGGTGCTTTAGAAGATGCAAAATCAGCAGGAAGTTCTTACATAGATTCTTTGACTGGTGTTGAAGATAGTATCAATAAAGTAACAGAAGCAACTAAAGGGCTTGTAACAGAGTTAAAAGAGGAAGCAAAAATAGCAGGTCAAATAGCTGACCAACGAGCAAAAGCAGACAAATTAGAAAGAACTCTAATAGTAGAAAGAGCGGAAGCAGATAGAAAGGTTGCTGAATTAAGAGAACAAGCAGCGGATAAAGACAAGGTTTCTGCAAAAGATAGAATTATAGCTTTAGAAGAAGCAGGTAGGATTTCAGAAGAAATAACAAACAAAGAAATTGCTGCTGCAAGATTAAGGTTTGAAGCAAGGGTGGAAGAAAACAAATTATCAAAATCTACTAAAGCTGATTTAGATGAGGAAGCTAATTTAAAAGCAAGGTTAATACAATTAGAAACTGCAAGATTAAAGCAACAGAAGTCAATTACTGCTGAAATATCTGGAGCAAGAAAAGAGGAGAAAGCAAGAATTAAAGCAGAGGAAGAAGAACAAAAAATTAAAGATAAAGAAGTATCTGATAAAAAATTAGCAGATGAAAAAGCATTAGCTGAACTTAAAAAACAAATAAGAGATTCAGAAGCAGTAACAGAAGATGAGCGTAGAGAATTAGAAATAATAAAAGTTACTGAACATTACGACAAACTTATAGCACTTGCACAAGCACAAGGTTTATCAACAGTAGCTTTAGAACAAGCGAAATCTAATTCTTTAAATAAAATAAATCAAACAAATTCAAAAAATGAAATTGATTGGGAAAATATTACTACAAGAGAAAAAACAAAAATAATTCAACAAGGTTTAGGTAATTTAGCAACTATATTAGGAAAAGAAAGTGCAGCAGGAAAAGCAGCAGCGATAGCAAATGCTACTATTAGTACATTTCAATCTGCAACAGATTCGTACAAGTCATTAGCAGGAATACCAATAATAGGACCAGCATTAGGGTTTGCCGCAGCAGGAGCAGCGGTGGCATCTGGATTTGCACAAGTTAAATCTATAACAGCAACAAAGATACCTACATTAGCAGGTAAGTCCGCACCATCTGTTGGCGGTGGAACTCCATCAGCACCATCAATAAGTTCACCTCCATCAATACCATCATTACCCCCTGCGTTTAATGTAGTTGGTGCAAGTGATACAAACCAATTAGCAGAAGCAATAGGTGGGCAAACACAACAACCAATTCAAGCGTATGTAGTTTCTAACGATGTAACAACTGCACAAGAAATGGATAGAAATATTATAGACGGAGCATCTATTGGATAAAAGACAAAATAAAAAAAATATAACTATATATAAATATGAATATAATTGAGTTAATATTAGATGAGGAAAATAATGAAATAGGAATTGAAGCAATTAGCGTTGTAGAGAATCCTGCTATTGAAGAAGATTTTATTGCCTTAAATAGTAACATTATAGAATTAGCAGAAGCAGATAAAGAAAAGAAATTACTTGTAGGTGCTTTATTAATACCAAATAAACCTATATATAGAAGAAGTGGAGATGAGGAGTATTATATATACTTTTCAAAAGATACTGTTGTTAAAGCATCTCAAATGTATTTAATGAATGGTAATCAAAGTAAAGCTACTTTAGAACACGACCACGAAATTAATGGACTTACACTTGTAGAAAGTTGGATAGTTGAAGATGAAGTACACGACAAATCAAGAAAGTTCGGTATGAATGTACCAGTAGGAACTTGGATGGGTTCTGTTAAGGTAAATAATGATGAGGTTTGGAATGACTTTGTAAAAACTGGAAAGGTAAAAGGATTCTCAATAGAGGGTTACTTTGCTGACAGAATGGAAAGACCTAAAGAACCGATTGCAGATTTACAAGAAGAACTATCAGCGATAGAAGAAGCAGAAGCAGAGTTTATGTTGTCTCAAATAAAGGCAGTTATCAAAAACGATAAACGACTTAAAAAAGGTAAGAGAACAGAAATGGAAAGTTTTTCTGACTATCCTCAATCTGTAAGTAATAACGCTAAAAGAGGTATTGAACTAAATAAGAAAGTAAACAACAAGTGTGCAACACAAGTTGGTAAAGTAAGAGCGCAACAATTAGCAGACAGAAAGCCAATAAGTATGCAAACTATAAAACGTATGTTTTCTTATTTAAGTAGAGCAGAGGAATATTACAAAACTGGAGATACAGAAGCGTGTGGTTATATATCATATTTGTTATGGGGTGGTAAATCAGCAAAAACTTGGGCAGAATCTAAAATAAAACAAGATGAGAAAAAATAACAATACAACTCCAAGCAGTACAAGTCCAAGAGCAAGTAAAAGAGGATGTTTATGTAAGGACAATACATATTCTAAAAAGTGTTGTGATGGTAGCTTACAAGCACAAGGAATAGGCAAAACCTCTACGACAGTATAAACGAAAATACAAATTAATTTTTTTAATACTATATATTTATATGAAACCAAGTGAAATGTTAAATCAAGTAAAAACTCTTTTAGGAGTTGAAGTAAAACTTGAACAAATGAAATTAGAAAACGGAACTGTTTTAGAAGCAGATAAATTTGAGGGTGGTAATGAAATCTTTATCGTAACAGAAGATGAAAGGGTTGCTTTACCAATCGGAGAATACGTTTTAGAAGATGGTCAAACTTTAGTAATCGAAGAAGAGGGTATTATCAAAGAGATGAAATCTGAAAACGAAGAAGCTAAAGAAGAAGAAGTAGAAGCTGAAATAGAAGTGGAAGCAGAAGAAGAAAAAGAAGAAATGGGTTACGCTACTAAAGAGGAACTTGCAGAGGTTAAATCTATGATTGAGGAAATCAAAGCAATGTTAGAACCTAAAGAGGAAATGAGTGAAGAACCTAAAGAGGAGTTAAAAGAGGAAGTAGAACTTTCAGAAGTTGCTCAAGAGGTTGTTAATGAGATTCCAACAGAGGTTGCAAAAGAATTATCTGAACCTGCTGCTGAACC
Organism: Flavobacteriales bacterium; assembly: GCA_965243605.1. GTDB lineage: Bacteria > Bacteroidota > Bacteroidia > Flavobacteriales > CAJXXR01 > JBMYYR01. Next base: position 7,298 of record CBDEVQ010000077.1, read on the forward strand.
AATTAACACAAACGCAGAGGTTTCTAAAACACAAGTAAAATTCAATATAGCATCTAAAAGAAAGATGTCTACATTGGACAGAGTAATGAGTAAAATAAATAAACTTTAATAACAAATAAATTAAATAAAAATGAGTGTATCTTTAACATCAACTTATGCAGGAGAATTTAGTGGTAAGTATATCGCTGCTGCATTATTATCTGCATCAACTTTAGATAGTGGTGCTATTTCAATTCTACCAAACGTAAAGTTCAAATCTGTTATCCAAAAGGGTGCAACTGATGACATCGTAAAAGATGCTTCTTGCGACTTTGTAACTAACCAAGGAACTTTAACTTTAACAGAAGCAGTTTTACAACCAGACGAGTTTCAAGTAAACCTACAATTATGTAAGAAAGATTTACATAACTCTTGGGAAGCTGAACAAATGGGTTATTCTGCTCACGATTCTTTAGCACCATCTTTTGCTGAATTTGTAATTGCTCACGTTGCTTCTAAAGTAGCTGACAAGACAGAGAAAAACATTTGGAGTGGAGCAACTGCAAACAGTGGAGAATTTGACGGATTTACTGCAAAATTAACTGCTGATGCAACTGTTGTAGATGTAACTGGAACTACTGTAAACGCAGGAAACGTAATTGCTGAATTAGGAAAAGTAGTAGATGCTATCCCAACTGCTGTTTACGGACAAGAAGATTTAACTCTTTATGTTTCTTCAAATGTAGCACGTGCTTACATTAGAGCATTAGGAGGATTCGCTGCAACTATCGGAGCAAATGGTTCTGATAACAAAGGAACTCAATGGTACAACGGAGGAGAATTATCTTTCGATGGTATCAACATCTTTGTTGCAAAAGGATTAGGAGACAACACTATGGTTGCTGCACAAAAATCAAACTTATATTTCGGAACTGGTATCTTAAATGACCAAAACGAAGTTAAAGTAATTGATATGAGCGACATCGATGGTTCTCAAAATGTAAGAGTAATAATGAGATTTACCGCAGGAGTACAACACGTATTCGGTTCTGACATCGTTCTTTATTCATAATAATTAATTAATCAATATTTAAAAGGGTGGGTATGCTTAATGCACATCTACCCTTTTTTATTTAAAACCAATATAAAAATATGGCTTGTTCATTAACAACTGGACGTAAAGTACCTTGTAAATCAGCAGTAGGTGGTATTCAAACTATTTACTTTGCAGATTACGGAACTTTAGGTTTTCCAGTAATAGTAGCAGGAGAAGTTACCGACTTTCCTGGAAACCCAACTTGGTTTCAATTTGATGTAAAAGGTGCATCATCTTTAGAAACTGCAATCAACTCATCAAGAGAAAACGGAACTACTTTTTATGAAAGTACCTTGACAATGGCTTTAACTTTTCAAGAAAAAGCAACTCAAGAAGAATTAAAATTAATTGCACACGGAAGACCTCACGTAGTTGTAAAAGATTACAACGGAAACTACTTTATTGTAGGTATGGAACACGGAGCAGAAGTTACTGGTGGTTCTATCACTACTGGAGCAGCAATGGGAGATGCAAGTGGATATAATTTAACTATTGTAGCACAAGAAACTGCACCACCTTACTTTGTAGAACCTGCTGTGGTAACTACTGATGCGTCAGCGGTTCAGATTGACCCAACTGCATAATTAAATTTTTACTTTATCTTAAAGGGGTATCTTAACGGATACCCTTTTTTTATTCAATACACACAAAAAATAGTATTTGTTACTATATACTAATATGAAAGTATTAACTACAAGTACAAACCAACAAACCATAAAGGTAATACCAAGAAGTTACGTTGCATCTGTTACATTAAAATTAAGAGATGATAGTACTAACGAAATAACTACTGCAAGTGTAAATACTGTTACAGATAAGGACTATTTAACCTTGTCTTATGCGTTTAACTTAAAAGAGGGTAGGTATTATGATTTAACACTTTTAAATGGTTCTGATGTCATTTATTTAGACAGAGTATTTTGTACAGACCAAACAATTAACCAAGATACCAATGATTACTATTCTGTTAATAAAAATCAGTATGTAACAAAAGATGGTAATAATGATTATATAGTTTTATAATATGAATGATTTAAGAGTATTAAATTTATCGACTTATACAAGTCCTAAAATAAAGGAAACAAAGACAGATAATTTTGTTTCTTATGGAGAGGACAATAATTACTTTCAGTTTTTAATTGATAGGTATAATGGTAGTGCAACAAATAACGCTATTATAAACGGAATGTCTGAAATGATATTCGGTAGAGGTTTAGATGCAACAGATAGCAATAGAAAACCAGAAGCGTATGCACAAATGATAACCTTATTTCACGATGATTGTGTAAGGAGATTATCTTCTGATTTAAAACTAATGGGTCAATGTGCTATGCAAGTAATCTATTCTAAAGACAGAAAAACGATTGCAAGAGTAGAACACATACCAGTACAAACATTACGAGCAGAGAAGTGTAATGAGAAAGGCGAGATAGAAGCATATTATATGCACCCAGATTGGGCAAACTATAAAAAGAACGATACTTTACAAAGAATAGAAGCGTTTGGTTACGGTAATGAACCAATACAGATATATTACGTAAAACCTTATAAGGCAGGATATAAATATTATTCTCCAGTAGATTATCAAGGTGGTTTACAATATGCAGAGTTAGAGGAAGAAATATCTAACTATCATATAAATAATATTATGAACGGATTAGCACCAAGTATGTTAATCAATTTCAATAACGGAACACCAGACCCAGAGCAAAGACAATTAATAGAAAACAGAATCTATCAGAAATTTAGTGGTAGTTCTAATAGTGGTAAGTTTATATTATCTTTTAACGATGATGCAAATACTGCTGCGAGTATAGAACCAATACAGTTAAGTGATGCACATAACCAATACCAATTTCTTTCTGATGAAAGTATGCGTAAAATTATGGTAGCACACCGAGTTGTATCTCCTATGTT
>CBDEVQ010000078.1:0-12903 GCA_965243605.1 Flavobacteriales bacterium
AATATTCTTAAAGGTAAATAAGCACTTACTTTTGTTATTCTGTTTGTAGGATTAAAAACACTTGTTATATAGTCGCTATAATATGCTTGAAACAATGTATTTGTAAAACCAGTATCATTTGGAGAATATTCATTCTGCTCTTGAAAGAAATTCATATTATAAGAGCTTGTCGAAGAAGATAATGCAATGCTATTTGATGGTATATTATAAGTCCCTATCCCATTAGTTTCTTGTGATGTTGTGGAATTTAAAAAAGCTATTCGAGTATTATCTACACCAGTTTGTCTTATAGGATAAAACAATAAAGGTTTACCAAGATAAGATTCTTGATTATCATCAACAGACCAACCCCATTGAGCAGTAGTATTTGAACCTCCATTTTCATCTATCAACCTTTCGTATTTCATTTGAGAAAAAGGAGTTTTAATATTATATATACTACCATCTAATCTTTCTCCATTTGTATATTCTGATTTACCCCAAGTTTTACCAAATCTTTGTTTATGAAAAGCAGAGAAAAAAGTTTCTGTATCTTCGTGTTCAAAATTTATTTCTCTATATGGCAAAGCAGTATTTACTTGACTTTTACTTACATCTACATATTTAGTTATATCATAAGAAGAGCCAATAAGATAAAAACTATCTAATGTCTTTACAACAATCTCATTTGTAATTTGGTCAATGTATGCAGTTAAATTAAACATCTTAAATAAACCACTTAAGAAATCAATTACCTTTATATCTGGTATTTGTTGTGTAATGTCAAAAGTAAAAATAGGTTGATAACCATAATTTAATACTGTATAATATTTAGTGTATAATTGAGATGGAGATGGTCTGTACGATATTTCCCATTCTATCTTTGTGAATATAACAACATTTTCACTTTCAATATAAATAACAGTTCCAGCATATCCTAAATCATAATTACTTAAATTAATTGTAGTGTTACTACTTATTTGACCAGTGTTGTAAATTTCAATACCATTATTTTGAATAGATACACTAAAACTTGAAGTTGTTGATACTTCTAAAATTAATAGTTTTTGAAAGTACTTGATATTTTCTCCTAATAAATTTAAAGTAGAATTATTTGTTATAGAGGATAATGTATTTGCATCAGTTTGATTATTAAATGAATCAACAACAGCTTGACTAACACCAGTTAAATTTTCTACATCTCCTTTCTTTCTATGTAACCACATAAATAATTTGTAGTAAGGTGCATTATAAGTATTAAAGAAATTATTGCTAAATGAGATGCTTGGGTATTTAGTTTCTATTGCTTGAATAATAGAATGTAATCGGATAGCATACTTTAAATCATAATATCCAACACCAGTTATATGACCACTCTTATAATGTAAATTTCCAGTAGTTGTATCTGATGGGTGGCTATTGTAATGCAACCTTTGTGTATGTGTAATTAATGGTACAATTATATCATTTGTAGCTGGATCATCTTGCAAAGCATCTCTTACACTATCAGCATCATACGATTTATTCAAAGAAATTAAACTTGATAAACCAGCTAATGTATCATCTCCGACTAAATCCTTTAATGTAACTGTGCTACCAAAGAATGTAATCTTATATGTGTTTGGTTTATTATCCTTTAAATCTACTCCTTCTAATTTAACCCTACCATCTGTAAAAGGTAAAGTGTTTAATTCTATGTTAGCTGGTTTTCTTACCCTTGCATCAAAGCCATCTTCTATATCGAAATTATAATAGTGTTTAAAGATTTTGTTATTTGTTTTACTCGCTGGTAAAGTAAACGTTCTTGTAAAGTCAGTAAATATTTTACCAATATCTTGAACGTTCTTTATTGTTTGAGTAATAACAACGCTTTCATCGTCAAACATATCAACTCTTTCTCCCTCTATGTATAATTGTATTTTCTGCATTTATCGAATGTCGTTTATTACATTAAATGAATTATCAAAGTCAAATGTGTATTCTACTAACTTGTCGTTTAAAGATGTCTTATAAGTGATATTAGATGTCTTAACGTTTATTGGTAAAACTTGTTCTCCTTTATCAGTTATGTTAGTTATCCAAACTTTTTCAGATAGCATCATCTGTTTAAACACCTCGTTGTATTCTTCACTTAAAAAACCACTACTTAATGTAACTGATTCTTTTCCTACTACATTAAAATCTCTGTAAACGTGATTACTTCTATTGTAAGTAGATACGTTTAATATATTTGACTTATAAGATTCTTTCTTTACGTTCATCTTTTCAACTGCTTTCTTAAAGAAATACATATCTTGTAAAGCACCATATTTATTTACAAACGTTACCTTTTTAGGTTCGTATTTACATTCTTGTAATGTTTCTACATTTATAACATCTGTTTTTACTCCATAAGATTGTGTAACAGATGGTTGGTAAATATCAACATAACCACTTGAACCACCAGTTTTGCTTATAACCATTCTTGCTGGGTTTCCATCAGCTTCTTTAGTTCCAGAAATCTGATAGTAAGTCCAATCACTTGTCAAAGTGACTGCTCTTTCAAAATAATCGGTTGAATCTCCGCCTAACTCTTGTAGTTTAATTACACAAGCACTAACTCCTTTAAGCCAACAAGAAACAGTAAATTCATCCCCATCTGTTACATTTGAAATTGCAGTAGAACCTACAAAACCAACACCACTCATTCTATAAGAACTTAATGCAACTGGTGCTGGTATAATAGTTACACCACTTGCAACCCAATAATTAGAATTTGTTAAATCTGTATTTGTAATTAATTCACTACCCACATCATTATAAGAAAGTCGAATTTCATCAACACCACCTATTGAGAAATTATTAAAGTATGCTTGTAAACAAATATTTGGCTCATAGCTTGTAGCACCATCTTGTAAAACTCTCTCCTTAAATGTATCCCAATTTTCATTATCTCCGTATATGGAAACGTATTTTATTTGATTAGAACTTTCCTCATCTTTATAAAAAGTTTGACTTGCTATAACTTCATTATCCTTAATAAAAACAGCAGTTGGATTCAATCCAGTATAAATAGGAACTCTAAATGTATTGTCATCTAAAACAAACAATTTCTTGTTAGAAATCATAGGTGCTTGTTCATTACTATAAGTATCTTCAAAATAACTATAACTATCAAATGCAATAGTAGTATAATCTCTACTTAATAATATTTGGTCAGATGAATCATAAGCAATAATCGTATATCTAAACCATACACCTTGCCCACTATAATTTCCATCAAACTCGGTATCTAAATAATCTCTTATTAATTCAGATATTTCAAACGTTACTCTTGGATTTCCATTTGTAGGAACTGTTGCTGATTTCCTTAAGGTGTAATTTGCAACACCAGCTACATCATCTAATTCAGAACCAGTCCAAATGAATATACGTAAAAGACCATAAGACATTCCAGCATAATCAATGCTTTCAAAATGTGGGCTTCTTGTGTTTATTATTGCCATTATCTATTATTTACTGTTGTTTTTATTAATTGCTCTACGTCTAATTTATATGCTTCAATAAGATCTTTACTCAAATTACTGAAAGCTTTCTCAAATGGTTTGGTAAAAAACATACTTGCTTTAATACCTTTTTCAAACACACTTTTAGCAATCATAAATTGCAATGATTTTCTGCTTATAAATTTACCTTTCTTATCTCTTATTCCTTTTAAACCTTTTCTTACAATCCATTTATCAAATGCTTTTGGAGGTGGCATACCTTTTAAACCTCTTTTACCTCCTTTAGACTTATAACTAAAAGGAGAATTTTTATTTTCTAAATAATTAGATTTAGTACCTTTTACTCCCTTGTCTTGAAACACCCCATATTCTTCCATTAAGAATGATAATTCAAAACTATTTTTAGAAACATTTATATCGTAATCTAAACTATTATAAAGTTCTTTAGAACTGTTCTTTTTACCTCTTGTTAAATTTGCTCTTGATTGACTAACAACATATTTAGCAAACCTATTTAATTCTTCCTTTACATTGTTTAACATATATTAATATCGTTTGGAATCAATACATCAAAAGTTAATGCCCATCCAGCAACCTCATTTTCAAACCTATCATAAAAAGGTTCAAAGTTTGGAGTACCATCTAATTGATATAAGTCTTGGTGTAAATTACCACCTCTTAAAACTTGTACTAATTTATTAAGTACTGCTAATTGAGTATTCAACACATCTTGCTCATTATTATTCCCAACAAATATATCAACTACTTCTTCTTTAGATATATCAACAATATCCATCGCAAGAATAGATAAACTAAAACGTAATACACTATCTTCATTCCCTACATTATTAACAACAAGATGAGATAAAGGAAACATTGTCTGCTTACCTAAATCAATTCTTGTAATATCTCCAGTTGTAACTGTGTTTACATTAACATCAGATAGCAATGCTTCTTTTATTGTTTCCGTTACTTGATAAAATCCTTTCATCTAAAATTTACTTTTTATTTGTTGTGCTTCAATCTCTGCTTTCTCTTTTGTAAACGATAACATCGTAAAGCATTGATGTATATTTAATTTAGTGATATTTTCAAATTTTGTAATATCTCCGTTAGAGAGTCCATAAATTGATTGATACCATCCCCATTTTCTATTGAAGTTAGCTGTTCTTGATAAATCTCCATCTCCGCTTGATTGTTGGAATAAAGTATCGTATGATTCGCTAACTCTATTCCTAAATTGTAGAAAAAAAAAAGTGAACCAATTGCAGCACCCAAAGGCATATCTTTCATTGCTTCTGGATTCTTTACATTATAATCTTCAATATTATACTTTCCTAACTTACTTGTTTTTATTGGTCTATAAAGAACGTTCATTGCAACGTGCATATTCTCCCATTGACTTGCATTATTATCCAAATCAATATACTCCCCTAAACTCATCTCATCTAAATCTGGTATAAATCCATACTGAACACCATTCATTTCAAACCTTTCAACGTGAGTTGGTTTTGATTCTAATAGACTAACTAAAATATCTACTATTGCTCTAACGCTACTCATCTTAATTTTGTAACTATCTGACAAAGGTATTCCGCAGAATATCTCTATCATTTTAGCATCTAAAAAATTACCATCTGGATTATTTTCAGCTATCTTTAAATACTTCTGATACTGCCCTAAAGTAATCTCATTTAATGATGTAGGTACGTTTATTTCGATCTTCATATATATATAATACTATTTAGTTAATGTTTTATGAAAAAGCCCTTACATTTTTCGTATGCAAGTGATAATAAATAAAATTGATGATGGTTCTTTGGTTTAGCAATCCTTACTTCCTTTCCTTTTAAATGGTGTATATAACATTCTACAATAGCAATCATCTCCTCATTTCTCATTACCTTATATTATAAGTTCCTTTATTTGGAGTTTGTAATTGTGATGTAATAGAATAACGTGCTGCATCAATACAATGATTAAAAGAATCAATTGGTTTGTTTATGGTATTGCCTTCTCTATCCTTCATCCAAGTATAAGACTGCAACTCTTTGATGAGGTTCTTGCTTCTGCTTGTAACAAATATTTTATTCTGGTTTATTAAGTTGATACCATACACAATTGAATCTTTACCTTTTGTACAAGGCAATACTTTATGTCCGTATGTTCTTAACTCTGCAATTGATTTTGGTTCTGCTGAATCAGCGTACACAATACCATTTATTGAATGTGTTTTAAATAAATCTGATATATCACTATTAAGTAGTTTCTTCTGGTATATAACCTCATCAAATATATAAGCATCATTATATTTATACAAAGCTATCAATGTACTTGGATCATTACTGTACCCAAAGTCCATTCCGTAACACAATAATCTTGCTTCTTCTGGTAGCTTAATCTCTTGCCATTCTTTAATGCATACACCTTCTAAAGAACCAATCTGACCAAGTCCGTAAACCTTCCACCAGTTGCTCCAGTATTCTGAATCCTTTGCTTTATCTCTTGCTGATTCAATATCATCAACAATCGTCTGTGGCAATGCTTCATTGTCTAAATAAGTAAGTGTTATGAAATCTGCATCATCATTTCCAACTACTTCTTTATGCGCCCAGAAGTTTGCAGTAGGATTAAAGTCAATCCATATATCTCCAGAGGTTCTAATTGATAATTGTGTATATGCTTCAAAAGGTACATTGTTTGCTTCATTCACATACAATACATTCCTTCTTGCTCCTCTTAATTTATCTGGTTGCTCAACTGAAAAGAACTCAATGTAACTACCATTTGTAAAAGTGTATTTTAATGATGATCTATTCCATTGATTATCTCTGAACCTATTTGTTTCAATCATTATTTTAAGAAAGTCTTTCATTGCTCCTCTTCGTAAATGAGGTATTGATTCAGATACTACACTTGTTTCAAGCATAGGAGTTCTGATACATCTATCAATAAGAATAGGAAGAATACCAAATGTTTTACCAGCTGATGTTCCTCCTTGAATTACCTTTTTACGCTTTTTAAGAGCATATAATTTCCTTATTGCAGTTGTTGTTTGAAACACTAATCTAAATTAAATAGAGGTTGTTCTGATGTTATTGAGATGTCTTTTGTTTCTTTTGGTTTACCAGCATAATAGTTATAGAACATTTGCACAAACTTAAAGTCGCCTTCTTCAACTCCTTTTTCTAATGCTTTAAATGCCTTTGGTTCTAATGGAGATAATCTCTCAATCATCTGTACTTCTTCTGCTTTACTTTTTCTCCCAGCAGTCTTATGACCACCATTATTTTTTCTTCCATCCATAATTAAAAAAAATTATTATTAATTCTATATCTACTTATATAATAATAAAAACAAGTAAATTTATATCAGCTTGTCATTTAATTCTTCAATCCATCTTCTTAACATTCTTTTATTACAAGTGCAAGGTTCTGAATATTTATGATTAAAGTGTTTTGAATGTAGATCACACATAATCTTAAAATCTTTATTACTCATTTTTGAAGTTATTCTTTCTTTAACTCCGTTCCAGATAATTTTGTCTTGTTCTATCATTTCTTTTTGTTTTTCTTTTTGATATACTTTAGTGCTTTAATCATTTGAATTGTAATAAAAATGTTTCCTAATAATGACAATAATATTATTGACAATGATAGTGATACAATTAATATTTCTAAAATTAGTTTTTGTATCATTTTATAGTTCTTTGTATTTATCTGCTAACATAATATAATGATAATCAGTTTCACTTAATTTAAGTTTCAGTAAATCTTCTTTTACTTCTTTTCTTCTACTTCCTATTGGTAGTTTGTCTATTAGTTGTTGTAACTTCTGTGTTAGTTTTTTTCTGTACATAATTTACCAAAGTTCAATGTCGTTTAGTTGTTCTTGTCTTTCATCACATCCACAATCTTCTCCCCATATCTTTTTAACAATCCATTTGATTCCAGTATAAGTTGTAATCAGTTCTATTAAATCTCCTAATCTCATTCTAAAATCTTTTTTGTTAATTTAGCTTTTGTTTTTCTATATGTGTTATATAAAGAATGGTATGTAATATTTGTTTTGTTTGATAGTTCTGTAATTGAGTATTCATTCTGTATTAGATTAAATACTTTTTTATCGTACCAATGTAATCCTTCTAATTCTTCTTTTAATATATTATCAGCAGAATCAAAATCTATATATTCTCCAGATTCTATATCTAAAACTAAATCAAGAGGAACGTTATTCTGTTTCTTCTTTTTGTTACACATCTGTAAGAATGATGTTTTAAGAGTTAAGTATATATAGTAGTAGTTTACTTCATCACCATAGGATATATCTAAACCCTTTTTAAGCATCTTTCCGATAACAAGATACATATTACTAACAATATCTTCTGCTTCGTCTTTAGAACAACCGAATTTAAGTGTTGTATTTATCCATTTTTTATGCGATTCAAATACCTTTTCTAACATATAATTATATTTACATAAATATAAAGTATTAATAGCAAAAAATAATAATAAGTTATTAACAAAAAAATAAGTGGCAACGAGATATAGCTACCCCAAAACCACATATTTAATTGAATTTATATTCTAATGAATAATTGAATGTATGTGTATGAAGTCATACATAAAGAAATATTAGTAAATATAAAATTGATTATATATATAATGCTTTTTTTATGACAATTTCATCAATATTGAAAGTTATTTTACTAATTTATAATAGTTCTAAATAATATATTTAATAGCATAAGTGTTCTAATGATGTTCCTCCTTCTATTATCTGGCATTTATCTTTATTCTTCCAAGACCAAGACTTTACTCTTAAACTAACCATCTCATATATCTCTTGTCTTTTATCAATCGGTAGTTCCTTAATAAGCATACTTAAAGGATCTTTATTTTCTTTTAAGTGCATTTGCTTAACAATTTCTTTGTATTCGTCTAAACGCTTCTTTTTAGCTTTCTGGTTCTTTAATCGTTGTTTTAGTTTATCTTTGAAGTATGTATCATATAAATCTCTGAATAATGAATATTCTTTGTAATACTTATCTACATTTGACATTGCTATAAAAATAGATGATCTATTCTTTTTTACACCTCTTGTTTCAAACCATTCTGAAATCAATCTATCATTCATATAATTGAAGTTCTCCAGAACTTTGTAAAATAAACATCTTATCATTACTGAATTTACTTTTCTTGAAGTATCATTTAAACTCATTCCAGTTAATCCCTCAAAGTCTGATGCTAATTTATCTGCTATGTTTTTATTATATCCTTTCATATTACTCTATTGCTTTTGCTCCGTTTTCTTTTAATATTCTATCTGATGTTTCTGTTAGTTCTTCTTTGTTTGATGAATAAGCAATACAAACCTCTTGCAACTTACTAAAATCATTGAAATCAAATTTATTCAATAACCATTCAATAAACTCTAATTTGTTTGCAACTAACTTATCTCCTAAATCTTTCTCATCTACTTCTTCTATTTTAGCAAAGTAATTGTTTTCAATATCTATTAGATCAGCCATTGTCTTTCTAACATTGTTCTTTACTCTTTGTCTAAATAAACCAGAAGAATCAGCTTCTTGTAGGAAATGTAAATTGACAAAGCAAGTTATTATTGCTCCACTTATTTGTTCTAATTGTTTTTCTGTGTATGTTCTCATATTTTATCTATTTTATAACATTGATGCGTTGAAGCAATCTCTACTGCAAACACCTTCGCTTTCTATTGATGTACCACATTCTGTACATTCGTGTTCTCTGTCATCTAAATACTCTTCTAAATCGTAATCTAATTGGTTCATAATTCTTCGTTTAACATTTTTATTTTCTCCTTTAATATCTCTGCATCTATCTCAACTTCTAATAATTCCATTCTATTTAGTAAGTAAGAATTATCTGTTAGGGTTGCTAAATCTTTTATCTGTTGTATCGTATCTCTCATAATTAGTTTTCTTTGATTGTAACTATTATTTTTATTACTATTATTATAAATATTGTGATTAAAATTCCCATAGTTATAACACTTTTACGTTACCATTACTGTAATGCTCACAGATAACTCCAGTTGATAATCTAACAACCTTGTAAGGTTTTAGGTTCTTGTTCTCTTTTACTTGTTTGATAATTCTTTTAATTGTTTTCATCTTGTCTTTGTTTTTAATTATACACCAAATATACAAAACATTTTAAGTTATCAACTACCTTTTAACAAATTTTAACATTTCTTTAACATTTGTATAAAAAAAAGAGAAGCTATCTTGCTTCCCTTATCCTCTCAATCTCCCTTTCTAAATAGTCTTTTGCTTTTAAAAGATCTTGTAATTCATCTTTCTTTTTACCAGCTCTACATACATACTTTAATACATTTCCTCTGGAGAAATTTAAATTGAAATCATTGATTACATCTATTACATCGTAATCTTTACCATTGTCATAATGTGCTTGTGTGCTTCTAATCATAATAATTCGTTTATATTATTTAATTTATAATTCTGTATTTCGTATGTATCTGCTTTTAAGATAAAAGAAGTTCCATTTGTACGCTCTCTTTTAGTTCCTTTTTTATAAAGAATTGATTTTTTCAATAAATCGTCTTTAGATAAATAACCACATATATTTAATTGATTTGATTTTTTATTTAATGAAGTAAATATATAATAATCACAATCAAAATCTTTTTGAAATGCAATAAAATTATTTACAAAATAAGGTTTAGAATCTACTGTTCTTCCCATTGTCTTTACATCTATTTTATTTCCATTATATTTAAAATCAAAACCACCATCAAAACCATAAGAAAATTCATACTTTAAACCAAACAAATTAACAACCATAAATTCCCCAATAAGTCCAACAAATTGTTGTTCTTTATTTCCATTAGCTTCTAATCTATTCCCTAAATTATTATTTTTTAAGAAATTCCAGCATTTAATTTTTAATTCTTTTGGTATCTTTATGTTCATTTTATTTATTTTTATCGTGATTGTAAATCTTTGTATATAAATCCCAAATAGATTGAAATGCTTGTTGATTATTAAATTCTTTACCATCCATATAGTATTTCCCAAAACTACCTCTTGAATACCATACCTTGTATTTATTACCAGATAACTCTGGATATATTATAAATCCCTTTTTAAAACAATATGCTTGTGCTTCATAGTTACAGTTTCTTAATACTATCTTCTTTTTAATCTTTGCCATCTATATCTTGATACAGCTCTATTAATTCTAATGCCTTTTGAACTCCTTTTGCTTCACAACTTCTTTTTGCTTCAATCAACTGCAACCAGTATTCATATATGTCATTTCTATCCCCACTTCTAAAATAACTATCAATACAACTTCTGTACGCTACTATTTGTAATTGTTTACATTGCTCTTTTCCGTACATAGCTATATGTTTAAATCGTAGAAATCTTTATTCTCTAAATACTTGTAATAGTTTTCAGTTGCAAGATCAAGTTTTGCATATCCGCTTTCTATAAATTCATCGTTAAACTCGAAGAAACCAACTTCCTTTGAACGTTTATCAACAACCGCATACTTGAACTCAAAAGAATCAAATAATTCTAAATACAATGCAGCTTGTAAATCATAATTGTAAAGCAACGCAGCTTGTTCAAAGGTTGAAATATCGCTTGTTGTTTTTATATCACATACAACACCAGCTAATAATATATCTGCTTTACCCCTAAATGGCAATCCATTATAATTTGATATTGCTGGTATTTCAAATTTAGCATCTTTAACAAGTTCTTTGTACTCTATGTTTTCTAAAACTGCATCAGCTATTTCTTGACATCTGTTTAACTCTGCTCTTGTGTAAACTGATTGTGCTGGTTTTTCTTGAACTGCTAATTTATATAGATTACTTCCTTTTGTACTATCAATGATTGTTAGTTCATCTATTCTATGTGGTTCTAAAGCCAATAGATGTATTAATCTACCATCTCTGAATGGTTGAGGTTCTTTTGCCTTTGGAGGTTCTTTTAGTTTGTTTGCGTATGTTTCTGGACTTTCAAGTAAACTTTTACACATTGAACTACTCAAAGCGTTTTTACCAAGATAACCATAGTAGAATGAATCATCATCCATTTTAGAAAGTATATCTTTTACTTTAAATTCTTCGTTGTTTAATAGCTTAATTGTTTCCATCTTATTTTAGTTTTATTGCTTGTTCTATATTTAGTTCTGTTATCTCTTTTTTAACCCACATACGCTTTTTAAATTCTGTTGTTGCTGGCAGAGATTTAATAAACCATTTTATATCTATATTGTTTAGATTAAATAAATAGATACCTTCTGGTGTACTGTTTATGTATATTGGAATATCAAAATTTTTATCTGATTCCTTTATAATAGCATCGTATTTTGACTTTTCAAGTATTAATGTATCGTAATGCTTTCTTCTACATTTTAACTCAATTCTATTTTGCGTTTCAATATCGTAGCAATCCCATCTGGATATTGGATTTTTACTATTTACTAATGTTTTATAATGGTTTTGTGATAACCATTCAAATAAATCCTTTTCTTTCCAGTTAGTCATATATGCTAATATAGTGAAAATTATTTACCAATTATAATCATCATCTACAAATTTAGGTAATCCATTATCTTCAAAGGCAAAACTAAATGTATCGAAGTTCCTATTTCTTCCTCTCCTACATTCAACAGTAACCCAACCTTTATTGACTGTATTCTTTTCTAACATTATTTGAGTTTCACACTTCTTCTCTAATGCAGATCCAAGTACTCCAGTCGGTTTAGTTGAACCATAGTTAGAATGTATGATCGTTGATATATGGCAATCAAGTTCTCCAGCTCCAACGCATTAATAATTCTTGAACCTCTGTACATTGCTCCATATTATTGACATCAGTAACGAGATCAGCACAACCATCAATAACGACTAAACCAATTTTTTCATCTTGGAATTTAGTGTATAGTATGTATTCAATAAAGTTTCTTCTTTGTTTGTAATCCATTGTACGTAAAGCGTAAAAATGATAATTATCATCTTGCATATATCCGTTCATTACTAATGGTCGTCCTTGCTACTTTAGAAGCGTGAAACATACCTTGCTCTGTATCGAAATGAATTATTTTTCTCCCTTGTCTATGCCCTTTTAATTTACCAGTATATTCGTTTTTACCACCTTGATAAGCAGATACAAGTAAACTCATAAAGAATGATTTACCAACCTTTGGATAAGCGTGAGTAAAACTAAAATTACCATAGGTGCAGATTGGTATTGGATATGTCTTTTGTGTACCATCTGTATCTATGTCAATGTAATTACCACAAGAAATAGCAACTGGAGGATAGTCTATATTTTCAGCAACATCTAATTCTGCTTCAAGTTCTAACTCCTCCATTTCTTTTAGGATCATCATTCTCTTTATTTCATCAGCACCTTCATCTTTAT
>CBDEVQ010000079.1:0-16723 GCA_965243605.1 Flavobacteriales bacterium
ACTAACATAAGGATCATTGTCTGCACGATAACCCACTGGGCATGCCAATACAGATCTTAAATTCATATCCTTTAATCCTAAAATATCATCATATTTTTCTGGAATAAAACCTTCCATAGGCGTCGCGTCAACTTCCTCTAAACCACATTGAAGAAGTAAATTACCTAAAGTAATATAGGCTTGGTTTTTTGCCCATGCGTATTGATCTTCAGAAGACTTAGACATAATAGACCCCATCATCATCCCTTTAAATGCATCTAATTGATCCGAAGGAATTCCACGTTGATTCGATATTAGATTAATATAATCTGTAATGAATTCTTCGTTAATATCTGTTCTAACAGCAATAATAAAAAGGTGAGAGGCATCAACAACCTGACGTTGGTTCCAAGAATGCTCTACTAATGCTTCACGTTTGGTTTTATCTTTTATTACAATAAATTTAAACGGTTGTAATCCATAAGAACTAGCAGTAAGGTTTAACCCTTCTTTTAACCGTTGTATTGTATCTTCTGAAACCATTTTTTCTGGATCAAATGCTTTACAAGCATATCTCCATTTTAAGGCGTTTATAGCTGTCATTATTTTATAACTTTTGGTTGAATTTTATTGAGTTCTTCTAAAGAAAACTTCACTGAACTCGCTAAGGTATGTTTCGGATATTTTTCTAAGAATTCCTTGTAATATGCAAATGCAAAATCTCTATGCTTATTAAAAAATGAACCTTTATAAGCCAATTCGCATGCATACCCTTTATTAAATAAGACATAAGCTTTTTTCTTATGGTCAGGATATTTACGCTCAAAAGAGTCAAAAATTCCTAAAGCCATAAAATATTGTTTTGTACCCATATATACATCTGCATATCTTAACATAATATCAGGGTTTTTCTCAAAATTTGGATTTTCGTCTAAAAATGCTTGATAAACATCAATCATTTCTTGAGCATCCTCTTTTTTAAGTTCAACGGTTTTATACTTTGTATAAAAGGTTTTTTCCTGTTCTTGTAAGCTTTTAAATGCTTTAGACTGTGGAGAACCACATGCAAGTATACTGGCAAACGCCACAAATGCTAATGTTCTTTTAATCATTTATCTTCGGTTTCTTTTAGAAAAATAACGCATTCTATAATCCGGTTGAATTTTTCCATCCTGGATTTTTCTTAGTTTTCCATTAACTAACTTTTTTCTTAATGGAGACAAGTGGTCTGTAAATAGAACCCCTTCAATATGGTCATACTCGTGTTGAATAACACGTGCAGCTAATCCTTCATACGTTTCTGTATGTTTCTCAAAATTTTCATCTTGATACTCTATCGTAATCTTAGATTGTCTAGATACATCTTCTCTGATTTCAGGAATACTCAAACATCCTTCGTTAAAGACCCATTCTTCTCCTTCTTCAGAAAGAATTTTAGCATTAATAAATACTTTCTTAAATCCTTCTACGGTTTCGTCGTCTTCCGCAAAAGGGGAGGCGTCAATAACAAATAAACGTATAGAACGACCTATTTGTGGAGCTGCAATACCAACACCATGTGCATTATACATAGTTTCCCACATATTGTCAATAAGACTGTCTAACTTTGGATAGTCTTTGGTAATGTCTTCGCTTACTTTTTTTAGTACGGGGTCTCCGTAGGCTATTACTGGTAAAATCATATATTATTCTCGTCCATGTAAGATTTTAGGATAATTGAGGCCGAGATCTTATCAATTAATCCTTTGTTTTGTCTTTTCTTTTTAGAGATCCCTGAATCCAACATGGTTTGAAATGCCATACTTGATGTATAACGTTCGTCTACCAAAATAATTGGAGTTTCTGGAAACTCTTTTTCTAAAGATTTAGCATAGGCTAAAACTTTTTCTGTGGTTGTAGAATGGTCTCCATTTAAATACGTGGGTAAACCCATGATTATCTTTTCGACGGTATTCTCAGAAATATAACGTTTAATAAACGCTATAGAATGCTTGTTTTCTATGGTATCTAACGGTGCAGATATGATTTGAAGGTCATCAGTCTCTGCAAATCCAACCCTTTTTTCACCGTAGTCTATTCCTAGTAATCTTCCCATGCTGCAAATGTACTATGAAAATAACAATTTAGAAATGATATACAGCACCGATTTCTATGGTTCTTGGATTTTGTATTTCTAAGGCAGATCTACTGTTGTTATTATACCAATCAATATTTGTATCATTAGAATAAGGTCTAAATGTAAATTCATTAATCTCTAACCCAAAATCTAAGAGATTATATACATTAAGATTTAACCCCAGTTTTTTACCATTATTAAGTGGTAATTCATACTTTAAACGGCAATCAACAGAAAAATATGCGTCTTCTCTTTTATTAAATATCCCAGTAAACGGATTATCAGCAGGTCCTTTTTCATTCCAAATAGCCAACTGACTTTCTCCAGAAGTGTTGGTTGTTGCTTTAGTTAAAAAGGCACTAAATGGTTCTCCATCTTTATACTTTACGTTTAAAGCATACGAAAAACGTTCGTTTACTTGTTTACTAAATAAATACCTAACTATAAAAGCTCTATCTGAATGTAAACGACCATCTCTATTAATTTGAGTATTCGGATTCGCAGAAGTTAAGCTTAAACTTCCTACCGAATTGGCTTGTAGATTATTACCTAATGTTCCACTTCCAATTACCATATATGCAGAAATGGATATCGACATATAGATTTTTTTGTTTTCGAATGCATATTTTAAGGTTGTTCCAGCAAAAAATGGTTGATTAAATAACCAATTGTCTTTTGTTGTACCTCCAACAATTTCATCAGGATTAGACTCAATAATATAGTTAGGGTTAGATGTTAAGTTGAAAATAGGCTCATTAACATGTGGCGAGAATGGATTATCTCCATATTCTCCATACAACGCTTCTCCACCTTCGTATTGAGCAAACCAAGTGTCTCTATAGGTTTTAAACTGAGGACTAAACACAAACATATGTTTTTTGCTTTGGTGGATAAATGGCATTTCAATAAAATACATTTTAGCCATTCCTAAATCGTCTGAATAAGATACATTTCTTGAATTATCATAGACTGAACCTAATTCATTAGCCATAAAATTTTGATCGCCATTATCTTTCCAATAAACAAAATCTCCACTTAAATAGTTTTGTTCTATAAGTTTAAGTTGTTCAAATGTGTAAGACATTGATCGTTTTCCAAATTGGAATCCAATTCTAGATTTAGAGCTCATGTTATATTCTAAACCAGCGTTAAAATCTATACTTAAATCATGTAAAGATACATTGTTACTGATTAAACTATTTTGGTGTAACCCAATTTGAGCATTATATTTCCATTTGTTTTTTGAAGCATTCCATCTAATATCAGCTCTGTTATCTGGCATAAACACCGTAAAGTCTTTAGATTCTGGTGCATAGTGATATAAGCTTGTATAACCATTGGCTATATTCGAGTTATAAGGATCTTCTTTTTGTAAAGCATAAGCATTCCAAACCGAATTAGCCTCAGATGCATTAAATACGACCATTTGTTCTCTTGCATCCCAAGAGAATTTAATATTGTTTTTTATATAATAATCACCCGTAGAAACCAATTGCATTTCATGGTAATTTGCATTAGGCATATAAGGTTCAAAGCTTTCGCCATCCTGATCAATCACATTTCTATAAATGGTATCAGAGTTCATAATATGTTCTCTAAAGGTGTAATTAATACCAAAATTATGATGAAAATGTGATTTGTTTTTATGACCAAATGGTATTTCTACCTTTGTTGGTAGAGTAAGTTAAGACAAAACTTATTTTAGCAGTTATGAAGAGAAGTACTTACGAAGAATCCTTTAAGTTAATGATAATGGATTTATACAAAGGCGGACAATCGATGTCTAGCTTATCGTCTGAATATTCAATAAATTTGAATATGTTATATCGTTGGCGTCGAGAATATTTAAACCCAAAGCGTCCCAGTTTTACGGGCAGAGGCAATGCAGCTTTGACTGATGAACAAAAAGAACTAAAGCATTTAAAAGAAAAATTAAAAGATGTAACCATGGAACGTGACATCTTAAAAAAGGCAGTAAGCATTTTCTCCAAGAAAGACAGAACAGGTACGCTATAATTTTGGAATATTCAGCAACCTATTGTGTCGAGAAGATGTGTAAGTCTTTAAATATAAGTTCTAATGCGTATTATTCATGGAA
This sequence comes from Flavobacteriales bacterium, assembly GCA_965243605.1. Lineage (GTDB taxonomy): Bacteria > Bacteroidota > Bacteroidia > Flavobacteriales > CAJXXR01 > JBMYYR01. The sequence continues at coordinate 4,194 of CBDEVQ010000079.1, forward strand.
ACGTAGGCTAGATATAGAACGTTCTAGCATCACAATAGAATTAAAAGAGTCTATTCAAGCGGTTTATGCAGAAAATAGAGGATTGTACGGAGCTCCTAAACTCCAAAAAGCTCTAGAGAGAAAAGGTGTTTTTTACTCGAGGTCTTATATTTCTAGATTGATGAAAGAAATGGGGCTATATTCTAAGACACGTAGGAAATTTACTAATACAACGGACTCAAATCATAGTCATAGAGTAGAAGAAAATCATTTAGATCGGAATTTTGAGGTATTAGAACTTGGGAAAGTATGGGTATCGGATATTACTTATATCAAAGTTAATCAGACCTGGCAATATTTAACTACAATGATTGATTTAGCAGACCGTAAGGTTGTAGGGTGGTCTGTAAGTTCTAATCTAACAGCTACAGATACTGTTATTACAGCTTGGAAACATGCGCGATTAAATCGAAATATAGAAGATGACTTTATATTACACTCGGATCGTGGAGTACAATATACATGTGATGATTTTAAACAGATTATTAACTTAAATACAAAAGCGAAACAATCTATGAGTAGAAAAGGAAATTGCTGGGATAATGCCGTTGCCGAGTCTTTTTTTAAAACAATTAAAACTGAACTATGCTACCTCATTACATTTGAATCTAAGAAACATTTGGAGACCGAAATCTTTAAATATATGAACTGGTATAATAACTCTAGATTACACTCTACTCTAGACTACAAAACACCTACCGAAAAAGAACAAGAATTAAGATACAAACAAATTAAACGAGTGGCTTAACTTTTTCTACCAAATTTTGTAGGAATATCAAAATGCACTTAAAGCAATAAGATTTTCTTTTGCTGTTTCATTCTTACCATAATTAAACTCTGCATTTAATTGATCTCTTAATCTTAGTGATGTTAATATTTGAATATCATCGTATAACCTTGTTTTAGGGACCCTTAAACCTACGTCTCCTGTAAATGAAAAGTAAGTTTCAGTAAAATCATCTACTAACCCATCAATCCCAAAATTTAAGTGCTTTCTTGTTCCATAATCAATATTAATAGATTTAGATTTTATAAAGCCTGTATCAATATATTCTTGATTGTATAATGATACGGCAAAAGGCGTTCGTCGTCTTCTGTCGAAATCTTGAACTTTTCTATCCTGAGCAGAACTATGCCCCATAATATCATTTACAAACCAGTTAGAACCAGGAGTACGGCCACCAATACCTCCTATAGTAGTGCGTAAAGATGTAAAAGACCTCCTCGATTCAACAGAATCTGTATTAAACATAAAATCTAAGGTGTTATCAAAAAGATTAAAGTTATTTTTAAATAAATTAATCTTATGAATGGAAGATCCAGATTTTACAAGACTCGTAATTGGAAAATCGTTATAATAATATTGATTCCATGTATAAGAAGCACCACGAACAGAATTAATATATTCATCTGGCTTTGATAGGTTTGCACCAGCTTCAATTTGAGTATGTAATCCATCATAATATGTCTCCCATAATTCTTCAGGAGAATAATGCATTAATCGGTTCTTAACAAAATGTGAAGACGTATAGAAAAGTGGTGTATTTATTGAGTGTACCGTTAAACTATCATTTTTTTTGAGCGTAGCTAACTGTAGAACAAAAAAGACTTATTAAAGTAAGTTTTTTAAACATATTTAATGCTAGGATTTGTATTTGGGATAAAATTAGAAAAATCGTTAAATTATCTTGCAGGATATCAAAAAAAAAACAATATTAGCCAAATATCGATATAAAGAATTTAACACAAAGAAATATACTTATGATAAAATACAGCATAGAATATCCATTAAAATCTTCAATAAAAGTTCTGTATAATAACCTAAGTACAGCAAGTGGTTTAGGTGAATGGTTTGCCGATAATGTTTCTCTTAAAGGAAAGAACTTTGTTTTTACTTGGGATGGATTTCCACAAGAGGCCGAAGTTATTTCAAAGAAATCAAATAGTCATGTTCGCTTTTCTTGGGTAGATGAGGAGGATGGAACTTTTTTTGAATTTAAAATTGTTGTAGATGCTATAACGAATGATGTATCGTTATTCGTAACTGATTTTGCAGATTCTGATGATGAAGTTGAAGACGCTAAAATGTTATGGAATAAGCAGATCGATCGATTAAAGGCATCTATTGGTTCATAAATAGAATTAAAAATATACCAACTCTTTAAAATTTTGCGTTTAGAGTAATATCTTTGCACAAATTAGTAAGCTTTTGAAAATAATTGACAAACTTATACTAAAGGCCTATTTAGGGCCTTTTTTTGCTACTCTAACTGTACTTCAATTTATATTTTTGATGCAGTTTCTGTGGAAATATATTGACGACTTAGTAGGTAAAGGTTTAGATACCTTTGTTATATTGGAGTTGTTGTATTATTCGAATTACTCTCTAATACCCATGACATTACCATTGTCAGTTTTGTTATCTGCAATTATGTCTATGGGTAATTTAAGTGAGCATTTTGAGCTTACTGCACTTAAATCTTCAGGTGTTTCTTTTCTTAGAATACTAAGACCTCTATTAATAGTTTCCGTTTTAATGTCTGGTGTAGCATTCATATTTTCTAATAATTTGATGCCTTGGGCTAGTTTAAAACAGAAAACATTATTAAGGGAAATAATGCGTAAAAAGCTGGAAGTTAATTTAATTGAAGGTGTTTTTTATACAGGATTTGACCAGTTTAGTATTCGTGTGAATAAAAAACATGATAATGGTGAAGATGTTGAAGATATTACCATATATCAATTTGGAATAAAAGGAAATACAACAGTTGTTAAAGCAAATACTGGTGTTATTAAGTTTACCGAGAATAGGCAATATCTTATCGTTGATTTGTTTGATGGGTATACATACGAAGAACAGTTTAAACAGCATGGTATTCCTAAAGAAAAATTTAAGCATAGTAAAACCTATTTTAAGGAGCAGTTAATTCGATTTGATATGACTTCTTTTAAACTGGGAGAAGCGGATGAAAAAGCATACGACGGTTATGCAAGAATGATGACTCTTAATCAATTGATGGATTATCAAGTTGAAGTTGAAACTCAAGTTGAAGAGGCTTACCGTAGTATTGATGACCGAACAAAACATACAATAGATGTTTTTAACCCTGCACAAGACACCATTAAATCTATACCAGTAGAATTAAAACCTTGGAAAGAAATAATTCAAAAGAGTAAAATGACTATGGCTATGAATTTAGCAAAGTCTAATGTTAACTCTACAATGAACAGATTAACGGCAGGGTATAATAGATACGACAGAAAAACGAAGCTTTTTAGAAAGGTAATTATTGAAAAGCATAAAAAATTCACTTTATCATACGCCGTTTTAGTTTTGTTTTTGGTAGGAGCTCCATTAGGTTCTATTATTAGAAAAGGAGGAATGGGACTACCAATTGTAATCTCAGTTATATTCTTTCTGATTTACTATATGCTTACGGTTTATGGAGAAAAAAGTGTTCTTAAAAATCAAGTGAATCAATATTTTGGTATGTGGATAACGAATGCGGTGTTTACCCCAATCGGAATAATTTTCATGTATCAATCGGCTACCGATTCACCTATCTTTGATAGAGATTATTACAAAAAGAAGTTTAAAAAGTGGTTTAAGAAGAAATGATGCATCGTATTCTAATTATTAGCCATAAATCACCTTATGCTCCTTTGGACGGAGGTGTATTGGCCATACGAAATTTTTTTGAAGCTTTGTGTAAACACCCCAATTTTGAGGTGTTTATGTTTTGTATAGATACACCTAAACATAAGCATAATCCTCAAGACCATGCTTATGCAAAATATTGCGAAAACCACTATATAGATACAACGCTTAAGCCTGTTGAAGCCTTAAAACATTTACTTCGTAATTCTTCATATAATTTATCCAGATTTTATGATAAGAATTTATCAAATAAAATTCAAAGTCATTTAGAGTCCAAGGATTATGATTTTGTTTTATTTGAGAGCTTGTTTTCTACGGTGTATTATGACGATTTGAAATCTGTATTTTCTGGTAAATTTTTATATAGAAGCCACAACGTTGAATATAACATTTGGAACAGCCTATCAAACAAAGAAGGAAACCCTGTTAAAAAATGGTATTTAAAGCAACTTACAAAAACTTTAAAACAATACGAAACCAAGGTTCATTCCAATATGGATGCTATATTTAGTATTTCTAAAGATGATTTAGAATATTATAAAACGAATACCGACATACCTTGTTATTTACTATTCTTTATTAGAGAACAACTGGAAAGAGCACATTCAATTCAAGAAAATGCATTCTTTCATTTAGCATCTATGGATTGGCAACCCAATATTGATGCCGTAGAATGGTTTGTAGAACAGGTATGGAAAGACGTATATGCTCAGGATAATTCACTGGTATTATATTTAGCAGGGAAATGTATGCCTAAGCATTATTTTAATATGCAACATTTAGGAATAAAGGCTTTTGATTATATAGATGAAGGAGATGGTTTTATGCAAAATCATGGAACTTTAATTGTTCCTTTGTTTACAGGAAGCGGAATTCGTATTAAAGTTGTAGATGCATTAAGTATTCATGTTCCAATTTTATCAACACAGTTAGGTGTTAGTGGGATTGGTTTAGAGAAAGATACACATTATGTAGAGGCCAATACAGCAGGGGAATTTAAAAATGCAATTTTAAGTATTGGAAAAAAAGAGTTGGATTTGAACAAAATGGCAAAAAAATCTAAGATATTTGCATTTGAGAATTTTGAAGAACACTCAGTTATACAACGATTTTCAAATCAATTGAATCAGATTTAGACTTGGCACAAAAGAAGAATTTACTTATTGTTTCATCTAGATTTCCTTATCCGTTGGAGAAAGGAGATAAACTCAGATTATTTAATCAGATAAAAGATTTATCCGAGCATTTTAATCTGCATTTATTTTCGATATCAGAATCTACAATTTCACATACAGATCAACAAGAAGTATTAAAGTATGTAGATCATTTATATATCCACGAATTATCTCTTGTAAATAAGCTTTCTCAATTATGCTTTGGGTTGTGGTCTAAAAAGCCATTGCAAGTCCATTATTTTTACAATAAACAAGGGCAAAATAAATTGGATGAACTAGTCGTAAAATGGAATATCGACCTTATATACTGTCAACTCATAAGAATGACGGAATATGTTATTGCATATGATAAGTATAAGGTTTTGGATTATATGGATTCGTTTTCATTAGGTTTAAATAGGAGAATCAAATCAGCCAATTGGATACAAAAGCCAATTTTAGAATTGGAAAAAAATAGAGTAGAGGCCTATCAGAATTTACAAACCGAAAATTTTGATAAATTATTTATTATTGCCGAAAAAGATCAACAAAGTATTGAAACACATAACTCCATTGATTTACTAAGAAATGGAGTTGATTTTAATTTCTTTAAACCCCAAAAACGTACCAAAACTTATAGTTTGGTTTTTGTAGGGAATATGCAATATCACCCAAATGTATTAGCCGCTCAATTTCTAGTTAAAGAAATTCTTCCGCTATGTAAATCGCAAGGTGTTCACCTCAATATATTAATTGCAGGTGCAAACCCTACTAAAGACATTAAAAATTTAGCCAGTAAAGACGTTACGGTTTCAGGTTGGATGGATGATATTAGAGAAGCATATTGGGATTCAGATATTTTTGTAGCGCCATTATTTACAGGCTCTGGATTACAAAATAAGGTTTTGGAAGCTATGGCTTGTAAAATACCTGTAATAACTACACCTATTGTTAATAATAGTATTGGGGCAAATAAAATAGAAGAAATCAGAATTGCAGATTCTAAAGAAGCTTTTGCGAAAGAAATTATGGAATTACTAACTATTAAGTCTGAATCTGATAGAGAGAAATTAACGAAGAACGCCTATGAATTTGTTCAAAACAAATTCGGATGGAAAGAGAATAACCGAATTTTAGTTGAAGCACTTAATAGAGGAGTTTAGTTCAAATATTTTTTGGAATAATATAAAAAAGGGCTGTACATATTATCTGTACAGCCCTTTTTTAAACGTTAAGAATATGTAGTTATTTTTAGTTTTTATACACTTTAAGAGCTTCTCTTAAAATCTCTATCGCTTTTTTTAATTCTGTGGTATTTAATACGTAGGCTAAACGGACTTGGTTTTTACCAATAGATGGAGTAGAATAGAATCCTTGAGCAGGAGCAACCATCAATGTTTCTCCATTATGAGAGAAATCTTCTAAAATCCATTGTGCAAAATCCTCAGCATCATTAACAGGAAGTTCTGCGATACAATAAAAGGCTCCTTTAGGGTTTCGGACATTTTACGCCTTCAATAGAGTTCAATCCTTCAACTAAAACATTTCTACGATCAACGTATTCGTTAATTACGGCATCAAAATATTCTGGCCCTGTTCCAAGAGCAGCTTCACCAGCAATTTGTCCAAAACTAGGTGGAGAAAGTCTTGCTTGTGCAAATTTTAAACATGTTGAGTATACCTCAGCATTTTTTGTAATTAAACATCCAACACGAGCACCACACATGCTGTATCTTTTAGAAGTAGAGTCAATAACAATGGCGTTATTATCAATCCCTAATTCCAAGATAGAATGATGAGTTAATCCATCGTAAGCAAACTCTCTATAAACTTCATCAGCAATAAGGTATAAGTCATGCTTAACAACAATTTCAGCCAATTTTTCTAATTCTTCTTTGCTATAAAGGTATCCTGTTGGGTTACCTGGATTACAAATAATAATGGCTTTTGTTTTGTTGGTGATTTTTTTCTCGAATTCTTCAATAGAAGGTAGAGCAAAACCATTATCTATAGATGATGTAATTGGAACTACACTTACTCCAGCACTTATTGAAAATCCATTATAGTTTGCGTAAAATGGCTCTGGAATAATAACTTCATCACCATCATCCATAATAGAGTTAAGAGTCATGGTTATAGCCTCTGAACCTCCAGTAGTTACAAGAATATGCTCTGCATTAACATTTAAATTACACTTCTGGTAATATTCAGCTAAAGCAATTCTATAAGATTCATTACCAGCAGAATGACTATATGCAACAACTTTTTCACTATAGTTTTTAATTGCATTTAAGGCCAATTCTGGGGTTTCAATATCAGGTTGTCCAATATTTAAATGGATTACCTTATTTCCTTTCTTTTTAGCAGCTTCGGCAAAAGGAACTAATTTACGGATAGGAGACTGAGGCATGTTTTGCCCCTTCTGAGATATCTTTGGCATTATATTATTTTTTACTGCGATATTAGTATAAATTATTCAGAAAATCAACTGTGTCGATATTATCTGCATAATCTGTCCATCTTGGCTTCTGAGATTGTCCAAATTTAATTTCCGAAATATCTGAATCATTAGATACAATACATTGGATTTCTTCTTGAAGTGAATCCATTTCTTTTACAACTGAATTTATATCTGAATAGTATTCGTAATGTATAACTGATACAGGAGTATGTATAGATTTATCTTCTTTTAAGATTGCAAATCCATTATCTAAAAACGGATGTTGTCCCATGAGAAATAACGCTCTATGATAATCGTAATTATTCCCATATTTATTATTGTCTACAATATGGCTTTTATCGTAAAGAGCGTTGAAAATCAAATCCAAATTATACCCTTCAGGTAAATATAGTTTAGTGACACTTCTACATCCACGACCATAATATGATGTAATATCATTGGCTAAATCTTTTAACTCATCTTCAGATTCATTTCCATTTAAAACCGCGATACTGGTTCTGTTTTTACGAATGATATTAGGTAATTTAGAAAAGTAGTATTCAAAATAGCGAGCCGAATTATTACTTCCTGTGGCAATTACTGCATCAAAATCTTTGCTTGGAGCTTCAATAAAAGAAATACGATTATTAAATGAAGGATCTATGGCTTTTAATATTTGTGAAATGGCCGGTAAAATATGTTTATTTTGTTGAGAACATTTACCTACAAAATAATGTCCAGTCAACAAAACCGAAATAAAATCATGAAACTCTACTAAAGGTAGGTTACTTGGCATAATAACCAATACTTTTTTATCTGAGTATTGATCACCTAAATTGTAGGAATTTAACCAGGTCATCAGTGCCTTTTCGGTTAAAAATGGGGAAATATTCCCTATAGATTCCATAATTGAAGCTTTAGAGAACCATCCATTGTGATGAATATGACGATTAATAATCCCTAAAAAATAATTGTAGAACTCTTCATTTAAATCATTTAGCTTGTCGTTTTTTGATCCATTCGTGCTAAATTGATTTAAAAATTCTCCTAATACTGAAAATGCAGCTATATCTTGTTTTAAACTCATCTGTAAAATCCTTAACTTTGTTGCAAATTTAAAAAGATAAATTTGCATGGCAATTAAAATAACAGACGAATGCATCAATTGTGGAGCATGTGAGGTTGAATGTCCAAATACAGCAATATATGAGGGTGGCGTTGGATGGAATTTTTCAGAAGGTACTACAAGAAAGGGCTCCTCTAAATTATTAGATGGTTCTGAAGTAGACTCAGGAGAAGAAAATGAACCTGTAGATTATGATTACTATTATATTGCAGTAGAAAAATGTACAGAATGTATTGGATTTCATGAAGAGCCACAATGTGCCGCAGTATGTCCGGTAGATTGTTGTGTGCCTGATGAAGATCATGTAGAATCTGATGAAGAATTATTGTCTAAAAAAGCTTATTTACATGGTTAAGAATTTAATATTAGCTTTCGTACTAAGTCTTTCTTATTTGGCAAATGCTCAGAAAGATTTATTCGTTAATGCAGAGAAAAGAATAAAAGAATTATCTTCTGTTGTTTATGGTGGAGAAACGGATCAAGAAAAAACAGAGGCTAATGAAGTTTTAAAAGACGAATTATTTAACATCATAAGTCATAAAAAGTCTCTTAGATACGAGTTTGAAAAATTAAAGCATATATCTGTTATTGAACCAGAAGATAAAAGCTTTAGAATTTTTACTTGGGCATTACATTATGAGAGTAAATTGTTTCAGTATTTTGGATTAATACAATACTATGATAAGAAACAACGTGCGCAAGTTGTACATATGTTAAGAGATGAATCTCATAGAATCCTTAATCCAGAAGACAAAACATTACGACCAGATTTTTGGTATGGCGCTTTGTATTACGATGTAATTACGAATGAATTTGAAGGGAAAACATATTATACTTTATTAGGTTGGGATGGTAATACCGAAAAATCGGAAAAGAAAATTATAGACGTTTTATGGTTTAATAGAAATAGAGACTTAATCTTTGGAGCACCTTTATTTATTAGTGATTTAGGAATTCAGAATAGATATATTCTAGAATATAATGAATTAGCATCCGTGATTTTAGAATATAAATCTAAATCTAAAGTCATTTTGTTTGATGAGTTAGAGCCCGTAGATGGTGAATCTGTTAAAGTTAAAACATCGTATGTTCCAACCTTAAACTATAATGGATTTATTTTCAAAAAAGGAAAATGGAATTTATTAAAGCGATTAGAACCAACAGAATTAAAGTAATTTATGTCTGAATCTATTGTTCATAATTTTAGTGCAGGTCCATGTATTTTACCTCAAGAGGTATTTAAACAAGCCTCAGAAGCGGTTTTAAATTTTAATAATCTAGGATTGTCTATCTTAGAAATTTCGCACAGAAGTAAAGATTTTGTAGATGTTATAGAACAGGCCAGGTCTTTAGCATTAGAATTGTTGGAATTAAATTCTGAGGAATACGCTGTTTTATTTATGCAAGGAGGAGCAAGTGCACAATTCTTAATGACGGCTCAAAACTTACTTTCAAAAGGAGGGAAGGCTGGTTTTTTAGATACTGGAACTTGGGCGAATAAAGCAATAAAGGAAGCCAAATTATTTGGAGACGCCATTGTTTTAGCCAGTTCATCGGATAAAGCGTATAGTTATATTCCAGAAAATTTTAGGATCACAAATGATCTAGATTATGTTCACTATACTTCAAATAATACGATTTACGGTACACAAATGAATCATTTTCCAGAATTGGAAGGTGTCTTGAAAATTTGTGATATGTCATCAGACATTTACAGTCGTCAACTCGATTATTCCCAGTTTGATTTAATTTACGCTGGAGCTCAGAAAAATATAGGCCCAGCTGGAGCAACATTGGTTGTATTAAAAAAAGATATACTGGGTAAAACCAATAGAGATATTCCTTCGGTGTTAAATTATGAACTTTTTATTGAAAAAGAATCGATGTTTAATACACCTCCAGTATTCTCAATTTATGTATCTTATTTAAACCTGTTGTGGTTAAAAAATAATGGTGGAATTTCAAAAATTGCTCAAGAGAATAAAAAGAAATCTGAGGTATTATATACTGAAATAGATCGAAATCCTCTTTTTGTTGGTCATGCAAGAAAAGAAGATCGATCTCAAATGAATGTTACGTTTAGACTTCAGAATGAAAAATTATCGTCGTTTTTTGATCAATTATGTGAAAAGAATAAGATTAATGGGGTTAAAGGACATCGATCTGTTGGAGGATATAGAGCATCTTTATATAATGCATTAAAAATAGAAAGTGTGTCTGTTTTGGTAGAAACAATGCAACAATTAGAAAAACAATTCCATGAAAACAATATTAGCTAATACGGAACTATCTTTTAAAGGGATAGAATTACTTGAAAAAGCTGGGTATAAAGTTATTAATCAAAATAATCAGGGCGACAACCTTGTTAAGTATATAAATGCAGAACATATATCTATTGTATTCTTAGAATCAAAAGATGTTACTGAACGTTTACTTGAAGATTGCAAAGGTATAAAAGTAATTGGGTGTAGCAAAGAACCTAAGGCTTTTGATAATTTACAAAAACAATTTCCTGAGGTCACTTTTATTATTACAAATGAGGCCAATAACCAAGCCATTGCGGAATTGGTATTTGCGCATTTATTAGGTATGGTTAGATTCCTTTATGATTCAAATCGTCAAATGCCATTAGAGGGGGAGGTTAATTTTACTGGAATGCAACAAGCCTATTCTAAAGGAAGTGAAATTAAAGGTAAAACTCTTGGTTTAATGGGATTAAACAATGGAGCCGTTGCAACAATTAAAATGGCCATTGCTTTAGGACTAAATGTTATTGTTTTTGATCATAATACAGTTAAAAAGACAATCACGTTGGATTTACCAAACCATGAAACTTTTGATTTTGATTTAGAAATTAAACCTTTGGAAGAAGTTTTAATGAAATCAGATTACATTTCTATGCACTGTTTAGAAAAAGATAATATAGTCCTTAAAAAAGAAGAATTTGAATTGATGAAATTAGGGGTTTGTCTTATTAATACTTCTCACCAAGGAGCTATTGATGAAGTTGAATTAATTCAAGCTATAGATTCAGGAATAGTAAAGCATGCATCTTTAGATTGTTTCGACAATCAACCTAAACCAGACATGAGAATATTAATGAATCCGAACATTTCATTAAGCCCAAATATTGCTAAATATACTTTGGAAGCCTCAGTAAAAATAGGGGAAGTATTCGCTAAATATATCATCGGACAATAATTATTAGTGATTTCATTACCCAAATAGTGTATATTTAAGTAAAATATTGAATAAAAAGAGCATTCAGTTTGATATGAATGCTCTTTTTTGTTAAATTTACGTTACTATAAGCTCAAAAATTTAAGCACCATGAAAAACCTTTTTAAATTTCTATTTTTAATTCTCTCATTTTCTATTTTTGGAATAGGGACTCCAACAGCTTCCGCGGCACCGCCGTGTGTCGATTTAGCATTTTCTTTTGCACCGACTAGTACAGGTACAATTGTTGAATATGGTGGAGTATTTTATTATCGCGTTTATATCACCAACTCAGGTACTGCATTTATTTCTGATGTAGATATCGCTATTACTACAAATCAATTTACGGTTTCAAACTTAACAAATGAATCTATAAATGCAGGATCTGTTGTTTTAGATTTTGAAATTACATCTGATGTATCTACAATTACAACAGGTAGTGGATTTGGTGTTATTACAACATTAACATTCCTTTCAGGAAATCCTCCGCCATGTGACGTTTCTGGACCTATTGTACTAAGTACGTCAGGATGGGGATGTACAGATCCTAATGCATTAAATTATGATGCAACAGCAACATTTGATAATAATAGTTGTTTAGATCATATTTGTGATTTATTATCTGTGTTAAATGTTGAGATTGTATATAACTTAGCTGGTTTACCAGTGTTAAGTGTAACGTTTGTTAATAATAGTACATATACTTTAGGTACAACAACTACGGCCAATCTTAACATTACAAGTTCAACACCACTATTTGATGTATATAATGTATCTCATAATATTAGTATGGGCCCTGGAGATTACGATGATATAGAATGTGAAATTAGTTCTCCAATTGAAAACTTAGTAGGAGGTATACTATTTATTTCAGGTACGGTTACGATTGATGCT
>CBDEVQ010000080.1:0-10916 GCA_965243605.1 Flavobacteriales bacterium
CAGTACTCATATATTTCCTAATTAATATACGCGTGGTTGTCGCTTTCTGAAGAGGTTCATAAGATGCTGCCATTTCGGACCAAACTAAAGCATCAATCTTATATTTAGGATTTTGTATGCTTTTATTAAAGTATAAAGCCGCTAGTAAACCCATAGCATTTCCATACTTTTCATTAGCCGATTTTAATAAATAATATTCTGCAATAGAATCGTTTTTAACCTTTAAATCTTTATTATAATAACAATGCCCAGTAATATATTGTGCAATCGAATTCCCAGAATCGGCATACGGTTTCATTATTTTTAAAGCCTTCTTAAATTCTTTATTATTAAAAGCTTTAAGTCCACTATTAAACTTTTTGTTTTGTCCGAAAGCTATTGTTGTTAACATATAAAACAACACAATAATATATTTTCTCATTTACACGACTTTAATTTCCTATAAAACAATAAACTGTAATTTTTAAATATTTTAAACATTTGCTTTATCACAAATAATTTCAATACTTAAAAATGAAGCATCCAAAAATATTCAATATTTCATAAATTCTTTATATATCTACTATTATTGAATACATAATTTGCCCCATTAACTTTCCAAAGATTGTTTAGTATGTTTTATCCACCAAAAGTAAACACCAATACTAAAGATAGCCGCCATAGCAACCCAAGGCCAATGTAAAGCATTTGGAGAAAGTGCCTCTAAATTTAAATTTGGTTGAAATATTCCAGATGGGATCGCTTGATTAGGTTGTTCTAAACGTAAATCGAAAATACTTATGGTCACAAAATTGGCTCCAACATGAACGCCCAATGCTCCACCTAGTCGTTTTGTTTTTAAATAAATTACACTAAAAAATATAGTGTGGAGAGCAGGTATTATCATGCTATAAAAAAGATATTCTCCCTCAGCTTCAAAGGAGAAACTTTTTAGACCTACAAAACAAACCATTATCATTATTGCATAACGGGAACCATAGGCCTCTGTAAGCTTAGTTAATGGGTAACCTCGTGTAAAAAGCTCTGTACCTAAATCGGCAATCCATATAAATATAAATCCATAGAGTATATTAACTAAACGTACATTAGGTCTTAACTCCCAAGAAAATCCGGCCGAATAAGACTGGACTAAAGACACAATGGCCCATAATCCGATTCCTATTAATACACCATAATAAAACTCTACTCGGTTTTTTTTATTCCAAGAAATACCCAAAACTGAAGCATCTATTTTATCCCATTTACAAAACCATTTCGTAACCTTCCAGGCAATTATTGCGAATATCGTAAATAGAACAAGTACTAATCCGTTATTTGGCAATTGGAAAGGGAATGGAATATTCAAAAATCCTTTTCTAAACAGTAAATCAAAAACAGTTAAGAGTAATAAAAACAATATGGATTTTAATAAAGGCTTCATTTTTTCTGATATTTCAATAAGCTAATAGAAACGGTTGCAAGATCCGAATTTGGAAACTTCTTAAATGAACTTGGATCAGGTATTAAGCCTACATCTTTAATAGCCTTTAGATACTCATCTAACTCTAGTATATATTGATCTGAATAACCATGGGTTAAATCATAGGCCGTTGAGGCTGTTTTACCCATATTTTCAGCAACCAATTTTGGTTTTACGGTATGCAGCTCAATTATTAATAATCCAAACTTACCTACAAACTCAGCCCATTTCCCAATATGTTCCTTTAATGATTCGACAACTAAATTATTATTAATTCGTTTACCTTGATGCACATAAGCTCCAGTAGAGAAACTTTGTTTTGGAAAGCGTTCTATTGGTGTTTCCCAGATTCTATTATGATCTAAAAATGTTCTCACATTGAGCAAGTTCTCTAATTTAATATCATAATTTTCTATTAAATCTTTCGCTAAACGTTTCGGATCACCAATATCGCCCCAAATTATTTTAGCCCAAATATTTGCTTGTATTAAATTGGTTCTCGATACTTTTAGGGAAGCTTGATTATAATCAACTCCTATTAATGTTAGCGGATATTCATCTAATACAGTCCCTCTATAGGTCTGGTTTTCCACAACTCCGTATAAATGTTGTAAAAATGCTCCATTTCCACAGCCCATATCCAAAATCCCTTCAGGTTGTTCTTCTATTGGTTTATTAAAGAGTTCAATAATGATTTCATCAACAACTTTAAAGTAGGTACTATGTGCACCTCCACTACCCCATACATTCATCGATCGATCAACATGGCGTTCGTCTGCCTCTACTGAAGTTGGCTTTAGGATTAATGGGTCTCCAAATAAGAGATCTTCCAATTGCCTAAGCGTTGGAATATAAGACACTGTAACACCATAAGCACTTGCTCTTTTTGCAAAAAACAATCCTAAAGGTGTAAATTCATAGGTTCCATTCTGTACGTTAAACCAACCTATATCGGCCAATATTTGCAAGAGTTGATTAAATGCATCGGCATTTTCATGAAATTCTTCAGCTCGAAATCTCGATTGCATAAAGTATTTATGAAACATTCCACTCATTCCTAATTGAACAATGGTTGGCCCAATAATTACGCCTTCAATATGTCTTAAAATTTGTTCCTGTATATCTCTATTAAATGTGAGATTAGATTTTTTAATACCATAATGGTCTTTAAAGGAATTATAGACTTGTTTAAGTTTTAAGAAGGGTTCCATTTCAAATTTTCGAGAATGATAATGTGCAGACATTTTCATCAATTCAAAAGCGCCTTCATATAAATTAAAATGGTCAAAGGCTATTTCTGAAGCTTCATTGGTTTCAAAATAAACGGTATTGGATGCATTATCAACATGCTGTTTTAACCAACCCTGAGAACATAATCCTCTTAAAGCCACATTCAAATACCCTTTGTTGGCCTTAAATTTTGAAGCAAGCTCTGAAAGCGATATGTTTTTGTTTTGTAAAATGTAATCAGTAACCCCATTAGCTTTTAATACATATGCCGTAGGTGCTATTACAATACCGTCTAAATGTCTAAAAAGTTGACTTCTTAAAATTGATTTTTGTTTAGAGTCCATAGTTGTATATAGGTATTTATAAAATTATATTACAATACCTTGAATATACTGATAATAAAGGATTTCACAAATTGTTCTCCATTTATTTATTCTTTATTTATTGGATATACCTGGAGGAATAAATCAACGTATTCGCTCTGATAAAAGCATAAACATTATTAGTAATTTATAATCTATTTCGTATTAAATTTAAGTAAAAACAAATGTGTTCTATAATGGATAGTCATTTTCATGTCTGCTATACTCCAATACCTCTTCATAAGTAACCATAGGGGTCCAAGTTTCAGATTTTATAAATCCATGGGCATCATTACATTCAAGTTCGATAACCTCTCCTACTTCAAATATACTAAACCATTCTAATTGTGCTTCTTTAATGTATACGTCTTCAACATCAAATATTAGTTTAAGGTCTTTGTTATAAACTCTCGATCTACAATGTAAACATTGATCTTCTAATAATGCTTGCAGTCCACATATTCTACATGTTCGAAGCTTTGAAAAGGTATCATTTATATACTCTGGGATATCATTTGACTCTAATTTAGACTGAGGTATACTTTTTAAAAGTGCATACCAACCAAAATAATTATTCTTAATTGATAATATTTCATTAGAAAAAAGTTTGATTAAGAGTATTGAAGAATCGACTAATTCTATTGATTTGACATTACACCATTGTATTCTTTTTCTATTAAAATCCTGTTGAATAGTAAATCCTTTATCATTTAAATCTTCAATACTTTCAAATAAGAATGTATCCGACGTTTGTATAAAAATTTTAAATCGGTATACCAACCAAAGAAATAGTAATGGAGGTATACTTAGCGTTATCCCAATTAAAAATAAATACGCATTAACCTCATCTATTCCATTATAGATTAATACCACTCCAATGCATGGTGTTACTGTACATAACTTCAATATAAATTCTTGAACTTTTTTAGTATAAGGAGCTTTAATAAATTTCATAACTAATTTAGGAATGTTATTTTAAACGTATTTATTAATCATTGTTAGGGTCTATTAGCCTTCAAGAAAAACTCTAGTATGCTCGCGGGTTAAATAATTGTACCATTCATAAAATCACTCTACTATTGACAATTTTATATGTTTAACAGGTTTTTCCTTAAAGTCATTAAAATTATTTAAGAAAATTGCACATGTATTATTCGTTTTAACAAAATCAAGCATAAAATCAAACATTTGCTCTCCTTCAAGTACTCCTATTCCAAGAAAATCAAAAACGACTCCACTTTGCTTTGTTAATACTGAATAAATTGACAATAGTTTACGTTCACTTTCCACCAAACGCCGTATTGGTGTTGAATCATTAAATTGATTTGCTTTAAAAAATGGAATATTTAAATCGTCTAACGTCCCATTATTTGAATACTCGTTTAAATATCGCTCAATAGTTAATGGACTAAATTATTGCCTTAATCCTCCAATATTTATACGCTCTGCATTTCCTATTGTATCTAATATAACGAGATCATCATGTTTTATTTCACCACTAAATAATGCAGAAAGTTGTTGAGATAACGGTAAGAAATGGGATCCTCCGTAACATTCAATTACCAGCATTTCTCCACGATATAATCGAAACGATGGCACAGAAAATTGCCCAATTTGAAACCCATTACAATTTATTACGCATGTATTCATGTGGGTATTCATTCATCTTCATAATCATAATTAATAGGACCCTGTTCTATTAAACGTATAAGTTCATAGTATGTATAATATAAGCTGTATCTCCAACCATAAGTTTGGACTGGCTCATACTCTTTTGCTAATTCCTCAGGCGTTAACATATTACGTAATACATCCACAAAAATTTTATCTTGTAACCTACAAATAGCCTCAAACAATCCATCATGAAATTGCTCTGTTTCTAGATGATGAATAATGATTGGGATAATTCGCTCATCTCCAATTTCAGTAAGCCCTAAAATTGCACTCCATTTCACATCTTCATCAGGATCAAATACTCCTTTCCATAATGCTTCTCTAATTTTTGGAAATCCATAATCTGCCATTATATTCAATCCTATCATTGCCCTTCGCCTTACTACTCTTGATGGATCATAAGTTAACTCAATAATACAATCGACAGCAATCTCATGTTCTGCATTACAAAGCATCAATATAAAATCGCTTTTAAGTTCAATATTATCAACGGTTTTATATGTCGTTAACTTTATTAATTGTTCTGTATTAAAGTATTTAGCATAAGAAGAGAGCGCTCCAAATAATGCATGGAGTACCGCATCCGATTGAGGTTTATCTAATAATTCAAAATACAATTGTAAAGTTTCCTTTTTATAACTGGAATCATGATTTTTTGCGTGAAGAATATAAATACCAACAACACGTTCAATTCCTTTATTTGACCGAATTAATTCTACAACCTTAACAAATGTTTTAGGTGTTAAATCTAAAACATCACTATTAAATAAATACCAATATTCAAATTCTATTTCGATGGGACTGTATCCGTAAACAGTTCTTTCTCCTAAATAATAATTCTTTATTAATTCTTTTATTTTATCTTCAAAAGTCATTTGTATCTCACTCATATATTACTCTTAATATTATACCATTCACCCTATTCTATTAGAACTGAAAAACGAATACTTTTTTGTTATTTTTTAGTCATTAGAAAATCATTCATAATCTCAACGGATCTCTTTACGCCATCTGTTGCTCTAACTATATTTTTAATAACATCAGCATTGGCTTTATACGCTTTGGAAGATACCTTATTAACCGCCTTAATTAATCGTTTAGGAGAAACTGAGTAAATTGGAATTCGTTCAGCCATTTTAGCTCTTACCAAACCATCTATATTGGCTTGTTGTTCGGCTTGAAAACCAATACCAACCACTGGAGTCCCTGCCCAAGCTGAAGTCTGGATCGTTCCTTGACCACCATGTAATACAGCAACATCTGCCATTTCATTAACGAGGTGTGCTGGTAAAAACTTACAGGCATAAAAACGATCTGTATTTGGACCAAGTTCTTCAGGTTCTAAAATAGACGTTGTAGAACACACTACATTATACCCCTCTACTTCTCTTAAGGTTTTAATAATTAACTTTAACGTTTCTGGATATCCTGAACTCCCTAATGAACAAAAAATATTGAGTCCTGGTCTACCAAACACTTGGTTTACTTCCTTGGGGATTGGCATATCCATTTTAGAAAAAATAGGAGCCGAATAATAGTATCCCTCTGTTAAATCCTCTTCTTTTAAACCACTCAATATAGGAAGGTCAGGCAAAAGTGTAACATCTCCTTTCACCAAATTTACAATATTATAAATAGGATCTAATCCAAAGTGTTTTCTTGCTTCATTAAATGTGGTTAAAGAAGCTTTAGCCGAATCTCCTAACAATACCTTTTTCATGATTTTACGCTTAATAAACCCTGGAACTACCTTTTGCATTAAAACGTTTTTTTCCATCGTATTAGGCATATTATACATTTCTTGCTCAATAAATGCTGGACAATTTACGGTTGGCACTTGTGTAACCATCGGGAGTTTAGCATAAGGTACAGATATCATACAGCTTAAATTTAAACCCGCATATACCCCGTCTGGCTTATATTGGTCCAATGCTTTTAAATCCGCCTCTGCCATTGCAATCCATTGTTTTGTAGAAACAGGTAATGGTGTTCCAACCTTAACCTTATATCGGTTAATGTCCATTATTATTTGATGCTGTTCCCATGTTATTTCTGGAAAAAGATCTTCTTCTTCAAGACCTGCTTCAGAAATCATATGGTTATGGATTCCTCCATGATTAAAGAATTTAAGATCCATTCCACTAGCCCTCATTCCTTTTGCTGTTTCTAAGGCTCTTGTAAAGTCACCCAGATTATGTCCATATGAGAAGAATGCCCATTTTAATTTAGAAGAATGCATAAATGTATTGTTAAGTCTTTTGTGATTTGAGGGTGAAAATAAGGAATCTTTAGATGACTAAATATAAATTTTTCTGTTCTTTTGTCATTGTGTATTTAATGTAAAATATGGTCCTCTAAAAGTTATATGGTTCTCATAATTTCCAATTCGCTCTTCGCTTTCCATTGTTCTCCAGTAAAATCTGGAAATGGAATCGATAAACTTTTACTCGCAACAGAAAGTTCAGACAATGGTGTTACAGCACTCCACATAGCCCCATCGTAAACATTCATATCTAAAGGCAATCCAAGATTTAAACATCGTATTAATCGATATATCATCACAAAATCCATTCCTCCATGACCTTGTTTAAAGTTTGAACTTATCGATTTAAGCTTCTTTATCATCGGGTGTTGATATTTGCTTTTATATTCTTGATACGTTTCATCTTTTAACCATTGGTGCCCCCAATAGCTAAGTTCTTCTTTGTCTATATATAATCGACTTGGGTATCCGTCGTGTACGGCCTTTGTTCCTACTACTTTATTAATTCTTGAATAGGGTCTTCCCGTGTGGACATCAAACTGAAGGAGGATCGATTTTCCTTTTTCTGTTTTTATCATGGTAGAATTCATATCTCCACATTTAAACGATGTATAAGGTGAATTCATTCGTTTTGCCGTTTCACTTAAATTGAGTTCTCTTGAACTCATCGATGTTAAATGAGAAAACGTATCTCCTCGTCCTATATTCAAATACTGACTAATAGGCCCTAATCCATGAGTGGTATAAAAATTCCCATCCCGGTTAATATGGTGTTTCAACCTCCACTGATCCTGATAGTAATCTGAACTCAACATATGGGCTCTTAAATCATGTAGATAAGCACCTTCTGTATGAGTAATATCTCCAAAAACACCTTGTTCTATCATGTTTAAAACAAAAAGTTCTTCTTCGTTATAACAACAGTTTTCTAGCATTATACAATGCTTATTTGTACGTTCTGCCGTTTCTATTAAATTCCAACAATCTGTTAAGGTATAGGCAATAGGTACTTCTACAGCTACATGTTTCCCTGCATTCATTCCATATATAGCCATTGGTGTATGTAATGCCCAAGGGGTAACAATTAATAACAAGTCAATATTATCTTGTTTTGCCAATGCTTTCCAAGACTCTGTATCTCCAGAATAGGTTTTAGGTGCTTTTTGTTGCCATTTACCAAGACGTTCAACAGCCTTGTTTACCTTGCTTTCTTCTAAATCACAAAGGGCAACAATTTCAGCATGATTTTTATCAACCAACCATTGAAACATCTCTAACAAGACCGATCCACGATTTCCTAATCCAATAATTCCAACCTTCACTTTTTTTATTGGATCTGCTTTTAAACCAAATAAATTACCCATGGTTTTTTTAGATGAATCTTCAAGTATTCTTAAAAGTCCATCATTATCATCCGCATAAGATGAAAAAGGCATAGCCATAAATGCAGATGCTCCGATCAGTGATTGTAAAAATTGTTTTCTTTTCATCGTGTATATTATATCGTTTTGGGTTGCGGATTAAATGTACAAAACTTTTGATAATGTCAAAATGATTTAGAGCGTATCCATACTATACAAATCTTTTCATCCTTAAATCCATTATTTAATCTTTTAAAGGAATACGACTAATGATCTATTAAAAGAACATATCTCAGAATAAATCGTTTAATAACACAGCCGTAAGTTAGGTATTGGTCAATACTCAAAAACATAAAAAGGATGTCTAAGTCGCTGTTTCTATGTTAAAAAGCTAAAAATATTGGATTAAATCACCAATTTATTAGAATTTGTTATATACCCAGATGGAAAATACAGCGGTAAATCGAGGTATTTTTTTTATTTTTGCGTTAAATAAGGGAACGCAAACCATTTCTCCTAAAAGTTAATAGAAAAATTTATGAGTAGATACATCGCATATCTCAAAGAGATTGAAGAAAGAAAAGGTCAAAATCTTCACCCAAAGCCTATTGATAGTGCTGATTTGTTAAGTGAAATTGTTGAACAAATTAAGGACACGAATCACGAGCATAGGGCAGAATCCTTAAATTTCTTTATTTACAATGTTTTACCAGGAACAACAAGTGCTGCTGGTGTTAAGTCTAAGTTTTTAAAAGAAATTATTCTTGGTCAATCTGTTGTAGAAGAAATTGCACCTACTTTTGCTTTTGAACAATTATCTCACATGAAGGGTGGTCCTTCTATTGGGGCGTTATTAGATTTAGCTTTAGGTAATGATGAATCTATTGCTAAACAAGCTGCTGAAGTATTAAAAACTCAGGTTTTCCTATACGAAGCAGATATGGAGCGTTTAGGTAAAGCGTATAACTCTGGTAATGCGATCGTAAAAGATATCATTGAAAGTTATGCTAAAGCTGAGTTTTTCACAAAACTTCCTGAATTACCAGAAACGATAGAACTTGTAACTTTTGTTGCTGGTGTTGGTGATATTTCTACAGATTTACTTTCTCCAGGAAGTGATGCACACTCAAGATCTGACCGTGAGTTACATGGTCAATGTATGTTTGAGCACAATAAGAAACAACAACAAGAATTATTAGACTTACAAGCTGCACATCCAGATAAGCAAGTGATGCTTATTGCCGAAAAAGGTACAATGGGTGTAGGTTCATCTAGAATGTCTGGTGTAAACAATGTAGCACTTTGGATTGGTAAATCATCAAGTCCATATGTTCCATTTATTAATATTGCTCCTGTTGTTGCAGGTACAAACGGTATTTCTCCTATCTTCCTTACAACGGTTGGTGTTACTGGAGGTATTGGTTTAGACCTTAAAAACTGGGTTAAAACATATGATGATAATGGTAACCTAATTGTTGATGAAGAAGGTGAACCAGTATTAGAGCAAACCTATTCTATTGATACAGGAACTGTTCTAACAATCAATACAAAATCAAAAAAATTATATAGCGGAGACAAAGAGGTTATGGATATCTCTTCGGCATATACTCCTCAAAAAATGGAGTTTATGAAAGCTGGTGGTTCTTATGCCATTGTTTTCGGTAAAAAATTACAAGCTTTTGCAGCTAAAACATTAGGTGTAGATATTATTCCAGTATTTGCGCCATCTAAAGAAGTTTCTCACGAAGGACAAGGACTTACAGCAGTTGAAAAAATATTCAACAGAAATGCTGTAGGTACATCTGGAGCTACATTACATGCGGGTTCTTATGTTCGTGCAGAAGTAAATATTGTTGGATCTCAAGATACAACAGGGTTAATGACTTCTCAAGAATTAGAAATGATGGCTGCTACAGTGATCTCTCCAATTGTAGATGCTGGTTACCAGTCTGGTTGTCACACCGCTTCTGTATGGGATATCAAATCTCAAACAAATATTCCTAAGTTAATGCAATTTATGAATGACTTCGGTTTAATTACGGCTCGTCATCCAGAACATAAATATGCACCATTAACGGATGTAATTCACAAAGTTCTTAATGATATTACGATTGATGATTGGGCAATAATCATTGGTGGTGATTCACATACAAGAATGTCTAAAGGAGTTGCTTTTGGAGCTGACTCTGGTACCGTTGCACTTGCATTAGCAACAGGTGAAGCATCTATGCCTATTCCAGAATCTGTAAAAGTAACCTTCAAAGGTGAAATGAAAGATCATATGGACTTTAGAGATGTTGTACATGCAACTCAATCTCAAATGTTAAAGAAATTTAAAGGTGAGAACGTTTTCCAAGGTCGTATTATTGAAGTACACATTGGAACATTACAATCTGACCAAGCCTTTACATTTACAGATTGGACAGCTGAAATGAAAGCTAAAGCTTCTATTTGTATTTCTCAAGACGAAACACTTATTGAGTCTCTTGAAATTGCAAAAGGAAGAATCCAGATTATGATCGATAAGACTATGGATAACGAAGAGCAAGTCTTACAAGGTCTTATTG
>CBDEVQ010000081.1:0-9999 GCA_965243605.1 Flavobacteriales bacterium
CATTTTTATATTGATTATGGATTTGTTGCTGTTTAACTAAAAGATTTATAGCTTTAGTTTTTTGTTTAGAATTATAACCTTTAGGTACTTTTACACTAGCTGATCTTATTTCTCCTAAAGAAATTAATCTTTCTCTTTTATTTTCAGGAGTTAATCTTCTATCTTTTTTAATTGAGTTCTCTATTTGTCTATAATAATTTTCAGTAGCTTCTGGATTAAATTTACCAGCTATTATCGATGCTGTGTTTTTAAATTCTGTTAAACTTTGTCTTGCAACTCCGGCTCCTAAAGGAAATACAGCACCCATTAAACCACCTTGACCTCCCGCTTCTAACACACTTTGAAAATCAAAGTAATTTTTATTACCAGAAATACTTTGCCCTGTTTGTGAAACTAAAGTTTGCCCAACCTCTGTTGCACTTTCTATTAATCCACTTTTTACAGCGTTTAACCCTCCTTTAACCCCAGCTCTTAAAGCTTTTTTAAATTCACCTCTTATTAAAGATCCTCCAGCGTCTTTAATACCATCTAAAGTAGAACCAACAACTGATTTAGCACCAACTCTTTCTAGCGCTGCAGATATACCACCTGTTGCTAATGATAAAAAAGCTTGATCTTTGCCTTCGCTTATTAACTGAAGCAATTGCTCTTCAGTTGGTTCTTCATCTTCTTTAAGGTTGTATTCTTTTTTAGCAGCTGCATATAAATTATCTATATAATTACCTCCAGCTTCCTGTACCCACACACCTAAACCTTTACCAACCAATGCTAAAGCTAACTGTGGAACCTGTTCTCCAACTATACCACCAAAATCTTGCCAAGTTAAACCATCTTCATCAAAAATTTCCGGCTGTCTAAAAAAAGATAAATCTTTTTGTATATCTTTAATTTTTTTTATTTTACCACTAAATCTTTCTGTTTCTTTATTTATTTTATTTTCTAAATATTCAACTGCTTCTAAAGCTGTACCTTCAAATCCTGAATCTCTTATTATGCCAGCTCGTGTTGCGCTAATTTGTTTTCCTGTGTATTTTATTATTTCTTCTTTAGTTGTTTTACCAGATTCTAAATTTTCTTTTAATTTAATTAATCTATCTCGATCTTTTTTTACTTCGTCAGGTAAATCACTAAACATCAATTCTACACCTCTTAAAGACATTTCACCTGTTTTAAGAAATTTTGATAAACCTTCTCTAAAAGCTCCATACTCATCTATTCCTAAAGCTTTTCTTCCTAAAGTTCTTAGCTCATCAGTACTAGCTTCTGATGCTAAATCAGAGTTAGCTTCCATTATCTGGTTGTAAGTGTTATTAGAATTCAATGATTCTTGCATTTTATCATTAAAAAACTTTTCATAATCTTCCATAGCTTTCACGGCTTGCTCTGGATCGTCTACATTGTATTTTTTAACTAACCTATCTCTTTCTTTTTCTAATTGAGGCTGAAGAGATACAGCTGCTTCTGGAATTAAAACTCTATTAATTACTTCATCGTTTCTCATTAATTTGTTAAAAAGTTTTGTTCCTTTTTCAGTGGCTAAACTTCTTTGTTCTTCTTCGCTTATATTGCCATCAGAAACACCTTCATAACTTTTATTAAAATCAATAACCTTATTTTCATTTCTTTGAGTTGCACTTACATAGTTGAGATCCGGCAAAAACTTTTCTGGTAATTCCGAAGAACCATCTTCCAATTTCAATTCCGTATCGGACGCTACTTCTTTTACTGCAGTCGCATCCTCTACTACAGTCGTTGTCTTTGCTATTTCAACACACTCTCCAGTCTCTTCATCTTTTTCAAAACCTTCAGGGCATTTTTCTTTATTTTCAGTTGAAAACAAAGTATTCAATTGTTCTTCAGTAAAAGGCATATGTATATTATTTAAGTCTTTTATATAAGGCCGCTAATTCTTTGTAGTTTTCATCATTTTCGCCATATTGTTTTTTAGCTAAAATCAAAAACGTATTTAATAATTCAGCATCTGTTCCTTTAAAAGATGGATATTTAGTTTTAATTTGATTTAATGTTTCTTTTATTTTTGTTAAATCGTATTTGTCATTTATTTTTAATTTAGCACCACTAATATTAGTCACAACATTTACATCACTTTTGCTTTCTTTTATATCTTTTATTAATTGAGTTGTTATTGCTCCAACTTGTTCTTTAGATGCTTCAAAAGTTTCTGGTTTTGGTTTTTCTTGAGTTCTTTGAAACTCTATAACCCTACTTTTAACAGCTCTATCATCTTCAGTATTTCCTAGTGTTTGATCATCTGTTTTTAATAATTGTTTAACAACAAACTCTTCCACTGCAGGAATATTTAAATCATATTCTGTCTCACTTATATCGCCATCTTCATTTTCTGAATACGTAGTCAATGTGTTTGTTTTTTGATCAAACTTAGCATTTTCACCCGTGTTACTAGTATAAGCAGCTGCAGGATCTTTTTTGTAGTTTTCCCACCAAGATTTAGCTGAAGCATCATATTCTAAGTTTTTATTTTTTCCATTACCTTTTGGTGCTGTTTTAGAAAACATATCTCTAGGAATGCTATTTTCAAACTTTTCTTCCATCTTATCAAGCATCTTGTTTTTTACTATTTCTAAAGATTTTTCACTTAACGAAGTACCTTCCGCATTTCCTATTTCTAATTCTGGATCACCTTCTTTACGAAGCACATTATTATAGTAACTTTCTATAGAATTAAAACCAGTGCCAGGGCCGTCCATTAAACTACCTTCATTTGAATACCCAGCTAAAGTTGCTAAAACATTTTTTTCCATGTTTTTTCTAAACTCAGCTCTATTATTGTTATTAAAATCATAAGTTTGTATAGCTCTTCCTCCAAAATCAATAACTTTTCCAGCTGTTAAATAAGCCGTTGCTTGACCTTTAAAATCTGCAACACCATTTTTATCTATTAATTTATCTTGAATTAAAGTCGCATTAGATTCTGCAGTTATTCCAGGTATAACAGGTAGTTCAGCAGACATTAATGCCATTAAACTTTGTTGATAACCATTTTCTTTGCCAAATTGACCGCCTGTAGAGTTTAAAACAATATCAAACACGCCATTATTGTTAACTATATTAATACCTAAATCAGAAGGCAATGTGTCGTTATATGTAGACATAAAAAACTTAGCTAATCTAGGATCAAGCTTTTTCATATCTATACCGCCTTCAGCTCCCGCCTTACCTACACCACCTATTTTTGAAAACAACTCTCTTTTTTCTTGAAAAGACTCTAGTAGGTTTTTCATACCACCACCTTTAAAAAAGGTTTCATACTGTGCTAATTGAGATTGTAACTGTGCTCTTTCAGCTGGATTTTTAGAGTTAAGTAATTGTGCTTTTATTCTAGCTCCTTGATCCACTAAACCTGACAAAGCAGGCTGTAAAGCAGGTTGTATATCAAAATCTTTAGAAGCAAGATTTGCATTATTTAAATAATCTAAATTGTACTTTGTTACATCATTTAATAATTTAAAGTTTTCTTCTTCTTTCTTTTTTCTTTCAGCTTCAGCTTTAGCGCCTAAAGTATCTATAACACCAGCTGTAGTGTTTGAAATATTTTGTATAGCACTAGCAAAGTATTTTCCACTTTGTGAATCTACATATGTAACTGGATTTCTGTAACTCATAATTTATTTTTTAACCTGTAAAAACACCTGCTTGCGGACCAACGCCCATTGGTGTGTAGTTAGACGTATTTATATTAGTACTAGTTGGTATTGGTGTTCTAATACCAAATTCAGCACTACCCATATTAGTATAACCGCCAGTTGTTGTTATGTCATTAACAGTATTTACCAAACCTCTAGTTTGTTGGTTAGAAGAACCTAAAGTACCACTAGTTATTAATGATCCAGCTATATTGCCTAAACCACTAATCATACTTGAGCTTATTGCAGCTCTATCTGCAGATGCTTGAGCAGCTTGTTTTTGAGCTCCACTAATTTGAGCAGATACTCTATCCAACTGTTCACCTTGTCTTCTTTCAGTTGCTGAAAATACAAATTGTTTGCCAGCAACATCCGCTTGTTGTAATCTTTGTGCTTCACTCATACCAATATTTTGTATTCTTTGAGCTTCTTGCATTTTTAATTGTTGTAAGCTTGCTTCTCCTTGAGCTCTTCTTATTTCGTTTTGAGCTTCTTGTTGTTCTATACTTGCGCTTACACCTTTTTTGCTTTGTAAAGCCGCTTGAGCTAAAGCAGTTGCTCCACCAGCACTAGCACCTGTAGCTCTTAATGTATCAAGTGTATTTGCCAAAGCTATATCAGCTTGTTCTATTTGTATTTCAGCAGCTTGAGTTGCTACACCTAAACTAGCGTAAGGGTTTGAAACCATACCGCTTAAATCTTTAGCCATAGAAGAAATATCAGAAACACCAGCATAAGGATTTACAATAGCTTGCCTGCTTTTTTCAAGACTATCAAGTTTACCTTCTAATCTTCTTTTTTCAGCCATTGCTCTTCTTTGTCTACGTTTAGCAGCGCCTCCTCCAAAAAGACCAGATATTAAATTTATACCAGCTCCAATACCAGCAACAGCTAAAGCACTTAATGGCTCAGCCATCACAACCCCATGTGGGTTACCAAAAAACCAGTCGTATATTTGTATTAAAATTTCTTCCATATTATTTAGTATGATGATTCTACAACGTCTGATGACACTGAGAATAATTCTTTTTTAGTTGTAGGATAAATTGAATTATTTAATTTCATTTTTACAGTTGAGTAAAAACCTTTTATACCTGACATGTCTGCTCCATATAGTATTTCACCACTTACAGCAGGTGAATTATTTATAAGGTTTGCAAAATATTTATCTTCTTTTTTCTTAAATGTGTTAGACCATATCTGAGTCTCTAAGCTAGCTAAATTATCTTGAAACACATATTTACCTATTGGTAAAGTTTTGTCATTAGAACTAGCCACCATGCTCTCTAATTCCCAACCTAAAGCCCCTTCGTAGTTAATTGTTTTAAAGTTTTTAACAACTGAAGGGTTAGAGTTTAATATTATCGTTACATCTGAATCATAATTAAATCCATAAAATTGAGCATAGTTACCTAAGTAATGTTGATAAAGCCTACCAGTATTAAATGTATAAAATACATTGCTTAAGCTAAACGAGTAGTTAGGTTTGTAACTAGAGAAACTAGTCCAACCTAATACGCCTTCGTCAAAAGTAACTGTAGAAAAAGGCTCTGTCCAACATATTATAGTTTGTAAAGCTGGTATTGAATTTGTTAAATTAGCTACAAAAGAAGCTGGATTAGATGTTTGTATAATAGAAACAATAGTTCCATAAAATTCTCCTGTTATTTGACCTGATGTTGTATATTTATATATATTATCCCCAGCAGCAATGTCACCTATAGTAGCATTTAATGTTACAGTTACATTACTACCCGCATTAGCAATGTTTTGACCATTTGTAGCTACGTTACCCGTGTTTCTT
The DNA here is from genome assembly GCA_965243605.1 of Flavobacteriales bacterium. Classification (GTDB taxonomy): domain Bacteria; phylum Bacteroidota; class Bacteroidia; order Flavobacteriales; family CAJXXR01; genus JBMYYR01. Next base: position 5,470 of record CBDEVQ010000081.1, read on the forward strand.
TCTTGCTGTGTAGACACAACATAGTTTTTAGAGTGTGAGTTCCACCCACCAACTATTCTAGCTGCACTAGCTAATTCATCTCTAAAAAAGTCATGCATACCATAAGATGATATTTCAGTTATACCGTCAGCTGATAATCTTAACACACAACCTCTTTTTTTATCTGTAAAGTATTTTCTATAACCATACACGGCAAAACTTTCTGGGTTTGTACTTATACCGTATTCACCAGCGTAAGCCACTATTTGACCTATTACTTGTAATGATGAGGTTATAGAGGCGTTACCTTCTGCAGAGTATATAGCATCTTTGTCTATTAAAGCTCTACTAACTTTATCTTCTTGAAATATAATTAAATTTGTATCTTCAGCATATAACTTTTGTATAGATCCATTAGCAGGATCTGCAGATCTAGTTATATCTTGACCAACAGAAAATTGATTAGTATTGTTTATACCTGTTCTAGAGTTAAATATGCCAGAATATATTAATGAACTAAGTCTATGTTGTTGTTTAAATGTATCCTCTACTATATAAGCTTTTACACCAAAATCAACTGATGTGTTGTTGTAACCACCTCGTATTCTAGCTTCTTCTACATACCAGTCATCAGCATTAACAGCTGAATAATCTTGAGGTATATTAGCGTCTGGTGCTACGCCTGTAAACTTTATTTGATCATTTAAAGCTACTGTTTGTGTAGAACTTATTGTAATGTCTTGATTATTTGCTGCTACAGAAACCACGGTTACAGCACCTGTAAAAGCAGTTGTTAAATTAGTAACCACTTGACCAGCACCTATTTTGTTGCTAGCAACTTGTAAATTTATTACATTTGTTGTACCTGCATTAGCCGCAACAGTTACAGTTTCTATATCTGTAATACTCTTGATTTTTTTTAACCAGAATGTGCTAAAGTAGTTTACTTCTAAAGTCGCTGCCATAATTTATTATCACTTGTTTTTAAATATTATTACTACGGTGCAAATGGGTATAAATATATGTTTGGTGAACATCCATTCGCTGATGAACAAGCTTCAACATAACATTGTGTCCAAGGGTTTGGCACATATACTTTAGCATCACTAACATTAAACCTAGTGGAAAACTTATATTTAACAGTACCTCCATTATTGTAAGGTGAAGACCCAGATGTTATAAACGCTTTATAATTACTAACCCCACCACCTGCGTCTGCAAAAGAAAATACAGTAGATAATGTAGAATCAGTGTAAAACTGCGTTACATATTGACCATATGGCACATGTGAATAAACATTTGGTAAACCACTTATAGCGTTAGGACAGTAATAACTACTTGATCCCGTATTATCTAGTGAATATCTGTAAGATTGTGCGGTACCACTAGTTGTATTAACTCCATTTTCTATAACACAAGTGCTATAATATAAATCATTTGAGTTAACCCAGCAAGCCATTGTTTCAGCTTGTGTTGGGGCTGTTACACTTATAGCATCTATCGCCGCTATTGCATATTCACCTGGTTGGTTATAAGCTAACACTCTTTGATCGTAAAATACACCAAATTGACCTGTTGCACTTGTTGTAAGATCTACTTTAACAACACCTTGACTAGGTGTTCCAGCTGAGTTATTAATGGTAAAATTATTTATATCAGCAATAGCTGTCCAAGCGGAACTACTATTGGATCTATGCCATACTCTCCATGTAACATCTGCATCTAAACCTGCTGGACCAGATGATGACCATTGAAAGCTTGCATTCATAGATAAAGACATTGTGCCTTGTGTTAATGCACTACCTATTTTAAATAATGTATTTGTTTGGGATGCGTTTCCTGTTTGAGGTGTACTAGGCACAACAATTGAGGTAAAATCGCTAGCTGTTAATGTATTGTCAGATAAATACCAAACACCTGTTATACCTGCTGAAGCTTGTCTTTTTGTTATTAAAGTATTTGTTATTGGTATACCTGGCAGATCTGTGTTTATTGGACCAGTTATGCAGGTTGATTTTATTCCTGAATTAGCAGGTTGAGGACCAATAATAATAATTTGATTAGCCACAGCTGATAAAGCTCCATCAGCTGTATCACCGTTTGCATCTTCAATTTTTAAAACTAAAGTATGTTGACCACTAGGTGTGTTATTAGCTGTTTGACTTAAGTTTCCATTAGTAGCATCTATAACAAATGACGGTTGACCATTTGCACCAGTAGGATTACCAGAAACAATAGACCATTTCAGCTGCTCTGTATTTCTTGTAGAACTTGCAGAACCGTTTTTTGACAATGTGTCTTGGCCAGTAAAAGGATTACCTGTTTGATCAACTGTGGCTTGTATAGTTGGTAAAGGTGATTCATCAAATGAAGGGTGCTGCATTAGATAAGTCTACGTTTAATATCAATGGTACAGGTGGTTCATAAGCTAAAGGAGTTGAAGCCGAAGCAACTGTAATAGTAAATGTAATTTTATCTTGAGTTATACTATCTTCTAAATAAACAAAATCAGAATTTGTTTTTATCCTATAAGATGCATCACCGCCAACAGCAGGATCACTATACTCTAAAAGAAACTTACCAGTTCCATTAATATTCATAGAACCTTGCTCGTTATTTCTAATTATATTATAAACACCTGTAGCTGTCGTGGGATTTGCCGCATCAAAAGCAGCACCTGTGTTAGATTGTGGAAAAAATGGATCAGTTATATAGTGTCCACTAGCATCACTTTCTAATAATTCAATATTAGTTGCTGTAAAACTTGTTGGGCCATCAAAACCTGTAATTATATCTGTGTTTAAATCAGATAATAAACCTACAGTACCAGTTTCCCAAAATATATCTAATAAAGAATCAACAGGCTCTGTTTCATATATTGCTAAAAACGAAGACATATTTTCGTTAGAACTGTTATTACTTGTAACACCTATAGCTTGTGATGTATCAATTCTAGCTATAAGAGGACTAGTGTCTAGTTGATAAAAATTATCATGACCTTGCGGTTCTTTTAAAGTAGTGTATGACATGTTTAAATCATCTGCTGTGGCTATAGTAATAGCGGTATCACTATTAGTTTCAGGAAAAAATTGTCTATTATTTTTCGAATCATTAACTGTTGCAGGAGAACTAATTATTAAAGTATTTTCAACTCTACCGTATAATTGTACAGAACTTCTAAATTGTTTTTGATCAGGACCAACTTCTGATAAATCTCTAGGTATCTTATTTATATTATCATTTATTAAAACAATATGTGCGGTCTTTCCTTCTTCACCTGCTGGAAAAGGATCTGAACCAGATTGAACTTTAGGGTAACCATCTAATATACCAGGTAAATAAGCATTATAATAATCTTGCTCTGTTTGTTTAACAACAACTTTATAAGAATACCAACCAGTAGGGTTTAGTGTATAAGAATATTTTGTGTCTGGAGAATTTGTGCTAATAGAATAAAGATTATTATTTATAGGTTTTTTTGTATACACTTTATAATTTGGTGTAGATGTTGCATCAACTTTTACAACTTCAACATAATCTATAAATTCTCCTCTTAAATATTCACCTACTGATGGTACGTTGCTAACACTACCAGTTACGGTAAATTCATATTCATAACCAGCTTCATTTAGTACAGGTATAGTTACTGGTGTATTTATATCAGCAACCGCTGTAATATTAAAACCAACTCCTTTTTCTTTAGCATACAAACCTGGTTCACCATCGCTAAAATTAGGCAAACTATTTGTTCCTGATGTTATTGGGTTTGTAACGTTTAATTGTAAAGTATTACCAAACCAAGATAAAATATCTTGATAAGAACTATTATAAGGATTAAATATAGTAGAACCTAAAAATGTATTTATAATAGTTTGTTGTACCGGTGAAAGAATAACAGGTGATTGTCGGCCGTATTTATCAGCTAAAATAAAACCAACTTGATAATTTCTATTTTGTTTTAAAGAATGATTAGGATATTCTACCCAACTATCACTTATAACAGAATCACCTTTGTCAACTATTTTTACATCATAATCAATATTAACTGGTGCAGTATAAGTGTCTCTAAAATTACCATATATAATTCTATTTCCTGCTGTTTCTTGAGATAAAGCTCTTACTGGAACTTTATCATAAACTCTAGTTGTTTGATCAGTGGGTAGTGTTTTGTAAGGTTTTCTTGATTGATATTCGTAAGTATATATATTGTCTACACTTTCGTTACCCAGTGTAGTGACAGATATTGTTTCTAAAACTTTAACAGTTGTTTGATCTGATTCTTTATAAAGAATATCTAAAGAAGCTATTTTAAAACTTGTAGACAAGGTGTTTTTGTGATCAGGCAATGTTATTAATAATTCTATATTATTAACATTATTTTCCATCCAAGAAACTATCGTGCTTCTAAACGCATCATCTTCATTGCCATTTTTAAAATAACCTTTTTGTTTAGGTATATAAGCTATTTGTGTAAATGGAGCAAATAAAGAATATTCCCCATCATCAAATCTATATCTATAACTAAATCTTACGTATCTACTTTCTAAATAA
>CBDEVQ010000082.1:0-18491 GCA_965243605.1 Flavobacteriales bacterium
CAATAGCGTTATCTTTAGCTTGAGCATGGGAAGCTAATCCAAGAACTAAAAATAAATTAAAGAAAAGGTTTCTGTAGTTATGCACAATAAAAATAATTTAGTTTAGTTTTGAAGATTAAACAAATTTAAAGAAATAACTTTGTCCTTAAAGTATAAAAATAGTACTATTTACCAAACAATACTACTTTTAAGTCTTGTTTTCTTAGGTATTCAAGTACAAGCACAGAATATTGATACAAATACTATTTCGTATCAACCTAATGCTTCTATTTCTTCAAATATCACATATTTTGCTAAGGATTCTATCATTTCGTATCCTAATAATAGAATAATTGAGCTTTATAATGAAGCATTTATTAAATATGATGATTTTGAACTTAAAGCAGGCTATATTCGATTCAATATGAATTCCGATATGGTATTTGCACACGGAATATTGGATTCTGCTAATAATATTATTCAAGAACCAATATTTATTCAGGGAGATAAATCGTATGATTCTGATACGATTTTATTTAACATGAAATCTAAAAAGGGGAAAATTCAAAAAGTAGCCACACAAGAAGGAGAAGGTTTTTTATATGGGTATGATATTAAGAAAATGGAGGATAATTCATTTTTCTTTAAAGATGGAATATATACAACCTGTGAACATCCAGAACCTCATTTTTATATAAAAGCAACAAAGTTAAAATTAACGAATGATAAAAAAGTTATTACAGGCCCTGCAAACCTAGTAATTGCTGGAGTTAAAACACCTCTGGTTCTTCCATTTGGATATTTCCCATTGCAAGACAAAAAGTCTGTTGGAATTGTTTTACCCTCGTATAATTTCTCAAATACAAGAGGATATAGCTTAAATGGTTTAGGGTTTTATATTGGATTAAGTGAGTATTGGGATAATGAAGTGAGAATGGATTTATATACTGGTGGAAGCTTTAGAATAGAAAATAGTTTTAGATATAATAAACGATATAAATTTTCAGGGAATTTAACCTTTAAATATTCTACAACTAAAAATCTAATAAATCCGTTATCAGATGAGAAAAACTATTCAATTAGGTGGGTGCATAGACAGGATCCAAAAGCAAATCCGTTTGGTACATTTACCGCTAATGTAGATTTAACAAGTAACGGGTTTAACCAAAATAATAATGAATCGCTATATAATCAGGTTAAATCAACGTATACTTCTAACGTAAACTACACAAGAGCCTTATTTGATAACAGAGCAACCCTATCTGTTACAGCGGACCATACTATGACTAATACAGGTCTGAAAGAGGTTACTATGCAACTTCCAAAGTTATCGTTAACCACTCAAACTATTTATCCATTTAGGACAGAAAAGAACGTGTTGAAAAAAACATTGTTGAGTCAAATAAATTTTAAACCAAGACTTTATTCTAATACAATAGTTAACACATATGATTCTTTAATGTTTACAAATGACATGTTTAGAGAGGTTAATTCAGCCGTTAAATATGAGGTTCCATTTGCAATTCCATTAAGTATTTCAAATGCATTATCTGTAACTCCATCATTTAGTTATACAGGAATTTTATACCATAAAAAGTTTCTTTATAATTGGAATGATATTAATGGTGAATTGGAAGAAAATACTCAAGATGGAATATACCATTTGTACAATTATAATGCATCCGTTTTATTTAATTTAACTCCAGTAATTTATGGAATGTTTAATTTTAATGGAGAAAATATAAAAGCATTAAGACATGTTGTACGTCCTACGTTATCCTATACATATCGATTTAATTTGTTAGATCAGAATAGATATTACCAGCATGTTCAAGTAAATGAAGATGGAGATTTTGGTTATAGATCTCAATATGGACCGAGTTCAAGTGCTATTTATAGTACACCAGGAACACCAACATCCAATACAGATCATAAATGGGGGAGTTTAAACATTCGTTTAGACAATAATATAGAAATAAAAGTAAAAGATAATAGAGGAAGCGAGGTACCAGATTCTATAAAAGCTAAGAATCCAGGAGAAGACCTAGGCCCTAAATATAAAAAGGTTAAAATATTCGATGCCTTAAATTTTTCATCAAATTATAATTTTGATGCAGATTCTATGAAATTAGCGGATATTTCAATTTATACAAGAACTGCATTAGGAAAGAACTTTGAGGTGACCAATAATATTTCTTACGATCCTTATGCCAATGATGGAGTAAGAACTTTAAATAAATATTTTTGGGAAGTTAAAGGGCAATCAGGGTTTGTTAAATCGGTTAGAACATCTTTAAACTATACTTTAAGTGGTAAAAGTAACAAAGGGAAAACTACTCAAGAAAAAATAAATACCGTTGATAAATCGTTACTTTCTAATGCTGAGTTAAGAACAATGTCTGAAATTGAATCTAATCCTTTTAACTATTTAGATTTTGATATTCCTTATACTCTGACATTAAAATACTCACTAAATTACAATGCGAAGGTAGGTGCAGAAAGTGTTGTTAGTCAGAACGTAACTTTTACTGGAGATTTAAGTTTAACAGATAAATGGAAGGTGGAGTTTAACTCAGGATATGATATCACAAATAGGCGATTTGCTAACTCAACATTTACATTCCATAGAGATTTGCATTGTTGGCAAATGAGCTTTAACTGGGTACCATTTGGTACATATAGAAGTTATGGGTTTGAAATTAGAGTTAAGGCTTCAGTGCTTCAAGATTTAAAGTTGAATAAACGTAAAACATCATTTGATAATATTTTCTAGAGAATTGTTATTGATCAATTTTTAAGGCCTCCTTTTTAATATGATCTATTATTTTAGAAAAATCTTCTGTATCAATATATCTTGATGTTTTATTTGGGAATATTTTCTTTAAAGGAAATCGATACCCTGTTTTAAATGAAAGCGTGTAAATATCATTAAAGAATATTTCATTACTAGTTTGTTCAGGAAACTGTATAGCTTGAATCGTTTTTATATTAAAGGCTATTGGCAATATCGTTTTTGAAATGTTATAATTCCGTTCTATTAATAGCTTTTTGTTTGGGATTGATTTTTGTGGATTCCAATAGTCAGAAGCTAATTCGAGCATGGCCTCTTCTGTAGATTTATTGTCTTTAACTGCATGGGCTTTATTTAAGTAATCTAATATTAAGCTATCCATAGCAACATCATAATTGTGATGACTTAGAATAGCTTGTTTTCCTAGAAATACACCGAGAGCGTTCGAAAAATTATCTTCAAAAGAGAAACTAGAAAATTTTTCATTTAGTATTGGGGCTTGAGTAGCTCCATACCAAGAAGCTATTTCATGCCAAGTGGATAGATCATAAGCTATATTTCCAGCAATATTTAAGATATCCTTTTTGCTAATATCACTCGGAAGAGTAATGGTTAAAGTTTTACTTCCGAGTTCTTTACCTAAATTTATTTTATGAGATTCACCTTTTGTTAGTCTGGATATTTTATTATTAAGGTATGCGGTCCAATCTGCTTGGTCTCTAACATGTGCAATGTCAATAAAGCCCGCATATTCGGTATAAACAATACCATTATTTTCTGTTTTAGCATTTAAGTACTGATGATGCCCTAAATTGTTTGGACTAACAATTTTATTAAGAGTAATAAATGGTAATCCGAACACTTTAATATGTGTTCCAAAAGCACAACACATTCTTATGATTCGTTTTGGCTGCTTGTCTTTTGTTATTATTGGAGATTTGCAATTGGCTGAATAGCTTAACGCAAATAGAATGGTTAAAATTTTAAAACGTAGCATCTTAGGTGAATTAATACGATGTAAATTTAATGTTTTTTTAACTTCGGACTAATTCTAAAAGAATAGAAATAAAAAAAGGTCGATTATTATAAATAATCGACCTTTTATATATTAATAGTCCTTCTTAAACTGTAGGTTCTGATTTATGATTATGATTAAAGAATAACTTTTCATCCTTTAATTCAACTCTAATCGTTTCTCCTTCATTAAGTTCATGATTAATCATTTCTTCCGCTAAAGGATCTTCTACATACTTCTGAATAGCTCTTTTTAATGGTCTAGCACCATAATCTTTATCGTAACCTTTATCGGTTATATAATTCATTGATTCCTCAGTGAATTCAATTGTAAATCCAAGATTTGAAATTCTTTTTTGTAAAGATTCCAATTCAATTTTAATGATTTCCTTGATATCTTCTTTAGATAAGCTATTAAATAAAATAACATCATCTATTCTGTTTAAGAATTCAGGTGCAAATGCACGTTTAAGCGCCTTCTGTATAATTGAACGCTCATTATCAGATAAACCACTTTCATCTTTACCGGCGTTATTAGCTCCAAACCCTACACCAGAACCAAAATCTTTTAGTTTTCGAGTTCCAACATTAGAAGTCATTATAATTATTGTATTCTTAAAATCTACTTTTCTTCCTAAACTATCAGTCATATGACCATCATCTAAGGCTTGAAGTAATAAATTAAAAACATCTGGATGGGCTTTTTCAATTTCATCAAGAAGGATGACTGAATATGGTTTACGTCTTACTTTTTCTGTTAACTGTCCACCTTCTTCATATCCTACATATCCAGGAGGTGCTCCAACAAGTCTAGAAACAGCGAATTTCTCCATATATTCACTCATGTCAATTCGAATTAACGAATCCGCAGAGTCAAATAATAAACGTGCAATCTCTTTAGCAAGTTGAGTTTTTCCAACTCCAGTAGTCCCTAAGAAAATAAACGATCCAATCGGTTTATTAGGATCTTTTAAACCTACTCGATTTCTTTGAATAGCTTTAACAATTTTCTTAATGGCATCGTCTTGTCCAATAACCTTACCTTGTAACAGGGTGTTCATTCCGCGTAGCTTCTCATTTTCTTTTGCCGCAACACGTTGTACAGGAACACCTGTCATCATAGAAACAACTTCGGCAACATCATCAGCGGTAACTTCTTTAAAGTTCTCATCCAATGTACGTTCCCATTCTTTCTGTACTTCCTCTAGCTTATCCGATTTAACACGTTGTAAATCTCTTACTTCTGCAGCTTCTTCATAGATTTGACTATTAATCAAGTTTTGCTTCTTTTCCTTTAGATCCTCTATTTCATTTTCTAGATTAGAAATTTCTTTAGGAACAACAATACTGCTAATATGAACTCTAGATCCAACTTCGTCTAAAGCATCAATAGCTTTATCTGGAAGGTGGCGATCAGAAACATAACGATCTGTTAAACTTACACAAGCCACTAAAGCATCATCTGTATATCGAACTTTATGATGTTCTTCATATCTAGATTTAATATTGTTTAAGATTGCTAATGTTTCTTCAGTATTTGTTGGGTTTACAACAACCTTTTGGAAACGTCTTTCTAAAGCACCATCTTTTTCAATATGTTGGCGATATTCATCAATAGTAGTTGCACCTACACATTGTATTTCACCTCTTGCTAATGCAGGTTTAAACATGTTAGATGCATCTAAAGATCCTGTAGATCCTCCAGCTCCAACAATGGTATGAATCTCATCAATGAATAGAATTACATTTCTGTTTTTTTCTAGTTCATTCATTAAAGCTTTCATTCGTTCTTCAAACTGACCTCTATATTTAGTACCTGCAACTAATGAGGCTAAATCTAAACTTACAATTCGTTTACCAAAAAGAACACGAGAAACTTTCTTTTGAATAATTCTTAACGCTAATCCTTCTGCAATTGCAGATTTACCTACTCCAGGTTCTCCAATTAATAATGGATTGTTTTTCTTACGTCTAGACAATATTTGTGAAACTCTTTCAATTTCAGCTTCTCGTCCAACAACAGGGTCTAGTTTCCCATCTTCTGCCATTTTTGTAAGATCTCTACCAAAAGAGTTTAAAACAGGTGTTTTTGTTTCAGAACCTGGTTTAGAGCGTTGTCCTGGCATATCAGATCCTCCTCCAGGAACTTCGGGGTCTCCAAAAGCACTAGAAGGATTTGCTGAATCAATATCTCCAACAAACGATTCTATGTATTCATATTTAAACTCTTGATATTGAACCCCAAAATCCTGTCCGAAAATAAGGGCTACAGGATCTTCATTATTTCTTAAAATACTTAAAAATAAATGAATGGTCTGAACCGTTTCTGTTTTTAAATCTTTGGCTTCTAAGAAAATTAGCTTGAGCGCCTTTTCAGCAATTTTAGTAAGAGGGATTGATCCTTCTTCTTTTAAAGGATCCTTTATTTCATTAAGAGATTCCATTTTAGAAATCACTTGTTCAAAATCAATATTTCTATCGTAGAGTAGGGATAAGAAATCAGAGTTGCCTTCTCTAAAAATCCCTAACATTAAATGTTCTGTGCCAATAAAGTTATGCCCCATTCTCACAGCGTCTTCCTTACTGTAAGCAATAACTTTTTTTAGTGTTTGTGAGAAATTATCATGCATAATAGTATATTTTTATGATTAGATTTATATCATCTGTTAATTTTATTAAATCAAGAACCTTGCCTTTTTAAATAAACAAGTCATTGTTTCTTATCAAGAGGTGCCAAGCCGCAAATAAAAGGACTCCAATAATAACAAATAGTCTAATGTTCGAACTTTTGTTAGATGAAGATGCTCGAGCATTTTTACTACTCCATTCGCGTCTAAAGTCTGCATTAGGAATATATTCCTCTGTCGAATTATCGTCTTGATACTTACTTTTAATTTTTTCTAAACGCTCCTTCTCTGCACTATAATACCGAGTAGGCATATTAAAGCGTTTAACCTTGCGTGTTTTAAATAATGATACCATGATTAAGAAACTTTGTTGAAAGATAACAAAATGTTGATTGAAAACATTGGATTTTCGATGAATTTTAGCAAATTATCCTTTAATATTCTGCCAATCAGCTTGCGTATAGAATAATTGATCCCCAATTATTTTTAGTGGGGATAATATATTATTGGTAAATAAACTTCCAGTACCTAATCCCTGTGGGATAGTAACATCCATTTTAGAAGTCCACTGTGCTATAGCATTTAAACCAATATTACTCTCTAATGCAGATGTTGCCCACCATCCAATATTAAGTTTTTCTGCAAGGCTTACCCATTCTTCAGAATCTGTAAAACCTCCAACTAAACTTGGTTTTAAAATAATATATTGAGGTTTAATATGCTGTAACATTTGTAAGCGCTTATTTTTTTCTGTTACTTCTATTAATTCTTCATCTAGAGCAATAGGAATAGGGGTGTTTTGACAAAGTTCTGCCATTTTGTCCCATTGTCCAGATTTAATGGGTTGTTCAATGGAATGTATTTTTAATTCAGCAAGAGCTTCTAATTTAGCTAAGGCATTATCTGAATGAAATGCACCATTAGCATCGACTCTTAGTTCAATTTGATTCTCATCATATTTTGCTCGAATATTTTTTAGAATATCAATTTCTTCTTCCCAGCTAATCGCTCCAATTTTTAATTTTACACACGTGAAACCTTTTTGTATTTTATCATCAATCTGTGATAACATTTCAGCTTTAGATCCCATCCAAATTAATCCATTTGTTTGAATTCCTTTTTGATTGGTGTAAAAAGGAGTATTATAGAATTGTTTTTCTTCTCCAAAATTTAAGTCTTGGAAAGCCATTTCAATTGCAAATTTTACAGCGGGATATTGTTTCCATTTTTGTTGTAGATAAACTTCACCTAAGTTTATTTCTTTACAAATAGATTCAAATATAGGAGATAAGTCTTTATTTTTTTCGAGAGATAATTTTGGTAGAATACTACATTCTCCAATACCTTGCTTTCCATCTTTTTCAATTATTAGAAACCAAGAGGGTTTTTCTAATAAGACTCCTCTAGAGGTACCCGCTTGTTTTTTGAAAATTAAATTTCGTTTTATATATGTTGCTTTCATTGGAGTTTTTTATGATTCAGATTCGAACATAGTTCCACAATTGGGACATGTACAAGACGTTGGTTGATTTTCTTTTTGAATTTTGGTAATAAAGGATGAACTTATGATACCTGTTGGTAAAGCTATAATTCCTATACCAATTAAGGCTATTAATCCGCTAATAAGTTTACCTAAGCTTGTTATAGGGTAAACATCACCATAACCCACAGTTGTAAGTGTAGCTACAGACCACCAAAAAGAATGAATAATACTCGCAAATTTTTCTGGTTGAGCATCATGTTCTAAATAATACATTAATGTAGAAGAAATAACCATCAGAATAAAGGCTATGAATATTGTAATTGTTAGTTCCGATTTAGTGTCGTTTAAAACACTTTTAACAATACGCATAGATTTAGAATATCTACCAAGTTTAAATATTCTCAACAATCTAAATAATCGTAACATTCTAATTACACCTAGATCAATTGTGAATATAAAAGGTAGGTAAAAAGGTAAAATGGCAACTAGATCGATTAATCCAAGTGTCGAAAATATAAACATAAGTGTTTTAGATCCACTTTTGTGCTCGTATTTTTTGTCATATTTAGCTGTCCATAATCTCAATAAATACTCCAATGTAAATATACTAACGCATATATACTCAAACCATCTAAAGAATACCTGATAATTAGTTCTAAACTCTGAATAAGACTCTAGAATGAGGACTATAACATTGAGAACAATTAGAGTGTATATGAAGCTTAATACAGCTTGATTTTGAGTTAGTAATTTATGTATTTTTTTTCTCAAAGTATATGCTTTTATATTTTATACAAAACTAAGAAAGAACAAATTAGATTTGAATTATTTTAAAGAATTTGTATGAAATATATTTTTGTATTAAAAAGGATTATTGTCATATGTTAATCTGATATTTTTATTATGGTCCGATAGATTTGTAACAAAATTTAACATTTATGTTTTTGAATCTTAAATCCTTGTAGTACATTTGCACTAAAGAAAAAATTAATGAGCTGTACAAAGAGTAAAATATTGGATATCAGCCTGAGACTTTATAATCAATGTGGTATAAATAATGTTTCTCAACGCATGATATCTAATGAATTGGGAATTAGTCCTGGTAATTTAACTTATCATTTTAAACGTACAGAAGATATACTCGAACAATTATTTCTTAACATGGTCAATGAAATTGACATGATCATGGAAGGAGGTAAAACACGAGATATTACGCTTGCTGAATTAATCAATCTTTATGTAAGAACCATTCGAGTTTTATATAAGAATAAGTTTTTCATGATTGATTTTGTTCATATTATTCGTCATTGCGATCGAATTAATAAGAAATATGTTCAAGTCATTCAAAAAAGGCACTTTCAACATGCTCAAACTATTTTAGACCTTATTGATAATGGCTTTGTTAAGCCTCCTTCTTTCCCTGGTGAATACCTTGCGTTATATGAACGTATGAGTATCATTGCCGATTTTTGGATGTCTAGGGAAATCATTAATGAAGGTGTTGTAAGTGAAGAATCCATAAACCATTATGCATTTATTAATATGTCTCAAATGTATCCGTATTTAACTGAAAAAGGTAAACGAGATTTTGAAGTAAGTTTTGGAATCTATATGACATAGTAATATAAAGAATAGAATTATCTTAAAACAACATAACACAAGAACAAACATAAGAATTATGAAAAATATTGCAGTTTTTAAAACGAATGTTCGATTTAAGCAGGAAGCTAATTTAATTGGTAAAATGCTTAAAATTATGTTTAAGACCATTGATGTAAACTTTGATCTTGAAGACCGTGATCATATTTTAAGAGTTGAAACTGTAGATGTAAACGAAGTTCAAATATCTCAGACTATGAGAGAGCTTGGATACAATTGCATTGCACTTTAATAAAGTATTCAACCACATTGTATTCATTAATGTAATGAATCGAATTTTCTTATATGAAGAAAGAACTTATAGAAACTGAAGATGGATCAACATCTTTGTATGTTCCAGATATGGATGAAACGTATCATTCTAAACATGGTGCATGGACGGAATCTTCACACATATTTATTAATCACGGTTTTAAATTATCCGAAAAATCGGATATATCAATCCTAGAAATTGGATTTGGAACAGGGTTAAATGCCTTATTAACTTGTCATCAGGCTTTAGAAGATTCAAAAACTACAAAGTTACATACGTTAGAAGCATTTCCTGTTGAACCCGAGTTAGTAAATCAACTGAATTTCACAAAGAAGTTTCAACAATTATATCCTGATAAACCATGTTTCTTTAGTCATATTCAAGAAGCCCATTGGGGAGAATGGAATAATATCCATTCATATTTCTCTGTATATAAAGAGGAGGTTAAATTGTTAGATTGGGAACCAAAAACTACATATGATTTAATCTATTTTGATGCATTTGCTCCTGAAAAGCAACCAAATATGTGGTCTGAAGAAATTTTTCAACAAATGTATGATGTTTTGAATAGTGGAGGTATATTAACTACCTATTGTGCTAAAGGTGTTGTTAAAAGAATGTTGAAAAAGGTTGGATTTAAGGTCGTAAATTACCCAGGGCCTCCAGGGAAAAGAGAAATTACTGTTGCATTTAAAGCATAAAAAAAGGATTGTATTTTAAAATACAATCCTTTTTTTATGCTTTAAATATGCTTAACAGAAATAATGTTTACAGGACATGCCTGTGCAGCATTTTCACAATCTTCTAATATGGCTACATCATGAGATTTAATGGTGTGAAATCCTTTCTTATCCTGAGATTTTAAAAGGACTGTTTTCCCATCTTTTTTAGACATTTGGAATTGTCCAGGTGCCATTTCTACACAATAATTACAGCCAATACATTTTGCTCGTTGTAATGTAACAATAACCATAAAGATTAAGCTTCAACAAGTTTATAGAGTTTATCCGATAAACGAATTCTAAAATCTAAAGGCATAGTAACAGAATCTCCTTTTGTTGCATTGTCAGAATTTTCATCATTTACCATCATGCTGTCCACAATCATTTCTTGAGCTCCAGTTGTTGGTCCAGTAATTAAAATTTTATCACCAACCTTAACATCATAAGCTTCAATCTTAAATTCTCCAACTTTAGCTTTAGGGAAGAAATGAACTCCTTTTCCGATATATACTTTCTTTTGGGTAGCATGAGATCCTGAGCCTTCACTCCATTCTCCTAATTTTTGCCCTAAGTAATATCCATTCCAGAATCCTCTGTTGTAAACTTTACTTAATGAATCCATCCAGTCTTTTACTTTTTCTTGGCTAAATGTTCCAGCATAGTAAGCGTCTATGGCTTCTCTATAAGTTTTAATTACGGTAGCCACATATTCTGGTGCTCTACCACGTCCTTCAATCTTTAATACTTTAATTCCAGAATCAATAATTTGATCTAAAATGTTTAAAGTACATAAGTCTTTTGGAGACATCATGTATTCATTGTCAAGTTCTATTTCAAATCCAGATTCTTGATCAATAACCGTATATTTTTTTCTGCAATTTTGTTTACACGCACCACGGTTGGCTGATGAATTATGAGAATGTAAACTTAAGTAACACTTTCCTGATACTGCCATGCATAATGCACCATGACCAAATATTTCAATTTCAACTAAATTTCCAGAAGGTCCTTTAATTTGATCTTTTTCTATTAAGTCTGTAATATGCTTAACCTGACGTAAGCTAAGTTCTCTACTCATAACCACAGTATCTGCAAACATAGAATAGAACTTTACAGTTTCTATATTTGTAACATTTAGCTGGGTAGAAATATGAACCTCCATTCCTAATTCTCTAGCAACTGAAATAACGGCTTGGTCAGAAGCGATTACAGCTGTAATTTTAGCCTCTACGGCACGCTTAATTAGAGTTTTAATAATGGATAAATCGTGATCATAGATAATGGTATTTAATGTAAGGTATGTACGTACATTTTTTTCAGAGCATCGTCTAGCTATTTCTTCTAAATCATCTAATGTGAAATTTATTGAAGCTCTAGCTCTCATATTTAATTGATCTATACCAAAGTAAATTGAATTCGCACCATTATCTAAGGCAGCCTGCATAGATTCAAAATTTCCTGCAGGGGCCATTAATTCTATTTTTTGCATACTACTTTTTGAATTTTAAGGCTTCTGAGCGACCTTTTTTGAATATCTTGTTACTATTATGAGTTCCTTTTCTTAATGCTTTTTGTTCTTCGTGAGACAATTTAATAATGTCTTTACATTCGTTAGAACAGCAATTATCCATAGCAACAGAACATTCTTCACATTGAATAAATAACAAATGGCATCCTTCGTTAACACAGTTTATATGTTCATCGCAAGGTTTACCGCATTGATGACAGTTTGAGACAACATCATCAGAAATACGTTCTGCTTTACGGTGATCGAAAACAAAGTTTTTACCAATAAATTTATTTTCTAGATTTTCGGCTTTTACTTGACGTGTATATTCAATAATTCCACCTTCAAGTTGAAAAACATTTTTAAACCCTTTATGCTTATAATAAGCAGAAGCTTTTTCACATCGAATACCTCCTGTGCAATACATTAAAAGGTTTTTATCTTCTTTATGCGCTTTTAGATCATCTTCAATAATGTCTAAAGAATCTCTAAATGTATCTACATCTGGAGTAACGGCACCATTAAAATGACCAATTTCACTTTCGTAATGGTTACGCATATCAACACAAACTGTATTTGGATCGTTGAGCATTTTATTAAACTCAGCGGCATTTAAATGTACCCCTTTATCTGTTACATCAAAAGTGACATCATTTAAACCATCGGCAACAATTTTTTTACGAACCTTGATTTTGAGTTTTAGAAACGATTTATTATCCTGTTCTATAGCAACATTTAAACGAATGTCATTTAAAAATGGAATGCTATCTAGATGTTCTTTCAAGGAAATGAAATTTTCGGCTGGAACCGAAATTTGAGCGTTAATTCCTTCATGAGCGACATAGGTTCTACCTAAAACATCAATTTTTTCCCAAGCTATAAAAAGTTGGTTTCTGAAAGAAGTTGGATCTTCAATTTTATGGTATTGATAAAATGAAATAGTAATACGATCCTTTCCTGCTTCATCGATTAATTTAGCGCGTTCTTTTGCGCTTAACTTATTGTACAGTTGCATGCTATACGAATATTATGTTAAACAATTTGTGAGATTTTGCAAATGTATTGTTTTTTATCGGAATTTTTGAACTATTTGGAGAGATATGAGTGTTCTTGTATTATTGAGAGTAGGAGTATATACAAAGGTTAATACTAACTTTCTGTTGTCTGTATCATCAATGTTCACAACTTCAAGTGTATTTTTTTCAATTGTAATGAAAACTTAGGAAGTGTTGTAACCTAATCCAACTTTTTGAACCTCAAGACTTCTTTCTTTTGAGAGTTGAAAAGTATTAATTGATTTTTTCCGGTTTTAAATGACATTGGTTCATTTAAAAGTTCAATAAATTTAGTCTCATATTCTAAGTTTTTACAAGCCATTTTTGTGGTTGCAATATTAGAAAATTGAATGAGGTTGTTTAAAGCGTTTACCTGTCCAGAAATGCGATTGCAAAATGCGAATCCTAAAAATTGATCTTTAGATACGTTTAATTCTAACCTTGGACGTTTAGAAGAGGTATTCAGTAATTCTCCATGTATAGAAGATAGGCCCCATATGTCATTTAAAAGTATAGTTTCGTCTCTTTTTTCTTCCAGTACTTCTATTAGTTTATACTGGGTGTTTTCATGAAGACTTGAAGATTGTTTTGATCTTATTGGAGTAGATGAAACTTTCAGTTTGTATAAATGTCCAATTTTTGGAATAAAGTTAACAATAGAATCATTCCAGGTTTTCCATTGTCCTAGTTGAGGAGTATCTGTATTTTGAATTTGAAGGCAATATTCTGAGGTTTCAGAATTACATTCTACTTTAACACCAGAGACCCAAACTATGGTTTCACTTGTTCTATTCATATAGTTTTTGCAAGCCATAAGGCATGATACGGATAGAATTATATAGAATGTTTTCATGATCGGTTATTGTTAATAAAGGGATTAAAAGTAATAAAAAATACCGATAAACTATTTGCAAAAAATAGAAATATCGGTATTCTCACTAAAACTAAAGTTAATACTTTTTATATTGATAAAAGCTTAATGAATATTAATTTTCAAATGCTTTTTTATCATGAATCCATAATTTAAATCCTTTACCTCTTATCGTTAATAATTCAACGTCGGTATCTTCTTTAAGGTATTTTCTTATTTTGGTAATATACACATCTAAACTTCTAGAGTTGAAAAAACTATCATTTTCCCATACTTCCATAAGTAACTTACTACGGTCAACTACCTCATTAATATTTTTACATAAGTATGTTAAAATATCAGCTTCTTTATCTGTTAATTTTTGTTCCACACTTCCAATTTTAAGAAGCTTATAATCTCTGTCATATAGGTATTTACCAACTTCAAATGTAGATTTTTCTTCTTCTTTATTATTGGTGATGTTAATACGTTTCAATATGACATCTACTCGAGCAATAAGTTCCTCTACGCTAAATGGTTTTTTAACGTAATCATCAGCACCTAGGTTAAACCCTTTAATAACATCTTCTTTCATAGATCTTGCTGTAAGAAATATAATTGGAATGTTTTTATCTTCTTGTCTTATTTCTTCAGCTAGTGTAAATCCATCTTTAATAGGCATCATCACATCAAAAATACAAATGTCAGGAGAGAATTTTTTGTATGCTTTGTATCCAGCATCCCCATTTTCATGAAGTTCAACTGCAAAATCTCTTGATTCAAAACATTCTTTCGTAATTAATCCGATAAACGGATCATCTTCTACAATAAGTACTTTAATTTTCTCTTCCATAAGGTAATTTTATTTTAAATGTGGTTCCTTTTCCATACTCGGAAACGACTTTAATTTCGCCTCCATGTTTTTTAACAACATCATATACATAACTTAAGCCTAATCCATAACCTTTAACGTTATGAATATTCCCTGTTGGTACTCTATAAAAGCGATCAAAAATTCGAGTTTGATCCTCTTTTTTCATACCAATTCCGTTATCCTTAATTTCAATATATATATGTGAACTGTCATTTTCAGTTTTTATTTCAATTTCTGGGCGTTCTCTAAAATATTTGTTTGCATTGTCTAACAAATTAAAGAAAATATTGGTGAAATGTACCTGGTCTACTTCTATTTTTGTGACATTCGAACATAGGTTTTTGATAATATAACCGTTGTTCTTTTTAACTTGTACTTCTATACTTTCAACAACCTCAGATATCATGATATGAAGGTCTAATTCTTCATATTTTAAATTAAGATCTCCTTTTTGATATGCAGCAGCGTTTAGTACATTTTCGACCATTTTACCTAAACGCTTATTTTCACTTTTACAAATTTCTAAATACTTCTTTGTTCGATCTTCGTTCGCACTTAAACCAAATTGCAATAGAGCTTCTAATGCTAAAGATATTGTAGATATTGGTGTTTTAAGCTCATGGGTCATATTGTTAATAAAATCAGTCTTAATTTCGGATAATTTTTTCTGATTAAATAATAATACGTAAGGCGTAATAGAAACTACCAGCAATTATTAAGATCATTATAGTTAATATGATAATAATCGGTCTTATCGTATTAATGATATAGGCAAATTTCTTTTTAATTACAAGATGTATATGATGAGGAGGTTGAGACCCTCCCAAGAAAAAATCGCTCTTTATATCCGCTGTTTAAATAAACTACCTTATCTATGTTTTTATTACTCCTATAGATAAATTGATTTTGGTCATCTGTTATGGCTAAATCATATTTGGCATTAACCTCACGTTGATCAAGAGACGATTTTATTAGACTATCTATTTGTTCAGGGTCAATTTTAACTTCAGACTTAAAGTTTTTTAAAGCAAGCAATCCATTATAGGCTTTGCTCATCTGTTTCATAAACTCTTTTTTATGATGTCTGTTAATCGCATTTTGTTGATCAATGAAATCTAAATCTTCTATATTATTTCCATTAAATGGAAACTTAATATTGTTAATGTCTGTTGATGGTTCACTAAGGAAATAATCAGGATCTAAAAAATCCGTTGAAGATTGTTTTTTAAATTCATCTATAAAATCAGAATTATTAGAGAAGTTTTCGGTGAAAATCATTTCCGAAGTTGTTTTTAAGGCAACACGAATATCTCTATTAAATTGATTTCTTGATTGATTATATAATGTCTCAACCCAAAAATATTGCACAACTATTATTACAAATAGTGCACAAGCCATTAAAGTTATAGCAATTCGGATTCGGTTTTTATTCATAGCTCAAAAATACAAAACCATTGTTCACTTAAAATAATCTTAACCCATATTAACAGCTTGTAGGCTTTATATGTTTATGAATGTTAATTTTAATTTTTTTAGGTAAACAAGGTTGATTTATTAGGAATAATTAATTAGAAAAGGTCTAAGGTAGCTAGAAAAAATCATAATTTTTTAGATTTTTTACAATTAAATAAAATAAGATTAAATTATTATAAAATCTAAATACTGATCTTAGAGGTGAGAAAAAATTAAAATATTATATTTGCACAACCCAAAATTAGGAATAAAAAAATGGCTGAAATTACAGAATTACAAAAAATAGCCTCTCAAGTACGTAGAGATATTGTAAGAATGGTTCATCAAAATCAATCAGGACACCCTGGTGGATCCTTAGGATGTACAGATTATTTGGTTGCACTTTACTTTGATGTAATGAAACACAATAAGGCGTTTTCTATGGATGGAAAGGATGAAGATTTATTCTTTTTATCAAATGGACATATTTCTCCAGTTTTTTATAGTGTTCTTGCACGTTCTGGATATTTCCCGATTGAAGAAATGTCTACATTTAGAAGTATTAATTCGAGACTACAAGGACACCCAACAACGCATGAAGGGTTACCAGGTATTCGAGTTGCTTCGGGATCTTTAGGGCAAGGAATGTCTGTAGCCATAGGTGCTGCTCAAGCAAAAAAGCTTAATAATGATTCTCGTACTGTATTTACAATGCATGGAGATGGAGAAATACAAGAAGGGCAGATCTGGGAAGCTGTATTATATGCTGCAGCTAATAAAGTAGATAATATCATTTGTGCCATTGATGTTAATGGTCAGCAAATAGATGGATCTACAGATAACGTTTTAAGTTTAGGAAGTATTTCTGCAAAATTTGAAGCATTTAATTGGGATGTTGTTACGGTTAATAAAGGTAATGATATGGAATCTGTAGTTAATGGTATTAAAGACGCTAAATCTAAACTTGGACAAGGAAAGCCTATCGTTGTATTATTACATACAGAAATGGGTGCTGGTGTAGATTTTATGGAGGGTACTCATAAATGGCATGGGGTTGCTCCAAATGATGAGCAATTGACGAATGCATTAGGTCAATTAGAAGAAACATTAGGAGACTATTAATTCCAACACAGAAATCAACATGAAAAAATACATAGCTCAAAATAAAAAAGATACACGTTCAGGATTTGGTGATGGATTAACTGAATTAGGTCGTGAAAATGAAAATGTTGTTGCCCTTTGTGCAGATTTAACAGGATCATTAAAAATGAACGATTTTGCTAAAGAAAATAAAGATCGTTTTTTTCAAGTAGGGATTGCTGAAGCAAATATGATTGGTATGGCTGCAGGTATGACTATTGGTGGGAAAATACCATTTACGGGTACTTTTGCAAGTTTTGCAACTGGACGAGTTTATGATCAGATTCGTCAGTCTGTAGCATATTCAGATAAAAATGTTAAAATATGTGCATCTCACGCTGGAATTACTTTAGGTGAAGATGGAGCTACACATCAAATATTAGAAGATATCGGATTAATGAAAATGCTACCAGGAATGGTGGTAATTAATCCATGTGATTATAATCAAACAAAGGCAGCTACCTAAAGCCATTGCAGATTATGAAGGTCCTGTTTATTTAAGATTTGGACGTCCGAAAGTTGCTAACTTTACACCGGCAGATCAAACCTTTAAAATAGGTGAAGCTGTACATTTGGAAGAAGGTTCTGAAGTAACTATTTTTGCGACTGGACATTTAGTTTGGGAAGCATTAGAAGCTTGGGAAACATTAAAAGAAGAAGGAATATCTGTTGAGGTAATTAATATCCATACGATAAAACCTTTAGATAAAGATGCGATTTTAAAATCGGTTTCTAAAACAAAAGCGGTAGTTACAGCAGAAGAGCATCAACGTAATGGAGGTTTAGGAGATTCTATCTCTCAATTGTTAGCAATGGAAAACCCTTCACCATTAGAAATGGTAGCCGTAAATGATAAGTTTGGAGAATCTGGAACACCAGCTCAACTTATGGAAAAATATGAATTAAATGCAGCTGCAATTGTAAAAGCAGTTAAAGCTGTTATTAAGAGAAAGTAAAATCTTAATAGGGAGATGTCAAATAGTTTTGATGTCTCTTTTATTTTTGTAGTTTTGCCCTCATTATAAAAAGATAATAAATCAAATACAATGGCAGGAAATAAAACCCTAACAATGTTAAAGCCAGAT
>CBDEVQ010000083.1:0-13975 GCA_965243605.1 Flavobacteriales bacterium
AGGTATGGGTAAATATCTCTTTTTAATTCGACAACAAAATTAGATTTTAGTTCTTTAATATCTTTTTGTGCAAAAGCAATATTTGCAATGAGAACAAATAAGAAAATTATATATTTAAAAAGGTTGGAAATATTCCTCATGTAATGCATCTATTTTAGCCTAACAAATATATGAAAGCCTTTAGAAATTAAACCTCTATTCTACAATAATGTTAACGGATTTAAAGTTTATCTAACAAAAAAAAACCTTGATATTGCTATCAAGGTTTCCTTTTATAAGTTTCTACAGAATTATTTTTTCATCTGTTGTTGTTGTTTCATCATGTCTTCCATTCTTCTTTGGAAACGATTACCACTTTTACTGTTTGGATCTTTTTGCTTTGCTTCTATTTTTGCAAGAATAGCTTTATCATCTGTCTTCTTACGAATCCAGTATTGTTGAGCAAATGTCATCATATTGGCAATAAAGTAGTAATAACTTAATGCAGCGGCATAACCATTCATAACTCCTAAGAAAATGATTGGCATAAAGTACATCATATACTTCATTTGTTTCGCCATAGGATTATCTCCACCAGTTGCAGTATTTTGGCTATTATAAATCATCTGAATAAATGATGACGCTGCCATTAATAAAGCAAATAAACTTACATGCGATCCATAAAATGGAATCTCAAACCCTAGGTTTAATATATTATCAAAAGTTGATAAATCTTCAGCCCATAAGAAAGGTTGTTGTCTTAATTCGATCGATGCAGGGAAAAATCTAAATAGGGCAAATAATATTGGCATTTGAGCTAACATTGGGAGACATCCACTAAGTGGACTAACTCCTGCTTTAGAGTATAAAGCCATTTGCTCTTGCTGTTGTTTCATTTGATCATCTGGATTCTTTTCTTTTATTTCATCCAATTGTGGTTTTAAAACACGCATAGCAGCCATAGAAGTATATGACTTCTTAGTCAGTGGAAATAATGCAATCTTTATAGCTAAGGCCATAAGGAAGATAATCAATCCATAATTTAAATCGAATCCTTCTAAAAAGTGGAAAATTTCAATTACTACAAATCGGTTAATCCATCCAAATATCCCCCATCCTAATGGAATAAGGTATTGAAAATCTTGCTCGTAAGATTTAAGTTGTTTGAAATGGTTTGGAAAAAAGTAAAGTGTAAAATCTAAATCGATTTCATCTTTAATTTTTATAGATGTTTCTACACGTAAGTCTTTTACATATTCTTGATCGTTATCCGATTGACGAATCGTACGCATATCAAGATTTGTAAATTCTTTTTCTGATCTTAAAACAGTAGAGAAAAATTGTCCTTTAAATGCAAACCAATTTGCCTTTTCTATTATTTCTTCATCATCACTTGCTTCACTTAAGTTATCAACTTCTTCGCTGTCGTGGTAAAATAATGTTGTAAGATTTCTTTCGTTATCTAAGTTTTTTTCTTGACGAGGAACAACGATGTTCATAGCCATTTTCAATTTAGAATCTATACCTAATTGGTTTTCTAAATTTTTAGACCTCACATCAAAATCTAATTCGTACGAATCATTTTTAAGAACATATATAAAGATTAACTCTCCACCTTTGGCATCTTTATGAGAAAAAAGAATAACTTGACCTTCCTTCGTTTTACTTTGTTTAACATCAAATATTAAACGATTTGTATGTACTTTTCTTCCTTCTTTTGCAAAAACTAAATCAAAATTAGATTTCTCACCATGAATTAAATTTAATGGTGTTTTATCAAATTTCTTATAGTCTTTAATGTAAGCAGATGTTACACGAGCTCCAAGAGATTCAAATTCAATCTTTACTTTATCATTTTCTAAAGTAAATACTTCATTCTCTTTCTTAACAGGTACTCCATTTGTATCTACGTCTGCAAACGATGCCTCTATTGGTAAAGCTTCTTCTACAGCTTCTTTAGATGTATTATTATCTACTGAAACTTCTGTAGTTGTTGCTGTTTCGGTATTGTCTAGTTGTTGTTCTTCGTCTGAGTTCATGAACATCATGACGGCAAACAATAACGAAATAATAATCATTCCTATGAGCGAATTTTTATCCCCTCCCTTGTCTGAATTCAACATAAATTATGACTTATTTTTAATAACTGCATTAAGGAAATCTACAAATAATGGGTGTGGATTTTCTACTGTACTCTTATATTCTGGGTGGTACTGAACTCCAACAAACCAAGGGTGAGATGGTATTTCTACAATCTCAACTAATCCTGTTTCAGGATTAACTCCCGTTGCAGACATTCCATTTGATTCAAAATCATTCAAGTAGGCATTGTTAAATTCAAAACGGTGACGGTGACGTTCAGAGATACGCTCAGATTGATACGCTCCAGAAACATTCGATCCTTCTTTTAAATCACAAGCACAAGCACCTAAACGCATGGTTCCTCCTAGATTAGAAATTTCTTTCTGCTCTTCCATTAAACTAATCACTGGATGCTCTGTATCCTTATTAACTTCTAATGTGTGAGCATCTTTCCAACCAAGAACATTTCTTGCATATTCAATAACCGCCATTTGCATTCCTAAACAAATTCCGAAAAATGGAATATTGTTTTCTCTTGCATATCTTACAGCATCTATCTTACCATCTATACCACGTTCTCCAAATCCAGGTGCAACCATAATACCATCAGCATCTGCTAATAATTTATCTGCATTATCCCCCGTTAAACTTTCTGAACTTAACCAGTTGATTTTAACTTTACTTTCGTGAACTGTACTTGCATGAGTAAAGGCTTCAGCAATTGATTTATATGCATCTTGTAATTCTACATACTTTCCAACTACTGTAATATTTAATTCTTGCTTAGGGTTTCTTAAACGTGTTAAAAACGAATTCCAATTTGTTAAATCTACAGGCTTTCCTTTTGGTAGACTTAATTTTTCAAGAACAACCTCGTCTAGTCTCTCGTTACGCATCAAGTTAGGTACATCGTAAATTGTATCTGCGTCAATAGATTCTATAACTTGCTCTTTTTTCACATTACAGAATAAAGCAAGCTTACGTTTTAAGTCATCATCTAAATGATGCTCTGTTCTACAAACTAAAATGTCTGGTTGAACACCACTTTGTTGTAACATTTTAACAGAATGCTGAGTTGGTTTTGTTTTCAACTCACCAGCCGCTGCTAAGTATGGAATTAAAGTTAAATGTACTACAATACAATCTCCCTCTTTTTCCCACAACATTTGACGCATGCTTTCTATGTATGGTAAAGATTCTATATCACCAACGGTACCTCCAATCTCAGAAATTACAATATCGTAATCACCAGAATTACCAAGCGTTTGAACAAACCCTTTAATTTCGTTCGTAATATGAGGAATAATTTGAACCGTTTTACCTAAAAATTTCCCTTCTCTTTCTTTACTAATAACATTAGAATAAATACATCCTGTTGTTACGTTATTCATTTGAGACGTAGGTGTATTAAGAAAACGTTCGTAATGCCCTAAATCTAAATCCGTTTCGGCACCATCTTCCGTAACAAAACACTCTCCATGCTCATATGGATTAAGCGTACCTGGATCAACGTTTAAGTAAGGGTCTAACTTTTGAATAGTTACTGAATACCCTCTACTTTGAAGAAGTTTTGCTAATGATGCTGCTATAATTCCTTTCCCTAAAGAAGATGTTACACCTCCTGTAACGAAAATATACTTTGTATTTGCCATATGAGAATTATCGTTTTTTTTGACCTTGCAAAATTAATATAAAAATTAGAATGAACGCGGAATTCTAAGGGTTTCATATAAAAAAAGCTTGAAATTGTGATTTCAAGCTTTTTAAATGTCATACTTATGTTGATAATAAATGGTTATCACAATTTATTTTTGACAAACCTTTTCATGTAGGCGTCATTTCCTCCATTTAATTTAACAATAAAAACGCCAGAACATAATGAAGAAACATCAATCATATTCGTTGAATTGTCAAATTGTAATAAGACTTGTCCTGTTATTGTTATAATTTCTCCTTTAGTCCAAGGCTCCTTACTTTCTATTACAAGAACATTAGAAACAGGATTTGGAGATAATGATAATTTTGAATCTAATGGCTTTTGCTCATAATCTGGAATATCTATCATTTGTAAGAATTCCTCACAAGGACCCTCCATATTTAACTGATATTGTAAATAATCTGATGGGTTAGGCTTATAAGGTTTAGCATCTGATGTATTCACAATTCCATCACCATCACTATCTATAGTGTTTGGGCTACCAATATTAACATGTCCTAATACAGTTACTCCAGTACACGGGATAAATTGAGTTTGATTTGCAAATTTAACGGCATAACGTCCATCCTTTGCTAAATTCTCGTCGTTATCTGGTAATAATATTCCAATCTTATACGTTCCTTCTGGTAATCCCGAAATTGAAAAACTTCCATCTACAGTATATAAATATGGATTATAAGTTGTTATCGGTTCATGGTGCCATAAAGAGTTATGTTCTCCTAATGGAATTCCTCCAATAATTAATTCATCCATTGAATTATACGTTGCGTTTTGTAATGGGTATTGTAAATTATTCGCATTATCTGTTCCTTGAGAAAATTCATCAGGTTGCCAATTTCTCCAATCTTCATCAGATTTTATATAACTAATCAACTCATTTACTTCATTCATTAACACAAAATATAAATCGCGTTTATTTTGTGGAGCTGCAAACCCTCGGTTAATGATAGATGTATTAAAGCTTATATTACTTGGTGATACATTAAACTGAGTAGATCGTAACTCTAAACGGTAACCTAAATGATCTCTTATATAATCATAAGCAGATCTATCTACAGCTACCCCTGCTGCATTTACAAAATACTCATCGGATATTGGCATACCAAACTCCGCCAATTCTGTACTCGAAATCATTTTATCTTTCCAACCTGCAATTGCAGTATTATTTGCGTTGGGTATTCCTTCTCCAGTCAATGCTTCTCCACCATTTGCCGAATTATCAAATCCATCAGGCATTTCGTACGGGCTACGTCCATCTAATAAATTATTGTGTGAAATATTAAAACTAGTAAAATTAAAGTACTTTAGTTTTAATGCAGAGTAAAATCCATCTTGTAGTCTACCACTAGATATTCCTTCTCCAATTTCATAATCGTATTGTTTATTTGGAATCCCATCAGTCCCTTCGTACCAGTTAGAGTAATATTGATGATTTCTATTAAAAGATGATGTAAACCATGCCCCTAAATTTTGCGTAGTGTTAATTATTGGATCTTCAGTTTCATACACGGGCATTTCACCATGCATCCACATATTCCCTCTATATAACCTTAAGTTATTGACATCAGTATAATATGCATTATTAGCCCAATCAGCACCTAAGTATCCTGGGAAATCTGAAGCCCATTGTAAATGTTGAGTAAAAGCATTACCGATTGTCCAATAGTGACTATAGGTATCACCCCCAAAAGCGTTTTCATAGTATCCAACTCTTAGAAATTTATCTTCATCTTGCAATTTAGACACTTCATTTGGTATATCTCCACTAAAAGAATTAGCCGACATTACTCGATTCATATAGTTACTAGGATAAGTCACCATATAAACAGGAGTACTTATATTCATAGATGTACCTATATACTGTGCAATTGAATTGGTAGATTTAAGAAGTACTTTTTTATCTGAAAAAACATCTAGTGTTTTATCTAAAATTTCTGTTTTCAGATGATTTATTGCCGATTGAAAATGCCAAACAGATCCTAAATTATGTGGTCCACCCCAAGAAGAACGCTGTACACTTTCTCGGTTTGTTCCATGAAAATTGGTCTGATTACTATCATAGTTCGTACTTCCTACGGGGTAATTAGATGAGATATTATAATTTGATTGCTTCCAATTTGCAGAATGGCGATATTGATTAAAATCCCAAGGTGAAGAAATCCAACCTAAATGTGCTACTGCAACATACGGATTAATCGCTTCAAATACAGGTGTTGCTTCATCAAAATAATTAAGCGTCTTTTTATACCTAAAATCGTCAATGGCTAAAACATTGGTTAATCCATCATTACTATTCTGATGATATTTAAACGATGAATTTAGTATAAAATGTGACTTTACACCTAGATTATTTAAAAGGGTTGGAATTTCTAAAGACGCCGCATTAATATGGTTTGGGTTTAATGATGCTTGGCTATTTGTTGTGTTATCTGAGTAGTTAACATAGGCTTCTAACTCTACTAAACTTATTCCGTCATGTTCAAACCAATTTATATAAGCCGATAACGGATCTATTCCATGATCTGAATCTCCATCTATATTAGAATAATAAGGTGTGTTCGGAAAATCGGTATTAGAAAATAAATCGAATACTCCTCCTCTGATGGAGAATCCTCGTTCGGGGTTTTTTATTCCAATATTTCCATTTACATCTGCAATATGTGGTGAAGGTTGTTCAGGTGAAATTCCATCATATACAATTTCAAATGACGACACTTGACCAAATACAAATGTTTGAGAAATGAGGAATAAGCATACGGGAAGTGCTTTTCTCATGATTATTTTAGATTTGTTTTTTGCTATCGATTAAAGAATATAAAACTATGTTTAATTGTAATGAGGACAATATTCTTTAACCGTTATCCTCGCTAATGTAATAAATAAAAATTAATTTACATAAAAAAAAGGTAGTTTTTATGTAAATAAAAACCACCTTTTAACAAGTTACAATAATCGCATTAAGCAACTAGTACTTAATCTTTTATGCATAAATACAGACAAAGTATTTACATTAGATAAGTTCTAATTCTTTTGCTACTTTTTCGAAAGCATTTATGGCTTGATCTAAATGTTCTTTAGTGTGAGAAGCAGACAATTGCACTCTTATTCTTGCTTTATCTTTAGGAACAACTGGATAGAAAAATCCAATAACATAAATTCCTTCATCTAATAATTTATTTGCCATCGTTTGAGACAATTTGGCATCATATAACATTACAGGTACTATAGCAGAATCACCATCAACAAAATCTAGTCCAATTCGTCTGATTCCGTCTTTAAAATAGTTTGTATTCCACTCTAATCGGTCTCTTAACTCAGTCGTAGAAGATAAAATTTCCAAAACTTTAATTGATGCACCTACAATTGCTGGAGCTAATGAATTAGAAAATAAATATGGTCTTGAACGTTGTCTTAAGATTTCAATAATTTCTTTACGACCTGTCGTATATCCACCCATAGCTCCACCTAAAGCTTTACCAAGAGTTCCTGTAATAATATCTACACGTCCTAAAACGTCACATAATTCAATAGTTCCACGTCCTGTTTTACCAATAAATCCAGCTGCGTGACACTCATCAACCATTACAAGCGCATCATATTTATCTGCTAAATCACAAATTTTATCTAATTGTGCAACTATACCATCCATAGAGAATACTCCATCAGTTACAATTACTTTAAATCTATGGTTCGCTTCGTTCGCTTTAATAAGTTGTTTTTCTAATTCTTCCATATCGTTATTTACGTAACGATATCTAGCTGCCTTACACAATCTTACACCATCAATAATAGAAGCATGGTTTAAAGAATCTGAAATAATAGCGTCTTCAGCTGTTAATAAAGGTTCAAAAACACCACCATTTGCATCAAATGCTGCTGCATATAAAATAGTATCTTCTGTATGATAGAATTCCGCTATCTTTTCCTCTAATTCTTTATGAATATCCTGTGTTCCACAAATAAAACGTACAGACGACATTCCAAATCCATGAGAGTCTAAAGTATCTTTTGCCGCTTGAACAACATCTGGATGAGATGATAATCCTAAATAATTATTTGCACAAAAATTAATGACTGTTTCCCCAGTACTTATTTTAATTTCAGCACCTTGTTCAGATGTAATTATGCGCTCACTTTTAAATAATCCAGAGTCTTTTATTGTTTCTAACTCTCCTATTAGAGTTTCTTTTATTTTTCCGTACATGATATCTATATTTATACTAAAACAGCATCAAAAATAATCAATTTTTGATGCTGTTTGCTTTTATTCAAGATAGATTTTAGTTTACACGACTTAAATCTATCATTTTCAGTATATTTTCTTCTTAATTATCTAACTTTAACACCTACAGTTAATACAACTTGATGTTGATCATATGTTTCATCGGCTACACCCTCTGGGCCTTCATAAGCATCTAAACGAATGGTTTCTTCTGTCGTTCTATATGCATACCCTAAATCAACATAAAACTCTTTTCTTGAGTATCCTAAACCTCCAGAATATGTGAATGATTTTAAATTCTCTGAATTCTTATAAGGACTAGATTGTGTTGAAAATCCACCTCTTACTCTAAAAGGTTTCATATTATATTCTCCACCTAACTTTATGGTATGTGAACCTGTTAATTCCTCTGCTAATATATCATTCACACCACGGCTTCCATTCGTAGAGTTTCCATTGAAATATTCATAGTTAATATCATGTACAGGAACAATATATTTCGTTGTCGAAATATCTGTATAATTGTAGTCGAATGAAATTAGCCCTTTCTTACCAAATACGTAAGACATACCTAAGTTATACTGTGCCGGAAGTAATAAATTAAAATAAGCGCCTCCTCCATAACGGATTCTTTGGGTATTAAAATCTTTAAAATAAGCTGTAGTTGTATAAGAAAATACATCTTCAAGATTATAATAGGTAGGTGTATGATATGATCCTCCTATTCTAAAACTTTTATCGACTTTATAAATTACTCCAAATTTACCTACAACTCCACTTCCTGTTACATCATGTCTGGTCTCAAAATGAGCTGATGTTAATTGGGTTTGTGTCCCATTTAATATCAAATCTGTACGTGGATAAAGAAAATTAGACTCTGTTAATTTAGAATATGTAGTTTGTCTAACAATTGGAAATCCTAATGTTCCTCCAATAAAAAATTTCTCTTTATAAGCGGTCGAAATTGTAATAAACATTTCTTGCATTCTTCCTTCAGAATCATAGTCGTAAGTAAAATCTTGACCATCATCTTCAATCATACTGTAGTATAGCCCTTTTTGATTGGTATCTATCAAAAACGTTTGAAAAGCTTGATATGCCCATGAGCTAATTTCTAATGGCCTACTAATGTCTTTATACTCTTGAGCCGTTTCTTTTAACGAATTAAGATAAGATTTAAAACGACCAGAACCTTGGGTTTCAATAATAGAATTTAAATTATTAATACGTTGTAGTCCAACAGTAAAGTTTACGGTTTTCCAATATCTATCTTTTGTTGGATTTACTTTTGTATAGGTAATATCTGGCATTGAAAAGTTGTTCAATGAATTTTCAAATGAATTCCCTCCAGCGCTAGATGTACTTTTAAACATTGTAAATGCACCGGTAACAGCCCATTCGTCAGATCGTTTTAATCCGGCACCAGCAGGATTAAGTTTAACGGATGAAAGATCACCACCAAGTGCAGTAAAAGCTCCTCCCATAGATACATAACGACCAGAGCCAATAATATCATGAGTTGCATAATCTACAGCACTTTTCACTGTTTGACCTATTGCAAGTGTAGAAATACTGCAAGCCAATAAAATAAGGTTAATTTTTTTCATAAATAATTATCTTCTCGTTGATCGAGATGTTGATCTTGAAGAACCTGTACGTGTTCCTGAACTAGATCGAGATGATGAACTTGAACGTGAATATGATTTATTACTAGATCTTGACGAAGAACTTGGTCGTGTATACGAACTTGAACGTGTTGATGAACCTGAACGTGAATACGATTTATTACCTGATCTTGACGAAGAACTTGGTCGTGTATACGAACTTGAACGTGTTGATGAACCTGAACGTGAATACGATTTATTACCTGATCTTGATGACGAACTTGGTCTTGTATAAGAGCTTGAACGTGTAGACGAACTTGGTTTTGTGTATGAGTTAGAACGCGTAGACGGTTTTGGTCTCGTATATGAATTAGAACGTGTAGACGAACTTGGTCTCGTGTAAGAATTAGAACGTGTTGAAGAACTTGGTCTAGTGTACGTATTCGATCTTGATGATGAACTTGGTCTTGTATACGTATTAGAACGTGTAGAAGATGGTCTAGTATAGGTATTAGATCTTGATGATGAACTTGGTCTTGTATACGTGTTAGAACGAGTAGACGAATTTGGTCTAGTATACGTATTCGGTCTTTCTGACTGTGGTCTTGTATATGAATTAGACCTTGTAGACGTAGAATTT
This sequence comes from Flavobacteriales bacterium, assembly GCA_965243605.1. GTDB lineage: Bacteria > Bacteroidota > Bacteroidia > Flavobacteriales > CAJXXR01 > JBMYYR01. The sequence goes on from CBDEVQ010000083.1 coordinate 10,245, forward strand.
CTTACAGAAGAATTTGCAGGTCTATAATCTCCAGATTTTTTAATGTCGTTTGTAGAGTTAACAACGTCACGTCCTTTATATTTATAATATGGGTTTTGATCGTCTAAATTTGTTCCACTCGATAAATGCGATCTATTTGTTGCATTTCTACTAACCATTCTTGATTGATTGTCAGCAAATACTTGACTTGAAGCACCTCCAGTTGGACGTCCTCCATTTCCATAATATCCTTCTCCATTTCCAGCTCCACCTAATGGTCTTCCTGAAGTATGAGTTGAATGTCCTGTACTCCCATAACCATATGAGGAATTTGTATGGTGAGGGTTTCCATAATAATAAGGGTGGTTAAAATGGTGACCATTATAATGGTGAGAATGGTATGTCCAACTTGGGTAACAAGAATTCCATCCAAATCCGAAAGATGGGTAATACCATCCAGAACCCCAACCAAAACTAAATCCCCACGAGTTATTGAAATAACCGAATGAAAATCCAGGTGAAAATGCATAAGAAGAATAAAAATCTCTATCCCAAAACGGATCATAATCCCATAAATAAGAATAGTATCTAAACGAATACCCTCTATAAAACCTATTTATTCTAGCTTCATAAAAACCATCCTCATATCCATCTTCGTATCCATCTTCATAACTTCTTCTCTCAAAATCAGAAGTTGATTGACGCTCATTAATAATATATTCTGAGTCATCATAAATATCATCATAAAACTCATTGTCTACTTGAGCCATAAGACTAAAACTAAATACCAATAATATAGATAAGGATAATATTTTTTTCATAACTAATGTTTTTTCGAGTGATACTGCTAATTTACCAAAATTCCCTTAAAACAAATCGATAATTTAACTTAGATTTGCAAAGGTTGAATTTTAACCAAATTTTATATCTCAAAATTTGTACCAAAAAAGATAAAAATGGCAAAAAAACTTACTTCAAGAAGTGAAGATTATTCAAAATGGTATAACGAACTGGTTGTCAATGCAGATCTAGCTGAAAATTCAGGAGTTAGAGGATGTATGGTGATTAAACCTTACGGTTATGCAATTTGGGAAAAAATGCAGGCAGAACTCGATAAAAGATTTAAAGAAACCGGTCACCAAAATGCGTATTTCCCCCTTTTTGTACCCAAAAGTTTGTTTGAAGCCGAGGAAAAGAATGCTGAAGGGTTTGCTAAAGAGTGTGCAGTTGTAACCCATTACAGGTTACAAAACAATCCAGATGAACCTGGTAAATTACAAGTAGATCCAGACGCTAAATTAGAAGAAGAATTAGTTGTAAGACCTACTTCAGAAGCTATTATTTGGAATACTTATAAAGGTTGGGTACAATCGTATAGAGACCTTCCTATTTTAGTAAACCAGTGGGCTAATGTTGTACGTTGGGAAATGCGTACACGTTTATTCTTACGTACGGCTGAATTCTTATGGCAAGAAGGACATACGGCTCATGCTACTAAAACAGAAGCAATTGCTGAAGCTGAACTTATGCAAGGTGTATATGCTGATTTCGCCCAAAACTTTATGGCTATGCCTGTTGTTAAAGGTTATAAATCAGAAAGTGAACGTTTTGCTGGTGCCGATGAAACCTATACCATTGAAGCTTTAATGCAAGATGGTAAAGCTTTACAGGCAGGTACCTCACACTTTTTAGGTCAGAACTTTGCTAAAGCCTTTGATGTTAAGTTTACATCTAAAGAAGGTAAGCAAGAATATGTATGGGCTACTTCATGGGGTGTTTCAACACGTTTAATGGGTGCTTTAATTATGACCCATTCCGATGACAAAGGACTTGTTTTACCTCCTAAATTAGCGCCTAACCAAGTTGTTATTGTTCCTATTTATAAGGGAGACGAACAATTTGCACAAGTTTCTGAAGTTGCTAATAAAATTGCAGCAGACTTAAGATCTAAAGGGATTTCTGTTAAATACGATAATAGAGATACTCATAAACCTGGTTGGAAATTTGCTCAATATGAATTACAGGGAGTTCCAGTTAGAATTACCGTAGGTGCACGTGATCTTGAAAATGAAACCATTGAATTGGCTCGTAGAGATACTCAAGAAAAAGCATCTTACAAAATAGATGAAGCATTATCATATATTCCTTCATTATTAAATGAAATTCAAGAAAATATTTATAACAAAGCTTTAACACATAGAGATACTCATATTACCAAAGTAGATTCTTATGAAGAATTTAAGGAGGTTTTAGAAAGTAAAGGTGGATTTATATTGGCGCATTGGGATGGAAGTATCGAAACTGAAGAAAGAATTCAGGAAGAAACGAAAGCAACAATTCGCTGTATACCTCAAGAAATGGAAATTGAGGCCGGTGAATGTATGATTACAGGGAAACCATCTAAACAACGTGTTCTATTTGCTAAAGCGTACTAATTGATTCAATATTTTGGTGCAAATCAAAATAATATTTACATTTAGTCTTTTTAAGAGAAAAAAATGATACAAGTAACATTACCAGATAATAGTAAACGTGAATATCCAGCAGGAACTACAGCTATGCAAGTTGCAGAAAGCATAAGTAGTGGATTAGCACGAAATATAATAGCAGCAGAAGTTAACGGTGAAGTTTGGGATGCAACACGTCCTATAAATGAAGATGTTAACTTAAAGCTACTTTCATTTAATGATGAAGGTGGTAAATATGCATTTTGGCATTCTTCAGCCCACTTAATGGCTGAAGCTATAGAAGCCTTATACCCAGGAGTTAAATTAGCAATAGGTCCACCAATTGAAAATGGATTTTATTATGATATTGACTTAGGAGGTAAATCTATTTCTTCAGATGATTTTAAAAAATTAGAAGATAAAATGATTGAATTAGCTCGTCAGAAAAATCCATATGTACGTAAGGATATTTCTAAAGAAGAAGCGATTCAATATTTTACAGAAAAAGACGACAAGTATAAATTAGAATTACTTGAAGGTCTTGATGATGGTACAATCACCTTTTATACACAAGGAGAATTTACAGATTTATGTAGAGGACCACATATTCCTAATACTGGAATTATTAAGGCCGTAAAATTAATGAGTGTTGCCGGTGCATACTGGAGAGGTGATGAGAACCGCGAACAATTAACTCGAATTTACGGAGTAACTTTCCCGAAAGCTAAATTATTAAAAGAACATTTAGCCTTATTAGAGGAAGCAAAAAAACGTGACCACCGTAAGCTTGGTAAAGAATTGGATTTATTCCACTTTTCTCAACGTGTAGGTTTAGGGTTACCACTTTGGTTACCTAAAGGAGCAATGTTAAGAGAACGTTTAGAGCGTTTTATGCGTGATGCACAAGTAGAACGTGGTTATGAACCAGTTGTAACACCTCATATAGGAAGTAAAGAGCTTTATGAAACGTCTGGTCATTATGCAAAGTATGGTGAAGATTCATTCCAACCTATTTGTACACCAAACGAAAACGAAGAGTTCTTATTAAAACCAATGAACTGCCCACATCACTGTGAAATATTTAATGCAAGACCTCGTTCATATAGAGATTTACCATTACGTTTAGCAGAATTTGGTACAGTATATCGTTATGAACAATCTGGTGAACTTCATGGATTATCAAGAGTAAGAGGGTTTACTCAAGATGATGCGCACTTATTTTGTAGACCAGATCAAGTTCAAGATGAATTTGAAAAAGTAATTGATCTTGTTAAGTATACTTTTAATGCTTTAGGGTTTGATGAG
>CBDEVQ010000084.1:0-35844 GCA_965243605.1 Flavobacteriales bacterium
TGGTGTTTGCTATGGTGAATTTCCATAGTACGAGCATCAAAATGAGGTTCTAAAGCATCGTAAGCATATGGTAAAGCTGGTAATTCGAATTTCATAATAGATTCTATTTATGGTTAATGTTTTACTTATCGATAACAAATATACAATTTAATTGGTTCGATTTTTTTGGACTTTATCACTTTTAACGATGAGATAATAAATAGGATTTATGAGATTGAAATTGGTGGATATTGATAGGGTCAAACAATTTGTTAAATTTTTGGAAAATAAAAGTTTAGAGAAATGAAAAATTACTTTATATATTTTAATATTGATGAAGGGGCTAGGGTATAAAATTTATCTTCAGGTTTACAATCTTATTCACCATTTAATAATGGTAGTTATGCCGTTATCATATCTACGGATGAGTGTATTGATACTTCAAGTTGTTATTCAGTAAAAGGAATAAGTGTGGATGAGATTAAAATGTCAGCATTCAATGTATATCAATCTAAAATGAATAACATGGTATATGTGAATTCAACAGATCAACAAACGATAGATAAAGTGATTGTAAAAGATTTATTAGGTAAACGTATAATGGATAAAGAGATTATTAGTTCATCTTTTGAACTAGAGTTACCCTTTAAAGGAATATATTTATTAGTGTTATATATTGGAAATGAAGTAATCACTAAAAAAAAAATATAAAATAATTAAGCGTGATTGGTTAGATAAAGTAAAAAGAAAGCCTCATTAAGTTATTAACTTGATGAGGCTTTCTTTTTATGTGATAATGGTAATATTAACGATATAAGCTGACCATTTCATCTATATAGGTAGTTAAAGCATTAGTAGAGCTCTTATGTCCAAGGCGTACTAAAACCAGTTCTAGATCTGGAATAACAATAACATATTGACCTAAATGACCCTCCATGTAGTAGGCTTTTGTAGAACCAGAGTTGTGTACCCACCATTGGTAACCATAGTTACTTGATTTAGAATTTGCTTGAGTCGAAATATCAACAAAAGGTTCAGGAATAATTTGTACACCATCCCAACGTCCTTTATTAAGGTAAAGTTGCCCTAATCTTGCAAAATCTCTAGCATTAGAATTAAAACAACAAAAAGCTAAAGTTTGTCCTTCTCCATCAGTATGCCAAGAAGCATCTTGAGTAGAACCAATATGTTTCCATAGTTTTTCACTTGCATAATCAGGTAAAGATTGCCCAGTTGCTTTTTCTATAACCATGGCCAAAATTTGAGTTGCTGCACTTTGATATTCAAATACAGTACCTGGCTCAGTAACAACTTTTAAATTCAGCATTTGCTGCTTTAGGTCGCTACCATAATAGGCTTCAGAAGTTTGAGAAATGCTATAATAATCTTCATTCCATTCTAATCCGGCAGTCATACTCAATAAATGTCGAATTTCAAGTTGGTGATTAAAAAATGTTTTTTCATCAGCCTCAGCAAATTCAGGTAAAAATTCGCTTACAGGTTGAAAAACATTTTGGATTTTATTTTCTTGCATAGCGATTCCTAATAGCATACCTACTATAGATTTTGCCATAGAAAATGAATTGGTAGACGAATTAACAGCGCCTTCATCCCAATATTTTTCGAAATCTAATTTACCATCTTTAATTGCTAAAAATGCAATTGAATTATTGTTATCATGAATTTCCTCTAATTTTTTTGTTAGAGATTTCTGATTGTAATTTGGTGATAAATCCCATTCTTCTGGAGTTCCTTTCTTTATTACAGCAAGATCAAATGCCGATTGGTCATGGATATGAGCTGTAGAGTGCCCTTGTAAATAAGTCGATTTAAAGGCTTTTAATAAATAAGTCTTTCCAGAAATAAATAGAGATAAAAAGAGAATAAGAAACAAGGAAAGAACTGAAATAATGACTTTCTTCATAAATATCTTGGGTTAAAGATTGAATTTAATGTAGCTAATGTACATTTTTTTTAGGGACATTATAGAAAAGAAGAGGTTAAACTTTGTATATATAGTTTATAAATTTAACTCAAGAATAAATCTTATTCGCCTAGTATTATAGAATTAACGAATCATATTTATTCTGTTTATATTTTAGGGTTAATGGCTTGAAGATTATTCGTCATCGTCTAACTCATCAAAATAGTCTTCAAAATCTATATCAATTCCTTTAAATTCATCTAAGTCTCTACGGTCACGTTTTGTTGGTCTTCCTTCACCTTGTTCTCTAAACTCACCTCGATGTCTGATAACAAAATGTTCTTTAAATTTGTCGAGTTCAGATTGTGGTGTTTTATCAGTATAGCATGTGATTGCAACAGGATATCCGACACGGTTTTCAATAATTTTTTCAACAATAAATGTATAAGTAATCCTGTTTTTTTGAGCCGTAATTGTATCTCCAACCATTACAGATGATGACGCTTTTGTAGACCTACCGTTTATTTTTACTTTACCAGAATTACATGCTTTTCCTGCCAGAGTTCTCGTTTTAAATAAACGAATACTCCATAACCATTTATCTATTCTTGCTTTTTCCATTCTATAATAAGTTTTGCTCGGTGTTTTCCAAGGCATTCAATCAATTCTAAATCGGTTGCTTTTTTAACACCTTTAACTGACCCAAAGGTATTAAATAAAAGATCAATTGATTTTTGTCCTAATCCCGAAATTTCATGTAATTCACTTTTTAGATTACCTTTTACCCTTCTATTTCTATGATGCGTAATTCCAAATCTATGGGCTTCGTCTCGCATATGTTGAATTACTTTTAAGCTTTCAGATCGTTTGTCTAAATATAAAGGATGTGGATCTCCAGGGAAGTATAATTCCTCTAATCGTTTTGCAATTCCTAAAATGGCAACTTGACCATATATTCCAAGTTGTTCTAAAGCTTTTATACCTGCACCTAATTGACCTTTACCTCCATCTACAACAATAAGTTGTGGTAAAGGTAAATCTTCATCAATCAGTCTTTTATATCGTCTGTATACAACTTCAGTCATACTGGCATAATCATCAGGGCCTTCAACCGTTTTAATTAAAAAATGTCGATATTCTTTTTTTGCTGGTTTTGCATTTTTAAAAACAACACAGGCTGAAACCGCATTGGTTCCTTGAAAGTTAGAATTGTCAAAGCATTCTATATGTTTTGGTAGTTCGGGTAATCTTAAATCTTTTTTTAATTGTTCTAAAATTCTATTCTGATGTTTCTCAGGATCAGTTTGTTGAATTTGTTTCCACTTTTCTGCTTTATAATATTTAGCATTTTTTTCAGAAAGTTCAACCAAACTTAGCTTGTCGCCACGTTTAGGAGTGGTTATTTGAAAATCTAATCCCTCAACCTTGATTGGTAAGTTCGTTAATACCATTTTGGATTGCGATGAGAATTTTTCTCGAATGTTTAAGATTAAATTGGAAAGGATATCTGCATCTGCTTCACCTAAAACTTTTTTAATTTCAGAGGTATATGCCTGGATAATAGAACCATTCATAACTTTTAAGAAGTTAAAATAAGCAGATTTATCATCCGAAGTAATGGTAAAAACATCAACATTATGTATTTGAGCACTTACAACTGTAGACTTTCGACTATATTCTTTTAAACTTTCCCATTTTTGTTTCCAAATGTGAGCCTGTTCAAATTCAAATTCTGCTGATGACTTTCGCATTCTATCTTCAAGGATTGATAGAACATGTGATGTATTTCCTTTTAAAATAGAACGTATTTGCTCTATATCTTCGGCATAACTTTCATCTGATTGATGATTTTCACATGGGCCGAGGCAGTTTTTAATATGATACTCTAAGCAAACTTTAAATTTCCCTGCATCAATATTGTCTTGAGACAAGTTAAAATTACAAGTTCGAATTGGAAACAATTCTTTAAGAAGTTCAAGTAATACGCGAACCATCCTAACACTTGTATACGGTCCAAAATATTCGGATCCATCTTTTATTACCTTACGTGTAGAAAATACGCGTGGGAAACGCTCTTTTTTGATGCAAAGCCAAGGGTAGGATTTATCATCTTTTAAGAGTATATTATATTTTGGTTTGTATTTTTTAATCAGTGAATTCTCTAATAAAAGAGCATCTGCTTCACTATCTACTAATACCGTATCAAAGTCAATTATTCTACTGACCAATATTTTAGTTTTCCCTGTTTGGTTTTCTCTAAAATATGAGTTAAGCCGATTTCTAAGCTTGATTGCTTTTCCAACATAGATTACTTTCCGTTCTGTATCTTTAAATAAATACACACCAGGGTGTAATCCAACGGCTTTTATCTTTTGTTTTATTTTTTCTATTCTTTCAGACATTAAAACAAAAGTAATGAAAATGTAATATGGTATAAAAGATTAAAAAAATAAACAAACAAATTCTATTTTTTTAGTTAATTTCGGGAATTACATTCTTATAAATTACAGATGAATAAGGTAAAACAGATCCGAGTAGGAATAAGTATTGGAGATATAAATGGAATTGGGCCAGAGGTGGTTATGAAAACATTTAGCGATGCAAGGATGTTAGATTTTTGTACGCCAGTAATTTTCGCCCCTTCAAAGGTTATTGCATATTATCGAAAAACACTACAACTAAAGAATTTCCATTTTTTGGTTTGTGACCATATTAAAGACATTAAGCATAAGAATGTAAATATTTTGGCTTCTACCCATGGAGAGGTTCCAATTAAAATAGGAACATCTACAGTAGAGGCAGGTAAAATTGCATTAGAATCTTTAGAAGCTGCTACAGCGGCATTAAAAGAAGGATTTATTGATGTTTTAGTTACAGCGCCTATTAATAAAGATAATATTCAAAGCGATTCGTTTAATTTCCCTGGACATACAGAGTTTTTAAAGGAGCGTTTAGAATCTGACGAAGCTTTAATGTTGATGGTTAATGATAACTTGAAAGTTGCTGTTGCCACAGGACATATTCCTTTATCTGAGGTTGCAAATAATATTAATAGTGAGGTTATTATGAATAAAACGAAAGCTTTAAACACAAGTTTAAAGATGGATTTTATGATTAGAAAACCTAAAATTGCAATTTTAGCATTGAATCCGCATGCTGGAGATAATGGTTTAATAGGACAAGAGGAGAATGATTTTATAAATGACACCATTAATTCATTACAAGAAGATAATGTGTTAGCGTACGGTCCATTTCCGGCAGATGGTTTTTTTGGAACTGGAATGCAATATAATTATGATGCGATTTTAGCAATGTATCATGATCAAGGTTTAGTGCCATTTAAAACACTTTCATTTCAGAATGGTGTTAATTTTACAGCGAGTTTACCTTATATCAGAACTTCTCCAGATCATGGAACGGCGTATTCTATTGCAGGAAAAGGTGAGGCCAGCGAAGATTCCTTTAGAAAAGCGGTGTTTACTGCAATTGATATTTTTAGATCTCGAGCTGAGAATTTAGATCTTGATGCAAATAGAATTGATGCAAAAGAGATTGCACAATTTTTAAGCCAAAGACGCCAATCATATAATCAAAAGAACAAAGCTAAACCAGGTCCTAGGAGGTTTGAAAATAGATCGACTGAGCAAGGGGATAGTAGAAAAGAAAAAGAACAAAGTGAACGTGTAGATCGAAGAAATGATCAACACCAAGATAAAGAAGAAGTGAAAAAAATTACTCCTTCAAAACCAGAAGAAAAAAGTAATAAAGAAGGTACGGTAGATAAAAATACTGAATCATCAGAAGATTAAAAAAAAGCGAGATAACCATTTGTTATCTCGCTTTTTTTATAAGGTTAATTATAAGCCTAGTTCATGATTGCAGAAATACCAGGTAGTTCTTTACCTTCAAGGTATTCTAACATAGCTCCACCACCAGTACTAATGTAACTTACTCGTTTATCTAAACCAAACTGCTTAGCAGCAGCTACAGAATCTCCACCTCCAACAAGGCTAAAAGCTCCATTTGCAGTAGCATCAGCTACGGCCTGACCAACAGCTTTAGTTCCTTTAGAGAAATTTTCCATTTCAAAAACACCCATAGGTCCATTCCAAAGAATTGTTTTAGAGTTTAATAAAACTTCCCTATAATTCTTCATTGTTTCTGTAGAAATATCTAATCCCATACAATGTTCTGGTACTTCTCCAATCTTAGATTCGCAACGGTCTGCATCGTTTGAAAAAGCATCAGCATTTAAAGAATCTACAGGTAAATGTAATTCTACATTATTTTCTTTTGCTTTTTCAATTAAATCTAAAGCCATAGATAATAAATCATCTTCAACGAGAGATTTACCAATATTACCACCCATTGCTTTAGCAAATGTATAACTCATTCCACCACCAATAATTAACTTATCAACTTTTGGTAGAATTTTTTCTATAATGCTTATTTTACTTGAAACTTTAGCACCACCCATAATAGCAGTAATTGGTTTTTCACCACTAGAAAGTACTTTTTCTAAATTTTCAATTTCGTTAGACATAACATCTCCGAAACACTTTTTATCAGCAAAGTTTTCTGCAATTACAGCGGTAGAGGCATGAGCACGGTGTGCAGTACCAAAAGCATCATTAACATAAATATCACCGTGATTGGCTAAGGTTTTAGCAAAGTTCTGGTCCCCTTTCTTTTCTTCTGAATAAAAACGTAAATTTTCAAGTAATAATACTTCACCAGATTTTAGTTCTGCAGACAGCTTTTGCGAGGCTTCAGAAATACAATCTTCTGCAAACTTAACGTCTGTTCCTAAAACTTCTGATAAATAGGCTTGTATATGTATTAATGAGAATTTATTTTCAGGTCCATTTTTAGGACGTCCAAGGTGAGACATTAATACGACAGATCCACCGTCGTTTAAGATCTTTTTAATTGTTGGAAGGGCAGCTAAGATTCTTGTATCATCTGTAATTTGAAACGAATCGTTTAAAGGAACATTAAAATCTACGCGAATAAGCGCTCTTTTGTTCTCAAAATTAAATTGATGTATGGTTTTCATTGCCAAAAAATGGATTTGTAAATTTTACGCTAAATTAATCAATATGATTCATATTGTCTTTATAATTAAGATCAAAAGCTTACAAATACGATTTAAAATGAAATCTTGGTGAATAAAGGAATCGTATTAATTTACTTTTTTTTACGACGTTTACTGCTTTTTGCTATTGGATTAAAGGCAATACATTTTTTAATCCAATATTCTAACTGTTCGTCTAGGTCAAATCCATCAGGGTCCACAAATACATAGCCTTTCATAGGTCTACCTGTAAAATCCATTGGGTGACAACCCTCTTTTGTTAAGGCTTCATCCGTTGCTTCTTCTCCAATTCTAGCCATCAGAAGATCCGTTTGTTTTTTTTTGTCAAAATGTATCCCGCAACACATCTTATCATGAAGCATAAAACATAAGCCACCCATCATTTTTTTTTCTTCAATAATCTGTCTTTCTTCTAAAAATAAACGACGGATACGATCTGCTAAATATTCATTATAAGCCATAAAAGAGTAGAAATAGAGTTCCTTTACAAGATACTATAAAAAAAGACTTCTGATTAGAAGTCTTTTGAAAATCGGTATGTTAAATAACTTTATCGTTTAGCTTCAATAAAGTAGTATGCACAATAAGCAGCTAACCTTGCTGTACGGTCATCAATATCTAAGTCTGGATTTAATTCGAAAATACCCAAAGACTTTACCTCTTTGAAAGACGCAGCACATATTAATAGAGCTTTCATTTGTTCTGGAGTAAATCCTTCAACTGCTGGTGCAGAAACACCAGGGGCATAAGAAGCTTGTAGAACATCTAGATCTAAACTAATAACAATATGGTCAGACACTTTAGCGAGATCTTCTAATTTTTGATGAAATACTGATAAGTAATTAACAAACGTTAGTTCATGGTAATACACAACATCAATATTCTTTGAATTGGCATAGTCAAATAATTCAGGTGCATTGGCATGTGTTTGAATTCCATATTCTATTAATTGTTGAGAGGAAAGAATTTTCTCATCAATTAAACGTCTAAATGGACTTCCACTAGTAAATTGTTCATTGTATGGACGCATATCTAAATGCGGGTCAATATTGATGCACGAAGTTTTATTCTTATTTTTATAAGATACCCCTTTTACATGTGAATAAATAAAATCATGACCTCCTCCAACTACAATCGTTATATCATTATTTTGTTCATAGTTTGAAATGGCTTTTGCTGATTTTTCATGTTTTTCTTCTAAAGACAAACCATCAAAATTCAGACATTCAATATCTTGTTTAGTTTGTTGAAAGAAATGGTCACCATTAAGTTTATTGTAAAACGTTTTAAAGGATTCAGGACCTTTTGCAGCTCCAATTCTTCCACCTACGTTATTTACGCCTTCGTGGTCGCCAAGTCCAATGATTTTTACTTTCATAATATGTCGTTTAAAAGAATATTTCGTCTTAAAATGTTGTTAAACTCGCTTTAAGAAGTTGTTTAGTATATTTCGATTGACTTGCATTCATAATGGTTTCAGCAGAATCAATTTCTTCTATTTTTCCTTGGTTTAAAACCAAAATACGATCACAGAAATAATGTACACTTTCTAGATCGTGTGAGATGAAAATATAAGTTAATCCATATTTATCTCTCAAGTTGTTTAGTAAATTAAGAATTTTAGCTTGTATAGAAACATCTAGTGCAGCTATAGATTCATCTAAAATTAATGTTTTTGCTCCAGATATTAAACATCTAGCAATACAAATACGTTGTCTTTGTCCACCAGATAATTCTCTAGGGCGTGTATTTAAATATGAAAGATCTAAACCCACGTCTTCTATTAAGGTTTTCATTTTAGATAACCTCTGATTAGCATCTAAATTGGGATAATACGTTTTGTAAATTTCATCCAGTTGTTTCTTTACTTTTGGTCTACCATCTAAAGAGCCATAAGGATCTTGAAATACCATTTGGACCTGTTTTCGATAGTCTGCAATAGGAATGTTTGATATAGGAGTTTCGGATAATTTGATGTTTCCGTTAAACCCATTTAAAATACGCATTATACATTTACCAAAAGTAGATTTACCACTTCCCGAAGCACCAACAATACCTAAGCTTTCACCTTTGTAAATAGAAAAATCAAGATTATGAAGCACTTGAGTTTTACCATATGCAAAGGATACATTTTCTATTTCAAAAAGTAAATCTGTATAAGTGGTATTGGGTTTACTATGGGTTTTAGTACTGTGTGTACCTTGAATATATTCTTCTACTGTTGGTAGAGGCCTAACATAATTATTACGTTGAGGTCTACAATGAATGAGGCCTTGTGTATATTTTTCTTGTGGATTGTTTTTGATGATTGATGACGTATTTTCTTCAACAATCTCTCCATCTTTCATAACAATAATATCATCGGCATATTTAAATGCCAAGTTTAAATCATGTGTAATAAATAGGATGGATAATTTATTTGAGTTCTGCAAGTGTTTAAGCAAAGTCAAAATATCCTGTTGAACTAAAACATCTAGAGCTGTACTGGGTTCATCTGCTATTAATAACTTAGCATTAGAGGCCAATGCAATGGCAATCATTATTCGTTGCTTTTGTCCGCCAGAAAGTTCATGAGGATAGGCATTTTTAATACGATCAAATTCCAATAAGTTAACTTGTTCAAGTACGTTGTTTATACGACCTGAAATTTGTTTTGGATCTAATTTTTGAAGTTTAAATACCTCTGCAATTTGTTCACCACATTTAACCACTGGGTTTAAGCAATGCATGGGGTTCTGAAATACAAAAGCGAGTTCTGTTTTTCTATAATTAATAAGCTGCTCTTCAGTTACTGATAATATATCTACATTATTCCATAAGATAGCACCAGAAGTACTAAGGTTAGCACTTAAAAGTTTAGCAATAGATAAGGCGGTTAAGCTTTTTCCAGAACCCGACTCACCAACAATAGCTTTAAAAACACCGTGTTCTAAATTGAAACTAATGTTATTTAATAGTTGTTGTTTATCTTCTGTATAAATACATAAATTTTGTATTGAGAGCATAAACTATAGTATTTCTTTACGTTGCGCATCTAAACGAATAAAGATAAAAAGAAGTATTGAGAATCCCCAAAGTGAAGATCCTCCATAGCTTAAAAATGGCAAAGGAATACCAATAACAGGCACGAGTCCAATGGTCATTCCAATATTTATAAACACATGAATAAACAGAATACAGGCGACGCCATATCCATATACTCTTGTGAAGGTTGAACGTTGTTTTTCTGCTTTTATTATTAGACGACAAATGAGCGTAAAGAATAGAGATAAGACAACTAAACTTCCAATAGATCCCCATTCTTCACCAATAGAGCAAAATATAAAGTCTGTGCTTTGCTCAGGCACAAAGTTGAATTTTGTTTGCGTTCCTTCTAAATATCCCTTCCCAGAGAAACCTCCAGATCCAATGGCAATTTTAGATTGGTTTAAGTTATATCCACTACCACTACTATCCTCCATTTTTCCCAGAATAAGATCAATTCTATTTCTTTGATGAGATTCTAAAATATTATCATACAAATATTCGACACTCAGGCAATATAATATCGATAGGGCAGAGGCAATAATAATATAAGGTATTTGCTTCGTTTTAGATTTTAGCGATAGCAAATAAATTATAGCGATATAAATAATAACAAGAAATAATACACCAAATATTAACCAAGTTAATGGCAGTAGTAAAGCTAAGATAAATAAGACAATACATGATAAGATAATCCACATATATATGGCAGGGAGACCCTCTCTATATAGTAAGAATATTAATGAGCAATATACCAATGCCGAACCTGCATCTGGTTGTAGCATAATAAGAATAATGGGAATCCCAATAATTCCAGCCGCAATCAATTGATTTTTAATCTTATTAAGATTAATTAAAGGGATATTTAAAAACGATGAAAGGAGGAGCAGAGTAGAGAATTTAGCAAATTCTGATGGTTGTAGACTAAAGGAGCCTATATGAAACCATGATCTAGCACCCCCAATTTCTTTACCAATAAACGGAACAAGTAGTAGAGATAGCATGCTAATTCCATAAAATAGCCAACTAAATTGAGTGTATAGCTTTTCTGATGTAAATAAAATAACCGTTCCAAGAAATAAGGATGTTAAAATCCATATGACCTGCTTACCATATTCTTGAGTACGGTCAAAAATAGACATATGCTCTTCTTGATATGCCGTAGAGTAAATACTTGCCCACCCTATAAAGCAAAGTGCAAAAAATAGAAGAACAATAATCCAATCAATATGTTTAAAAATGCTAGTGCGTCTCATTTTGTAATTCTAAATCTAATAAATCCGCTTCCATTATGTCCTTCTCTAGACTTTTACGCTCTACCTTATTTGTTAAATATTGCTCTATCAGTAAACTTGCTATTGGTGATCCATATGATGATCCCCACCCTGCATTTTCTACATAAACTGCTATAGCAATTTTAGGATTATCTTTTGGGGCAAAGGCAATAAATATAGAGTGATCTTTTAGTTGAACGCGTTTGCCATTTATTTTGGCGAAGTTTTCAGCAGTACCTGTTTTTCCACATATTTCAATGCCATTTATTCTGGCATTTTTGGCCGTTCCTTTTTTCCCATCAACCACTTGTAGCATTCCATCTATTACCGTTTCAAAATGACGTTTATCAATGTCTATTTTTTTAGGAGTTGTAAATTTTTCAATTTCTATTGGAGAGTTATCTACTTTAGCTAATATGTGTGGTGTATAAAAATGACCTCTGTTGGCAATTGCAGCACACATATTCGCCATTTGTATTGGAGTTACTAAAAGCGCATCTTGACCTATAGATAACGATATTACTGTTGGAGCTTTCCAAGAGAATGGATACCTGCTGTTATTATATTCAACACTTGGGACTTTACCTCGTTTACCAGTATGGAGATCATTATTTAAGAAATTTCCTAATCCAAAACTTTCAACATATTCTGTCCACTTTTTATAATTGACCTTTGTGTTATTGTCTCGGTCAATTATTTTTTGAAAGGTATAACAATAAAATGCATTACAGGATTGAGCAATTGATTGCTCTAAATTTAATGGTGAACGATGGCTATGACATCCTACTTTAAGTTTGGAACTAAATCTCCATCCGTGATTACACGGAAAGGATGTATTGCTAGAGATGACACCTTCTTGTAATCCTATTAATGCATTTACAAGCTTAAATGTTGAACCTGGAGGATATTGCCCAACAAGGCTACGGTCATATAAAGGTGTTAGAGTATCTTTTTCAAGTAATGAATAGTTTTTAGATCGACGTCTTCCAATAAGTAAATTCGGATCATATGTCGGGCTAGAAACGAGTGTTAATATTTCTCCAGTAGATGGTTCAATAGCAACAACGGCTCCTTTTTTATTCTGCATTAATTTTTCAGCGTATAACTGTAATTCTGCATCTAAGGTTAGAGTTAAATCTTTTCCGGGTGTAGACTTAACATCATATTTACCTTCTTCATATGCACCTTTAGAACGACTATGCGAATCTTTATTAACCAGCTGCATACCCTTTTCACCTCGTAAGGTATCTTCATACGTTTTTTCTACACCTGTAATACCAATATTATCATTTCTATGGTAATATGTTTTCTTTTTGAGGACAGAAGGTGGTACTTGTCCAATATAGCCTAATACATTAGCTGCAATTGGATATGGATAATGTCTGGCCGTTCTTTCTTCTAAATAAATTCCTGGAAATTGATGAATACGTTCTAATAAACGCATTCCACTTTCTTTTTCAATACTTTTTACTAGAGCAGAAGGTCTACGCGTGCTATATCGTTTTGCTCGTTTTAGTTTGTATTTTAAATATTCAAGTGGGGTTTCCGTATATTTTGCAAGGGCATTTGTATCTAAGTTTTTTACCATTCTAGGAATAACCATTAAATCGTATGATCTTTGGTTTCCTACCAGTAATTTTCCATTTCTATCGTAAATACTACCTCTTACTGGATAAACGATTTCTTCTCTAATTACATTTTTTTCAGCCAATTTCTTATAAGCTGGTGTAAATAATTGAAGTTTAAAAATGTTTATTAAAAGTATAAGGCCACCTAATATAAAAGTAAATAGTACTCCGTTTTTACGTGATTGTAAGTTTCCTTTTTTCAACGTTTGTTACGTTTTTTCTTGTTTTCGAATATGGCAAGTAGAAGAATCATGACCATTGTAGATAGGATGGTGTTTTTTAATATATATCCCAACTGAGGCCATGTCCAAAACCCTAAGTTACTCAATAATTGAAAATAGAGCTGATGAATAAGTGTTAAAACAAATAGAAATGACGCAAATTTTAATTTCGATATTTTAAACCAGCCAATTTCCCCTTCAATTTCACTTACTTTTAAATTTAATAATTCTAACCCTATTGGTCTTAATAAAGCGATTGTTAAAATGGTTGAGGTATGAATACCAAGTGTATTTGAAACAATATCAATAAATAACCCGAGGAAAAAAGAATATATTAATATACTTGTTTTGTTGTAGGATATAGGAAATAGGATTGGGAAAAGTAGGTATACCTGAATATGAACTTCACCTATAAGTTGCATAGGTTGAAATAGTATTACTTGTGCAAGAAACAAAGTAATAAATCTAATTATAAAACGTTTATCTGGAAACATGATTGATAGAGTCTTCTAAAATTAAACGTTCATCTTCCTGTAAGTCTTTTAATAAATACACAGCATCTAAATTATTAAAGTCATGGCTTAATTTAACCTCAATTTTGTAAAATTGATTGTCTTCATTTAGTGCAACATTAGATACTGTTCCTACAAATATATTCTCTGGAAATGTAGTTGAATAATTATTGGTAAGTACAGAGTCTCCAACATTAACCTCTGCATATTTACTGATTGATTTTATATGGCAATACTCACTCTTTTCGCCTGTCCAATACATACTACCATTAGATGTTTTTTGACCAACTTTTACATTGAGATAAGAGGATTCATTTAGAATACTCATAACAATAGAATAATAGTCTGAAACATAAAGTGTTTTACCAACAACACCTGTTGTGGAGATAACTCCCATATGTTTTGTAATACCGTGTTTTATTCCTTTATTAATGGTTAAGAATTGGTTATTGTCCTGTTTAGAGACATTTATTATTCTTGACTGAATAAATGATATATTGGTATCTAAATTGATTTGAGGAAAGGTATCTACGACTTCAAAATACATTTTTTCTAGGGAGCAAAGTTGTGCTCGTAAAGATGCATTTTCATCTTGAAGCCTCGTGTTTTGATCTTTTAATTCAAAGTACCCCTTAATATCTGCCTGAGTCTCTAAAAAATTACCAACTAATGCGTTGGTCGTGTTTAAAAATGCAAACCTATGGAATGTATTTCGATTCACTATTAATATCATAGCTATTATCTGCAAGAAAATGAAGACAAATACAAACTGATATTTTCTTAATAAATCGATTAGATTTTGCATGAGGTAATTACCTGTTAAAGGGAGTTATGGTATAGGTAAGGCTTCAGATTTTATGGTAAACCATACGACTTATCTTTTCTTGAGATAAGTCGTATGATATATTATTTTAATAATTAATAAGATAAGAATACAGTGATTCTTATTTCATTAAGAAACCAAATTTTTCAATATTTTTTAGACAAATTCCTGTTCCACGTACAACAGCACGTAATGGGTCTTCTGCAATACAAACAGGAAGTTCTGTTTTAATAGAAATTCGTTTATCTAAACCTCTTAACATAGAACCACCACCAGCAAGATAAATACCTGTATTATAGATATCAGCAGCTAATTCGGGTGGAGTTAATGCTAAAGTTTGCATAATAGCCTCTTCTATTTGGATAATAGATTTATCTAGAGCACGAGCAATTTCAGAAGAAGAAACTAAAACTTGTTTAGGTTTTCCAGTCATTAAATCACGACCTTGAACGGCATAATCTTCAGGTGGGTTATCTAAGTCTGATATAGCAGCACCAACTTCAATTTTGATACGTTCTGCAGTACGTTCACCAATAAATAGGTTATGTTGTGTTCTTAAGTAATAAGAAATATCTTGTGTAAAAATATCTCCAGCAACTTTTATAGACTTATCACAAACAATACCACCTAAAGCAAGTACAGCAATTTCAGTTGTTCCACCACCTATGTCAATAATCATATTTCCTTTAGGTTCTTGAACATCTATACCAATACCAATAGCTGCTGCCATTGGTTCGTGAACAAGGTAAACTTCTCTTGCTCCAGCGTGTTCTGCTGAATCAATTACGGCACGTTTTTCTACTTCTGTAATTCCACTAGGAATACAAATTACCATTCTTAAGTCTGGGGTTTTTATCGAATTTTTAAGATTAGGGATCTTTTTTACGAATTCTCTAATCATATGCTCAGAAGCATCAAAATCGGCAATAACTCCATCCTTTAGAGGACGAATAGTCTTTATGTTATCGTGTGTTTTACCATGCATCTGTTGAGCACGCATTCCTACGGCAATTACTTTACCAGAAATACGGTCTTTAGCTACAATTGATGGTTCGTCTACAACAACTTTATTGTTGAAAATGATTAGCGTATTGGCCGTTCCCAAGTCAATAGCAACATCATGCTTTTTAAAAATATCAAATAATCCCATTCTCGTGCTTTAGCTCAAAGGTAATAAAATAAATTAGTGTTTAAAGTGACGTGTTCCAGTGAATACCATAGACATTTTATGTTCGTTACAGTAATCAATAGATAATTGGTCTTTAATTGACCCTCCAGGTTGAACAACCGCTTTAATTCCTTGTTCGTTTGCCAACTCTACACAGTCTGGAAACGGAAAGAATGCATCAGAAGCCATTACAGATCCTTCTAATTCAAATCCAAAAGTTTTTGCTTTAATAACAGCTTGCTTTAAAGCATCTACACGAGATGTTTGTCCAACTCCACTTGCTAACATTTGTTTGTTTTTAGCAAAAACAATCGCATTAGATTTTGTGTGCTTACAAATTTTAGAAGCAAATTCTAAATCACTTGTTTCTGTTGCAGTTGGTTCTGCAAGAGTAGATAATTTAAAATTCTCTTTTACATCAGTAACAGTATTGGCATCCTGTTCTAAAACACCATTTAATACAGTACGGAATATTTTACGTTCTGGTAATCCTGTTTTTTGGATTAAGATAATTCTGTTTTTCTTAGATTTAAGTACTTCAAGGGCTTCTTCAGAATAAGAAGGTGCAATAATTACTTCAAAGAAAATTTTATTAATCTCGTTTGCTGTATCTACATCAACTTCAGCATTGGTTGCTAAAACACCACCAAAAGCAGAGATAGGATCTCCAGCTAAGGCATCTTTCCAAGCTGTTAAAATATTTTCTCTACTTGCTATTCCACATGCATTATTATGTTTTAATACAGCAAAAGTAGTTTCAGTAAATTCTCCAATTAAATTAGTTGCAGCATCAATATCTAATAAGTTATTATAAGAAATTGCACGTCCACTTACTTGGTCAAACATTTCAGATAAATTACCGTGGAATGTTCCTTTTTGGTGTGGGTTTTCCCCATAACGTAATTCTTCAAACGTTGTATAACTTTGCTTAAATTCTGAGAATTGAGTATCTAAATTAAAGTAGTTATAAATATGAGTATCGTAATGAGAAGAAATTTGGAAAGCCTTTGCAGCGAAATGCTTACGTTGCTCAAATGTAGTTTCTCCGTTACCTTCTTCTAAGATTGATAAGAATCTGCTGTATTCATCTCTTGATGGAATAATAACAACATCTTTATGGTTTTTGGCAGCTGCACGGATTAATGAAATCCCTCCAATGTCAATTTTTTCAATTATTGCAGATTCTTCAGCTCCTGAAGCTACAGTATCTTCAAATGGATATAAGTCAACAATAACAATATCAAATGTAGGAATACTATGTGTATCCATATCTTTAATATCATCTTCTAAACCTCTTCTCCAAAGAATACCTCCAAAAACGTTAGGGTGTAATGTTTTAACACGTCCACCAAGAATAGATGGATAACCTGTTACATCTTCAACACGGTTTACAGGAATATTTAACCCTTCAATAAAAGTTTGAGTTCCACCAGTTGAATAAAGTTCAATTCCTAAATCGTGCATTTTTTGAACGATAGGTCCTAAATTATCTTTATGAAAAACTGAAATAAGAGCCGTTTTAGCTTTTTTAATCGTTGACATTGTAATTGTATTTTGGAGTATTGTTTTTAGTTTTCTTGTTCTGTTAATTGTAAGTCGATCTTTAGATCGTTAAGTTGTTGTGTATCAATAATGGCAGGTGCATCGATCATAACATCACGCCCTGAGTTATTCTTAGGGAATGCAATATAATCACGAATAGAATCCGAACCTCCAATAATAGAACACAAACGGTCTAATCCGAAAGCAATACCTCCATGTGGTGGAGCTCCATATTCAAATGCTTCCATTAAGAAACCAAATTGAGCTTTTGCTTCTTCGTCTGTAAACCCTAAATGCGTAAACATTTGTTTTTGAATTTCTCTATCGTGAATTCGGATAGAACCACCTCCAATTTCAGATCCGTTTAATACTAAATCATAAGCATTAGCACGTACATCTGCTGGATGAGATCCAATACGGTCTAGGTCTTCTAATTTAGGCGAAGTAAATGGATGATGCATTGCATGGTAACGCTCAGTATCTTCATCCCATTCTAATAGAGGGAAATCAATAACCCATAATGGAGCAAACTTTTCAGGGTCTTTCAAGTTTAGTTGGTCTCCCATTTCTAAACGTAATGCACACAATTGTTTTCTTGCTTTATCTAACTCTCCAGAAAGAATTAATAATAAATCTCCAGGTTGTCCGCCAGCTTGTTCAAACCAAGCTTGAAGTTGTTCTGGTGAATAGAATTTATCTACAGAAGATTTAAAACTTCCATCTTCATTCCATTTAGCATAAACCAATCCTTGAGCACCAACTTGTGGTCTTTTTACCCACTTTGTAAGTTTATCGGTTTGCTTACGGCTATATCCAGAACATCCTTTTGCTAGTATTCCTAATACAGCTTCAGCTTGATCGAAAATAGCAAACCCTTTATTTTGTGTTAATTCAGTAAAATCAACGAATTCCATTCCGAAACGTGTGTCAGGCTTATCTGAACCATATTTTAACATGGCCTCATCATAAGTCATACGTGGAAATTCACCTGTTTCTACATTTTTAGTAACTTTTAATAAATGACGTGTAAGTTCTTCAAAAGTATTTAAAATATCCTCCTGATTAACATAAGACATTTCACAGTCAATTTGTGTGAATTCTGGTTGACGATCAGCACGTAAATCCTCATCTCTAAAACACTTTACAATTTGAAAGTATTTATCAAACCCACCAACCATAAGAAGTTGCTTAAATGTTTGAGGAGATTGTGGTAAGGCATAAAATTGACCTTCATTCATACGAGATGGTACAACAAAATCACGAGCACCTTCTGGAGTAGATTTAATTAAATAAGGTGTTTCTACCTCAATGAAATCTAAATCCGATAAAAATTTACGCGTTTCAATAGCAATTTTAGATCTTAAGATAAGATTTTCACGTACTGGATTTCTTCTTAAATCTAAATAACGATATTTCATTCTAATATCGTCTCCACCATCGGTATTGTCTTCAATAGTAAAAGGAGGTGTTTTAGAAGCGTTAAGGATTTTTAAGTCGCTAACTTCTATTTCAACTTCTCCAGTAGGTATTTTTGTATTTTTTGATGAACGTTCAATAACGACTCCATCAATTTGTAATACAGACTCACGTCCAATACCTTTAGCTTGAGAAACTAGAGATTCATTAATGTCCTGATCAAACTTTAATTGAGTAATTCCGTAACGGTCTCTTAAATCAATAAAGACCATTCCACCCATTTCTCTTACACGTTGTGTCCATCCGCTTAAGCGAACAGTAGAACCAACATCGGTAATACGTAATTGTCCGCAATTATGTGTTCTGTAAGTACTCATCCTACTGTATATTTCTTTTTTTTGTTAGGGCAACTAAATATTTCCCTATAATATCAAACTCTAAATTAACAAGGTCTCCAGGTTGGAGTTTACAAAAATTTGTATGTTCATATGTATATGGAATAATTGCAACAGAGAAAGAAGTAGGTGTAGAATCTACAACTGTAAGACTAACTCCATTAATACAAATTGATCCTTTTTCAACCGTTAGATATTCTTCTTTAGAACTTTCATATTCAAAAGTGAACTTCCAACTTCCATTTACATTTTCAACAGATTTACATACTCCAGTTGTGTCAACATGTCCTTGAACAATGTGACCATCAAGTCTAGCATTAAGTTGTGTACAACGTTCTAAATTAACAAGAGTATCAACTTTCCAGTGCTTAATATTTGTTCTTTGAATGGTTTCATCTATTGCAGTAACCACATAATTTTCGGTGTTACATTCTACCACAGTAAGACATATACCGTTATGGGCAACGCTTTGATCGATCTTAACCTCATTAGCAAGATCACTCTTAATTCTGAAGTGTAAATTAGTCTGATCTTTTACAATTTCTATAACCTGACCAGCAGTTTCAATGATTCCTGTAAACATATTTTACTTGAGACGTTAAAATTAACAACACAATTAACATGTGTATGAGTAAATTTTTGAATTCACAAAAGTACAAAAATATAGTTGTAATTCTGAGTTAATTAAAGAAACAAAATATATAAAAAAAATGAGTGGAAAGATTCTTATTAATTCTATTATTTTGAACTGTATATTATTACATGATTCATTAAAATTCATGACCTTATACTTATGTCAACTCATGGTTAGTAACTATATTTGAAGAATGTACTTTTTTGAGTTAATCCATGGTGGATATGAAGTCAGATTGGTATATAAAATTAACGTTCAATTAAAACAGAATATAATGGTACAAATTGCAAAAATTGATGAGCAAAGTTCAATCAAGTGGAATTTATTCTTCTTTTTTGATAAGGATGATGTAAGTCTATTAGATATTCCAAAATCTTTACAAAAGAAAGTTGCTGAGCGCGTTAAAGAAGATAAAAAGAAATCTCATTTTGAAGTAGATAATGCACATTATATTTTTCAACAAGTTGAAAAACATGCTGATAAAAATAAACAATTAGAAATTTTTAGAGTTTTATCTAGTGTTTTAGCCGATGATTTTGAAAAAGAAAAAGTAGAACATTTAGCTATTTACACCTCGTTTAAAAAGAAAAAATTTGAACGTGCAATAATAGAAGGTTTTGCATTGAGTTTATATCGCTTTGATAAATATAAGACTAAGAAGTCTACAGTGTCTTTAAAAACAATATTTCCAGAAATGCTAACCGGTTCAGATATTAAAGAACTATCCGCATTAATTCATGGAGTTAAAGAAGCAAGAGATTTAGTCAATGAACCACAAAGCTATTTAAATGCCACGCAAATGTCTAAGGAGATTGAGCGATTAGGTAAGGCAACTGGGTTTAAAGTTGAAGTGTTTAAAAAAGCCAAAATAGAGGCTTTAAAAATGGGTGGTTTATTAGCTGTTAACAAAGGGTCTGTTCAAGAACCAACGTTTAATATTTTAACGTATAAGCCAGATAATGCTACAAATAAGAATCCTATTGTATTTGTTGGTAAAGGAATAGTTTATGATACAGGTGGTTTAAGTTTAAAGCCTACAGGTAAATCTATGGATTTTATGAAATCTGATATGGGAGGTGCAGCTTCTGTAATTGGATTAATAGCAGCCGTTGCTAAAGCTAATTTACCAATTCATATTGTAGGGTTGATTCCTGCAACAGATAACAGACCTTCATTAGATGCTTATGCCCCTGGAGATGTTATTACCATGATGAATGGAAAAACAGTAGAAGTATTAAATACCGATGCAGAAGGGCGTATGGTGTTAGCAGATGCTTTACACTATGCTAAACGTTATAATCCAGAAGTGGTTGTGGATTTAGCAACTCTAACGGGTGCGGCTGTTGCAGCTTTTGGAACAAATGCTATTTGTGGAATGGGGAATGACGATAAAACGTTAAACCAACTATCAAAATCTGGGTTTAGAACTTATGAGCGTGTTGTTTTACAACCATTCTGGGAAGACTATGGAGATCAATTAAAATCGACTATAGCAGATTTCACGAACTTAGGAACACCTGGAGCCGGACATATTACAGCTGGTAAGTTTTTAGAACACTTTGTAGATTATCCTTGGGTACATTTAGATATTGCTGGCCCAGCATTTTTACATGCCAAGAAAGACTATAAAACAGTTGGAGGAACAGGAGTTGGGGTTCGCTTATTATTCGATTTTGTTAAAAGTAGTATATAGTTATTAAGTATTACAATAAAAAAAGCCGAGTTGATTTATCAACTCGGCTTTTTTTATTACGATTAAGATCGTTATTAGATTGTTAGTTTTTTAGCGTATCCAACATGAATTGGATGTGTCGTCGTTTTTTCTAAATTATAGATATTACCTCCAAATCCAAATTCAATTTCTCCAGTTAATGGATCTAAACTAAACACATGAAATGTCCCTTCTTGAATTTCATATAAATTATTTGGCCCCGGAGTAAAAATATTTCTCCATTCCATTCTAACTTCATCTTGGAATGCTTGAGTAATATCATACGTATTACCTACTAAATTATTAATTGGTTTTTGTAATTCTACCTTAAGGGAAATAATACCATTATTGGCTTGGTAAATGACAGAAGAATCTGTTTGTACAGTAATAACGTTGGATGCAGGTGAATAAAATGGAACAATAACATCTTCTATTTCTGCATAAATTCCATTGGTAAGAGTATCTACATTAGACCCACTTATTGGAGGTAAAACATTAGAAGTATCCATATTAAAGAATTCTTCAGTTACAAACGGTAAGTTCTTTGCTATACCATTATTTAAAGATTTACCATCATATAATACAGCATCAAACGTAAAGTTTACATAACTATTTACATGAGTAAGGTTTAAAATTCCTTGAGATGCTTTAGTTGTTATACCATTCGAGGATGTGTAAATAATATTAAATCCGTTATTTGCACTAACTCTATATTCTCCTACAACAAGCGGATTACCTCCTATTTTAGGAATAGTAATTTGTAAAGTTCCACCCGAATAGGTTCCGTTTATTTGTAATCCAGTGTCTGTTAAGACCAATACGTAATCTGTGATATTAGGTGTTGTTACCGTATTATAATCGTATTGAAATGTGATTGGGAAATCTTTTTCTTTAACACACGAAAATAAAGATCCTAGAATTAATATCAGACTGATAAGTTGTTTCATAGCTCAAAAAAATAAACGTCTAAATTACTTCTCTTTACTAAATATTCCAAATTTGAATTTTTATAGCTTACTATGAAGATTACTAGTGGTTTAGCGTAATATAAGTATATGATTTAGACTAAGGGTTTTGATTCTTTGTCTAAAAATATGCATAAAAATCTAACATAAGGCCCTTAAAATGTAAAAAAATCAACGTTATTACTTTAATTAATGTAAACCAAAAGCATTTAGATAGTATTAATTGTATATTTGTAAACTTTTTATATAAAAATCACGAGCAATGAGATTACTTTCTGACCAAGAAATAGAAAGAAGAGAAAAATTAGAAAAAATAAAGGCATTAGGTATAGAGCCATTTCCGGCTGCACAATACCATGTGAATATATATTCTGATGAAATTCTTACAAAATATTCGGAAGAAGAAAATAATTACCAATCGGTATGTTTAGCGGGTCGTTTAATGTCAGACAGACTTCAAGGTAAGGCTGGGTTTGTAGACATTCAGGATGCTAAGGGTAAGATTCAATTATACTTAAACAGAGATACACTTTGTCCTGGAGAAGATAAAACATTTTACCAAAAGTTTGTTACCAAACTTTTAGACCGAGGTGATTTTATTGGAGTAAAAGGGAAAACCTTTAAAACAGGAAAAGGAGCAACAACGGTATGGGTAGAAGAGTTAACTCTTTTAAGTAAAGCATTAAGACCGTTACCAGCTGTAAAGGTTGATAAAAATGGTGTTGCACATGATGCATTTGCAGATCCTGAATTAAGATACCGTAGACGATATGTTGATTTAGTTGTTAATCCACAGTATAAGGAAAACTTTATGAAGCGTACAAAGCTGTTTACAGCGATGCGTAATTTCTTTAATGATGCTGGATATTTCGAAGTAGAGACGCCTATCTTACAACCTATTCCTGGTGGAGCAGCAGCAAGACCATTTATTACACATCATAATTCTTTAGACATTCCATTATATATGAGAATTGCCAATGAGCTTTATTTAAAGCGTCTTATAGTTGGTGGATTTGATGGAGTTTATGAGTTTTCTAAGAACTTCAGAAATGAAGGTATGGATAGAACACATAATCCTGAGTTTACAGCTATGGAGATTTATGTTGCCTATAAAGATTACAATTGGATGATGGATTTTACTGAGAAATTGCTAGAACATTGTGCAATTGCAGTAAATGGTACAACCAAAGCTACGTTTGGAGAACAAGAAATTGATTTTAAAGCTCCTTATAAGCGTGTAACTATGCGCCAAGCAATTATTGATTTTACAGGTTACGATATTAATGGTAAATCTGAGGAAGAATTAAGAGCTGCCGCTAAAGACATGGGACTTGAAGTTAATGAGACTATGGGGAAAGGTAAACTTATTGATGAGATGTTCGGTGAAAAGTGTGAAGGAAACTACATTCAACCAACATTTATTACAGATTACCCAAAATCAATGTCTCCTTTAACTAAGGTACATCGTGATAATCCTGAATTAACTGAGCGTTTTGAGTTAATGGTTTGTGGTAAAGAAATTGCCAATGCCTATTCAGAGCTTAATGATCCTATAGATCAATTAGAACGATTTGAAGAGCAAATGAAGCTTTCTGAAAAAGGTGATGATGAGGCTATGTTTATTGATCAAGATTTTGTTCGTGCCTTAGAATATGGTATGCCTCCAACTTCTGGATTGGGAATTGGAATGGATCGTTTAATTATGTTTTTAACGAATAATCCATCTATTCAGGAAGTATTATTCTTCCCTCAAATGAAGCCAGAGAAATGGGATAGTATAATTGATGAGGAGCCATTTAGAAAAATTGGAGTGCCTGAAGAATGGATTGAACCAGTAATTTTATCTGGATATCGTTCGGTTGAAACTCTATTAGAAAATAAACCAGCAGCACTACAACAAAAGTTAAACGGATTCCGTAAAAAGAATAAATTAAAGATTGACGGAATAAAAATTGAGGTTATTGAATCTTGGTTTGCAACTGTAGAATCTTAATAAGATACTTACACAATATTAAAAAAGCCCTTTAAGCATTAGCTTAAAGGGCTTTTTTAATTTATAATGTTTCTTTCAACCATCTAAAAAATTCACGTTGCCATATCATCCCATTTTGTGGGCTTAATACCCAGTGACTTTCCTCAGGGAAATATAGGAATCTAGATTTTAAACCTTTAAGCTGTGCAAGTTGATAAGCTTCCATTCCTTGACCTTCAGGTACTCTAAAGTCATGCCCACCGTGTATAACTAAGATTGGTGTATCCCAATTTTGAGCATATTTATGTGGCGAATTTTTAAGATATAATTCTTTGTTTTCTGGTTCCCAATATGGTCCACCAATATCCCAATTGGCAAAAAATAGTTCTTCTGTAGATCCATACCAAGATTCTAAATTAAATAATCCACAGTGTGAGATAAACGATGAAAATCTATTTTCATGAACACCAGCAAGCATATAAACAGAATAACCTCCATAAGAAGCTCCAACCGCTCCAATTCTTTCATTGTCTACAAATGGTTCTTCTTTTAAAGCGTCTATCGCAGATAAATAATCCTGAATCGGCTGACCAGCCCAGTCTTTACTTATATCTTCATTCCATTTTTTACCAAAACCAGGTAATCCTCTTCGGTTAGGTGCTACAATTATATAGCCCTTAGCAGCCATTAATTGAAAATTCCAACGTGTAGAATAGAACTGAGAGACCATAGATTGTGGTCCACCTTGGCAATATAATAGGGTTGGGTATTTTTTGTTAGGATCAAAGTTGGGTGGATAAATAACCCAAGTCAACATGTCTTTATTATCGGTTGTTTTAATCCAACGCTTTTCAATATTACTTAATTTAATATTAGAATATAATTCTTTATTCACATGAGATATTGGACGAACAGATTTATCTGGCTTTAACCCAAAAATCTCAGAAGCGTGATTCATATCTTGACGAGAAATCAAAATTTCTCCATCTAATTCCTCAATTAAGCTATAATTATGATCTCCAGAAGTTATTTGAGTATAAGTAATATTTGAATATCCATTGCTTAAATCGAGTTCAAAAATTTGATTAGACCCTTTAAAAGGAGCTGCAAAGAAAATTTTAGAATTGTCTTTAGACCAAATGAAATTGTGTACAGTTTCTGAAAATTCACGCGTAATGTTAATACGTTTCTTATCTTTATAAGACATTACAAAGATGTTGTTTTTATCAGATTCATACCCATCTCTTGCCATTCTTAGCCAAGCTAGATCTTTTCCATCATTAGAAAAAACAGGGTGAGTATCATAACCAGGGTTTTCCTTAGTTAAATTTACCGTTTTTCGAGTTATCATATCAAACTCGTAAATATCGGTATTGGTACTTTTGGCGTATTCTTTTCCTTCTTTCTTTTTACAAACATACAATATATGTCTACTGTCAGGAGCCCAAGTTAGATCTTCTACTCCTCCAAAAGGTTGTGTAGGAACATCAAAAGGTTCATTACGCATTACATCTATTTTTTCTCCAAAAAGACGGCCTTTACTATAGCTTTCAACAAAAATATGGCTGTGCTTATTATCATTCCAATGTGACCAGTGTCTATACATTAAATCATCATAGACCTTAACATTTGCTTTGGGCATGTCAGAATGTAAATCTTTTCCTTTATCTCTTCTAAGTTTTATCTCTTGAGTATATAAAACATGTTTTCCGTTTGGTGCATATTTAAATGTAGAAATGGATTCGGAAGTATTCATAATCTTCCTTTTATTTTCTCCGTTTTTATCCATTTCATACCATTGACCTTTATGCATATACCCTATTTTATTAGAATGCGGTACGGTGGTTGAGTTATAAACTCCAGATTTGTAGTCTGTAAGTTGTTTAAGACTACCATCTTTTAAAGACATGGCATATAAATTCCTTGATGAAGAATTGTCTTTTACATTAGAAATAGATATTCCAACTATGGCCGAATTGTCATTTTCATTAACAATTTCTGTTGAAATTTTTTGAACATTCCATAAATGCTCTTCTGTAAATGGTACTTTATCTTGAGCCATAGCAGTTATAGTCACTAAGAGGAAAGTAAATGCGAATAAGTTCTTCATTCTTTATATAATTCGTTTATTATTTTTTTTTTGATCGTGAAATTGCTCTAGCGTTAATACATTCGTTAAATTTTTACGATATGCTAGAGAGGTTGCAAGTTACGAAATTAGATGATTTTTATAAAACGAAAGATCCCGTATTTGAATATCAAATACGGGATCTGTTTATGTAATTTGTTACGTTCTTTGTAAACTACTCTTTAAAGAAATCTACACGACGGTTTTTGTTGATATCTTTAAATTGAGGCTTCACTTCTCCATTACTTACTACTCTAAAACGTTCTGAAGAAAATCCATGTTTTTTAACTAAAGCATTTAAACAAGCCTGAGCTCTTTTGTCTGCTAAATCTTGATTGTATCCTTTAGTACCTCTATTATCCGTATTTCCTTCAATACGAATTTTTAAATTCTTATCTGCTTTTAATGCTTTAACCAGTTCGGTCATTTCACCGGTACGGATTTCAGACATATCAGTATCAAAGTATACACTTGTAAATGGTGCGGCTTTTGGAGATGAACATCCACAAGCTCCATTACATTTACCAGGTGGGCAGGCACATGTTTCAGCACATTTATCTGCTTTTTTAGATGGAGAGTAAACACCATTGTTTTTAGAGTATACAAATACCTCTTTTAAATCAGTGAAATCGGCTTCAATCATTTTACCATCACCAATTTTAGCAGTACCATTTCTTAATTCAAATGAGTTTTTATCTCCTGTTGGATGATCCCAATATGCATGTTTATTAGGGTTTAATGTATATCCATGATTAGAAAAGAATACATTTAAATCCTCCATAGATTTAAAATAAACAATGTGTCTAGATTCAGATTCTTTTAATCTATTATCATTATAATACCTCTCTCCAGCTGCATCTAAATTTTTATTGATGTTAATTCTTGCCGAGAATTTGTCTGCAATTCGGTGTTTTTTGACTTTTAAAATAATATCAGATCTTCCTTCTGTTAGTTCGTCAATATTCGTGTTTTGAGCCATACCAAGAGATACGGTAAGAATAGAAAAGATGAAAATAAGTAAATTCTTCATAATCAATATTTTTTTTGGTTAGAAATAGATTCCTTTAAATAAGCATCTGCTTTAAAGTATTATATGCTTGAAATTAAATCCCCTAAATTAAGAGATATCTTTTATATACGGATACAAATATTTTTTTCTTCTGTAAAAAAGTGCAAAGCTTCAAAACCACCTTCACGACCAACTCCAGATTGTTTAGCACCACCAAAAGGTGTTCTAAGATCTCTCATGAGCCAAGTGTTTACCCATACAATTCCAGTATCTAAATCATGAGCCATTGTATGTGCTGTTGTTAGGTTTTGTGTCCAAACTACTGCTGTTAAACCATATTTAGTATCGTTGGCCATTTCTAGAACTTCTTCCTGAGATTCAAATGGCATTACAGAAACAACAGGTCCAAAAATTTCTTCTTGATTTGTTCTACTGCATGTATCTAATCCTGAGATTACCGTAGGTTCAATATAAAATCCGTTTTCTAAACCTTCTGGATGTACTTGAATACCTCCAGCTTCAACAACTCCACCTTCTTGTTTAGCAATATCTACATAAGATAAAACTTTCTTCATATGGGCTTCAGATACTAAAGCTCCAACTTTTGTACTTTCCTCAAATGGATCTCCAACTTTAAGCGCTTTTACACGTTCAACAAATGCTTTCATGAATTTGTTATAGATTCCTTTTTGTACATAAATACGAGAACCACATAAACAAATTTGACCTTGATTAGCAAAAGAAGAACGAACAACACCTGATAACATTTTATCAAAGTCGCAATCATCAAAAATAATTACTGGATTTTTTCCACCAAGTTCAAGCGATGTTTTCTTAAACATAGGTCCAGTTATCTTAGAAATATGTGCACCAGTTACGGTACCTCCAGTAAATGATATAGCTGGAATATTTGGGTGCTCAACAATAGCTTGACCAACTTCTCCTCCTAATCCATGTACAATATTTAATACACCATCTGGAAGTCCAGCTTCTTTACATATTTTAGAAAATAAGAAAGCTGTCATCGGCGTCATTTCACTTGGTTTAGCAATAACACAGTTACCAGAGGCAAGTGCTGGAGCTATTTTCCAAGTAAATAAGTATAATGGTAGGTTCCATGGTGAAATACAACCAACAACACCAAGAGGTTTCCTTTGTGTATAGTTTATGGCTGCACCATCCATTTCATAAGCATGTTGCTGGTCATGTAGAATAGCTGTAGCAAAAAACTCCATGTTAGAAGCCGCTCTAGGAATGTCTACTGCAGTAGCTAAACTAAGTGGTTTACCATTATCTTTAGCTTCTGCGTGAGCAAGTGCGCTTAAGTTATTTTTTACACCTTGAGCAATGGCTAACATAATTTGCGAACGTTTTTGCTTAGGCATTTTAGACCATACAGGAAATGCATGTTTTGCAGCTTGATAGGCTAACTCAACATCTGGCGTATGGCTTGCAGGAATGGTAGAATATATTTCTCCATTAGATGGATTAACATTATCTATTGTTTTTCCAGAAGCGGCAGGTAAAAACTCACCGTTAATATAATTAAGAATTTCAACCATTATTAGTCTTCCTTTACTGTCAGTTGTTCTATTCGTTTTTCGTAACCTTCTCCTTGGAATATTCGTTGTATATAGATTCCTGGAGTATGAACTTGATTAGGATCTAATTCTCCAGCAGGTACAAGTTCTTCAACTTCTGCAATGGTAATTTTACCAGCAGTAGCCATCATTGGATTAAAGTTTCTTGCCGTTCCTTTAAATATTAAGTTACCTGCAGTATCACCTTTCCAAGCTTTAACAATAGCAAAATCAGCATTAAAGGCTTCTTCCATTAAATAGGTTTTACCATTAAACTCTCTGGTTTCTTTTCCTTCTGCAACTTCTGTTCCTACTCCTGCAGGTGTGAAAAATGCTGGGATTCCAGCACCAGCAGCTCTACAACGCTCAGCCAAGGTTCCTTGTGGAATTAAGTCCACTTCTAATTCACCAGATAATAATTGTCTTTCAAATTCTGCATTTTCTCCAACGTAAGACGAAATCATTTTTTTGACTTGCTTTTGTTGAAGCATTAATCCAATACCAAAATCGTCTACACCTGCATTATTAGAGATACATGTTAATTGTTTTACATTCATATCGACTAAGGCAGAAATTGAATTTTCTGGAATTCCACAAAGACCGAAACCTCCTAACATAAGAGTCATTCCATCTTTAATATCTTTTGTTGCTTCTTTAGCGTTTGCTACGGTTTTATTTATCATAACATATATCTTTTAGAACTCAGGTTCTTTTTCATTTTCGTTTTCTCCAGATTGTTGTTGGTTATACAAGTCGCAATCTGTAATGATATTCATTGTGGTACTTGGTTTTTCAAATTCACCCTTAGAGATATCTAAACTTTTATCATCATAAACACGCTGCATTAATTCAGCCCAAATTGGTAAAGCCATATTGGCTCCTTGTCCATAATAAGTTTTGCTAAAACGAATGGCCGGATCTTGGCAACCAGACCAAACTCCAGTAACTAAATTTGGCACCATTCCCATGAACCATCCATCCATATTATTTTGAGTAGTACCCGTTTTACCAGCAATTGGATTTTTAAACTTATACTTATATTTTAAACGTACACTTGTTCCTTCTTTAGTTACAGCTTCCATTAAATTAAGTACAGCATAGGCTTTTTCTTCACTTAATACGGCCGTTGTTTTTGGGGCATATTGGTATAGGATGGTTCCGTTTCTATCTTCAATTTTTGTAATGAAAATAGGTTCAGTATAAATACCTTTATTTCCAAATGTACCATAGGCTCCAACCATTTCAAATAAACTAACATCTGGAGTTCCTAAACAAATAGATGGTGCCTCAGGGATATCAGACTTAATACCCATTTTACGAGCAAGATCTATTACTTTTTTAGGTCCAACCTTTTTCATTAGAAAGGCTGTAACAGAATTTACAGAATTCGCTAGGGCTTCTTTTAAGGATAGTACATCTCCATATTTCCCATCAGAATTTTTTGGAGTCCAATCTTTTTCTAATCCCCATTCCTCTTTTTCAAAGGTTACAGGAATGTTTGGAATTTCTTCACATGGCGAAAATTTATGTTGGTCTATAGCAGTTGCGTAAACAAAAGGTTTAAAAGTAGACCCTACTTGTCGCTTTCCTTTTTTTACGTTGTCGTATTTAAAGTAATGATGATTAATACCTCCAACCCATGCTTTTACAAATCCGGTTTGCGGATCCATACTCATTAATGAATGGTGGATTAAATATTTGTTGTGAATAATAGAATCATTAGGTGTTAAAACGGTATCTACAATACCATTCATTGTATAAAGGGACATCTTTACTTCAGTATCAAAAGCCTTATCAATATCTTCTTTAGAAGCTCCGTTTTTCTTCATTACTCTATAACGTTCTGTTTGTTTTTTAGAACGTTCTAAATTCTTTGCAATTTGTTTTTTGGTAAAGTCACTTGGAAAAGGTGCACTTTTACGCCTTTTCATATGACTATACATTTGCTTTTGAAGATCTTTATTATGAACAGATACAGCTTCTTCGGCATAAGTCTGAATTCTAGAATCTATTGTTGTATAGATTTTTAATCCATCCGTATAGATATTATAATCATCGCCATTTGGCTTTTTAGTTGTTTTTGCCCATTGTTTCATTTCTTGTCTTAGAAATTCACGGAAATATGTCGAAAGACCTGTATTAACACTTTGTCGAGTAAAGTTTATTTCAAGTGGTAATGCTTTAAGTGAATCAAATTCAGCACGAGTAATGAGCTCATTTCTCATCATTTGCTGAAAAACAACATTTCGTCTTGTTTTTGCACGTTCAGGACGTCGTTTAGGATTGTACAAAGCAGGGTTTTTAGCCATACCTACCAGTAATGCACATTCTTGAATGTTTAATTCATCCTGATTTTTATTAAAGTAAATTTTTGCTGCTGATTTTATTCCAACGGCTTGATATAAAAAATCAAACTTGTTGAAATACATGGCAATAATTTCATCTTTTGTGTAGTTACGCTCTAAACGTGCTGATATTACCCATTCTTTAAACTTTTGTTTAACACCATTAACAAAGCCTTTATCTCTTTTACCAGTAAACAACATTTTAGCAAGCTGTTGTGTAATTGTTGATCCTCCTCCTGCATTTCGTCCAATTGCTTTAAAAACGATAGCTCTTGCAATAGCTTCGGCATCTACACCAGAATGACTTCTATAACGTTCATCCTCAGTAGCTACTAAGGCTTTAGATAGGTTAGGGGATAATTCCCTATAATCTACCGGCGTTCTGTTTTCTAGATAATATTTTCCTAATTCCTTACCATCATAACTTATAACTTGAGTCGCAAAATTATTTTCTGGATGTTCAATTTCTTCTATATCAGGTAGATCACCAAACCATCCCATAGAAGCAAATAATAACCCTATTCCAATGATAATAAATGGTGCAGATATTCCAAGCCATAAAAGACGAATAATACGTCTAGTCCAATTTGGCCCAGATGTATTTGTATTCTTCTTTTTGGACGAATTAGATTTAGGAGAACTTTTCCCTTTTTTATTTTGACTGGACTCTTGTTTTTTCATTCTGATATTATTCGTTAATTTTTATTTTGTTGAATACTAAAAGCCAATTTTTCGATTCCCGCTAAAGTATCTTCTCTCATGGCTTGTAAAATAGAAACACTATACGCCCCTTTCTGATTTAGATTTATAGGAATATGCAAATACATTTGTTTAGATGTACCCATTCCACTTCCTAGCCATTCCCCACTTGGTTTGGCTAACATATATTGCAACGTGTCTTGTTCAATATTCCCATCGGGATATTTAACTTTAGAAAAGAAATAAATATTCTGGTATGGGTAATCGTTATTGTGTTGTATATGAAGATAAGACATAAGCTGATCTTCACCATTGAGCGTAAACTCAAAGTTAGTATTTTTATTCCACTCCATTTGCGAATTCGGAAACTCTACAACATCATTGTAAATTTCTGAATTTCCACATGAGAATAGAATAAATAGACTTATAATGGTTAAAATTTTACTTGTCATTATCGTTTTTGTTTTCCTTATTCGGATTTGGTTTTCTTCTTGGGTTTTGACGTCTTTTATTACCTGAAGAACGTGATTGATTTGACTTTGAATTATCACGACTTCTTTGTTGAGGATTAACAGAAGGTTTTCTATCGCTATTATCAGCACTATTATCAGCACTATTATTAGCGTTATTATCCGATGAATTAGAACGTTTTTTTCTGGATATACTTCCTCTATTTCTATCCCTTGTTGGTCTTGATTTAGTGTCTTTAGAATTATCAGCTTCGTTTACAGGGGCTCTTAATTCTCTTTCTTTATCTTGACCTCTATTTTTATTTCTTGAAGAACGATTTGAACGGGCATTTTTCTTATCCTTATTTAAATCGCCTACCTGTTTTGGATTCGGGTTAGAATTGGTGTCTAGGTTAGTATTCTTTTTACGTTTAGCATTTATTGCTTGACGTCTTTTTTCGCGATCAGAAACGGTAGAATTATTATGCTTTTTTTCTGATTTGGCTTGGACTTTTTGCGAATCTTCTCGACTCTTTTGTCCTTTAGGTGATGTGTTTTTTTGGCTTGGTGTTGGTTTAGAAGATTTAGATTTTCGGTTTTTTCTTCCTCCAGAAGAATCAAATCGAGTTAAGCTATCTTGTCCAACAACATTTTCAAATTCAACTTTTATATCCTCTTCTTTCTGAATTTCAAATTCTTCTAGATTTTCTGGGAAAACATTATCGGCGTTTAATTTTTGTACTTCTCTAACTTTGTCTAAGGTTAATTCTACCCAAGAAATTTTAAACTCTTCTTGTATACTGTATAAAATCTTACCTCCAAAAATATCCATTTTTTGAAACTGAGCCCTTCCATTTTTAAGCTTAAGTGCTGTTTGAGGTGGGAAATCTTTAATGGCGTCAATATATGATTCTAATTCAAAATTTAGACAACATTTTAGTTTACCACACTGACCTGCAAGTTTTTGAGGGTTTAAGGATAGTTGTTGATATCTAGCTGCACTCGTATTAACAGATCTAAAATCAGTTAGCCATGTAGAACAACAAAGTTCTCGACCACAAGATCCAATACCACCTAAACGAGCAGATTCTTGTCTTGCCCCAATTTGGCGCATTTCAATACGGATTTTAAATTCTTGAGCCATAACTTTAATCAGCTCTCTAAAATCTACGCGTTCTTCTGCTGTATAGTAAAATGTAGCTTTACCATTGTCACCTTGAAATTCAACATCCGTGATTTTCATATGTAAGCCAAGTCCCGAAGCCATGATTCTTGTTCTATACATGGTTTCTTTTTCTCGACCTCTAGCTGTTTGCCATTTGTCTAAATCTTGTTGATTAGATTTTCTGTAAACTTTTTTGATGGATTCATCGTCTTTGCTAACTCCTTTTTTTCTTAGTTGAAGACGTATCATGGCACCAGCCATTGATACAATTCCTAAGTCATAACCAGGATTACCTTCTACGGTAACAATGTCTGATGCTCTAAGTTGTAATTTATCTTGATTTCGGTAGAACCCCTTTCTACCATTTTTGAAGGTAACTTCAATTATATCTTGTTTAGGGTCATGGACTTCACTTAGCCAGTTAAAAACTGGTAACTTTGAATGACAAGTTCCACAAGCACCACTGCTTCCGCAAGATCCCGATGTTCCACAAGATCCGCTACTGCTGCAACTACTACATCCCATATTTTTCTATATTTAGTTTTTTATGAAGATTTCGAGCTACCTTGAATGAGAGATCTAAAAATGCAATTTTAGGATTTGCATTTTGGTGAATCTGTTTACAAGTAAGTTCAATTTCTTCGATTATGTTGATGCAGTTCTGCGAATGAACAAAAGGGCAGAAGTTTTGAAGATTAAATTTAACATCTTTCAATTCAAAATGAGAAAGTTCTCCCATTTTGTAATTTTCAAGAAAAGCTTTTCTGAAATATTCGGTTGCAAATGTTAAAAAAGCAATTTGTTTTTCTCTTCCTAGCTTGGAGATATCATTCACCCAATTTACCATCTGGTCTAACTTTTGCTTCTTTAATGCCTGAAAGCATAATCTTACCCATTCAACAAAAGTAGCAGAGTATAAGTCAATGTCCTCCGAATTTGCTATCCAATGAATGGCTAAAGATAAATTTCCATCAGAAATGTTGGCTATACTTTTAGCTTCAGCTTCGTTAGTATTATAATGGTTCATCAAGTATTCTTTGATGATTTGGTTGGGCAATGGAATTAAATTTGTTGACTGCATTCTCGATTGTAAGGTCGGTAATAAGTCCTCCATTCTATTTCCTACAAATAGTAAAAGCGTTTTCCCTATTGGCTCTTCAATAAATTTAAGCATCTTGTTAGATACTTGTGTATTCATTTTTTCAGGATGCCAAATAATAAGTACTTTATATTCGCCTAAAAAAGACTTCAAATTTAAGTTTTTAAGAATTTGAGTCCCTTCTTTAATATCTATTTGTGCTTGTTTTTTTTGAAATTCGGCTGTATTTAACCAATTTTCAAGATCAGAATATGGATTTTGAATCATCATCTCTCTCCATAATTCTAAATATTCTTGGCTGGTTGTAGAACGAGATTTTGAGTCTTTTGCTATTGGAAAGCTAAAGTGTAAATCTGGGTGTGCTAATTTAGACACCATTCTACAAGAGTTGCAAGTGTTACAAGCATCTTCTAATGTCCTGTTTTCACAAAGTAAATATTTCGATATAGCCCATGCATAGGCAAACCCTCCAGCTCCGTGGTGGTCAGCAATAAATTGTGCATGTGCAACATGTTCATTTTGAACACTTTTCTTATATCGAGAAATATTCTCTTCTTGTCCTAGGATATTCAATAACTGCATTAGAACAAATATACACTTTATTAGAAAACCTCCTTAATTTTTAATGGTTAAGATGGTTTAAATAAAATGTATGATTTTTGGATACAATTAGATTCTGTTATTCATTAAAAATAAATGATTAACAACTCGCCATTCCTACAGAAATAGCTAATCCACCTTCTGAAGTTTCTTTATATTTTCTATTCATATCTTGAGCAGTTTCCCACATGGTCTCAATGACTTTATCTAGTGGTACTAAGGCATGTTCTGGATCTGTATCTATAGCCATTTCGGCAGCATTAATTGCTTTAATAGCTCCCATCGCATTACGTTCTATGCATGGGATTTGTACTAAACCTCCAATTGGATCACATGTTAACCCAAGATGGTGTTCCATGGCAATTTCAGCAGCAATTGTAATTTGTTCAGAAGTCCCTCCTAATAATGAGCATAAACCAGCGGCAGCCATTGCCGAAGAAACTCCAATTTCAGCTTGACATCCTCCCATTGCAGCAGATATTGTTGC
>CBDEVQ010000085.1:0-32442 GCA_965243605.1 Flavobacteriales bacterium
TGTGTCTAAGACTTTTCTAAAAGATGATTCTTTTGGCTTGTTCTTAGATAGTACATATCTTCCATATAACTTAGTCCTGTTCTCGGTTAGAAGATTATTTAAAGAGCTTTTAGTTGCGTTGAGTATAGTCAATAAATTACTCTTAGTATCTCTTATAACCTCCTCTGTTTTTAAATCAAATATATCGTACTTGGCATCGTTGAATATAAACTCCTTATTAAGTTTAGGTCTGTACTTTGTTATAAGCCTCTTTTCTATTTTACCTAAAGATGATTCTCTTAGCACTGTTTTGTATAATACGGAGTCAAAGTTTTTACTTTTGATATGTGAATTTAACCTGCTCAATAAGTTGCCATTACTCATACCTATATACACCAGCTCATTATCTTTCATTAGGAAGTAAATAAACTTATCTATTCCAGAATTATTTAGGCTTATTATTTTAGGAAGATTAAATTCAGAGTACAAACTCTTATCAAAAGGGTATTTCTCTTCACTTATAGATATTCTGTTTACTACAGACATTCTCTTAGAAATCTTCTTTATATTACTAGCGTCTGTTCTTTTCTTTTGACAAGGTTTACAGTGACCACTCTTATACCTGTCAGTTTCTTTGTTGCAATTACTACAATACTTCATAAGTTATTTTTTACATTATTACGCAAACATACAAAATTAAAATGACATACGCAAGTTTTAAGCCTTATATCTTTCTACTGTTCTTATTGCTATCTCTAATATTTCAGCTATATCTTTATTACTTATGCTTGGTTTTAGATTTAATATCTCTCTAACCTTCTCTTTAGTCTTTACTTTAGCTTCTCTACTTATCTCTCTTATCTTAACATCTATATCTAAGCTTCTTCTCATATCAGCTAAATACTTTTCTTGTCTTTGCTTATATTCCTTATTCCAATTATATGTATGATGATGTATCCAACTCATAGGTT
Organism: Flavobacteriales bacterium; assembly: GCA_965243605.1. GTDB lineage: Bacteria > Bacteroidota > Bacteroidia > Flavobacteriales > CAJXXR01 > JBMYYR01. The sequence goes on from CBDEVQ010000085.1 coordinate 951, forward strand.
TATTATAATCTTCAAAGTTACTTATGTAATGCCTAGACCAAATATCATCTGGTTTAGACATCCACACAAACTCATAACCATCATATATTACTTTATGGTTAGTTACTTCTTTAAGGTTCTTTAATTGTTCTGTAGTCCAGTTAGTCATATTAATAATATATATAGTTAAACAACTCTCTACCTAAGAACTCTATTATTTTAAATCCTGTGTATACTATAGATACTGCTGTATATAGTAATACGAATAATGCTTTATATCTCATATCTTATAATTTATTAGTTAAATGTCTTTCTAAACCTGCTAATGCTCTCCAAGCTACTTTGGCTAGGTGTAATGTACCGTCATCATCTATAGGGTTTATAGTGTGGTCTATTAAGTGTCTAGTTAAAGCATCATACTCATCTTTAGACTTATCCATATCCCAATGCAGAGGTTTATCTGGATGGTGCTGGTCATTACCTGCTTGAGAACACTTAGCAACCTCTTTTAAAGCATTAGGAAAGTATTTTAATACACCACTAAACACAGGTGTAGCTTTTCTCTCTTCTGCCTTTAGAATAGCATCTGCTACTATCCTTGAGTCTGTGCAGGAATAAGAAGGGTCTAGTTCTTCTGTAGGTTTATTAAAACCATTAAGCATATCTTGCTCGTAGTGTTCTCCAGTATTACCATTTTGCTCTATAGTTCTTATTCTTCTTTCGTGTTCTGCTGATTCTAGCATCTCTATTTGTTTTTCTCTTATATTCATTATCTTATTATTTTTAGTATTTTATTTAAATGGTTTAAGTCTTTCTGCATTAGAACATTAAAAACTTCTATTCTTATATCACTTATAACACTTTTTTTAGCTAACCTACTATTTTGATAGGTATCTGTAGCTTCTACTATAGCTCTTAGTTCTGTGTAGTAAGATTTATACTTAGGCATTACATCTAAGTCGTTATTAACTGACTTAACAGCGTGAATTATAGATGCGTGATTTAATCCAAATAAATCAGCTATATCTTGATACGACATAACCGTAAGCTCTTTTATAATCTTACAAGCATACATTCTAGGTCTAACTATATTAGTCTTTCTACTCTTTACCATACAATCAGTCTCGAAGTATTTGTTTACTTGCGTTATCACTTCCTTCGCTATCTCGTGTTGTTCCTTTGTCATATTCTTCTAGTTTACAATAGCAACCGCCAACCCTAAGTTGGCAGTCGCATATCCTTTGTTGCATATTATATTTCATCTATTTGAGCTTGAGCATTATTTAAGTACTCTTCCTTATTAGTCTCGTAATCACTTAAAAGACCTTCTACAATAACTAATTCATCTAAATCTAACTTAGATATAGTACTCATTACAGAATCTATCTTATTTAGTATATTAGTAGTCATTTCTGGGTCTGCCTGATATACTGAATCAAACTCCTCTCGAACGATAGGCTCTAACATACCGTTAACCCTATTTATCTGCTGTTTTAAGCTGCCTTTGTATCTATTTGTTAATACTAGCTCTTCGTTAGCTTCCAAAAGCAACTGAGAGGTTAATACTGACTTTAAATAACTAATTGTTTCTTTACTTACTTCCATTATATTCCTGTGTTTATACCGTTATCAATTACTTGTATTATATGTCTAAATGTAGACCTTTCTTGTTCTCCAGTTACATCTGTTCCATTTAGGAGTAGTTTGTAATGGTCTTTCTTGGTTTCTCTTAATTCAATGTTATTCATCTTTACTGGTTTTAATTATTAATTGATAATACTTTTGGTAAATCTTTGCTTATGTCAAATTTAAAATACTTCACAGCAGGGTTTCCTTCTATGTGAAAATTATAGGCTTTTATCGACATTCCTAAAATCCAATAAAAACTTAAAGGCTCTTTGTTTATTTTAGAATTATACATCTTTGTGTATATGTAATTTGAGGCTGTACCTTGACTTCTTGATAATCCAACTAGGTAATTCATAAAATCATAAACATCGCTACTAGGTTCTTCTCCTCCAATCACATAAGCTATTAAACACATTGCGCTTAGAGAGATTGTTTTTGGGTTTGACTTTTTGTAAACAGGTTCTAAATTTTTTATGATTTCATTTAACCAATCGTAGTTTGACTCACAGTAATCCAATATTTGCTGATTTGTTAATTTATGAGCCTTACCTTCTGCTCCCATTTTAGATGATTTCGATTTATTAATTGAGTATCTGGATATGTTAAGTATAAATGCAGCTAATACAGCTGTATTTTTAAATCCGTTTATTGAAAGAACGTCAGAAGCACTTCTGCTTTTGCCTGTATCGTAGGTAGACATAGCTATAGGTTCAACACCTCTAACAACTGGTATGAAATACGACTTACCACTTTTTACTATAGAGAGTAGTCTGTGCTGACCATCTTTTAAAGCTCCGTTCTTGTCAAAAACAATAGACTCTCCATTCTCTATAAACCTACCATTTATCATTTCGCTAACTAAAAATTCTATATTTTTTATTCCAATATTTCTGTTCTTATTGTTAAATCTTAAATAGTTTTCTGCTAATTCTGGAGTCACATAAGTTAACTCTACACTTAAATTTGTTTGTTTCATTTTTGTTTGTTTTTAATTATTATTATTTACTTTTAATTGTATTACTTGTTTAAAAAAATCTCTATCTTTAGCTAGGTTACTTTTTATAAATTCTAGCGTCTTATAATGCTCTACCATAAACATCTCCAGAGAATACTCTATAAGCTGCTCATTGTCTGTATCTTTTTCTTGTATATGTTTAAGAAACCGAATACTCTTGTCCTTGTCTTTTTCCATAAAAATAGTAATCTTACTTGTACTATTCTCATAACTTGTTACATCTTCTACCTGCATTACTCTTCTGTGTTAAATTCTGCCCATTCTAAGCATTCTCCACACAAATCGTCATTTATAAAACTTGGCGATGCGCCACAACATTCACTATTCATAATTTTAGTTTTTATTTGTTAATACTTTGCAATAATACGAAATATAATTGACATACGCAAGTTATTTATTAATTATTTTCACTTATATTAAAAAGTAATAAATTATACGTACTTAATCAAATCCTTGATAATAAACTACTTCTGTGCTTTTTTTTATCCCTCCCCAGTAATCTTTTAGTTTTATAAAATTTAACCAATTTGCGTTATCATTTTCACAGACAATAACCTCTCCTTTTCTATATTTACACCATTCGCCAAGCTCCTTAAAGTCAATATCTTTATTTCCTTTCGGATAGTGTTCTCCTCCTTTTACATAAGGCGGGTCAATAAACCACGTAGCCTCTTTATTTTCTATCTCAGAATAGCAACCTAATCTAATATCCCAATGTTTTATTTTATGTAGAATATCTTTAGTTGTTTTTATTTTATAATCAACTCTTGGCGATGCTCTTTTAGTAACTGTTTTTCTTCCACTTGACGTGCCTTCATTTACAATAAAAGATAAAAATAATAATTCTCCTCTTGACAAATTAAAATCATCTAAACAATCTCCTTTCTTTAATTTAGGTAAATTATCTAAATCTTTTTTACTTGCTTGTTGTAGCCAATGCCACATATCAATAATAACATCGTATTTATCAATCAATAAAACTTCTTTTTCCCAGTACTTTAAAGCATATCTTGCACTTCCTGCGAATGGTTCTATAATTAAATCTTTTGTAGGTGGTTTATATAAATTAACTAATTTACTTTTACTTCCGTAGTAACTTATCATCTTTTTATAATTTAATTATTGTACACATCTAAATAATCTTGTGTTTCCTCTATTTCTAATGAGTTTCTCATATAATCTGTGTGTAAATCTACTACATAATCAAATAGTTCTGTCATAGCTTTAGATTGTATAGGTAACGGCATATCATCTGCCTTAGAATACACTTCTATAGTAAATAAACAATCCCAAGAGGTAAACCTTACATCTACATCATATTCTCCGTCTGAATACACTATATCCACTCCTTCGTGGTCTACTTCTGGGTGTATTCCTTTTACTGCTTCAATAATTTCTTTTTGTGTCATCTTTTTTTCTTCTTTTTAATTAAATAATCTTTTTCTGGTATGCCTTCTATATTATTAAACCTAGTTTTTAACTCCATTCTAGCAAAAGACTTTCTTAATCCATCACTACGAACTATTGTATCTATAGAGTTAATAATATACCTGCCTGTACACTCTGTTTGTACTATCTCGTATATCTGATTGGTATTCAGACACTTAAACTTCCTAAATGTTATTATATTGTTTGAATCTAGTAATTCCATATGCAATACTACGAAAAATAAATGACATACACAAGTTTTAACACACTTATTTTAAAAATAGTTATCTTATTATACAAAAATAATATATGGACAACGGTTTTAATTTAAGTATTCCTAAGACGTTAAGAGGTGTAAAGCTGCATCAGTGGGTTAAATTTATGGAAATCCACCAGAAAAACAAAGATAATGAATCTTCTGAGTTTTTAGATAAGAAAATGATTGAAATACTATGTGGTGTAAGCTTAAAAGACTTATCCTTAATACCTATAGCATCATTTGATACTGTTTTAGCTCATTTATACGACGTTTTAAATACTGAAGTAGATTTAGTTAATACATTTAAAATGAAAGGCTCTGATGGCGTAGAAGTAGAGTTTGGTATTATACCTAACCTAGATAAAATGACTTATGGAGAATGGGAAGACTTAGAAAACTATATATTTGACCAAAAGAATCTACATAGGGCAATGGCTGTACTATACAGACCATTAGTATATCAAATAGGAGGTAAATACAGAGTGCATCCTTATCAAGGTACTGAGTTCTACGCAGATTTAATGAAAGAGATGCCAGTAGATATAGCTTTAGGCGCTAGGGTTTTTTTTTATCGTTTAGTGAAAAAATTAGGGAGCTATACAATGGACTCTATACTCAAACAATATCAACAGGAGCAGAAAGAGGGCAAGGACTCTCACAAGCATTCGGAAAAAAGTGGGGAGGATATCAAGCAATATTTGCTCTTGCAGAAGGAGATGTCAGAAGAATTGACGAAGTTACAAAACTCCCACTTCATCAATGTTTAATGTACCTAGAGTTCGTTAAAGAGAAGAATGAATTAGAAAATAAGTTAATAAAACAAAGTACAAGATAATGAAGCACGTTTACGACATATTAGATGTATTAAGAGATGAGTTAAGAAGCCATCCAGCTGTAAATACGGTCTCCTACGGAGACATCACTGACTTAGATTTAGATAAAACGACAATGTTTCCATTGTCGCATCTACTAATCGATAGTGCATCTTACGGAGAAAGAACTATAACATTTAGTATCAAGCTATTATGTGCTGATATAGTGGATTACAATAAGGAAGAGAGCCAGTTTGATGAGTTTTACGGTAATGATAACCTACACGATGTTATGAATACACAGTTTCAAGTAATTAACTCACTTATAACTAAGTTAATGCGTGGAGATTTGTTTAAGTCTAATTATCAGATAACTAGTACGCCTTCAGCAGAGCCATTTAAAGAAAGTTATGGTAATGTATTAGCGGGATGGACTACAGTTATACAAATAGAAATACCTAACGGAGTAAGTATCTGTTAATGGAAAATACTAACTTAAAAGCGTCTCTAAAAGAGGTTGGTAAGCTAATAAAAGCTAAACTAAAAGATGGAGCTAAAGCAGATGGATTTAAAGCTACTGGTAACCTAGATAAATCTTTTAGATATAGAGTTATAGAGGATGAATTGCACTTATTCGGAGAGGAGTACGCTAATGCCTTATCTAAGGGTATAAAAGAAAAGGGCAAGTATAGTAGAGAAATGTCTGGAAAACTAGCTAAATGGGCTAAAATGAAGGGATTAAGACCTCAATTTAGAGATAAGAAAGGTAGGTTCACTAAGGTAACAAGTAGAACTTGGAGGAATTTAGGATTTGTATTAGCTAGAAGTATAGCAGGAAAATCTAATGCAGAAAACCCTAAAAACCCTAAAGGAGGTATTTCTAAGCGTTTCGGATATAAAGGTAGTGGTTTTGTGCAGACAGTAAAGCAACAAACACAGAAGGAGATTAAAGAAATCTTATCAGCAGGATTTAAAAAGGATATATTAGCAAAATTAGATACAATTAAAAAAATAAAATAATATGGCATTAATATTAACAAGAAGTCCATTTCACATAGGTAGAGGTAGCTACGAGAATGCTTCTATACAAGTAGATGTAAAGGATGCTACAGGTAGTTTTGTATATGAAACTTACACATTATCATTCAGAAACAACTATTTAATAGATATAGCTCCTTTATGTGAAAGTATATATAAAAAAGAGTCTAGCTTTATAGGTGGATTCAATGCTTATATAACACCTTTTGGCAACACTCCTACTTTTAATGATACAGGTATAATCACAGTAACTTTATCTGGAGAGAATTCTAGTGGAGTAGCTCAAGATGATATAGTAACAAGCTATACCTGTGCTAATGGATATGTTTACAGTAAAGAGCCATATAATAAAGATTTTGAGGCTATTCTTCAAGATAAAAGCTATTATGCTGGTAGTTCTGATATAATATACAAGTTAGATGATGCTAATTTAAGAATACCTATACTAAATCCTACAAACAGCAGTGGTACTTCTCCTATATCTGTTAATTTTATAAGCAAGGGAGATGTTCTACATACAGACACGATTACTATAACTGGAGCTGCGGATGAATCTCACTCACAAATAGCAAGAACGTTTGATTATGACTCTTTTCTTAATAGAGTTAATGAAGATGACGGTACTATAGAAGAAAGCCAATGTTATACAGACTTTTTTGACGATTACAAGATAGATGATGTAGACACTATTCACGTAGTTTATGAGGATAATGTACATATAATAAACGTAAAGACAGTAGAAGAGTGCAAGTACAATCCTTACAGAATAACATTCAGAAATAGGTTTGGTGTAATGGAGGACTTATGGTTTTTCAAGAAATCTACAGTATCTATGAGTGTTAAGTCAGAAGAGTTTAGAGCTAATCAATTAACAAGTAGAATAAACGCAAGAGAATTAAATATTGGATATGATAACACACCTATAACAAGGTCTTCTCAAGAATACAATAAAAATGGAGTAGAAAAGATAACTATTAACTCTGGTTTCGTAGATGAAGCTCTTAACGAGTCTTTTAAGCAACTTATGTTGTCTGAAGAGGTAGAATTATATGATTTTAATAATGATGTACGTAGTGCTGTTAAAATTAAGGATTCAGAGCTTAAATTAAAGACGTCAACTAACGATAAATTAATAAACTACACAATAGAGGTAGAAATGAGTAACAGTATAATAGATAATATAATTTAATGAGATTACAACCACAATTATACGTAGATACAAGCGGTAATCCATTAGGAGAGCCTACATTTGAGAGAGTTGAGTTCTTTGACTTTGAGTCAATAGAAATAACATCTACTGTACAAGACTTTAGAGATATAAGTAAGGTATTTACAGATTACTCTAAGACATTTAACGTACCTGCATCTAGTACTAACAATAAGATATTTAAACATTACTATAATTCAAGTATAGTTAATGGTTTTGATGCTAGAATAAAGCAAAAAGCAGAGATACATATAAACGGTATATTTTGGAAGACTGGTTATGTTAGATTAACTAAGTCTTTAATATCCTCAGGTAAAGCAAAGTCTTATAGCGTTACTTTCTTTGGTAGTTTAACTAATTTAAGCAATGTAATAGGTAATGCAGAGTTATCTGATTTATCTAGCTTAAATAAATACAATCACGAATATGAACAATTAAATGTTTACGACGGTTTTACTCAAGGATTGCAATTAGATGGAGATACTATGAATAATGGTAATGATAGAGATATTATATATCCTGCTATATCTGCTAATGATAAGTGGTATTATGAATCTGGTACTGTTTCAGGCCCTGTTGAGTACAATCAAGGATATAGCGTTAATCTACACGATGAAGATGAGGACGGTACTTATGGTATTAACTGGCTATCACTAAAACCAGCTATAAAAGTTAGACATATAATAGATGCTATACAAGAAAAATATAGTAGTATAAAATTCTCTAACGAGTTCTTTGGAAGTGATGAGATTGAAGACTTATATATGCTGTTACATAATAACAAAGGTGTATTAGCTCCTGCTTCAAATAGTATGGATGATATTACTGTTACTTACAGAGTAGGCACAAACAATAGTAATTCTGATTTTGTTTTAGCAGCTAGTAATACAGAGGCTAGGCCTCCTAGAACTTATTGGGAAGTACCTAGTGATGGCGCTGACCAAAGAAGAGTATTTCAATATCATTTAATATTAGAGATTAGTAATACAGTTAAGTCTGGCGGTGGAAGTAATCCTAAATATACTGTGTCTGTATTATCAGACGGTATTGAGATAGATAGATTTACAAACTTAGAAGGAGATGAACTAGTAACATCTGTATTATGTACTGAAAACGTAAAAGAATGGGATAACCTAAGCGTTAGTATAAGCACTAAGGAGAGTGAGTTGTCTAGTTTTGAATTGAAGTTAGACCTTAAATTTCTTAGATATAAACTACCTTATGACGGTTTTGACAATACTTGTGATGTAAGTAATTTTACTTCAACAGGAGGTGTTCCTGTAACAGAAACTTCGACTTACAGCACCGCTATATCTGGAACTCAGTCAATGGTTAAGAGAATAGAGATAACTAATAATATGCCTAAAATGAAGATATTAGACTTCCTTCAAGGTATATTTAAGATGTTTAACCTTACTGCATTACCTAACGAGGAAGGTATTTTAGAGGTAAAAACATTAAATAAATTCTATTCTGAAGGTAATACTATAGATATAACTAATAAAGTTAATACAGAAGAAATAGGTGTTAACAGAATGGACTTGTTTAAGAATATAGATTTTAAGTTTTCTGACCCTAAAACATTTGGTATAATAAACAACAATGAAGTTTCTGATACAGATTATGGAAATTTAGAATACCAAGCAACAGCAGATGGTACTGACTCTAGTTTAGTTTTTGATGGTAAAGATTATAAGATTAAATTACCTTTTGAAAAGCTATATTATGAGAGATTATTTGATGAGTCTAGTGTATCTTCAAGAACAGAGTTTGGACACGGATGGTTAGTTGATAAAGACCAAAACGAGATACTTACAAAACCTATATTATTTTACAATATTGTTCAGCCAGTAAATGATGCGCTAGAAAACGATTCAGGAGGTCTTACAGGTCTAATAGGCTTTAGAGGTGTAAATAACATAACTCAATACAACAGACCTAGTAACACAAATGCAAAAGAGCGTTATATCTCAAATGTATGGAATACTACTCAAGGAACTAAGAGTATAAACTTTAATACAGAGTTTGATGAGTTTACTTTTACTGAAGTTAATTTAGGTTTATTTAGAAAGTACTATCAAAACTATATATCAAGTATATTTAATAAAGGTACTAGAGTATTTGATTTAGAAATGAAAGCTGACTTAGCATTCTTATTGAAATACAATATAAATGATACGTTAACTATAAAAGGAGAGGAATTTCTAATAAATAACATAAGAACAAACCTTAATACTGGTTTAACTAAGTTAGAATTAGTGCTTAAATTCTTTATTGAGGATGAAGATAGTTTAGTAGGAGATGCATTAACAACGCCTACAGGTCTTTCTCAGTTTAGTTCTACGGAAAACATAATAAGATTTAACTGGAATGCAAACCCAATAGGAGAATTAGTTGCAGGATATAAGATATATGTTAATGGAAGTTTTGTTGATGAAACAGTAGGTGTAGGTACTAACTATTCATTATCTGGATTAACTATCAATACATCTTACGATATTCAGGTTTCTGCTTACAATTCGCAAGGTCTTGAAAGTAGTTTAACATCAATAGTAGCTATGAATACAGGTGTAGCTGATACATTGCCTCCTACAGCACCTATTAATCTTAGAGTTATAGAGCAAACAACTCTGTATGTTAAGGTTGAATGGGATGCAAGTACTGATAACGTAGGTGTTACTGGCTATGATGTTTATATAGATAATGGTACTACCGTAACAACTCAAACAGCAACAACAACAACACGCACTATTACAGGATTAGCAACAGGTTCTAAATATCCTGTGTTTGTTAGAGCTTACGATGCAGCAGGTAATTATTCAGCACAATCTAATACAATTTCAGTTAAATTAACAGACCCAACATAATATGATAATAAAACAAGCATTAGAATTATTAGCAGGAGATGACTGGCTAATAGAAGACAAGGATATACAAATAGCAAAAGGGTTATACGAATTACCTTTAACCTTTGCTGAATTAAAAATGAATAATAAACGTAAAAAACTATTGAAATAATGGCAGAAGAAAATAAGATTTTAGTTAGATTAAATGTAGATGCCGAAAACGGAACAGCTGCAATTAAGAACTTTAAAGGACAAGTTATTAAGGCTGCAGTTCCTGTAGAGGACCTTAACCGAGTTCTAGCTGAAAACAATTTAGAGTTAGCCAGAACTACAGGAGGTATTGGTAGACAGATGGCTGCGTTAAAAAAGCAAAGGTCTAACTTACAGATAAATAGTAAAGCGTTTCAAAACAACACAAAAGCATTAAGATTCTATCAGAGTCAATTAGATATGTCTACTGGAGCTACTGGCTCTGCATCTTCTGCTGCTATGGAACTAGGTAGGGTTATGTCGGATGCACCGTACGGTATTAGAGGTGTTGCAAACAACATATCTCAATTTGCTTCTCAGATGGCTTTTGCCACCAAACAAACAGGTAGTTTAAAGTTAGCTGTAAAAGATTTATTTAAAGCGTTAATGGGTCCTTTAGGTATATTACTAGCTATACAAGCAGTTGTTGCTGCTATGGAGAAAATGTCTATGGCTAAACAAAAAGCTAAGGAGGAATCTAAAAAACTTAACGAGGCGTTAAAGAAGGAGGTTGCTATGCTAGAAGGGTATAACCACATAATGAATGACTCAAATTCCTCTTTAGAGCAAAGAAATGATGCTATTATAGCAGCTATAGCTTCAAGTAAGACTCTTAGCGATGAAATATTAAAGTCGCAAAGCTCACTACTTGCTCAAGGAGAGGCTTATGAATTTGTATTAGAGCAGAAGAGGAAGCAAATAGAAATAGATGACAAATTAAGTAAAGCTAACTCAATAAATCAATCGCTAAAAGAAGAGGAAAATTCAATAGAAAAAGTAAAAAAAGCTTTAATTACATTAAAAGAAGAAAGAACAAATGCGCTAGAGCAAGGAATGGACGCAACGTCTATTAATACAGCTTACAATATAGAAAAAGCTAGGCTTGATGAAGTAATAGCTAGTCTAGAGAAGAGAAACTCACTACTAAGAGAGGCTGCTGGATTAATTGAGCCACCAGAAAAAGCTATTCAAGGTACTAAAAAATTCTTTGACGCAGCTATAAAATCAGCTACTGATTTTAGAGACCAGATGCTAAACGACCCTAAAGCTTACGCTGACCAAACAAAAGTTATAGAAGGTCTTATAAGAGAAAGAGAAGCTCTTACAGGTAAGAAAAAGAAAACATCTGGTAGTAAACCTAAGAAATTATCTCCATTTGCAACACCTGAAGAATTAGAAATAGATATTAAAAATTCAGAAAGAGCACAGATTAGGTTACAAAAGAGAATACAAGATGCTAGATTAAAGAAGGAGCTTAACGATAAGTTGTCTGAAGCTACATCTGAAGAAGCTAGGAGAAAGATAAGAGAAGAGTATCAAGTAAAAAGATTGCAGAATCAGTTAGATGCAGAACAAGCTATTCTTGATTTAAAGATTGAAACAGAGAAGTCTGTTGTTAAAACTAAGACTCAGAACCATATAGACGACCTAAAGAAAGCTCAAGAGTTATTTGAGTACAAGATGGATTTAGAAGCGGAAGCTGGTAACATAACTAAAGCTCAGAGAGATGAACTTGTAAGCAACTCTAAAAGTAAGTTATACGGTGCTATCATTCAAGCAGAAGAAGAAAGTCAAATATCTTTATCTCAAATAACTAGTAAATACGCACCTGTATTAGCATTTCTTGCTCAGTTTAAGAAAGTTGAAATGGATGCTTTAACTTCTGGATTTGGAGCTAAGAAAGATGATGATAATGAAGAGAAAGGTCCTATAGAGAAAATGAAAGAGAAGTTAGAAGGACTCGCACTTACTACGTCTAGGTATATGGAGGTAGCGTCAGGATTAACTAGCTTCTTAGATGGGGAGTTTCAGAGACAGATGACTATAGAGCAAAATAAAACTAACGCTATAAATAATGAGCTTAGAGAAAGATTAAATAATGAAAACCTATCTGCTGGAGAAAGAAAGAATATCCAATTAAAGATAGCTAGAAATGATGAGGAATTAAGAAAGAAGCAAGAGAAGATACAAAAGAAAAGATTTAAGATGCAAAAAGCTGCTAATATAGTAATGGCTCTAGCTGACACGTACAGAAACGCAGTAACTGCTTACGGTTCTCAATTAATAGTAGGAGACCCTACATCTCCAGCAAGAGGTGCTATAGCTGCTAAATTCGCTATAGCTTCTGGTTTGATAAATGTAGCTATGATTGCTAGACAAAAGTTTCAGTCTAGCGCTGGAGCAGCTCCATCTGCTGGTGCATTAGGTGGTGGTGGTTCTGGTAGTGGTACTGGAGATAGAAGTTTTAACTTTAATTTAGCAGGAGCTTCTAGAGAAAATCAACTAGCACAAACGTTGCAAGGTAGATTTGACCAACCATTACAAGCATACGTTGTTAGTAGAGATATAACTAACCAACAACAGTTAGATATGGATATACAAAACAATGCTAGTTTCGGTTAAAAATAAAACGATAATAATAAAAATAGTTAACTTATTAAATAATATATTATGGATACAATAGAATTAATTATAGACGAACAACTAGGAGAAGAAGGTATAAACGCCATATCTTTAGTAGAGTTCCCAGCTATAGAAGAAAACTTTGTTGCACTTAGTAAAGACCAACATAAAGTAGAGTTCAAAACTGTAGATAAAGAGAAAAGAATTATTGTAGGATTAGCATTAGTTCCAGATAAGCTCATATATCGTCGTAGAGGCGATTACGAGTATAATATAACATTCTCTAAGGAAACTGTGAGAAAAGCGTCTGAGCTATACTTAAAACGTCTTAAAAACAATAATACAACATTAGAACATCAAGAGTTTACTTCTGGAGTATCTGTAATAGAATCTTGGATAGTAGAAGATGCTAAGCAAGATAAAACTGCTTTATACAACTTAAATGCTAAAGAAGGAGATTGGGCAGTAGTTATGAAGATAGATAATGATGCTGTATGGCAAGATGTAAAGAATGGTAAATATTTAGGTTTAAGTATTGAAGGTATATTTAGTGATAAGAAACAAGAAGATATGAGTGCTGTAGAGGATATGACTGAAGAAGAAGCTAAGATATTATTACAAGAAATAAAAGATTACCTAGAGAATGAGAGCAAAGTACTGTAAATCAAAGAATACATATACTATAAAGAACTGTAAGAACTGTAAGTGTCAATACTATTGGAAACAAGGTATTGGCTCTATACATAATGACAACCACGCATCTAATATTATTAACGAAGATACTGAAAGGGTAGAAACACATACTGCTTCTGCAAAGACTTCTCAAGAGGGTAGTGTTACGAATATAGATACTACAAGAATTATTAATAATTAAAACTAAATTTTATGTTTAAGAACACTAGCTACAATGTTAGACCAGACAGGCATACGTCTGCCGAGATAGCATTGTTAAAGCCAGAAGAAAGTGTTATCGTTTACGACACAGATGAAAAAGTAAACAAGTTCTGGAATGGAACTTCTTGGGTAAGTGTAAATGGAGAAAGTGGTCGGTCAGGTTACTCACATACAGGAGCATTTGCAGGTAAGCCATTATCAAACAATTATGTATGGGAAGCTGGAAACGGTATTAGCTATACTCAAGCAGATGCAAATAATGAACTGTACAAAGTTCTTTCTTTAGACAGAGACGTACACTTAGCTGTAGATAATCCTTATTGGTCAATACCTACTCCAAGTGGTACAACTGACATAGGTTTATTTCAAGGTGCTAACTTACCAAAAGGTGTTAGTTCATTGTTGGATTACTCTTACGATTACGATACACAATATCCTACATCTAGTGGGACAGGATTCGAAGGTACTACAGGTAGAATAAAATTAAACGATGCAGTTTATGGAGACCAACTAAGAGTTCGCTTTGATTTCAATATTATACCTCAGATTGCTAATACAACTGTTGAACCAGCTTTATGGTATTCTAACAGAGATGATAGTGATAACATCACGTTTACTTTTCCACTTACTACACAACCTATATTTTATGGTGGTGGTACTGTAGGAAACACATATTTAAATAGAGTAGAGATTTCTGCTTGGATAACTTCTAATGAAGATGTTAATGCTTTAACGCTACCAGCAATCAAGTCAGATAACCCTGTAATAATTCAACCTCTAGGACTTTTAATAACATTAATAAGATAATAAATGGCTATACAAATAATAAGAAATGAAGCAGGTAATTGTGTTACTTTTCAAGGCTCTTCAAATCCAGTATATTGGAACGCTTGTTTAAGTGGGGAGGTTGATTCTAGCAATAGCGCCTTAATAAATATAAAGAATGATATTAGAACAATATCTGAATCTGAAACAGTATATGAGTTCTTTAATATACCATTTGCTAACTTTGAAGATGCAGACGGTAACTCGTTTACTAATGCTCAAGATTGTGCTGATTACATAACTTCTGAGTGTAATGTGTTAGGTAGTATAGGTCAACAGGTTGCATCCGATACAGATGAATTTAACTTCTTCCTAGACTCAAAAGACAATACAATAATAATGAGTACAGGAGACTACTTTCCTGTAAATACAATACACGCAGTATTAGATTCAGAGACTTTAAGTATAAGCTCTATAATAGGTTCTAAAACATATTATTCAAACATAAACCTAAGTAACGTATCTATAAGCAGTGCTGTTTTAACAGGTACAAATGCAGAAAAGATAAATACTTTAAACGCTTTGTTTCAGAACACAGGAGCTTCCACAGGTAGCATACCCTCTATAACATCTAGCTTAACTATAAGTCTTACAGAAGGAGAAACGTTAAACTATGAATTAACTGCTGACTATGGAGTTGGTTATGAATGGGACTTGTCAAGCGTTAGTGGTATTACAACAGTAGAAGGGAACTCAAGAAAATTAATAGGTGGTTCTTCTTTATCTACAGGAACATACAATATACCTGTAAAGGCAATTAACTATAATGGAGAGGATAGTGAGACTATTGTCTTAACAGTATCTACACCTCCTTTCTCAAACACAAAAAGTGTTCAGTTTAGTAATCAAGATTATGCAGGAGCTAACGCTTCATTACTAGATGGTGTTTTAGGTAGAATTGGCAGTGGTAGTGGAAGTGGCGATGCTTGGACTATATCTTTCTGGTTAAAGCCTACAAACTCATCAAGTGGTAGGGTTGTATTCTATTATGGTTCAAATGACACAACTAACGGAGGCTATGTTGAAATAAGACTAACAAGCACAAACAAGATAAGGTTACAGTACGGAAGCAATAATAACCACGTTAAAATATTAGCTCCTAATGCTTTAAGCGTTGACACTTGGCATCAAGTAACAATGACTTATGACGGTGGTACAACAGGTGCGTCAAGTGGAGATATAAACAGTTATTATTCAAGGTTTAATATTTACGTTGATGGTGTTAATCAAACAACTAACAACAGTCATTCTAACTATGGATGGAGTGGTGCTATAAGTGGTCAGAACCTAAGAATAGGTAAATTAGTTAGTGGTAATACATTAAACGGAGAAAAGATAGATGAGTTTGCAATATGGGATAGCAATCAAGGTGGTAATATATCTAGCATATACAATAGTGGCTCTACATTTGATTTATCTACATTAACAACAGAACCTAAACATTGGTGGAGAATGGGAGACGGAGATTCATATCCTTACTTGCAAGACAATGGTACTGAGGCTAGTTGCATCTTTCAAATGTACAATATGACAAGTGCGAACATAGTAACTGACACTCCGTAACTATTTGGTTATTAGTGTTATATGCTTGAATATAAAACAGTTAAAATAAAAATAGTTATATTAATATATTAAAATCAATCAATTATGAACAGTAAAGAAATTCTTACAAGCATCAAAGAATTAGTAGGTTTATCTAAGGAAGAAGCTACTAAAGAAGTTGAGGCTACAGAAGAGGTTATCTTATCTACAGAAGTAGTTGCTGAAGAAGTTATCGAAGAAAAAGTTGAAGAAGTAGAGTTATCTACAGAAGAGACTAAAGAAGAGGTAGTTGAAGAAGCAGTTGAATTAGCTGAAGAAAAAGAAGAGCCTAAAAAAGAAGCTGCACCTGCAGTAGAAGCACCAGTTCAAATGAACTTTGCAACACAAGAAGAGTTATCTCAAGTTAAACAAGAGTTGTTATCTATGATTAAAGCAATGATGGAAGACAAATCTGATTATGCTGAGGCTGACGTACCTGCTAAATTATCTTCTGAAGAAAAAGAAGCTGTAGAGCTTTCTGAAGAAGTAGAAGAAGAAGTAGTACATTCTCCTGAGAGTGTAACTGAGACTAGACAGAAAAATTTTAACAATAAAGGAATGACTGCTGCCGAACGAGTGTGGTCAATGATTAATAATTAATTAAATTAAATTTAAAATTCGCTAAATTATGGCAACAAGTACAAGTATTACTACTACCTATGCTGGAGAAAGTGCTGGGAAATACATCTCGGCAGCTTTATTAGCTGGTAACACAATCGCTAACGGAGGTTTAACTATTAGACCAAACGTTAAATTTAAAGAAGTTGTAAAAAGATTAGAATTAGACGGTATCGTAAAAGACGGTACTTGTGATTTCGCTGACACTTCTACATTAACACTTACTGAAAGAATCCTTCAACCAGAAGAATTTCAAGTAAACTTAGAATTATGTAAGAAAGATTTCCGTTCTGACTGGGATGCTATCTCAATGGGATATTCTGCTTTCGATAACTTACCTTCTTCTTTCCAAGATTATTTAATTGGACACGTTGCTGCTAAAGTAGCACAGAAACAAGAAATCAATGTATGGAGAGGAGCTAACGCTACTGCTGGAGAGTATGATGGTTTTTCTACTTTATTAGCTGCTGATGCTGATTTACCTGCTTCACAAGAAGTTGCTGGTACTTCTGTAGATGCTTCTAACGTTGTAGATGAATTAGGAAAAGTTGTAGATGCTATTCCTGCTGCTTTATACGGAAGAGATGACTTAATGATTTATGTTGCTCAAAACGTATTTAGAGCTTACAAGAGAGCTTTAGGTGGTTTCCAATCTGGAGGTCAAGGAGCTGCTGGTTTCCAAGATAAAGGAAACAATCAGAATATCAATATCGAGAGCTTTGATGGTGTAAAAATCTTTATGGCTAACGGACTTGCTTCTGATACTATGATTGCTACTACTAAAGATAACTTACATTTCGGTACAGGTTTAATGTCTGACCAAAACGAAGTTAAGATTTTAGATATGGCTGACTTAGATGGTTCTCAAAACGTAAGAATCATAATGAGGTTTACTGCTGGTGTTCAGTATGGAATTGTTGAAGATATCGTAACTTACGGAATCTCTAACTCTGCTAACTAAGATTAGTATAAATAAACTAAAAGGGTAGGTTTAACTATCTGCCCTTTTTATTAACTTTTAAAAATATAATATAATGAGTTGTGATATTTCAAGAGGACGTTTAGAGCCTTGTAAAGATTCAGTTGGTGGATTAAACGCTGTTTATTTCATTAACAAAGGAGGAATAACTGCTGGTTATGACGTTACTGATACTGACGTTATTGATGACCTAGGTTCTCCTACTGCTTATAAATTTGACATTAAAGGTGGTTCTACATATACAGAAAACATTACCTCTTCAAGAGAGAATGGAACTACTACCTTTGAGCAAGTTTTAGAGCTTCAATTGACAAAATTAACTAAAGAAGACCACAAGACGGTTAAGTTATTAGCTTACGGTAGTCCTCACATTTTAATCGAAGACAATAACGGAAACGTATTTGTTGCAGGTTTAGAGCACGGATTAGATGTATCTGGTGGTACTATCGTTTCTGGAGCTGCTATGGGAGATATGAGTGGATATACTTTAACATTCTCAGGAATGGAAAAGGCTCCTGCTAACTTCGTAAAAGACGGAGACTTATCTTCTGCTGGTGTATCAGTTACTGTTGGTTCTTAATAACCAATAAATCAATTATTTAAAAGCCTTGCATTATGTGAGGCTTTTTTTTATTATAAAACAAAATAATTAAAACTAGTTATCTTAGTATGATAATATTATTACCAATTACATCAGAACAAACTATATCGGTAGCACCTAGATATACAGATTATTTCTCGGAAGAGTCTTATGAAAATAGAGTAGAATCTAATGGTGGCACTTTAGAGGCTATATCTTGTTTAATAGATAATGCATCTGAGTTTAATAATACTTCTATAAGCATAAGAAGAGATGGAGATGGTAAGTCAGAAACCATTACTGATATTAAAGGTTTAGTAAATGGTAACTTTATAGATTTTACTTTTGCTAGTGAGATATTAGAAGAAGGTTCTACTTACTATATGGAAATAACAAATGATAGTAGTTTAGTTTATAGAGATAAAATATATATTACAACACAAGGAGATTATACTGTAAAGCACGAAGTATCTAAACCTAGATATATTCAGCCTACAGGAGAAGTAAATGATAACACATATATTATATAATGAAAGATAATAAGAAGCAACAAAATGTAAGGATACTTAATTTATCATCTTACGAAGCACCAGAAGTAAAAGAAGTTCACAATAGAGATTGGGTTTCTTGGGGTGCTGATAATAATTATTTTGGTAGACTTATAGAATTAGATACTTCTAGTCCAACTAATGCTAGATGTAATAATGGTATAGCTGATATGGTATTTGGTAGAGGTATAGAATCTACTAACTCTGAGTTATTACCAGAACATTATGTAAGAATGAAAAAACTATTAAGACCTAGAGAAATTAAAAAGGTAGTAATAGATAGAAAGAAATTAGGACAAGGTGCAATTAAACTAACCTACAATAGAAATAAAACTAAGATATTAAAAGTATCTCACTTTCCTATGGAGACTTTAAGAGCTGAGAAAGCTAACTCTAAAGGAATTATACAAGCATACTACTATCATCCTAATTGGGCAGATGCTAAACCTAGTGATAAGCCTAAAAGAATACCTTGTTTCAAACACGGAAGTAAATCACAAAGAGAAGAGATATATGTAATTAAACCTTATAGAAGTGGTTTTTACTATTACTCTACTCCTGATTACCAAGCTTGTTTACAATATGCTGATTTAGAATGTGAAGTATCTAACTACCATATATCTAATATACAGAATGGATTAGCTCCTAGTTTATTTATTAACTTTAACAATGGTATTCCTAACGAAGAAACACAAGGTGCTATTGAAAGAAAGATTAATGATAAGTTTTCTGGTAGCTCTAATGCAGGTAGAACTATTATAGCATTTAACGAGTCTAAAGAAACTCAAGCAGAAATAGAAGCTATACACTTACCTGATGCTCACGCTCAATATCAATTCTTATCTGATGAAGCTAGAGAAAAGATTATGTTAGGACACGGTATTGTATCTCCTATCTTATTAGGTATTAAAGATAATACAGGATTTGGTAACAATGCAGAAGAATTAAGAACAGCATCTGTATTAATGGACAATGTAATTATTAGACCATTCCAAGATGAGATTAAATACTGTTTAGAAGATATATTAGACTTTAACGGTATTACTCAAGACTTATACTTTGTAACATTGCAACCAATAGAGTTTACAGAATTAGATAACATATCTACTAAGATTAGAAAAGAAGAAGAAACTGGAGAGAAATTATCTTCACAAGTTAATGAGGACTTTTCTGAAGAGCAAGGAGATGATATGCTAGAGCAATTAGAAGGCCTAGGAGAGGTTTTAAGCGATGATTGGGAAGTTGTGCATAGCGAAATATACTCAGAAGATATAAGCGACGTTAGAATGGCTACAATTAAGTCTAGCAACAAATCATCTAAAGAAGATAGTGATATCTATAAAATTAGATATGCTTATATGCCAGTAAGAAGTAATCCTAATAGTAGAGACTTCTGTAAAAAGATGGAAACATTTACTTCTAGGAATATAGTATTTAGAAAAGAAGATATTAATATGATGTCTTTTAGAGGTGTAAACAAAGAATTAGGTCATAACAAACAGAATTATAGCTTACTTAAATTTAAAGGTGGTAAGAACTGTCATCACTACTGGGAGTTAAGAGTATTTAAATTAAAAGGAGATAAAAGAGTAGACCCTAATTCAGCTTACGAGAAAGGTTTAAAAGAACCTAACAATCCAAGTGAAATGGGAGAAAGAATGATTGACAGAGATGATAACGGTGCTTACAGAAGTACATTAAGTAAAATTAAAAACATATTAGGACTATGAAAGCATTATTCATAAGTATAGCAGACTTAAAAGCTAAGTCTATAATAGACGGTAACACAGATGCAGATAAGCTAATTCATCAAATTGAAGTAGCACAAGATATGCATATACAAAACTACTTAGGTGGTAAACTATATGACAAGCTACAAGACTTAATATTATCTGGAGATATAGACCTACCTGCTAATAGTGATTATAAAGCTCTTAGAGACGATTATATTAAACCTATGCTAATATGGTTCACTCAATTAGAGTACTTACCATTTGCTATGTTTAAAATAGATAATGGAGGTATAAACAGACATAGAGGACAAGAGTCAGATACAGTAGACTTTAGAGATGTAGATAGAATGCAGAGTAAGATTACAGACAGAGCAGAGTTCTATACTAAAAGATTCATAGATTATATCTGCTTTAACAGCCAAAAGTTTCCAGAGTACAATAATAATAGTAATGGAGATATGTATCCTGATAAAGATGCAGATAGCTTCTCAAGTTTTGTATTATAAGATGAAGAGAAAGTATAAAACAAAGAAAAAGAATATAGTAAATTTAGATAAATTCTATAATAAGTTTAATAAAGAAATAAAAGACAAAGACAATGGCAAACGAAATATACGAGAATAGTTGGTGGGGAAGTCCTACTTCTACAGGATGGGGAAACATCTATTATGAATATGCTTACCCTTCTGTTATTGCAACTAGATTTAGCGATAGAGTAATTGCTGATGGTGGTGTAATGGAGGCTATTAACTGTGTGCAGTCTGCTGACTTTAATTCAGGTAACTGGACTTATTACTTTAGAGTAACTGATGATGGAGGTATAGTAGAATCTTTAGAATGTGTAACAATATAAATAAAAATAATATAATTAAAATAAATTAAAAATGGCAATACCAAGTTTAGCAATGATACCTTCAGGGTATAAAGAAGGGAAAGTATATAGTGTACTTCCTACAAATGGAGACGGAGACTTTACGTTCTCTAGAGGCTCTAATGCAACAAGAGTAAATAAAGATGGTTTAATAGAAACAATGCCTTTAGAGCTAGGAGAAGAGTTAGTTACTAATGGAGATTTTGCAACTGATAGTGATTGGATTAAGGGAAGCGGTTGGAGTATTAGTGGTGGTGAAGCAAATTGTTCTGGTAGTGGTACTGGTCAAGTTTTATACCAGCAGAATATAATGCCTTTAGGTACTAAATATAAAATAACAGTTACAGTATCTTCGTTTGTATCTGGATATTTATCTGCTTTCGGAGGGGATTGGGATACTGAAATTATACAATCAAACGGCACTTTTACAAGATACACGAAATCTCTTTCTGTAAATACTGGTTTTGTTGGTAATAATTTCATAGGCTCAATAGACAACGTATCAGTAAAAGAAGTTATATCTGGCTACGACACACCTAGACTAGACTATACAGATAGTTCTTGTCCTAGTTTATTATTAGAGCCACAGAGTACTAATTTGATTGAGTATAGTGAGGATTTTAGTGATAGTGGTTGGACAAAGAATAATTCAAGTGTAACAAGTAATTCGGTAATTTCTCCAGATGGAACTTTAAGTGCTGATAAACTAGTTGAGGATACAAATACTGGTGTTAAATTCACACAAGATATTGTATCAGTATCTAATGCAACTATCTACACTGCATCTGTGTTTGTGAAATTTGCTGGTAGAGAATGGATAAGATTTACCGATGCACAATCTTCTAATAGAATCCATTTCAATACACTAACAGGTATGTTTGGTACAGTTACTGGAACTGTAATCGATTATAATAGTATTGCGTTAAATGATGGGTGGTATAAACTAAGTTTAACTACAACATCAGTATCGACTGCGTATGCATTAAGAATAGAATTGGCAGAAAGTGATAACGATGTTTCCTATACTGGCGATGGAACAAGTGGTGTTTACATTTGGGGAGCGCAACTAGAAGAACAATCTTACGCAACTTCTTACATACCTACTAACGGAGCTGTAGCAACTAGACTAGCAGATGAGTGTAATAGTGCAGGTACTTCAGATACTTTTAATGATAGTGAAGGTGTATTGTATGCAGAGATAGCTGCTTTAGCTGATGATTCAACGGATAGAAGGATAACTATTTCAGATGGAACTACTGCCAATAGAATGACTATTGGTTTCGATAATGCGTCCAATAAGATTAAATGTTTTTTAATATCGTCAAACACCTCACAAGTAAGTGAAGATGTAAGTGTTAGTAATATAACTCAATTTAATAAAATTGCATTTTTATACAAAGAAAATGACTTTAAATTATATATGAATGGGAGTTTAATTGCATCCGATACAAGTGGGAGTACATTTTCTGCAAATACTTTAAATGTATTAAATTTTTCTGGATTTTCACCCAATTCACAAAAATTTGAAGGAAAAATTAAAGACGTAAGAGTTTACAACACAGCATTAACAGACGCAGAATTAGCAGAATTAACACAATAAAAGTAATAATTACCCTCGTGTAACTATCGGGGGTAATAATAAATAAATAATTATGATATATAAAAGATACGAGTTTAACGACCAAGAACAAGCAGAGAGTAAAATAGATGTATTCTTTGATGTAGATGAAGATGGTAACAAAGTACAAAACATTAAAGCTGCTTTTATTAAGCTAAATAAGCTTGTAATAGAACAAGGAGAATATGATGAAGATGGAGAAGAGATAGTAGCTCCAGTATTATCTAGTGGTTATGCAGTAGATGTAATATGGAAAGAATTAGATGAAAGCCCTTATGGATGGAAATCTTATGAAGTAGAACCTGAAAACCCTAAACACAAAATATTCTAAATGATTAAGAGAATAATAAATAATATTGCATTAGATAAGAAAAATCACGTACTACTAGGTATGTTTGTAGGTTATCCTTTAATGATATTAGGCTTTGTAATAGACCAGATATATAGCGTAGACTTTATGTTAGTATCTGGTGCTATTGCAGGTATAGTTATAGTAGCTTTAAAAGAGATAGTGTATGATTGGATTCTAGGTAAAGGTAAGCCTGAGTTAGCTGACTTTCTTTATAGTGCAATACCTATATTATTTCCCCTAACAACTTACTTGATATGACAAATAAAGACCTGCTAAACACAATAGCTAAAAAACAACTAGAAAACGCAGTTCAATTATCCGACTTCATAAATAAACAAGAAGGCATAAACGAAAGACTATTAGGCTACTTAGAAAACAATGATAAAACAAACCAAGTAGGTGTTGTACAAAAACAGCAAGAGTTGAACGATAGGGTGTCTAGTTTAGAAACTAATAAGAAAGTTATGATAGGTATAGCCGCTATTTTTATTAGCATTACTACTTGGTTTGGTGGTTTTTTTAAATAAATATATTATGAGTAAGTACTTTAAAGAAATAGAGTATAATATGGATGTAGACTTTTTAGCTAAACTAGATAAAGCTAGGGAGTATGCTGGAATACCTTTTGTAATTAATTCTGCTTATAGAAGTCCAGAACATAATGCTAGAATAGGTGGTAAACCTAATTCAAGTCATTTAAGAGGCTTAGCGGTAGATATTAAAGCTAAAGATAGTAGAACTAGATACAAGGTATTAGAAGCTCTTATACACGTTGGATTTAATCGTATTGGTATTGCTGATACATTTATTCACGTTGATGATGATAAACAAAAAAGTAGTGATGTAGTATGGACGTATTAGTGTTTGTATTTAATTTAGCTATGTTGTTTTCTGGAGCATACGTTCCATTAGATGCAGTTAAATATCCTAAAACACTAATGTTAATTAATAGAATAGCCTTTATAGGACTCTTAATATACTTAATGATATGAGTGATAGAAAATTAAAAAATAATGGTAAGGGTACTTTCTTTGGTAACTTACTAAGAGGTTTAGTTAAGACTGGTAAACAAGCATCTCCTATATTTGATGCTATAACTGGTGGTAAAGTATCTGATATACTAAATGCTATTAGTGGTAGTAAAGAATTAAATGCTGTTGAGAAAGAAATGCTTATTAAAGAATTGGAGCAAGACGTAATAGAAATGCAAGAAGTAACTAAAAGGTGGCAATCTGATATGTCTAGTAACTCTTGGTTATCATCCAATATAAGACCTTTAAGCTTAGCTTTCTTAACTTTAGCATTATTTATCTATGTTATATTAGACAGTTCTTTAGATAGCTTTAAAATAGATGAGCAATGGATATCTTTATTAGGTAATCTATTAATGTTAGTGTATGGTGGTTACTTTGGAGCTAGAACACTTGAAAAGATACGTCATAAGTAAAAGACTATTTTTTTAATAATATACTACTAAAAAAAAATTGAACATAACTATCGCAAATTCTTCAATATCTTTTTTTATTAACATTTGCCTTTAGGGGCAAATATTTATGATTTAATATCTTTGCGAGAAGCAAAGGTTGTTATTTCTTTAAATATAAAACAAAGGTACAAAAAAAAATCGAGAAAGTCAAATAAAGTTATCAACATTCGTATATTCGTTTGTTTAAAAGTATATTTGGTAGTTATATATATTATTCTTATATTTAATGTATGGCAGGGAAATATAAAAAGAGATTAAACTTTAATGACTTCGTTCCTAAGTATACAGATACTTATACTAAGGAGATGGATGAAGAAGGTTTAACTATACTTAAATGGTCTATGTTTGATAGTCCAGATAAATTAGGTAGTGGTAAAAGATTTATGGAGAGTGAGCCTGTTTGGATATTAGATGAGGTATTTAGAACAGAAAGATTAAAGGGTCCTATACTTTTAGGCTACACATCGAAAACTTACGCAGACAAAATAGGACTTGGTTTAGAGTCTGAACACAGGATAGGTAAAGCGATAAAGTTTAAATGTATTAACCCTTCGCATAGACTTAGATTCGTAAGAAGCTTAATGCAATATGGTATAGAGCGTATTACAATCTACGATAATAGTATCTACTTTGATACTGAGAACATTAAAGGTTCTATATTAAAATTCCGTCACGTTTAGTTTTTTTCATTTGTTTTTTGTAGGGAAGGTGCATTATTATCTTCCCTATTTTTTGTGCGATAAAAAGAAATATTAGAAAATACTTGTGTATGTCATTTTAATTTTGTAAGTTTGCCTAGAATTTAAAAACATATATTATGAAAAAATTATTATTAGTATTATTATCTTTAGGATTTTACAGCTGTCAGCCTGACCCTGTTCCTTGTAATCCAGAGTGTTGGAAGATTACAGATTTAAAAGTTAGTGAAGTAACAGGTTCATTAAGAATAACATTCACAAACCCTTGCAATAAATCGCTTATATACAATACTTATGTTATTAATGAAGCTAACTACCATTTATACAGTATAGGAGATATTATTTGCGAAGATGACTTTCCTAACGAAACAATAGGTAACCCACCACCATCAATTTAAATTAACTATTATGATTACAAAAACAGAAGACAGACGTGCTAAAAGAGTTGAAGCAGTCGAAAGTAACAGAAAAAAGAACCCAGTATTAAACAGAAATAAAGCTTGGAAACGCAGAAGAACAACGTAAAAAGTAAAATAATTAAAGTTTTTCTTGCGTATGTCAATTATATTTATTATGTTTGCAACTCAAAACAACAAGTATGAAAGATTTAGTAGACTTTAAAAATGCACAGATTACAGCACTACAAGACAGTAATGCACAGAAAGAAGCAAGAATAGCAATCCTAGAAACGTGGATATTCGAGCTTACGGACGATAAGTGTCCGAGAGATTATAAGAAAGTTATTAGAACAGAATTATTAAAAACAAATTAGTATGACAATTAAGCAATGCTCAAAGTGTAAAGAACATAAGACTTTATCTGATTTTTATAAACATAAGAAGAATAAAGATAAGCTGTCCTATCACTGTAAGAGCTGTATTAGTTATACTAGGAAAGTTTATAATAATGAAAACAAAGTTAAAATATCTATCAATAATAAAAAGTATAGGCAAGAAAATGAGTTAATTCAGGGTTATGCTTTATATTATTTGCCAGAAGAACATTATATAGGTTTTACTAATAATCTAAAATCCAGATTAAGAAGCCACAGAGGTAGAGGCAGGATAACTGAAGGTTATGAAGTTATAGGTGTTTACAAGTGCCCAATATACACTCACTTATTAGAGACTAGGCTTCACTTGATAGGATATAACGGTTTTCAACACAAGTATTAACATTAAAAACAATAATTAACTATGACAATTTTAGAGAAGTTACAGAGGATTCAACTTGAGTTAAAAGCTCCAAAATCCCAATTTAATTCATTCGGTAAGTACAAATACCGTTCAGCAGAAGATATCTTAGAAGGTATCAAGCCATTTGAAGAAAAGTACAGCGTATTGTTTAAGATAAGCGATACATTACAAGAAGTTGCTGGTAAAGTATTCGTACATTCAGAAGCTAAAGTAATAGACTTAGAAGTTACAGACAGAGAAAGTTCAATCTCATCTACTGCACAAGCTATTATAGATTTTGATGCCAAAGGAATGCAAATGCCACAACGAACAGGAGCAGCTAGTAGTTACAGTAAAAAGTATAGTCTTGGTAATTTATTATTATTAGACGATACTAAAGATGCAGACGCTAGTAATACTCACGGAAAATCTAAGCCATCATTAAAGCTAGGTAGTCCTGAGTATAAGAAAGTAAAAGAAGCCTTAGCTGGAGGTAAATTTACAATAGCACAAGTAAAGACTAAATACACAGTATCAGCAGAAATAGAAAAATCATTAGTATAAAC
The DNA here is from genome assembly GCA_965243605.1 of Flavobacteriales bacterium. Lineage (GTDB taxonomy): Bacteria > Bacteroidota > Bacteroidia > Flavobacteriales > CAJXXR01 > JBMYYR01. The sequence continues at coordinate 28,340 of CBDEVQ010000085.1, forward strand.
AATTAAAATTAAAATTATGAGCTTACAATTAAACGGAACAATTAAATTAATCGGAGAGAAACAAGTATTTGACTCTGGATTCCAAAAAGTAGAATTTGTATTAACAACTAACGATGAGAGATATCCTCAAGATGTTAAGTTTGAAATAGTACAAGACAAAGTAGATGACTTCTTAAAATACAATAAAGTAGGGTCTGTAGTAGATGTAGACTTTAATGTTAGAGGTAATGAGTATAAAGGTAAATACTATGTTAGTTTAACAGCTTGGAAAGTATTTAAGTCTCAAGCATCTGCACCAGCAACTGATATAGGAGTACCTTCAGAAGAGATTGCTGACTTACCATTTTAAATTTATCGGGGAGTGTAACAGCTCCCCTTTTTATTAACCTTAAAACAAAACAAAATGAATTATAAAGGATATGAAATAGATACACAAGAAAATGGTTACGGATATTTTGAAGCTATAAGTACTGATTGTGATGCTCCTATAATATTTGCTAACACAATAGAAAAGGTAAAAGTAGAAATAGACGAATTTTATATAGACTAAACAAATGAGCGAAGAACAAAAAGAAGAACAACACGAGCATATTATGTCTATGCAGTTAATACAGGAAGAATGTGCTATTAACATTAATGAAAAGATAGAACACCCTCCAGTAGCAATTAGCTATAAGACTAAAGAAGTAGTAACAAGAGATGGAGAAGTAAAAGAGTTCCCTATACTTAAATTCACTAAAAAATAATAAATGACAGAGAAAGATATTACTAAAATAGCCGAGCTAACTGCTAAGATTATTATAGATCACTTAGAAGCAAAGCAAGACGAATGGAATCAAGACTTCCAAATATCAATGGAGGATAAATTAGAAGAAATTGTTGCCAAATATTGGTATGATACCGAATATCAACACATATATAAACAAGACCATAAGAAAGCAACCGAAAGCCGTGAACGATTTAGAAAATGGCTTGAAGATAATATTGATGATTTCTTAAAACAATGAATGCTAACGTAACTGGTTAAGGTTAGTTGCGTGATTGATAACTTAAATAAATAAAAATACAATGAGCAATACAGAATTAAATAAAGAAATATTAGACATTTTAGATAATGTTATTTATTGGGAAACTTGCCCAAAAGATTACAAAGTTCGTATAAAAGCGATTAAAGAGCAATTAACTTTAACCGATGTTAGCAGTATGTTTTCTGCTAAACAAATGGAACAAGCCTTTAATGATGGTATAGAATCTGAAAAACAAAGATGTGGTGAATTTGATATTGAAAATTAGCTAACACTAAGATAAATTGCGTTTTAATGCAATTTATCGACTGTTGACCAACGTTTTAATGTTGGTAATTTAACTAATAAAACTAAAACAAATGAGCGAAGAACAAAAAGAAGAACAACACGAGATGTCTATGCAGTTAATACAGGAAGAATGTGCTATTAACATTAATGAAAAGATAGAGCATCCTCCTGTAGCAATTAATAAGACTAAAGAAGTAGTAACAAGAGATGGAGAAGTAAAAGAGTTTCCTATACTTAAATTCACTAAAAAATAATAAATGACAGAGAAAGATATTACTAAAATAGCCGAGCTAACTGCTAAGATTATTATAGATCACTTAGAAGCAAAGCAAGACGAATGGAATCAAGACTTCCAAATATCAATGGAGGATAAATTAGAAGAAATTGTTGCCAAATATTGGTATGATACCGAATATCAACACATATATAAACAAGACCATAAGAAAGCAACCGAAAGCCGTGAACGATTTAGAAAATGGCTTGAAGATAATATTGATGATTTCTTAAAACAATGAATGCTAACGTAACTGGTTAAGGTTAGTTGCGTGATTGATAACTTAAATAAATAAAAATACAATGAGCAATACAGAATTAAATAAAGAAATATTAGACATTTTAGATAATGTTATTTATTGGGAAACTTGCCCAAAAGATTACAAAGTTCGTATAAAAGCGATTAAAGAGCAATTAACTTTAACCGATGTTAGCAGTATGTTTTCTGCTAAACAAATGGAACAAGCCTTTAATGATGGTATAGAATCTGAAAAACAAAGATGTGGTGAATTTGATATTGAAAATTACTGCTAACACTAAGATAAATTGCGTTTTAATGCAATTTATCGACTGTTGACCAACGTTTTAATGTTGGTAATTTAACTAATAAAACTAAAACAAATGAGCGAAGAACAAAAAGAAGAACAACACGAGCATATTATGTCTATGCAGTTAATACAGGAAGAATGTGCTATTAACATTAATGAAAAGATAGAGCATCCTCCTGTAGCAATTAGCTATAAGACTAAAGAAGTAGTAACAAGAGATGGAGAAGTAAAAGAGTTTCCTATACTTAAATTCACTAAAAAATAATAAATGACAGAGAAAGATATTACTAAAATAGCCGAGCTAACTGCTAAGATTATTATAGATCACTTAGAAGCAAAGCAAGACGAATGGAATCAAGACTTCCAAATATCAATGGAGGATAAATTAGAAGAAATTGTTGCCAAATATTGGTATGATACCGAATATCAACACATATATAAACAAGACCATAAGAAAGCAACCGAAAGCCGTGAACGATTTAGAAAATGGCTTGAAGATAATATTGATGATTTCTTAAAACAATGAATGCTAACGTAACTGGTTAAGGTTAGTTGCGTGATTGATAACTTAAATAAATAAAAATACAATGAGCAATACAGAATTAAATAAAGAAATATTAGACATTTTAGATAATGTTATTTATTGGGAAACTTGCCCAAAAGATTACAAAGTTCGTATAAAAGCGATTAAAGAGCAATTAACTTTAACCGATGTTAGCAGTATGTTTTCTGCTAAACAAATGGAACAAGCCTTTAATGATGGTATAGAATCTGAAAAACAAAGATGTGGTGAATTTGATATTGAAAATTACTGCTAACACTAAGATAAATTGCGTTTTAATGCAATTTATCGACTGTTGACCAACGTTTTAATGTTGGTAATTTAACTAATAAAACTAAAACAAATGAGCGAAGAACAAAAAGAAGAACAACACGAGCATATTATGTCTATGCAGTTAATACAGGAAGAATGTGCTATTAACATTAATGAAAAGATAGAGCATCCTCCTGTAGCAATTAGCTATAAGACTAAAGAAGTAGTAACAAGAGATGGAGAAGTAAAAGAGTTTCCTATACCAATAGGTACTTATGGTAACTTTAGCTTTATACAAGCACCTCCTAAGTCTATGAAGACATTCTTTGTTAGTTTGTTAGGTTCTGCTTACTGTAATCCAAATGGAACTCACACATCAGGTTTAAGTTCTTTTAGAGAGGACAGAGAGTATATCCATTTCGATACAGAGCAGGGAGACTGGCATTCACAGCGTGTATTTAAACGTATTCAGTGGATGAATAAAACATCTAACTTAGACTTCTATCATACATTTGCATTAAGAAAAATAGGATTTAGAGATAGAATAAACTTTATAGAATACTATTTACAATCATTAACAGATGCAGGTAAAAAGATAGGTGTAGTCGTTATTGATGGTGTAGCAGATTTAGTTTCTGACGCAAACAATCTTGAGGAGTCAAATCTGGTAGTACAGAAGATTATGGCTTGGACAACTATTTACGATTGCCATATAATAACAGTAATACACAGTAACTTTGGCTCAGACAAGCCTACAGGACACTTAGGAAGCTTCTTAGAGAAGAAAGCAGAAACTCAAATACAATTAGAGAGAGACCCTAATAAACTAGGTGCTATAACAGTATCTTGTAAGAGAAGTAGAAATACACCATTTGAGCAGTTTGATTTTAGATTAGATGAGAATGGTTTACCTAAAGTAGATAACCCAGATGATGTTTATAGTTTCTAATAACTATAGTTGTAAAATAAATAATAATTAATTATATTTAGATATGAAAGATTTTAGACCACGATTAAAAGGAAACATCTTAAAAGCTTACAATTACTTAGTAGGTAAAGAAGATAAAATATTAGTAATAGGAGATTTACACGAACCATTTTGTTTAGATGGTTACCTAGAGCATTGTAAAGAGGTTTACGCAAAGCATAACTGTA
>CBDEVQ010000086.1:0-18598 GCA_965243605.1 Flavobacteriales bacterium
ATAACAGTAATACAAACGAGGATATAAGTCCAGACACTAACGATTTATTTAACGGATGGGTACTATAATGAGAGCAACATACAAACCAAAACAAGCAAACGTTGTTAAATTGAAAAAGTATTTAACTAAAAAAGAAAAGAAATAATGGCAAACGAAATATACGATAGTACTTGGTGGGGTAACACAATACAAACTGCATCTTCAATAGGTACATCTACTGAAATGATACAAGGTCAGTTTAATATGGATGATAGGCAAGAAGTAGAAGCAGTAAAGTGTTTAGCAGACGCAATTCATAGAATAGGAATACAAGACATACAAAATTAAAAACAATGGCAAAACCAAAAATAGCATTAGTACCATCAGCTCAAGGAAGCAAGTTTTATTCCGTACTACCATCGAGTGGTGTAGGGGATTTTGACTTTTCACGTAGTGGTTCAGCAACGAGAATAAACTCACAAGGACTGATTGAAACAGTTGGAAACGGAGTATCAAGATTAAACTATCCTATGATTGATGGTGTTGTAAGTGGGTGTCCACATCACATTTTAGAACCAGAGAGGACTAACCTACTAACTTATTCAGAGGGTTTTGTAACTGATTGGAATAATACAAATATTACAATTAATTCAAATTCAATTATATCTCCAGATGGTAGTTTAAACGGAACTAAATTTATACCTAATACAACAAGTGGGCAACATTATATCGACAGAAATGGAGTTACTGTAAATAGTAATGCGGCTGCAAGTATTTTTGCTAAAAAAGGGGAGTATAAAAAGTTTGCAATACGTTCTTATTTCACTGGTGCAAACGCTATATTTGATGTAAATGAAGGGATAATTATATCAACATCATCTGTTACTGCTAAAATAGAAAATTACGGTAATGGTTGGTACAGATGCTCGTTAAATGAAACTTTAAACGCTAACTATGGTTATGGTATTTTCGTTATGGAAGATGATAGCAATAATTCTTTAGATAATTACTCTGGTAATGGAATTGATGGTATGTATTTTTATGGAGCATCTTTAGAAATTGGTTCTTATAGTACAAGTTACATACCAACCACAACGACAGCCGTTACTCGTTCAGCAGAAACTGCTAATGGTTCTGGAGATGCAGCTACTTTTAATGATAGTGAGGGAGTTTTGATGGTTGAGGGAAATATTCCAAAAGATGAAAATGTATTTAGAAATATTAGTATATCAGATGGTTCTTCAAATAATTTTGTAACTTTTTATACAACAAATACTTTAAATAAAATTACTTATTTATTAGGTGCTGGTGGTCAAGGTGCTGTATTTGGTTTAGATTATTTTTTCCAAGATATTACTATACCATTTAAAATAGCATTAGTTTATAGTTCTGGAAGAAATGAAATTTGGGTAAATGGTATAAAGGTAAAACAAAACTCTAATACATTTAATTTAATGTCTGGTTTAAATCAACTTTCATTTGATAATGGAACTGGAAGTGGAAATTGGTATGGAAACACTAAACAAATACAATACTTTGAAACAGCATTAACAGATAGCGAATTAGAAACACTAACGTCTTGGGTATCTTTTTCAGATATGGCTAACGGACAATTATACACAATAGAATAGATATGGCACAGACACTTTAAAATTCGGTGGCGGAACTTGGGCAACAAAAGAGGGTTCTACTTTAGCATATAATGACGAGAACGAAAACTATAAACCTCTACCTTTCAATTTTGAAAGAGATAGTATTGCTACAAGAGTAAACAAAGAGGGGTTAATAGAAGTAGTAGGTAATGATATACCAAGAATAGATTATACAGATAGTGCAGATGGTGTTCTTTTGTTAGAGAATAGTGCTACAAACTTGGTTACTCGTTCAGAAGATTTTAGTTCTTCTTGGTCTTTAGATGATGCTACCATTGTAGGTAATAACAATATATCTCCAGATGGCACACAAAATGCAGCTTTATTAAAAGGTAATACAAATTCATCAAGACATAATTTAGTTACTTCTGGAGCAGCAAGTAATACTGGTGCTTTAAGTGTTTTTGCAAAAGCAAAAGAATTAAAATATGTACAAATTGCAAGTGCAAATACAGTAAACCAATACGTTAATTTTGACATTGAAAATGGTGTTATTGGAAGTATTGGAAGTTCTTTTAGTGATGTTAAAATTGAAGCAATAGGAAGTGATGGTTGGTATCGTTGTAGTGTAGTTTCTAATAATCAATTTAATGGCTTTTACATTAGTTTAGTGAGTGGATTAAATTCAAGTTGGAATGAATCTTGGGTTATGCCTAATAATACAGATGGTTTATACATTTGGGGCGCACAATTAGAAGTCGGCAGCTACGCTACATCCTATATCCCTACCTCTGGCTCAACAGTACAACGTGCTGCTGAAACCGCTAATGGTTCTGGTAATAGTGAAGTGTTTAATGATAGTGAGGGAGTATTGTATGTCCAAGCCAAGTCAAAATACGATAGTTCTAATTCAAGAAGAATATCACTATCAAACGGTGCAGATGCTTCAAGTAGGATTTCTTTTGAATGGGATGAGTCGTTAGAAAATAGGTTTAGAATTCATCAAAACTCTGGCTTAATAAGTTATACTGCAACAAATTTATCTCTATTTAATAAAATAGCGTATAAATATAAATTAGGGGACAGTTCTTTATGGTTCAACGGATTTAAAGTAGTAACACAAGCATCAAGTTCTGTTCCGTCTGGGATAAATGTATTAAAAATGCGAGGTTATACTAATACTAATTCTTTCTATGGTAAGACAAAAGAACTTGGCTACTACGATACAGCACTAACAGACGCAGAATTAGAATATATCACAAGTTACCGTTCATTAAACGAATTAGTAACAGAATTAAACTTAAACACATTATAAGATGGCGAATACATTAAAATTTGGTAACGGAGAATGGTATGGAAAGAAAGATACTATACTTGCTTACAATGATGAAAATAATAACTATAAGCCATTACCTTTTGACTTTAGTAGAGGAAGTTCTGCTACTGTTGTAAATAAAGATGGTTTAATTGAAACTGTTGGTAGTGGAGAACCAAGAATAGATTATAAGGATAATAGTAAAGGTGCTTTGTTGTTAGAGCCGAGTAGGACAAACTATATAACTCAATCTGAATCGTTTAGCAATTCTTATTGGGCTAAAGCAAGATTAACAGCAACAAGTAATTCAGTAATTTCGCCAGATGGCACATTAAATGCAAGTAAAATCTTTGGGGATGGTTCAAATTCTTGGAAATATATAAATAGAAATGGATTTTCACTAATAAATCAAAATTATTACACATTCTCTGTTTTTGCTAAAGCAGATACATTAAATTATGTTCAGTTGATTTTAAGTGGTGCAACTGCAGAAAATTATCAAAATTTTGACTTACTAAATGGAGTTATTGGTAGTGGTTCTAACGTTTTTGATGCAAAAATAGAAACATTTGTAAATGGTTGGTACAAGTGTTCAATGACTGTATTAGCAACATCAACAGCAACCACAGATTTATTTATTGATTTAGCAGATAGTTCAACAATGTCAAGGGCGGGAAGTTTTTTAACGTCTGGTGGTATTTATATCTACGGAGCGCAAATAGAACAAGGCAGTTACGCTACATCGTATATTCCTACATCTGGAAGTGCAGTAACGAGGTTGGGTGATGATTTAGAACAAATTGTTCCAAGTAATATATTTAATAGTGTTGAAGGTGTTATATATACAGAAATTAATTCTTTATCAAATGATGGTTCACAAAGAAGATTTTCATTTGGAGATGCTAATTTTTCTAATAATATAAGGTTTACTTATATGCCAACAGATAATGTTTTTGAAGTTAATCTTTATAATGGTTCAGACCAAGGTAAAATATCTTTTACATTAACAAACGCAACTGAATTAAATAAAATAGCTTACTTATATAGTCCAAATAATTTTCAACTATGGGTAAATGGTGTTAAAGTAGATTTCGTAAATAGTGGCACTACTTTTAGTAGTGGAACAATAGTTAAAATAGCACAAGGAGATAGCAGTAATCAAAGAAAATTTTACGGCAATATAAATGATGTAAGAGTTTACAACACCACATTAACAGACCAAGAATTACAAGCATTAACAAGTAACTAACAACAATATAAATTATATACAATGAGAATTTCAAAATACGAGTTTAACAGTAAAGAACAAGCACAAGAAAAGATTGATGCTTTAGGTACTTCAACAGATGAAAACGGAAACGAATATCCAACTCACAAAAGTACTATTGTACAATTAGGTAACATCGTTTTAAAACAAGGGGAATACGATGAAGAGGGAGAAGAAATTACTGCTCCAGTATTATCTGATAAATGGCATTTAGATGTTGCTTGGAATGATGCAGAAATCACAACAGTAGAAGAAGAAGCTGTTTTAGATGATGAGGGTATGATTGTAACACCAGAAGTAACATCAGTAGACCATCCTTATGGTTGGAAATCTTACGCAGTAGAAATCGAGGGTGATGGAGTACATTCTTTCTTTGGGTTAAGCTATGATTCACTAAAATTGTAAAAAGTGGATATGCAAGATCTAAAATTAGCGTTTATAAATTTCCTTACTTTTACAGTAAGTTTCTCTGATGCAGAGCAATGGCTAAAATTAACGCTTTTAGTAGTGTCTATTGCATATACAGTTCTAAAGATTTTTAACTTAAAAAATAAGAGTGAGTAAATACTTTAAAGAAATAGAGTATAAAATGGATGCTGACTTTCTTGCTAAATTAGATAAAGCAAGAGAGTTGGCTAACATACCTTTTACAATTAATTCTGCTTACAGAAATCCAGACCAAAATGCAAGAGTAGGCGGTAAACCAAATTCAAGCCATTTAAAAGGACTTGCAGTAGATATAAGGGCAAACGATAGTAGTACAAGATATATTGTCTTAAATGCTCTAATAAGTGTCGGCTTTAATAGAATAGGTGTTGCAAGTTCATTTATTCACGTAGATGATGATAAAGAAAAAGCGAGTAATGTAATTTGGACATATTAAAAGGATTATTTCATACGGTTATGTTTATTATGGGGGCAATCATAAGAACTGACTGTGTTAAATATCCAAACCTACTAATGTTATTTGGTTGGTTATTAATAATAGTATTAAGTATAAAAAAATTAATTCTCTTTACAAAAGGGATTTAATATGATAAGAAATAAAGATTATATTAACAGATAGTTATAACCAAAAGTTATTATGGAAATAAACTTAATTTTATTAGTGCCTAACGCAATGATGTTGGGATGGCAGTATCACGAACCAGAGAAAGGATTTGAATATTCAGAACTTAATATGTTTTTATTCTTTGGTCAGATACAAGTACGATGGGAGTAATTACTCTCGTTAATCGAACAAGGGTAAATAACTAAACTTATACAGATGAAAAAGATACTAAATTGGTTTACTGGTGGTGTAATTAAAGAAATAGGTAATGCGATAGATAAACTATTTACCACAGAAGAAGAACGCTTAAAAGCCAAGAATGAAATATTTAAGGTACTACAAGAACAACAATTAGAATTACAGAAACTACAAACAGAAATAATTGTTACAGAAGCAAATGGTAATTGGTTACAGAGAAGTTGGCGACCAATACTTATGTTAGCATTTGGCTTTATAGTAATCTATGTTAAGTTCATTGCACCTTTATTTAACTTACCTATTCCTCCTTTAGAGAATGAGTTTTGGAACTTGTTACAGTTAGGTATTGGAGGTTATGTAGTTGGTCGAAGTGCTGAAAAGATAGCAGGTAACATCACAATTAAAAAATAATTTATATTTCTCTTTTTTATTTAAAAAAAAATATATAACTTTGTAATTTATTATTATTACAATTATATAAAAATATATTTATAAAGATAGTTATAAAAACAATTATATAAAAATAGTTATAAAAAACATTAAAAATATATATAAATAAAAATATAAGATTTATGAACTCTATTCAATTAAAAAAAACAGACAAGAAAGATTATTACAGATTATTTTTAAATGGTGTTGATGTTACTGGAGAACAAGAAAGAAGTGTGTTTAGACATATAATAGAGGTTGTAGATAACGGAATAGGACATTAATGCCACGTAAAGCAAGTAGGAAAACAATAGTTAAAAAGTTAGATGCAATCTTTAGTATTTACATACGTAGAAGATATGCTAAAGATGATATAGCTGAATGTGTTACTTGTGGTAAGCAAGACCATTGGAAGAGTTTACAAGCAGGTCATTTTATGAGTAGGAAGCATTACTCTACTCGATGGGATGAAGATAACGTAGAGGTTCAATGTATGGGTTGCAACGTTTACAGATACGGAGAACAATATTTATTTGCTAAACATTTAGGAGAAGATAAAGCAGATAGATTGCTTATTAAGAGCAGACAAATACAAAAATTTACAGATATAGAATTATTAGAACTAATAGAGGTTTATAAACATAAAGTTGATAACTTAAAATAGATATATCAATTATTATGACTATATTTGAATGTCATTAAGATTTTTACTTTTCTCAATTTTGTCTTTATTTTAAAAGGGTTACATTAATTTGTAACCTTTTTTTTGTACTTATTTAAAAATAATTAACATTTATTGTTGGTAATTAAAATATTTGTTTTATATTTGTATCATAGTAATTAATTAAAGACAAAATATTATGATGACAATCAAAACAGTTAATGCAAACAACAAAGAGTATAGAGTAAGAGAAATTGCAAATCACTTTATAGTAGATGCATTTGAAACAACTACAAGTGCAAATAACAGAGAATTTGATGGATATGTTTATAAATTTCACTCTGACAGTTTAGAAGAAGTTAATAAAACTCTTTCTTTATATATACAATAAATAAAAAAAGGGGGTGTAAAAACCCCCATTAAAATAAATATTATGACATTATTAGAAAGATTAAAACCACAGTACAAAACAATTTTAGATTCTGAAAACAAAGAATATCCAGATTTAGTGGGTTCTGTTGTAGATGATTTAGAAAGTACTGAATATGTACATTCATTAATGTATGGAACTGTTATGAATTTACACTTACTATTCAATAATACTGTAAGTCCTTATGAACTATTTGAAGAGATATAATATGACAATCAACAATGAAGCTTGGGAAAAGCTAAAGAAACAAATAGAATATCATTTAAAGGAAGATAGTAATTTAACTGATATAAGAATTAACTACCAAGTAAAGATACCAAACAGAGGTACAAGAAATTATTTAGGATTAAACGTAAAAATAAACGAATGATTATGATAGCAAATTTAATAACATTAGGAGCATTACTTGTTTTAGCATTTATTTTTGGATATGCTAAAGGTTCAGAATTTACAGAAGATAGAATTAGAACAAAGTTTTGTCTTAAGAAGAAATATTCATATAGTGAATTTATGGATATAATTGAAGATAATTAAATAAATTTTTATATATTTGAAAAACAATAACTTATGACACATACAGAGGACATTAAAAGAGTAAACATTATGACAGAAGATTTTGAACAGTACCTACACAATAGGATTGAAGCATTAGAAAACAGAGTAGCTTTTTTAGAAGCACAATTAGAAATTAGTAAACAAATAAATTTTAAATAAGATGAACAAAGACAAATTAATTGAGTTGTACAAGAAGTACGGATTAACAAAAGATGATGTATTTAAGCACCAACACTATGTTATTATTACAAGACAAGGTATTGACAAAATACAAGCGGTAGAACAAATGAATGTTTTTTATAAAGTTATAAAGTGTGAACCTAACTTTGCAGTATTTAAAGCGAGTGCTGAAAAAGATGGTAAGATAATAGAAACGTTTGGTTCTGCATTAAAAGGAGAGGGTTACAAAGATGGTAATACAAACTCTTGGTATGTAGCTGAAATGGCAGAGAAAAGAGCAATGAGTAGAGCAGTTCTTAAATTAACTGGATTCTATGAACTTGGAGTATTTGGAGAAGATGAATCAGAATCATTTAAAAAATAGTATATTAACCTAAATTAAAATAGAATTATTATGAGTGCAATTATCAATTACAGTATCAGAGTAGACAAATTACCAAAGGAGAAATTTGTAGCAGGAAAAGACGGAGCAGTTTATTTAAACCTAACAATGTCGGTAAACGATGAAACAAGGTTCGGAAACAACGCATCAATCTACATCTCACAAACCAAAGAGGAGAACGAAGCTAAAAAGCAAAGGAACTACGTAGGAAACGGAAAGGTAGTATGGAACAACGGAAGTATTGTAAACGCTGAAAAAGAAGTAAAAGAAGCGTTACAAGAGGAAGTTGTAAGCGACTTACCATTTTAAATTATAGAGGGGGGTTTTATTACTCCCCTTTTTTTTTATATATTAGCGAAGTAGAGTAAAAGTAATGACACAAAATAATTTAAATGACGGAACAAATAACAGAGGAAAAGACCATAGAGAATATGGCAATGGAACTTATAGCAAAGGATTGTGAAGTATTTACAGATGAGGTTTTAGATTATCCTCCAGTAGCATTAAGTTTTGGAGAAAAGACATTAGAAACAAGAAAAGGAATAAAGAAAGTACCAATACCAATAGGAACGTATGGCAATATAAGTTTTGTACAAGCACCGAGTAAAACTGGTAAAACATTCTTCTTAAGTTTATTGGCAGGTGTTTTTTTAAGTGGAAATAATATTTATGGAGGAAATTTAAAAGGTCATAGAGATGGTAGGTGTTTAATTCATTTTGATACAGAGATGGGTTTATGGCACACGCAACAAGTTGCTAAACGAATTGAAAGTATGGCAGGAGATATAGATTTAGGTTGCTACAAAAAATATGCTTTAAGAAAGTTAGGTTATAAAGATATGCTTACTTTCATAGAATACATTTTAAAAGAAAATGAGGGGAATAATGGTTTAGTAATTATAGATGGTGTAGCAGACCTCGTAACAGAGGTGAATGATATAAAAGATGGAAACGAATGCGTAAGAACATTAATGAGATTATCTGTTGAATATGATTGCCATATTATAACTGTAATTCATAGCAACTATGGAAGTGATAAAGCAACTGGTCATCTTGGTTCTACCCTTTACAAGAAGTGTGAAACTGCTATAAGTTTAGAGAAAAGCACAACGCATAAAGGTAGGGTAGATGTAAAGTGTAAATTAAGTAGAGGATATGCTTTTGATAATTTTAGTTTCGAAATAAATAAATACACACTACCTTTTGTAGTGGGAGATATATACGACCCATTAGAGGGTTTTGTACGTAAACAACCAATAAATAAAAAAATACCATTTTAGAATGTCGCAACTAATCGAACAAGCAGCAAAGAAACATCAAACTTGGATTAACATAGTAAACTCATTTGGATGTCCTAAAAACATTTCAGAGGATATAGTACAAGAGATGTACATTTATTTGATTAGATATGAGAAAGAGGGAAAGAATATTTGGTATGAAGATGGGGAGATTAACTACTATTATGTGTTTAAACAATTAAGAGGGATTTATGTTTCTTTTTTAAGAAGTAACAAGAAGATTACTAAAGTAAGTTTAGATGAAATAGATAAACAGTTTGAAGAAATAGACCCAAAGGAATATGAAGAACAATACGAGGAGTTCCTAAATGGTTATTTAAGAGCAGTAGATGATGTTTATTGGTATGACAAGAAAGTATTTGAATTGATAGCAAAGGGAAAGAGTGTAGCTGAATTGAGTAGAGAAACCAAGATAGGTTATTATTCTCTTTACAATACATACAACAAGGTAAAGAATAAACTTAAAGATGATTTATTATGAAACTCGGAAACTTTATAGAACTAATTACAACTTATACTGGAATCAAATGGCTTGTAGAAAAGGCAACTAAATTACTTGGTTATGAAGATTGTGGATGCGATAAGCGTAGAGATGATTTAAACGATATAGAACTTTGGTAAATTATGTATAGAAAGAAACTAACACAGAAGCTACAACAACTTATAGACAAGTTACCATTAGGCAATAAAAGAAAGGAAGTTAAAGAAGATTTGTTAAAACTTAAATTAAGTGAAACTGATTATCATTACATTATGTTAGCAGATAAATATAAAGAACTATAAAATGATACAAAAAATAATTTTAGAAATATTAATAGTATCACTATCGTTATCAATAATATTATTGTCATTATTAGGAAACATATTTATTACTATTCAAATGATTAAAGCACTAAAGTATATTAAGAAAAAAAACAAAAAGAAATGATAGAACAAGATAGAATTATTTGGGAAAATTTTAAGGCAAATGTAACAAACAGATTAACTCCAGAGTATAGGAAAATCTTATGTACATTACACGCAAATTATTATAACCATAAATATTCAGAACCTTGTACTTGTAATGGAAGAATTTACAAGATGTGGATTGCTGACATTGATAGAATATATGATAAACAAAATTCATAAGTTAGAACAAACAATAGTACAATTATTAAATCTTGATGGATGGAAACTTAAATGGACTGGAGAGGGTTCAGAGAGTTGGGATGCAGAGGGTTTAACTCCTAAAGGGAAAGAGTGTGTTATAGAGATGAAGTTTAGAAATAAACACTATGATACAAAAATGCTTGAAAAGTTTAAATACGATAAACTTATAGGTACTGGTAAAGTTGCTCTATACTTTGTAAATGACCCAAAGGCAAACTACTTGTTTTGGTTAAATGATATTGAACTCCCAAAGGCAGTAAATAAGTATTGTCCAGAAACTACAATGTGGGGAAATAAGAAAGTTTTAAAACCTTGTTATCTACTTGAAGAAAGTAAAGCAGTATTGGTAAATAAAAATAATTAACAAAATTTGTTTATAATTGAAATATTTGTTTTATATTTGTTTAACTTTAAAAACAAAGACAAATGAAAACAATTAAAAGAATTATCAAACAAGTAAAAGAAAACAAGAACCTAAAACCTTACAAGGTTGTTAGATTATCAACTGGAGTTATCTGTGAGCATTACAGTAATGGTAACGTAAAAGTATTATAGTTATGGGAATATTAATCACAATATTAATAATAATAGTAATAAAAATAATAGTTACAATCAAAGAAAACTAATTATGAGAGGAACACAACCACACTACGAGAATGGAAAAGATTACGACATCATAGATGTTATACGAGATTATGAACTAAATTTTTGTAGAGGAAATATAATTAAGTATATTGCAAGGGCAGGAAAGAAGCACGATGAACTACTTGACTTAATTAAGGCACAAGATTATTTAAATAGAGAGATAGAATTATTAAGAAGTAAAAACAAAATAGACAGATGAACCAATTAGATTACGATTTAGACGAGTATTTAAATGACAAAGAATATGAATGTCAAGAGTGTGGAACTCAAATAGACAAAGAGCATAGCTATTGTAGTAGGGATTGTTTTAACGCATCTATGTTATGATATTACTAATAGACGCAGATAGCTTAATATTTGCAAGTTGTTATCGTAAAAGATTAACTCCAGACGATAGTCCTTATTATGAGAAACTATCTGATGCAACAGACAAGTTTGATGAACAACTTATGGGTATTGTAAATGACCTTGAAGAAAATTACGAGATAGACAAGGTGCTTATATTTAGTGGTTCGTTAGGAAACTTTAGAAAGCTAATAACAAAGAAATATAAAGCCAATAGAAATAACCAACAGAAACCACCATTACTAAATGAAGTACACGCATACGTAAAAGATAAACATAATTCTATTTACGGATATGGTATAGAAACAGATGATATGGTTGCAAGGTATTGGTATGATTTATCAAAAGAGTTTGGTAGAGATGAGGTTATGATAGTTTCAATAGATAAAGATTACAAACAGTTCCCTTGCTTAATGTATAACTATCACTACAAACATAAGGTTGTTTATGACATTACAGAAGAACAAGCAATGTATAATCTATACGAGCAAATGATTATAGGAGACACTGCCGACAATGTAAACTATTTTAAAGGTAAAGGAAAGAAGTTTGCTGAAAAGTATTTAGCTGATTGTAATAGCCATTACCAATACACAAAAAAGATGTACGAACTATTTAAAGAAGTACACAAAGGAAAAGCAAAACAAAGGTACATAGAGTGCTACAATTTATTGAAATTAAGAACAAACTAAAATAAACAATATGAGTGAGATTAAGATGATGCAATCTATAAAGGATTATGTAAACAACCTTTACAATTTAGATATAGAGAAAGATACAAGAAAAAGACAATACGTAGATGCAAGAACTTTTTACTATAAACTATGCAGAGATTTAACTAAATGTAATTTATCTACAATAGGGGAATCAGTAGGTCGAGACCATTCTGGTGTTATTCACGGATTAAATAATATATTACACCATTTAGATACAGATGAAATAGAAAGAGCATACGTACATTTTGGAAAGGTAGAGAACTTACCTAAAGAATCTTATTCTTATTTAGAATATAAAAATGGAGAGTTGGTAAAAGAATTAAAAAAGAAGAAAGAAATATTAAGATTGTTACCAAAGTTAGAAACCATTTACAATAACTTAAACGAATTAACAGAAGAACAAAAGCAAATAGTAAACAGACGGAACGAGATGCAGTTTGATACTATTGCAAAATGTTTAAACAGAGTAGAAGAAATAATAGAAACTGAAACAGAATAAAATGAAGATATTAAATCTATATGCTTGTTTAGGTGGTAATCGATACAAGTGGAACGAAGTAAAAGAAGATATAGAGGTTACTGCTGTTGAATGGGATGAGGAACTTGCAAAGCTGTACCAAGAACGCTTCCCAAATGATACAGTAATTGTTGCAGATGCACACCAATATTTACTTGACCATTATAAGGAGTTTGATTTTATATGGAGTTCTCCCCCTTGCCCAACTCATAGTAGATTAGTTACAAGTAATAAGAATAAAATTAAAATGAAATACCCAGATATGAAACTTTATCAAGAAGTAATATTTTTAGATAATTTTTTTAAAGGTAGGTATGTTGTAGAGAATGTAATACCTTTTTATACCCCTTTAATACCATCAAAGAAAAGAGGTAGACATTTATATTGGACTAATTTTAATTTACCAAATAATATAAACGAAAGACCTCCTATTGGTATAAGTCAAGGAGTAAATGAAGTTAAAAGATTATGTGAATTTCACGATTACGATTTTTATAAATACAAAGGTAAACAACCAACAAATAAGATAGCAAGAAACCTTGTAGATTATCAAGCTGGTAAAACAATTTTTGAAACTGCTTTAGGTATAATAAAAAAACAAGACATTAAACAAACAGAATTATTTTAAAATGAAAAACGATAAACAATTAGATTATTTAAAAGTAGTATTACTTGGACAACTTACAATAGAAGCAATAGAAGATTTACAAGGTACTAACAAATACAGACAAAACATAAAGAATCAAGGTAACAAGTTTCTAAATATGTTAGAGAGTTATGTGCAAGATGATTACAATACTGTTTACTTAAACAACCAAGAGATGACCACAAACGTATTAAGAAAGATTACTACGTTGATGGACAAGATAAAGAACTCTGATATAGATGAACTTGTAATGATTGATGCTATAATAGATAAATACAAAGAAAACCAAGAATGGTTTATGGAACACGAATCTGCTGACTTTTTAAAATTAGATTAATGGTTGTTGGTAAAACATATACTTTAGATTCAAACGAACAAAAGATAATATCTTTAGTTTCTGAAATGAGGCAATCTAATAAAGAAAAAACTGGATGGGATGGTTCTGGTAGAGTTGCTCAAAATGGTGGAGTTGATTTAAATGTTTTAGGGTTTGGTGCTGAATATATATTTTGTAGAGAAAAAAACTTGTTTCCAGATTTTGAAATAAAGAACACATCTAAAAGACAAAAAACAGATGATTATGATGCTAAATGGATGAATATGACAGTTGATGTTAAAACTGCGAGAAAACAACATCCTTTAATGGTTCCAGAATACAATAAATGTGATGTAGATTTATTTGCTTTTTTTGTATGTATTAAATATCCGAACTATGAATTTAAAGGTTACGCTACAAACGAAATGATATTTCAAGAAAATAATTTAAAACAAACAAGAGTTATGGCATATTGTTTAGAGCAAAATGAATTATTAAATGAATATGAAATAAAAAAACAAACAATTAACTATATATAGATATGCAACTAATAAACATTCAAGAGGTTAGACCTAACGAAAACAATCCAAGATTTATAAAGGATTACAAATTTAAGAAACTTGTAAAATCAATTAAGGAGTTCCCACAGATGTTAAAGTTAAGACCTATCGTAGTGAATAGCGATATGGTTGTGCTTGGTGGTAATATGCGTTTGAAAGCGTGTAAGGAAGCAGGTTTAAAAGAAGTGTGGGTTTTGAAAGCTGATGACTTAACAGAACAACAACAAAGAGAATTTATTGTAAAAGACAATGTAGGTTTTGGAGAATGGGATTGGGATGTTTTAGGTAATGAATGGAATGTGCAACAATTAGAAGATTGGGGAATGGAGATAATAGGTTTTGATGTTAATGAAGATGATTTAAGTGATAGCTTTAGTTTACCAGATGGAGATAAAGCACCATTCCAACAACAGACATATACTTTAGCAGATGCACAAGCAGAGCAAATAAAAAACGCAATAGCTGATGTAAAGAAAACAGAGGAGTTTAATTATGTAGAAACTTTTGGAAATGAAAATAGTAATGGTAACGCACTTTATTTAATTATATCACAATGGGCAGAGCAAAGGAGATAGTAGTAAAAGTAATACCAAGTAAGATAGCTAATGAGTTTGTAAAGCTAAATCATTATAGCGGAAAGGTTGTACCTAACAGTACTTTACATTTTGGTTGTTTTTTAGATGGTAAGTTACACGGAGTTATGCAATATGGACCGAGTATAAATAAAAAAGGAACTATTAATTTAGTAGAGGGTACTGGTTGGAATGAGTTTATAGAATTAAACAGAATGGCTTTTGATGATTACCTGCCTAAATATTCTGAAAGCAGATGTATAGCAATAAGTATAAGGTTAATTAAAAAGAATGCACCGCATATAAAATGGATAATAAGTTTTGCAGATGGAACGCAGTGTGGAGATGGAACAATATATAGAGCGAGTGGATTTAAGTTAGTTGGGATTGTAGATAATACTGCTTTAAGAATGAACCCAGAAACTGGGGAAGCAATGCACGTCATACAAGCGCATCATTTAAAAATGAGTAGTGAGTTTAGGAACTGGAAACCCTTTAAAGGAAAACAATTAAAATATATCTACTTAATAGATAAAAGTATGCAGATAACTAAAGAGGTGTTACCATTTAGCGAAATAGATAAACAAGGAGCAGGAATGTATAAAGGGGAAAAAATAACCCTCCAAGAGAGGAGGGTCAATGATTAGAGCGGTGAGGTCGATATGAACGCCATCTTTTAACTGGATGTTAAATGTGTTACTTTTACACTACCACCGCATTTGAGATGACAATATACAAATAAATATTAAATAAAAAAAATATTTAGTAAAAAAATGAAAGAAAACCAAAACAGAACAGAACACCATAAAAAAGCAATTATAGAAGCGTTAGAAAAATCGTTGGGAGTTGTTACAACTGCTTGTAAAATAGTAGGAATAGGAAGAACAACATTCTATCAATGGTTAAAAGATGACGAGGTATTTGCACAACAAGTAAAAGATATTGAAAACATTGCTTTAGATTTCGTAGAGAGTAAACTGTTTGAGAATATAAGAGATGGTAAAACATCTGAAACTATATTCTATTTAAAGACAAAAGGAAAGAATAGAGGTTATGTAGAACGACAAGAAATAACTGGTGCAGATGGAATGCCTACTAAATTTGAAATAGAAATAATTGAAAATAAAAACTAACGTAGTATTTAAGCATCTTTTAAAATCAGATAAAAAGATAACAATAGAGCAAGGTGGTACAAGGTCTGGAAAAACCTATAACATTTTGCTTTATATTATTTTTAAATACTGTTTAGAGAATACTGGTAAGACAGTTACGATATGTAGGAAAACATTTCCTGCGGTTCGTAGTTCTGTTATGCGTGATTTTTTAGATATACTAAAGCAGTACAATTCTTATTCAGAGTTAAGCCACAATAAATCTAATCACGAATATAGGTTAAACGGAAACCTAATAGAGTTTATATCTTTAGACCAACCACAAAAGGTAAGAGGTAGGAAAAGAAACTTACTATTCATAAATGAAGCAAACGAATTAGATTACGAAGATTGGCAACAGTTAATATTTAGAACAGAAGATAAGATAATACTTGACTTTAACCCATCAGATGAATACCATTGGATTTATGATAAAGTAATCCCAAGAGATGATGCAGATTTTTACATTACTACTTATTTAGATAATAGCTTTTTAAATAAAAGCATTACAGAAGAAATAGAACGTTTAAAAGATACAGATGAAACCTATTGGCAAATTTATGGTTTAGGTTTAAAGGGTGTGTCTAAAGCTACTATATTTAATTACACAGAAGTAAACCACATACCACACGATGCAGAGTTTATAAGTTACGGAGCAGATGCAGGATATTCCAATGACCCTACAACATTAGTTTCTGTTTACAAGAAAGAACACAACCTTTATATCAAAGAACATATATACCAAACACAGATGACTACCTACGACATCAGTAGGAAATGGAAAGAGATAGGTATTGAAAGAGAATTGATTTACTTTGATAGTGCTGAACCAAGATTGATTGAAGAACTGCGTAGAATGGGGTTTAACGTAAGACCAAGTTTAAAAGGTGCTGATAGTATCAACGCAGGTATTGACCTCTTAAAACGCTTTAAAATACACATAGAGAAAGATAGTCATAATTGCATACAAGAGTTTAGGAACTACAAATGGCAAGAGGACAGAAGTGGTAAGATGATAAACAAACCAGTAGACAAAAACAACCATACGATTGACGCAGTCAGATACGCTACTTATTCTGTATTAAGCAAACCTAACTTTGGTAAATACGCTATCATTTAAAAATAATTAACTTTTTTTGTTAATAAGTTTGGTAGTTACATTTATTTGTTTTATCTTTGTAGTGTAATTAAAAACAAAGACAAATATTATGAATGATTTAAGAAATTTCACACCAAACCAAATTTACACATTAGGAAAATTATTATCTGACCCATCAACGCAAATAGAATCAGTTGAAGATTATGGATACAATAATTTTAGCGGTAACGTATGGGTTCAATTAGAATCTGGAATAGTTTTATTTTCTTTTGAGGGTAGAGATGATATATCATATATGACTTATTCAGAAGATGAAGAACAAGAATGGGATACTTATCCAGAAGCATTAGAAGTATTATAAAACAACACACAAACTAATTAACTAACCTTTACAGAGATGTAAGGGTTTTTTTGTACCTTGTAATAAAATATTTAAAAACTAACTATATACATATATGAAAGTTGAATTAATAGTACCTAATAACTTAAATGAGGTTACACTTGGACAATACCAAGAGTACATAAAGTTAAAAGATTTATCAGAAACAGAACTATCTCTAAAGATGATTGAGATATTTTGCAACTTGAAAGCAGAGCAAGTAAGATACTTAAAAGCTACTGATGTAAAAAACGTTGTTACTATTATAGCTGAAATGTTTGATAGTAAACCAAGTTTAGTAAATACGTTTAAAATAGATGGTGTTGAGTATGGGTTTATTCCTAACCTTGATGAAATGAGTTTTGGGGAGTATATTGATTTAGATACTTTCATAGGAGATTGGGATAATATAGAGAAAGCTATGGGAGTTCTTTACAGACCAGTAGAAATGAGAAAGGGTAATAGATACCATATAAAAGAATATGAAGCAGGGGAAACAGAGCATTTAAAAGCAATGCCATTAGATGCAGTATTAGGTTCTATACTTTTTTTTTATCGTTTAGGGAACGACTTGTGCAGAATTATGATGAACTCTTTGGAGGGCAAGGAGATGGAGGACTTACAAGCACATCTCAATTCGGAAGCAAATGGGGTTGGTACTCAAGCATTTATGCTCTCGCTCAATCAGATATTAGACGATTTGAAGATATTACCAAACTAAAAATGCACGAATGTTTAATGTTTTTGACATTTGAAAAAGAGAAAAACGAATTAGAAGCAAAACAAATTAAAAAGAAATTTTAGATGCAAGGGATTAGAGGATTTTACCAACTTACTGAAACTATAAAGAATCAGTTACTTAATGATGTAAATGTCAATACAGTAACAACTGGAGATATAACAGAAATAGATTTATCTAAACAAACTATATTTCCTTTATCGCATATTATTGTAAACAACGTAATTACAGAAGAACAGTATTTATCTTTTAACCTTACTGTTATGGCTATGGATATTGTAGATGAAAGCAAAGAAGCTACAATAGATATATTTAAAGGTAATGATAATGAGCAAGATGTTTTAAATACTCAATTAGCAGTATTAAACAGATTGACAATGTTATTAAGAAAAGGGAACTTGCATAGTGATTTATATCAATTAGATGG
>CBDEVQ010000087.1:0-7701 GCA_965243605.1 Flavobacteriales bacterium
CTTCTTTAGTTGACGTTGCAACCTGAAACATTTTTTTAATTATTTCTTGCTGCAATCCATTAGACACTTTTAATGTAGCATCTACTATTTTTTGTTTTTTTGGAGTTAAAGCATACCTAACTTTACCATTAGCTCTACTTTCAAGATTAAACCTTATACCCTCTGTATTAAGAAGTTTGGCTAGAGTACTAAAGTTTGTACTGCTGTTTATTGCAGTTACTGGTAAAGCTGCACCTGTAATGTAGTTTTGCAAGTCTTTAATTACATTCATAAACCACTCCAATGCTTGGTTTATTCTATTTAAGAATGTTTGAGTTGGCTTAGTTTCATATTCTTGTTTGAAATGTCTTGTTAATGCTTGTGTTACAATTTCTAAATCTCTTTCAACCTGAGTAAATCTTCTGTCACTATTATATGCATCTGTAATTTCCTGAACCATTTGAGGAAAGTTTCTTTTTGCTTCAGCTAGTAAACCATTAAAAAGCTCTGCATTATCTACTTTAATTGCATCTATAAATGGGTGAAGCATTTCTTCTATAGCAGTTTCATCAGTTACTCTTCCTCTAATTAAGTATGCTACACCATCAACATAAAATGAATTAACTTCAGAAAAATTTGCAGATGTTTTTTTCCACTTTGGGATAGTATCATATACAGCTTTAGCATCTGCTACTGATAGCATTTTTACTTTTATCTGGGGAAACATCCTCATTAAATGTGTAACAACAGCCCTTGATCTATTTGTATCCCAAGATCTAGACTTTGTTAAAATATCTTGAGGTGTGAATATATCATTCTTGACAGCTACTTTAAATGTTTTAGGTGTTCTTGTTAGTGATATAGAATCTAAAGGAATATTATTTATTTCTAAATACCTTTGTAGTTTGTCATAGTTTTTTTGCAGAAATACTTCATCATACTCTCTAGTCTGCTGATTGGAGTTATTAATAAAATAAGTACCCTGATACTGATGTATAATTTTTTTCTCTACGTAAATTATTCAAAAGACTTTCACCAAATGCTTTTTGCTTTAATGCATAAACTGTTTTTTTGGTTTTTTACATATCTATTTGCCTCTACCGTTGTAGGTATTACATCTGTATTATTAACACGTTGCCAGCTATTAATGACATCATTTGTCTTTAATTCTGTTTTATACACTGCTTGTAAAGCTTTGTATTCTGCTGCGTTTTTTATTTGGACATGTAGCCATAACTATTATATCTTATTTCTATGTTTATAAACAACCTAACTTTTCTAAAAATTGATCTTGTGGATCTACACCTGTCTCTTCAAAACTTGAATTATTAAATGCATCAATCATATCCTGTAAAGATAATATATTTTGAGCTCTTAGCTTACTTCTCATTTCAGGTTTACCTTGTACATTGTTGTCCCAAAAGTTTATTAAAGTGTTATATTTAGATTCAAAATCTAATGCAAACTTTAATTGACCCATTAGTTCATTTGTTAACGGTGTTTCTGATACTTGATTTTCTGAAGTATCTAATTCAGTTTGTTCTGTACCAGCCTGCATTTCTTGAACCTTTTTCAAAGCAACAACTGTAGCTCTAACTTCAATATCTATTTTATCTTGAGTCAGCAAGTCTTTCCCATTTTTCCAATAGACATCTTTATCATTGTTATCTATATGATCTTGCTCATGAAAAACTAAAAAAGTATTTACTTTCTTCTTAGTATCTAGAATGTTTCTCATTTGGTCTACTGTATAACCTTCTTTTTCTAAAGCCAATATTACTTGTTCTTTTTGTTTAGATGTTTGACCACCTTGTTTACCAGTAACATAATTAAAGAACTCTTCTATAGATTCAACAGGGTTTAGAAATATTTGATTACCATTAGTTGAAGCTAGTCTTTTAGTACCATCTTCATTTACTAGATTTTTTAACTGTGTACTCAGGCACCTCTACACTTTTTATTGTATCAGATGAAATTAGATTTAATATACTATTACCAGAAATAGAATTACCTTCTAAATTTTCTGGATCAACAACATTATCTGGGTCATATGACTCTATTGCATCTGCTATATCTTCACCATTCACTGTAATGCCTTCTTCTGTTGCTACTATATCTGCAGTTTGATCATTTAAAATTTCATCAGCATATACAGCAGCTAGACTTTTTTCCTCTGCTAATGAGCTTGCTGAATTATTAGCAATGTCATCATTTTTATTTACAAGATCATTTTTTTCTTTTACATACTCTCTAACAGCTTTATATGTAGGTCTTTCACCAAACATAAAACCAATAGCATTTTGTTGATTAGAACCAACAGTATCTATTTTTGTATAGTCAGTTTTGTGAATCTTCATCTCTTTTATATGTATCTATTGATGTAATAACTCCAGCATCAGTTTCATTTTTAACTCTAAAGTAAAGTTTACTTCCACCAATTTTTTGCTTTTCATTCCATGCAACAGTGGCTTTATTATCCTTAATCTTTATACCTTTAGATACAAATCCTGGAGAAGAAATAAATGTTTGCAAACAATGCATTACTTTTATTTGAAAGAAGATAACCTTCTATAAATTCTTTTTTCATCTCAGTAAAAGATAAACCAAATACTTCTTCAGTAGATCTAGATCTTAATGCTTGATTTGCTGTTTCAATTTGAGATAAATAACTCTCCATAATAAATGGACTAACAGCATCTAGTAATGACCCTGATGATAATTGTAGACCGTCTTTTACCATTATATAATTAATAATTGATAAAGCATCATCCTTTGTCTCCAATGAACCGTAAAGCTTAGCAAAAGAAGTTTGTAAGTCAATCTTTTGTGCAGCATTTAAACTTCTAAATGTATTTGCATTTAGCTGATTTGTACCAGTATTATTGCTTTGCTCATCTGATTTAACACTGACTGCAAAACTATCCAAGAAGAAATTGTCTTGTCCAGCTTCTGATGATCTCATTCTATCAACTATTTCATTAATGGATTGATAATCTCCAGGATAGATTAAATCATTACTTAAAGTAGCAACACTTTGTGAATTACCATCTACACCTAATTTTTTGTTTATGTAGGCTTTAATAGTAATGTAAGACAATAAGTCTCTTGATATACCAGCTAATGTTTCTTCTGTAAATTGTATATCTCCTGCATTTATGTTTATTACAACTTCATCCAAGATATCTTGGAATGATTCACTAGCAGATAAAAATGTTGATGGTAATATTTCATCAGATATTTGCTGAAATATTTCAACATATTTTGAAAGCCATGTGTCACCTTGATAAATAGATTTAAGATCCATCATCTCACTGTCCATTAAGTCTGATATGTTTTCTTCTTGTCTCAGCTACAGCAGCCATATTTTGACCCAACCCTTTTGTTAGATTTGAAACAGATGTCATTTTGGTAACCTCATCATTAATATTTAATGCAGATATAAACTGATCTAGTATAGCTAAATCTGCTTGTAATGAAGCAATACTTTCTTTACCTGTTCTATTAATAGCTTCTAATAAAAGTTCATCAGTTACTACAACCTCTACTACTTTTTCATTTAGATTCCCAATTCTTTTAAAAATATTTTCAAATGCAGTTTTAGATAATGCCTTAACTCCAGGATCTAACTTATCTTTTTTATTTAAAGCTTCATTATAGATATCACGTATCAATGGATTGTTGACTAAGAGTAAGGATGTTCTAATTGGAACACCTAAACCTGTCATTGTACCTACCAATGATAATGCTGCTCTGTTAAGACCAAGTTTTGCAACTAATCTTTCTTTAGCATTATCTGTAGCCATGGTAATTAAAGAAGATATAATATCTTGCTTTCTAAGACCATTTTTTGTTTTGGTAAGTTTCTCAGTTAATGTTGCAAAACTATCATAGGTTACATTATTAAAATTTAATCCGTTATCACCTTTTAGTTTTATCTTATACTCAGTCAATAAACTTAAGTTAACATTAGGAGATACAATTGCACCAATAGCAGCACCTTTGTTGCTTGTAAACGCTTTTATTTGACCAAGTAAATTATCAATATCCACAGAGTCTTCACTATCACGTAGTGCAAAGGTTTCAGAAAGTTGTACCAATGCTGCTAATTCAGATTCTAAAATCTCTAAGTTTGCTGCTGTATAAGATATTGGTATACCTTCAGTTGATTCAGTTACACCTGTATTACCCATTAAAGCATATTTATAATCTAATACTTCATTGTTATATGGTGCTTCATAAGGTTCAGTTTTATTTTTCTTTATATAGTTTACATATTGTCCTTTAGTAATAGGTAATCCTAACATTTGCAATGCTTTTATAGATTGCCTCACTAGCACCCGCATCAGATGCAACGCCAACCTCAGCTTCTGTTGCACTGTTTTGTATTCTTGCTGATCCTTCATCTGTTTTGTATAACTGATAAGCTTCAGAATAAATTGTACCTGGTTTGTTTACCTTTTCATTTATGTAATTAATATAGTCATCATATGCATCATTGTTATTTTTAGCAGTACCGTATTCAATAAACTTTTTATCTTTAACATAAAACTCTTTAATCTGAGCATATACTTTATCAATATCAAAATCCGCTCCTGATATTTCAACAAGTTCTTGAGCAAATGTTGCTGATGAACCATAAAAGGCAGGTAAGAAAATCTACATGCTTTATATTAATTGTTGAATGATTATCTTGAGATGGTATACGTATTGCAAACATCTTAGATATAACTTCAGGTATATTAGCCATGCTACCATTCTCAACTAAATCCATTACGCTTTTAAAATGTGCTGGCATTAGCATTTCAGTATATCTTTGACCTGTAAACACACCTTTGCTATCATATTCTTTAACACCAGATCTTAAACGGTCTAATACTACAACACCTTCTTTTGGAATCTTTCTGCCTAGAAGTGTGTCAAATTCTACAACTTCTGGTTTATTAGATATCTTGTTCCAGTACTTTTCTCTAATAACTTCTGATCTATCTGGAATACCATTTTCATCTACACTATAAACTCTTCTGTATATATTCATACCGTATGAAGAAAACCAAAGCTAAAGCATGTCCCGGTTGTTTTTCAGCAAGAACACCTTTACTTAAATAACTTAAGAATAATTGCTCAAACTTATTAATTGTTATAGGGTTATTCAAATCATATTTTTGTTCTCCTTCTTCAGTAGAGAAAAACTCTAATAGTTGTGAGCTAGATTGTGATGCCTTTAAACCTTCTGTTGCATATCTTAAAAAAGACATTAAGTTAGGTGTAAGCTTATCTTTAGCCATAGAGATTTTTTAACTCTTCCATAGCACTGTCAAAAGTAAAAATAAGATTTCTTTTATTCTTAAACTTTAATTCAACTCTAGCACTAATTGCTTCATTGTACGCTTTTCTAATTTGACCTACAGTTAAACCAAGCTCTTTGACAAATACATCATCTTTTTGTTCTGATGTTATAATTGCTTTAATTTGTGAAGGCTCAACAGTTTCAAGTTTATTAGAAGGTACCTCTAATTGAAGACCCATATTTTTAGCTGATAATGATGTAAAATCGTTTTCACTGAATTGACCATCTGCTTTTACTTCCTCTAATGTTTTTACTTTTTGCTTTAACATTTTTTAAAGCACTCAAAGGCGCAGCAATACCAAGTGTTTGTTTGTCTTTTATTGCTTCTATACCTTCAAGTTTTACTCTTAGATCATGTAATTCTTTTCTATTTTCTTTTGCAGTATATGTAACTTCACCATTAGCATTTACAACTTTATTGGATGTAAGTTGTGGTGTCAATATAAAAGCAGACATCTTTATAAATGTACTACCATCAAAATAAACAAGTTTTTTAGAATTAAGCATTACACCATTACTAACATAACCGTCTTGACCAAATATATCTTCAGATGAGATTGTTTCTCCTGCCTCTACTTTATCCATAAGTTTGGCTTGCATTGGTGTTAATTTTACCAAAACCAAAGAACATATATCTAAATGCTTTTGTAGTCATCCACATTTGTGCATCAGCAATATCAATATTGTCACCTGTTACAGATGATACACCAATTGGTTCTTCTAAAGAAACTAAACTTATATTATCAACAGGATGATTAATTCCTAATTCAGGAGCAGTAATTGCACTATAAGCACTAACTGTTGAAGCATTCTGTGCCTTTGCTCTTTTAATAGCATCTACACCATTCTTTAAAGTAACTGCTTGATCTCCTAATAATATCTCATTGATTGATTTTGTATTAATCCAGTTATTAAAAAAGATTTGTTTTAAATTATATTCTTGATCATAATTTAAATTTAGCAATTGATTTGACTGTATTAGATCTGGTGTAGCTTTTACATTTTTATTTACCAAACCTTCTCTAACTTTACTGCTTATTTCTTCATTTATGTTTAATGTTTTAAGCTCATCTTTAAACAGTTCAAATTGTTGCTCTAAACTTTCTACTACATTTGACTTAAGATCAGCCATAGTCATATCTAATTCAGATAAAGCAGCAGACAAACTTTTTGCATCATCACGTGTTGCTATTTCTTCTAGTGCAATTCTTATTGTTTGAGGTAAAAATAAAGCAGAGTTATGAAGTTTGTATGCTCTACCTCCTTCAGTATTATAACCTAGCTTTTGTACTTGCAAAGGATTATCACGTCTTAGAGCTGACTCTCTTAGTATACGGTCATACTCTGTTTCAATTGAACTTATATATGTATCAACAGCCTCATCTGTTAATTTTACAGCACCAGTTGATCCACTAACAAACTCAACAGCTTTAATTACAGGAAGGTTCATCATATCCCCCGTGTTGGAAGATTCTAATACCCTTATTAATGAAGGAGCTAAAGCAACCTTAACATTCTTACCAAGCTTAGTATCATAGTACTCTACAAAAATTAGCTTTATTAGATTTGGTATTAACACCATAAGTATATGAGTTCAGTAAATTTAGTGGCAAACTCTTGTGGTGTGAAGTTACCATAAGTGGATCTAGACTTTAATCCAGAAATACTTTCATTTATTTCTTCTTCAGTAGTATTTATATTACCAACAGCTGTACCAGCAATTCTTAATATTTTTTGTCTGTTCTCTGCAGACATTTGTATAAACGCATCATTATTTAAAAGATAATTATTTTTCAAATAAGGATTCTCTTGTTTTAATTTTTTCTAAAGCTTGAACATCAGTATTTAATTTTTCAACTTGCTTTAAATGATACGTAGGTTTTTGATGAGCATAAACTAAATTACCCTCACTATTTTTAAATACAGA
Source organism: Flavobacteriales bacterium (assembly GCA_965243605.1). Classification (GTDB taxonomy): domain Bacteria; phylum Bacteroidota; class Bacteroidia; order Flavobacteriales; family CAJXXR01; genus JBMYYR01. The sequence continues at coordinate 7,254 of CBDEVQ010000087.1, forward strand.
TAAACCAATTGTTTCATCAAAAGGTGCATTATTAATAGCTAGGGTTCTTAATCTAGAATACATTCCTTCTTCACCCTCATTAAAAATATCTTCACCATTTTGAATCAATATATTCATTGTACGGATAGCCTCTTCAGTAATAGGTGTTTCATTAGAATGCACACTCTGAAGTGCTCCCTGCTCTTCGGTTTGAGGTCTGTTTGCTGTTAAACTAAATGCAATGTATTGCTTACTTAGTCTTATACCTGTAAGTTCAAATATTTTCTCTGAGTATTTTTGAGACAACTCACTAATTTCCTTATCTGTTTTCTGTGTTGATGAAGGCAATAATAAATTACCAAAAGCACCTAATGTTTTTTCAACAGTTTCTTTTCTACTAGAATCAACTTTTATTTTCTTTTCTGCATCATTCCATGCTTGTGACCAAACATCTACTTGAGAATTTATA
>CBDEVQ010000088.1:0-39069 GCA_965243605.1 Flavobacteriales bacterium
AGACCTTATAGAAGCTTCAGTAGACCTATTTAAGGGAATGATATTTGTGCATTCTGAGAAAAATGCACCTTCTATTAAATCGTATTTTGGAGAAGTTGAAGCGTATTTAGGACCACATATTCCAGAGACATTAGTGGAAACAAGTGATCATGAAGATGAACCTTTTTATAGTAAGATTATAGAAGCCAATTGGAAAATAGTGGTTGAAAATTATATCGATCATTATCATTTAGCTCATTTGCATGAAGGTACATTAAATATGTACGATCATGAGAAGGCTGAGTTTGGGTGGGTAGGACCTCACTATTGGTTTTATGAACCTTTGATTCCAGAATATAGAGAAGATGTCGCCAATTTATCGCCATATGTTTTAATAGATTCTGTTCCAGAAGACCAAATAGGGGCATATGTACCATGGTTATTTCCTAATATTGGATTAAGTGAAACGGAAGGGGCATGGAGTGTTTTTCATGTGACACCCATAGCGCCAGATAAAACGCAAGTGATTATTAGAGGGAAAGGTATGAACGTAAGCGATTGGGAGGCTACAAAGCAATACACTAAATCTGGAATGAGTAGTTTTTGGACCAAATATGGAGGTAAAGGGAAGTACAATGGAGACCCTAAAGTAGACCCTATGTCTAGTGGCGATTTTATGGAAGAAGATATTTATGCATGTGAACAGCAACAAAAGTCTTTAAAATCACCTTACTTTGCAGTTGGAGCTATGGCACAACGTGGAGAATTTGCAATTGCAAAATTTCAAAGTGTTGTAAAAGCATGGATAGAACAACAACAACAAAAATGACAATGAATAAATTTTTCTCATTAAAGGTTCTTCAAATTAATGAAGAGACACAAGATTCTAAATCTATAGAGTTTGAAATTCCTGAAACATTGTTAAATCAGTTTAAATATAAACCTGGACAATATTTAACATTACAATTTAATGTAAATGGAGAAGAGGTAAGAAGGGCATATTCAATTTGTAGTTCCCCTCAAACCGTTGGGAAATTAAAAATTGGAGTTAAGCGTGTTAAAGGTGGTTTAGTTTCAAATTATATTAATGATAAGGTTAAAGTTGGAGATACAGTTGATGTATTATCTCCAATGGGAGATTTTACGGTTGATGTTTCTCCAGATCATTATAAGTCATATTATTTATTCGCCGCAGGTAGTGGAATAACACCAATATTGTCTATTCTAAAAACGGTTTTAGAAGTTGAAGTGAATAGTTATGTGTATATGGTTTTTGGTAACAAAAATAAAAACACAATAATGTTTAATGAGGAGCTTTTACAATTGCAAAAACAATATTCAGATCGATTCGAAATTGAGTTTACCTTAAGTAAACCAAAATCGTCTTGGAAAAGCTTGTTTTCATCTAATGCAAAAGATTATCAAAAAGGACGAATAGATACGCAGTATGTTCATCAGTTTATAAATAGTAATCCTCCGTTTGCTCAAGATGCACAATATTATATTTGTGGACCAGAAGCCATGATTATTAATACAAAGAACGCTCTTCAAAGTATAGATGTTCCAACGGACCGAATTCATATTGAGTTTTTTGGAACGGCTAAAAAAGAAGAAGGAACTACAGGGGTAAGTAACGCGACTCTAACGGCATATATTAATGATGAAAGAGTAGTGGTAGAGGTTCCTAAGGCAAAAACAATTTTAAGAACGTTATTGGATAATAAGCATGATATGCCATATTCTTGCGAAGGTGGAGTATGTGGGATGTGTAAATGTAAATTAACGAAAGGAGAAGTTAAAATGAGTAGTAACTTGGCTTTGGAAGAAGAAGATATTGAAAACGGATATATTTTAGCCTGTCAGAGTGTTCCTTTAACTGAAACTTTAGAAATTCACGTTAACGAATAAGTTGTTTATCGTTTAAATATAACCATTGTTGGATTTAAGTTGAGATTTAACCGAAATCTAATATTCCAGAATAATACTTTATTTATCTTCGCTGCAAACAAAAATAACGATTTAAGATTATGGAGAAGTACTTGAGTAAAATTACGGATATGGTCATATCATATGCACCATTGGCATTAGGAGCAATCCTAACAATTATTATTGGATTTTGGTTTGCATCTGCTGCTTCAAGCAGATTGAAAAAAACCTTAACGAAAAGAAATACGGATGAAACATTAGTACCGTTTTTAACATCTTTAGTTTCAATTTTAATTAAAGTACTCGTAATATTTAGTGCTGCTGCAATGTTTGGGTTTGAAGTAACTTCTTTTGTTGCTATTTTAGGTGCTGTTGGTTTTGCTGTAGGTATGGCCTTACAAGGAAACTTAAGCCATTTAGCATCAGGAATATTAATTTTATTCTTCAAGCCATTTAAGGTAGGTGATTTTATCGTAACTCAAGGATACTCTGGAACGGTTAAGGAAATTCAAATATTTAATACAATTCTAACAACTTTAGATAACCGTATTATTATTATTCCTAATGGATCAATTACAGGAGGTCCAATAGAAAACCTTACTGCTAACCCAATGCGTAAAGTACCAATGACATTTGGAATTGGTTATACAGACGATATTGATAAAGCAAGAAAGGTTATTCAGCAAGTTTGTGATGGTTGTGCTAAGATAGATCATACTCAAGCTGTAGATATTATTGTTACAGAATTAGCAGACAGTTCAGTTAATTTCTCAGTACGTCCTTGGACTAAAACAGAAGATTATTGGACAGTATATGCATATATGCATGAAGAAATTAAGAAAGCATTCGATAGAGAAAATATTGGAATTCCATTCCCTCAAATGGATGTACATATTTCTAAAGAAGCATAATTCTTTGAAATAATAAAATAGAAAAGGCTTTTTGAGTATACTCAGAAAGCCTTTTTTTTATGGATGAATATTTTATTGTTTAATCAGTTTATGTCTAGATGTATTTCCTGACATATCTTCAGTAATCATAAAGTAAGTACCAGACTCTAAATGTCCAAGATTAACTTCAGTACCTTCAGCTTTAATCGTTTGAATATGTTGACCACTAATTGAGAAGATTTGAATTGCTTTAGTACGCACTCCAATGGTTACAATATCTGTAAATGGATTAGGAACAGGCGTAATTTTTGTTGATTCAACTTCTACAGCGTCTTGAGCAAATTTTGGAACAGCACAATTCGCGTTAAAAAGTGGGTTTATGTTGAAAATTGTATTAACAGATGGATTGTTACCTGCAATAGGTGATGAATTTGTGAAAGTTAATGGTGTAGAAACTGTATTTCTTACACGAACTGTAGAAGAAGGTAATCCATTAAAGTAGTTATTCGCACCTCCATCACCAATACTACCTTGGTCGTTAATTGGATTGTCGTCAATTCTTATGGCCGCATCAATAGTTGCTGAAGGGTCATAGAACGAATTACAATGGATTTTAACAATAGGGTTTAATCCTGAAAAGTAAATAGAACGTTTAGATTTTTTAAATTGATTTCTAATAATTCTAGTATTTTCTGAATCTTGAACATGAATTCCTTCATTCGATAAATATACTGCTCCCCACCCGATTCTATTTGAAGAAAATCTTGAATCATAAGATTCAAAAAGGTAGATATCTTTTGATGTATGTTCAGAACACGTATTTGCATCTACTCTTGCTATTTTACATTGGTAAAATTCCATTCCAATTTGAGAACTTTTTATTTTATTGTTTACGACTTTAGATCCTAATGTATATTGATAATACATACAGTAATCTACTGAACGAATCTCATTATTGTAAATGTATAAATATTCTGATCCTCTAGAGTAAATCCCAAATTTATTAGCATCAATTGTCGAGTTTTGAACCGTAGTAGACGTTAAGTTGTTTGTTGATATTTGATGAACAACAGCAGCTCCTCCTGGTTGGTTTGTGAAAATTTCACAAGTGTTTAGATTGGCATTTGAATTATTTAAGAAAATACCGTGAGCGGGTGAAGAAATACGAAATTCTCTTACTTCGGTTACTAAGTTTGTATTTACTAATTCCATAGCCATAACATAACTTGAAGAATTCGAAGAGAATTTATAGTTACTCCATACTGTAGGAGTACCTCCATTAGTAGCGGAGTAGTTCCTTGTAATTACATTGTTTGTAATACGTATATCATAAAGTCTATTATCCACAAATTCACATGTTGAATTCGTATAACTACGAATAGATCTAGCGTACCCATTTCCAACAATAGTTACAGCTCCACTAATATAATCCGCTTTTTCATGACGCATATGGATTCCAACTTCGGCCGTAGCAATAATAAAATTACCTTCAGTTTGCATTCCCCAATTTGCAGGAATTGGATCACTCGGGTCATATGGAGTCCCATCTCCATAAATGGTAATACCTTTCCAATAACTAGATCCACTTGCACATTTTAGTGTTACGTTAGGACCAATAAGTTGTAAGTACCCATGTGATAATACTTCAATCCCCATTCCAGGGTTAAAATAAAAAGCTCCACCAGTCATGTAAAGTTCGGCACCTGGTGTAATAATGTAGCCATCAGCATTGTAAATTCCAGAGCTATTTACAGATACCGACCCTGTAATAACTGTTGGTACAGCCATAGCATAAAAGCTAATAAAAAATAGTGATAAGGTTAAGAAAAAATTCTTCATATTAATAAAAATTAAATAGTTAATGACTCTAAGGTATATAACAAAAGATAAATGCATAAAAAATAAATGTTAAAATATTTATGAATGTAAAATATTGTTTAATAGAGTGTTGTGTGTTTTATGGGAGGAGGTGAGTTAATACGGGAGATGGAGTCTAAATGTTTTTTTTCAAAAAAAAAGCTTCACTTTTATAAAAGTGAAGCTTCAAAAACAAGGTTATGTTTAATTTATTGAAAAAGAAGATCTATTGGTTAATGAAAATAATCCATTCTATTTCCAGATTCTCCTTTAGATCCCATTGTATTAAATTTCCAACTAAACGTTAACATAAAATATTGTTGTAATGTAAGTTCTTCAATATCTTCTGTAATGGTACCATATGCATTTCTTGAAGTATTGATGTTTTGGTTAAGAAGGTCATAAACTTTAAGTGTTAATTTTGCCTTTTCGTCCATAAAATCATAAGCTAAAGTAGCATTCCATAACCAGAAATCTTGTTGAAAATTAGAACTTATTCCAGGCGTATAAGAATAGTTAATATCATTTTCCCAAGTTAGGCTTTTAGATAAACGTATATAGGTTTCTAATCCAAGCTTATGTGTATTAATGGTAAGATTGTCTATTGCATTGGTTGAATATTTAGAATAGGTCCAGTCGTAATTATAAAATATTCCAACATCAAATTTATCATCTACCGCATAAACCACTTCAAGTTCGGGACTCAGGTTTCTTGTATTCGTTTTAAACTGGTCATTATTAATAAATCCTTTACGTTTAGAAGCGCCAAATCCAAGTTCCCCTGAAAGTTCAATGGTTTTAAGACTATCAAGAGAAATATCTAAGCTTTTACTAACACTACCATTAAACGAATAATTACCCGATACATTTTCATAAGTAGTTCTTGTAATTAAATTTTCATCAATTGTACGTTTAGTGACAATATCGTTTTGAACAACAGATCCGTATACCCATGCATAAAACCCAGTTCCTTTTTGCATGTCGTAATTGTTATAATTTCCATAGATATTGGTACGTGTAGTTGGTTTTAGATTAGGGTTACCAACAACAATATTTAATGGGTTACTTAAATCCTCATTGGTTTGTACTTGATTTATTCGTGGTGCCGATACTCGGTTGTTAACTGAGGTGTAAATTGACTTAGAAGGCGAAAATTTATAATTTCCTCTTAAGTTTAATAAAAAGTCGTTGTATGTTTTATTTATGTTTTGTTCTGGTCTTAAACGGTCTTCGTAAATCTGTTGAGAGTTACGATATGTTGCAGTTAATGACGCCCAAGATTTTTTCGTTTTGTAAACCAATTTAGAAAATGGAGTTAGTGTTTTTACTTCAAAATCAAAATCGTTACTTATGTTTAAATTATATAATGAATATTCAGAGGTCGTTTCATCAAGATCATTAGTCATGTTTTCAGATTCTTCATTAGATAAATCATAACCAATTCCATAATCAAGAAACCATGTTTTGCCTTTTAAAGGTTGGCGTATTGTAAGCGTAGTTGTATGGTTTTTAATCGTGTTATCAATATCCGATTTTTGATCAATTTTATTCAGAGAAGGATTATCACCAAAAATAGAAACCAATGAGTTATTTAAACGTTCTCCTTCTTTCCATTGAAATTTATTGTTGTAGTTAAGTCTTACAAATGCACCTTTAGTACCATATTTTCTGGTAATTCCTAAATCATTAGAGAATGTTGTTCCCTTACTAGAATTATTTCTAGAGCTATTGGAAAGGTTGGTTGTATCCAATTCATTACGACTAGAAATCTCGAAGGTTGTTTCGATACCTTCAGAGTTATTTATATTAAATGAAGGGCGATAAGAAACAAACCAAGTTGTATCACGTTTGTATTCAAAATTAGCGTTAATATTATGATTTTTATTTTCTCCGCTTTTGTTGATATTTAAATCTGTGAAAAACGTTTCTGTTGGTAGAATATTTTGAATATTGGCTGCTGTTAGTCCAATTTGTTTAGATTCCGAACCAAAATAATTTAGTGAGAATTCTAAGTTTTCACTTATATTGTCAGCAAAGCTCAATCCGTAATTTCTAGATGTTGTAATACCATTATTTCCACCAAATTGCATTCCATCTATAGAGAAACTTCCATTGTCTGTCATCCAAACGCTTCGGCCACCGCCATACATTTTACTAATTTCACCATAACTAAAGCCTGGAGAATTAATATCGTTTCCACCAATTAATACACTTACTCTTCGTTCGTTATCAAAGGCATTTACTAACCCTGCAAACTCATAATGTTCATCTGTACCACCACCTGCTGCTACTCGTCCAAAAACACCTTTGTTTTTATCTTCCTTAATAGTCAGGTTTATTGATTTAGATTCACTATCTCCGGCTTCACCTGTAAAGGCTTGATCTGTAGATTTTGAGTCTGAAATTTGAACCTTTTCTATCATTTCTTTAGTTAAGTTCTTTATAGCTATGGTAGGATCATCTCCAAAGAATGATTTTCCATTAACTTTAATGTCTTTTACTTCCTTTCCATTTACAGTGATCTTCCCATCTTTTCCAATTTTAACACCTGGTAATTTTTTAAGTAAATCTTCAACCGTAGCATCATCTTTAGTTTTAAAAGAAGAAGCACTAAATTCTAAGGTATCTTCTTTTATTAATACAGGAGCTTCAAAAGAAAGCTCAACCTCTTCAAGAAGTCCAGATTCTTCAAGTAAAATAGAATTTAGATGTAATTCTTCATTTTTTAAATTAATAGATTTAGTAAATGTTTTAAATCCAATAAAAGAAATGTAAAGCTTCAGGTCGGTTACGTTAGATTTATTTTTTAATTCAAAAAAACCTTTAGAATCTGATATTGTGTATGTAATTAATGATGAATCTGCTTCATTAAGAACATAAACAGACGCTGATTCTAATGGAAGATTGTCGTCTTTACTTTTAATAAACCCATCAATAGTAAAGGCTGTTTGTGCCGATACAATACACGAAATTAATAAACAGAGAAATAGGAAGTGTGTTTTCATTTGATTTAAAATATGGTTTACAACAGATCAAAAATATTAGATGCTTAATTTAGATGTAAACGTGTAATTAGTATTTTATTTTGCCGTAAAATTAGTTCACAATGAAGAAAACTTGTGATAAAAAGTCTTAAAAAATCTTAAATGGGAAAAATCAGACTAAAATATTGTGGATATGGAATTTTAAATCGCTAAGATAAACGTAAAATTTATTACATTCGCACATTAGATTTTAATGAGATGAAAAAGAAATATCAGGACTACAAAAAGCTTAATCTTCCAAACTTAGCGGAAGAAGTATTGACGTATTGGGATGATAAGGACATTTTTAAGCGTTCGGTTGAAGAACGAGACGCTAAAAAGAGTTTTGTATTTTTCGAAGGACCTCCTTCGGCAAATGGTCTTCCAGGAATTCACCATGCAATGGGACGTAGTATTAAGGATATTTTTTGCCGTTATAAAACTCTAAAAGGATATCAAGTAAAACGTAAGGCAGGATGGGATACTCATGGTTTACCAGTAGAACTTGGTGTTGAAAAAAAATTAGGTATTAAGAAAGTTGATATCGGTGTTAAAATTTCTGAGGAAGACTATAATCAGGCTTGTAAAGAAACCGTAATGCAATATACCGATGTTTGGAACGATTTAACACGTAAACTTGGGTACTGGGTAGATATGGAAGATCCATATATTACTTATAAATCTAAGTATATGGAATCTGTATGGTGGCTTTTAGGTCAGGTTTATAAAAAAGACTTGATGTATAAAGGGTATACTATTCAGCCATACTCGCCAGCTGCTGGAACAGGATTAAGTACGCATGAGTTAAATCAGCCTGGATGTTATCAAGACGTTACAGATACAACAGCCGTTGCTCAGTTTAAAACGGTTGAGTCAACGTTACCAGAAGTACTATCTTCAGTATCTAAAGATATAGATTTCTTAGCATGGACAACAACACCATGGACACTTCCTTCTAACACAGCTTTAGCGGTTGGAAAGAAAATCGATTATGTTCTTGTTGAAACCTATAATCAATATACATTTAAAAAGATATTTATTGTTTTAGCTAAAGATTTAGTTGGAAAACAATTATCAGGAAAATATAAAAAATCGGAAGATTTAGAAATTGTCAATGCATATAAAGAAGGGGATAAGAAGATACCATTTTACATTCATAAAGAGGTGAAAGGTTCTGATCTTGTTGGAATTCGTTATGAGCAGCTTTTTGATTTTCATGTACCTGCAGAAAATGCAGATCAAGCATTTCAAGTTATTTCTGGAGATTTTGTAACCACAACAGATGGTACAGGAATCGTACATATTGCACCTACATTTGGTGCAGATGATGCCAAGGTAGCGAAAGATGCAGGCGTTCCACCAATGCTTATCAAGAACGATAAGGATGAACTTGTGCCTTTAGTAAATTTACAAGGTAAATTTGTTGATGGTATGGGAGAGTACTCTGGGATGTACGTCAAAAATGCCTTTTACAATGAAGGAGAAGCTCCAGATAAATCTTTAGATGTTCAGCTGTCTATCCAATTAAAGACAGAGAATAAAGCATTTAAAGTTGAAAAATATGTACACAGTTATCCACATTGTTGGAGAACCAATAAGCCTGTTTTATATTACCCATTAGATTCTTGGTTTATTAAGGTGCCAGAAGTTAGAGAAGATTTAGTGTCTCTAAATGATACCATTAACTGGAAACCAAAAGCAACAGGAGAAGGACGATTTGGTAATTGGCTGAAAGATGCAAGTGACTGGAATTTGTCTAGATCTAGATATTGGGGAATTCCTTTGCCTATTTGGAGAAATTCAGATTCTGGAGAAGAAATTTTAATTGACTCTATGGAGTTATTAAAGGCGGAAATACAAAAATCTGTTGCTGCTGGATTTATGACTTCTGATCCTTATGAAGGATTTGAAGTTGGAAATATGAGTGATGTAAACTATGATAAAGTAGATTTACATAAGCACATTGTAGATAAAATTATACTGGTATCTGCTTCTGGTAAACCATTGACTAGAGAAGCCGATTTAATAGATGTATGGTTTGATTCTGGTTCGATGCCATTTGCACAATGGCACTACCCATTTGAAAACAAAGAAATGATTGATGGAAATCAATCTTACCCAGCCGATTTTATTGCAGAAGGTGTAGACCAAACAAGAGGATGGTTTTATACTTTACATACCATCTCTACAATTGTTAAAGGTAGTGTAGCCTATAAAAATGTTGTATCTAACGGACTTGTGTTAGATAAGAACGGGGTTAAAATGTCTAAGAGTAGAGGCAATGGAGTAGACCCTTTCGAAATTTTTGAGAAATATGGACCAGATGCCGCTCGTTGGTATATGATTTCTAATGCTCAACCTTGGGATAATTTAAAATTTGATCCAGATGGAATTACGGAAACTCAACGTAAATTCTTCGGAACATTATACAATACCTATTCTTTCTTTGGTTTATATGCCAATTTAGATGGGTTTACATACGAGGAGGATAACATTACTTTTGAAGAACGCCCAGAAATGGATCGTTGGATATTATCTGAACTTCAAACATTAATAAAAAATGTAGATGAATCGTTTAATGCCTATGAACCAACACGTGCTACACGTATGATTCAGGATTTTGTAAACGATAGATTGAGTAACTGGTATGTACGTTTATGTAGAAGACGTTTTTGGAAAGGGGAATACAATCAAGATAAAATTTCTGCATATCAAACCTTATATACGTGTTTGGTAGAAGTAGCTAAACTATCTAGTCCAGTATCTCCATTCTTCATGGATCGTCTATATCAAGATTTAACTAAGGTTACAGGTAAAGATGCTAAAGATTCTATTCATTTATCAAATTTCCCAGTGGCAAATGAAAATTGGATTGATAAAGAATTAGAAGAGAAAATGCAATTGGCACAATTAACATGTTCTCTTGTTTTATCGCTTAGACAAAAAGAGCGTTTAAAAGTGCGTCAACCACTTCAGAAAGTTATGATTCCGGTTGATACACCAAAAATAAAGGCATATTTAACAGAAATGGAGCAAATTGTTCTATCAGAAGTTAATATTAAAGAACTTGAATTATTGGAAGATAGTTCGAATGTTCTGGTTAAACATATTAAACCTAATTTCAAGGCTTTAGGGCCTAAATTTGGTAAGAATATGAAAGCTGTTGCCGGTAAAGTTGCTCAATTTACTCAAGAAGATATCTTAACTATTGAAAAAAATGGAGTTATAGATATTGACTTAGATGGAAATTCAGTAAGTTTATCAGTAGAAGATGTAGAAATACAAACAAAAGATATTCCTGGATGGTCTGTAGTTAGTCAAAACGGATTAACTGTAGCTTTAGATATTACTTTAACAGATGATCTTAAACTGGAAGGATTAGCCAGAGATATAATTAACAGAATACAGAATATTAGAAAGGATGCTGACTTTGATTTAACGGATAAAGTTTATATTGAATTTTTAGAGAATGATAAAGTTGGTACAGCCGTAAATAAATTTAAAGACCATATTTCTGAAGAAGTATTAGCTTTGGATATTACAATGGTAAAAGAAATTGAAGATGGGATTGCTTTAGAAATTGATGATATTAACACTAAAGTGAGAGTTTATAAACCTTAAAAATATAAAATTATGTCAGAAGAAAAATTAAGATATTCAAGTTCAGAACTCGAAGAGTTTAAGGCAATAATACTTGGGAAAATTGAATCTGCTGAGAAAGAAATTTCAGCATTAAAGGGAAATATTGGTTTAGAAAATGGAACTGGAGATACTTACCATGCTGCAAATTCTTATGAAGATGGAGCTGGTACATTAGCGAAAGAATCCAATACAATGCTTATTTCACGTCAAGAAAAATTTATAAGAGATTTAAAATTTGCTATCATGCGAATTGAAAATGGAACTTATGGAATTTGTAGTGTAACAGGTAAATTAATTAAGAAAGAACGTTTAAAGTTAGTGCCACATACAACTAAAAGTATTGAAGCTAAATTAAAACAGAAAAAATAGCACGTTGAAAAAAACTTGGTTAATTGTTTTACTCGTTTTACTTATAGATCAAGGATCTAAACTTTGGGTCAAAAGTACAATGTACCTTGGTCAAGAGCATGTAGTCTTTGAATGGTTTAGAATTCATTTTGTTGAAAACAATGGAATGGCTTTTGGCGCAGAGATTTTTGGGAAATTATTTTTAAGTATTTTTAGAATAATCCTTATTGTTGGACTAATCTGGTTAGTTAAAAAGTTTCATTCATTAGGTGTACACAAGTTCATTAAATTTGCCTTTGCTTTAATATTAGCAGGAGCAATAGGAAATGTAATTGATAGCATTGTTTTTGGACCATTTTTCACTGATAGCTTTGGTAAGGTTGCTGAATTTACTTGGGGAGATGGAGCTCAGCCCATTTTGTATGGAAAAGTAGTAGATATGTTATATTTTCCGATATGGAAAGGTGTTCTGCCGAATTGGCTTCCTATTTGGGGAGGTGAATATTTTGTGTTTTTCCAACCCGTTTTTAACATAGCTGATACCGCCATAAGTATAGGAGTTGTATTCCTAATATTATATAACAAGAGTCTTTCAAAGGCATTTAACCTTGTAGAAAATTATAAAAAGCATTTAGTTTAACTAAATGCTTTTTTTGTTTTACATCATTAGAATATATTGAAATCAATAAGGTTTAAGCATAAATACTTAACTTTGCCATTTCCAATTGTAAAATAGATTTATGGATACACCTAAAACGTTTAGTTATTTTAAAATGTTAGCCCAAAGAGTGGCTATTGCATTTTTGGTTTCTACCTTATGTAGACTTATATTTTACGTTTATAATATTAATAATTTTGTTGGGAACCCACTCAATGCTTTTTTGCAAGGGTTAAGATTTGATGCAGTTTCGGTAACCTACTGCTTTGCTCCAATGATTATATTATCTCTACTGCCAATTCCTTGGAGAAGAACAAAGTTTTATCAAGGTATGATTTGTGTCTTATTTTACTTAGGTATTGTACTAACAATAATTCCAAACTTTGTTGATACAATTTCATATCATTTTACTGTAAAAAGATCTACAGCAGATGTTTTACAATTTGCAACCACAGGTGACGATGCATCCAAAGTAATTCCAGATTTTATAAAGGAAAATTGGTATTTAGTCATCCTATTGGTCATCTTATTGTGGATAATCTCTAAGCTTTATGCTAAAACTATAAAGTATTATAGTAAAGTAAAACTGACCTTTAAGTCATTCATTTTTCAGTTTGGCTTAATGTTATTAGGACTTGGGTTCGTTGTATTAGGAGCCAGAGGTGGAATGGAGTTAAAACCAATTAATATTATTGAGGCCTCAAGATATGTAAAGCCAAATTTTGTACCTGTAGTATTAAATACACCATTTACAATTCTCAAAACCTTGTTGCAAGAATCAATTAAAACTAAGAAATATTTTACTGAACAAGAAGTTGAGGAAATTTATAATCCTATATATTCAATAGAATCTAATCCTTCAATATCCGATAGTAAAAAGAATGTGGTGGTCATTATTCTTGAAAGTTTTGCAAAGGAATATGTTGGATATTTTAATTCGGAAAGAGAGTTTACTCCATTTTTAGATTCTTTAATGCATGAAAGTTTAGTGTTTACAGATGCGTATGCAAGTGGACAACAATCAATAGATGCTGTGCCAGCTATTTTTTCAAGTATGCCGGATTTAATGACTAGACCATATATTTTATCGTCATATTCCAATAATAAACTACCAGGTTTACCTTCAGCTTTAAATAAACACGGGTATCAAACCAGTTTTTTTCATGGTGGTAATAATGGAACGATGGGGTTTGATGGATTTATGAATAATGTTGGAATTCAAAAATATTATGGTTTAGATCAATACCCAGAAGAAAGAGTACAAAAGGACACGGATGGAAAATGGGGGATTTATGATGGCCCATATTTAGAATATTTTGCAAATGAATTGGATAAACAAAAACAACCATTCTTTTCATCAATTTTCACGCTGTCATCACATTTTCCTTATACTTTACCTGAAGGCTATGAAAATAAATATCCGAATGGTCCTCACCCAATTATGGAATTGGTTGCGTATTCAGATGATATGTTAAGGGCATTTTTTGAACAAGCTAAAACGAAGTCTTGGTATGAGAATACGTTATTTGTAATAACGGCTGACCATACAGCTCAACCCATTGAGGACTATTACAAAAGTAGAATTGGGAAATATGCAGTACCACTTGTCTTATTCTCACCTAAAGAAGATTTAAAGGGTGAAGACACTAAGGTAAGCTCACATATAGATATAATGCCAACGATATTGGATTATGCAAAGCTAAATGGAGCGTATTTTACGCATGGTACAACTTTGTTAGACTCAAATAGAGAAGGATATGCTATGCAGTTCGAAAATGGACTATATCAGTATGTCGATAAAAACTACGTTTTATTATTTGATGGAAGGAAGATAAAGGAATATTATAGAAGAAAGACCTTAGAGTTTCTTGAGCCTTTTAGAATAGAAGAAATAAAAGACGATGAAAAGAAACATTTAGATCAGATTCTAAAAAAGATGAAGGCCATTATTCAAAAATATAATAATACGCTAATTCACAATAGACTTTATATCCGCAAGAATTAGTCGTCGCATAAAAAAAAGGTCCAAAACATATGTTTTGGACCTTTTTTTTATATTAAAGAATATTAATAATCTATTCGTCGTAGTTGTAATCGTCAGAGTAGTCTTCTTCAGTAGACTTAGGTTGTTCATGCCTAATTTTCACAAATTCATCATACTCAATTTCTTCTGTTAAAATAAAAGCAGACTTATATTCTTTATCCAATTTTTGGATAAATTTTTCAGCATCGTTTTTGGTTCTAAATGCACCAACTTTAACTTTAAAATTTGGTTGATCGTATATAATGTTTGAATATTGATCAAAATGTTTCTTCTCGAAGAAGGTAAGCGCTTTGGTTGCATTATCACGTTCACCAGAGAAAACTTGTACTCTAAAAACAGAAACCTTATTGCTTTCCTTTTTTAACGCATCGTAAGTTTCAATTAATTTTTCAATTCTAGGATCACCGTTAATAACGACATTCATACGTTTTTGGTCCTGAATTTCTTGTGCATACGTTGTAATTGTTAAAGAAAACAATCCTAATATAACGCTGTTCTTAATGATATTCATAGTATTGTGAATTTATCTCAAATACAATAATAGAACTTTGTTTTTGAATTGAGTCAGTCATTTAAGAAAAAATACGTTTAAGACTATAATTTAGAGTGAATTTTTAATTAAAATTATATTATTTAGAAATGATATAAATTAGTTAAAAAATCCTTTCTTAATAAAGGTTAAATACCCGATTATTTTATTTTTGCAGTCGAGAGAAAGTACCTCTAATCAGGTAAATAGTCTGTTTTGTTACATAATGGATTGGTTATCAAGTGATTGAGGTTAAGTTAAATATGAAAACCATAATTAGTAGTAATGACAAAGTTTAAGTCTCTACATCTGTTTTTCCTAAGCGTGATATTTTCGTGCATGACTCTATTTTTAGGGTCAACGAATGTTTATGCTCAAGATGCAGCAAAAGGGGAAAGCCTTTTTAAATCAAACTGTGCGTCTTGTCACGCTTTGAATAAGAAGCTAGTTGGACCCGCACTTTCTGGAGTAACAGAAAGAAGAGAAGAAGAGTGGTTATTGAGTTGGGTTAAAAATTCATCTGCGCTTATTAAATCTGGAGATCCAGATGCAATTGCAATTTTTGAAGAGTATAACAAATCAGCAATGACGGCGTTTACACATTTTTCTGATGAAGATGTGAAAGACATTTTAGCTTACATTGAAAATCCACCTGTTAAAAAAGGTGAGGTTCTTGAAACTGGCGGGCCTGATAACGGTCAATCTTCTGGAAGTAATAATACAACAATGATCATTATTGTTGCATTAACAATTCTTTGTGCTGTTCTTTTTGCTTCATTAAAAGCTAAAAATGCGCTTAAAAAGGCAATGGATGAGCCTACAGATTCTATGTTCAAGCAAACCAAAGATTGGTTATTAGCTCGTCCAGGATTAGTAGTTGTAATTGTTGTTCTAATATTTATTGGTGGAGTAAAAGATACATGGGAAAATGTATTCGATAAAGTTGGTGCCGCTCAAGGTTATCAGCCAACACAGCCAATAGCTTTCTCACATAAGATACATGCAGGAGAGCAAAAGATAGACTGTAACTACTGTCACTCTGGTGCTCGTCACTCGAAGACATCTGGAATTCCTTCAGCAAATGTTTGTATGAACTGTCATACATACATTAATGAAGGTACTCAAACAGGAACAAAAGAGATTAGTAAGATATACGAAGCTGTTGGATATGATCCAGAGACTCGTGCTTATAAAGAGAATTATGAGGCTAAGCCAATTGAATGGGTTAAAATACATAACCTACCTGACTTAGTTTATTTTAATCACGCACAACACGTTACTGCTGGTAAGCAAGAATGTAAAACTTGTCACGGTCCTATCGAAGAGATGGAGGTTGTTGAACAATTTGCACCATTAACAATGGGGTGGTGTATTGAATGTCACAGAAAAACGGAAGTTAACACAGACAACCCTTATTACGAAAATTTAAATGAGCGTTGGGCAGAGAAATTCCATGGTGAAAAGATTACGGTTGATAAAATCGGTGGTCTTGAATGTGGTAAATGTCATTACTAATTTCCAAAGATTGCATGAAAATGGCTAAAGAAAAGATATATTATTCAAGTATTCAGGAATTAGAAAACAATCCTGTAATACAAGAGTTAACAGAAAAGGAGTTTGCTAATGAAGCTCCTGAAGAAAACTCAGTAGAGGAATCGTCTACATCTAGACGTGATTTCTTAAAGTTTTTAGGATTTAGTACTGCAGCAGCTACAATTGCTTCTTGTGAGACTCCAATACATAAAGCTATTCCTTACGTAACAAAACCTGAAGAGGTTATTGCTGGAATAGCAAACTGGTATGCGTCTACTTACTATGATGGGCATGACTTTGCTAGTGTTTTAGTTAAAACACGCGAGGGAAGACCAATTAGTTTAAAAGCAAATAAAGAGGCAAAATATGGTCAAGGAATTAGTCCTCGTGTTATGGGGTCTGTTCTTGGATTATATGATTCTACGCGTTTACAACATCCAACAAAAGGTGGTAAAGACACAGATTGGAATACTGTAGATGCAGAGATTTCTGCTAAATTAAAGTCAATAGGAGGGTCGAACAAAAAGATGGTACTTTTAACAGGTACTATTATCAGTCCTTCAATTAAGGCTATTATAGAAAAATACAAGACAACGTATTCTAACTTCTCTCATGTATCTTATGATGCTGTATCATACTCAGCAATGTTAGATGCAAACATGGATATGTTTGGTAAACGTGTTCTTCCAACGTATAAATTTGATAAAGCTGAGGTTATTGTATCCTTTGGTGCAGATTTCTTACAAGATTGGACAGAAAACTCACATGGTAAAGATTATGCTATGGGACGTAAGCCTGAATCAGGTAAAATGTCTAAGCATTATCAATTCGAATCTAATTTATCATTAACAGGTTCAAATGCAGATTACCGTTTTCCAATCAAGCCATCTGAACAAGGAATAACGCTAGTTAACTTATATAATTTCTTAGCTCAAAAAGCTGGGAAAATGACATTAAGTTCTAAAGCAACTAAATCAGACAAAGCTTTAGACAATATTGCTAAAGAACTTTGGGCTGCTAAAGGAAAATCTTTAGTTGTAGCTGGGGGAAATGATAAGAACATCCAATTAATTGTTAACGCAATTAATGAATTATTATCTAACTACGGTAACACGATAGATTTAGATAACGTTTCTTATTTAAGACAAGGAAATGATACTGATGTTAACGCATTAGTGGCAGATATGAAAGCTGGAAAAGTAGGTGCATTATTAATGCATAATACAAACCCAGTATATACATTAGCAAATGGAGCTGATTTTGCTGCTTCGCTTTCTAAAGTTGGTTTAACTGTATCATTCGCTTTAAGAGCAGATGAAACAGCATCAGTATGTACTTATGTACTTCCTAATAACCACTATTTAGAAACATGGGGAGATGCTCAACCAACAACAAATTACGTTGGTTTAATTCAACCAACTATTTCACCATTATTTAATACACGTCAACTAAGTGTTTCTTTATTGGCTTTATTAGGTGAACAAGTTGACGCTTACGAATACTTAAATGGATTCTGGAAAGAAAACTTATTAGGTGGAAGAAGTTGGAATCAAACATTACATGATGGTTTCGTAAATGTATCATCTGCACCTGTAACGTCTGAAGAAACTGAAAGTACTGAAGAAATTGAAGAGACAACAAATTCTACTGTTAACTTAAATGCTATAGCTAAGCAATTTAAAGCTATGGAAGGTGCAGGAAGTGAATTTGAACTTACTTTATATACTAAATCAGGTATTGGTAACGGTTCTCATGCAAACAACCCTTGGTTACAAGAATTACCAGATCCTATATCAAAAGCAACTTGGGATAACTACTTAACTGTTAGTTTAACAGATGCTAAAAAATTAGGTGTTGAGAATGAAATGGCATCTAATGGAGGTATTAATGGAGCTTTAGTAACATTAACTGTTAATGGTGTAACACTTACAGATGTTCCAGTAATGGTTCAACCAGGTCAGGCTGTTGGAACATTAGGTTTAGCTTTAGGTTATGGACGTACTGCTAGTGGTGAATGTGGAGATAGAGGTATTAACGCATATCCATTATATAAGAACTTTAACTTAGTTTCAAATGGTGCTAAGCTTGAAATAACACAAGAAGTTACGACTTCAAGTGGTTATGAATTTGCTTTAACTCAAGTTGCTAGTACAGCAATGGATCGTTCAGAAGTTGTTAAAGAAACGACTTTATCTGAGTTTATTGCTGATCCACATGCAGGAACTGATAAAATTTACCTTGAAACCCACAAAGGTAAAAAGCACGTTGAGAAAGTATCACTTTGGCAAGAATTTGAACGTGATGTTCACTTTTGGAACTTAAGTATTGACTTAACAAAATGTACAGGATGTGCGGCTTGTGTTGTCGCTTGTCATGCAGAAAACAATGTACCTGTTGTAGGTAAAGAAGAAGTTCGTGTAGGACGTGATATGCACTGGTTAAGAATTGACCGTTACTATTCTTCTGAAACGACTAAGGCGAAAGCTGAAGATATGCCAGAATACCAAGGGTTAACTGGAGTTATGAAGATGTATACGGATATGGAAGATCCTTCTGAGAAACCAGAGGTCGTATTCCAACCTGTAATGTGTCAGCACTGTAACCACGCACCTTGTGAAAATGTTTGTCCTGTAGCTGCAACATCGCACTCTAAAGAAGGATTAAACCACATGGCTTATAACCGTTGTATTGGTACACGTTACTGTGCAAACAACTGTCCTTATAAAGTACGTCGTTTCAACTGGTTCCAATATTCAGGTAATGACAAGTTCGATTTCCATATGAATGATGAGTTTGGACGTATGGTATTAAATCCAGATGTTGTTGTTCGTTCTAGAGGAGTTATGGAAAAATGTTCTATGTGTATCCACATGATTCAAAAAACTAAATTAGATGCTAAGAAAGCAGGTCGTCAGGTTTCTGATGAGGATGCTCAAACAGCATGTTCTTTAGCATGTGATACTGGAGCTATGGTATTTGGAGATGTTATGAATTCTTCTCACGAAGTATCTGACTTAAAAGAAAGTCCAAGAGCATACCATATGTTAGAGCAGTTAAATACTCAGCCATCGGTTGTGTATCATACAAAAGTTAGAAATAAGTAAATTTTAGTAAAGCAATAAAGGTATAATTATGCATTACGAATCACCTATACGCGAGCCTCTTATTTTAGAAGATAAGACTTATCATGAAATTACAGAGGATATTATTCGCCCGATAGAAGGAAAAGCCAATAAACATTGGTGGATCTTTTTCTCGATTTCATTATTAACTTTCCTTTGGGGAATTGGATCTATTACTTATACAATTACCGAAGGTATTGGAGTATGGGGTCTTAACAAAACTGTTGGTTGGGCATGGGATATCACTAACTTCGTTTGGTGGGTAGGTATTGGTCACGCCGGTACATTAATCTCAGCCGTACTATTACTTTTCCGTCAAAAATGGAGAATGTCTATTAACCGTTCTGCGGAAGCGATGACCATTTTCGCCGTATTCCAAGCAGGGCTTTTCCCAATTGTTCACATGGGTCGTCCATGGTTAGCTTACTTTGTAATGCCAATACCAAACGAACTAGGTACATTATGGGTGAACTTTAACTCACCACTTCTTTGGGATGTATTTGCCATCTCAACGTATCTGTCGGTATCATTAGTATTCTGGTATATCGGGTTAATTCCTGATTTTGCTATGATTCGTGACCGTGCATTGACGCATAAGAAGATTGGTAAAATGACGGCTAAAGTATATAAGATTTTAGCATTCGGTTGGACAGGTCGTGCTAAAGACTGGCAACGTTTCGAACTTGTTTCTCTTGTATTAGCAGGTTTAGCAACGCCACTAGTACTTTCTGTACACACGATTGTATCGTTTGACTTTGCAACATCAGTTATTCCAGGTTGGCATACAACTATTTTCCCTCCGTACTTCGTTGCTGGGGCAATCTTCTCTGGTTTTGCAATGGTACAAACTCTACTTATTATCATGCGTAAAGTTTGTAACCTAGAAGCATATATTACATTACAACACATCGAATTAATGAATATCATTATTATGGTAACTGGTTCGATTGTAGGTACTGCATATATCACTGAGTTATTTGTTGCATATTATTCTGGAGTTGAGTATGAACAATACGCATTCCTTAACCGTGCAACTGGACCTTATTGGTGGGCATACTGGTCAATGATGACTTGTAATGTATTTTCACCTCAATTTATGTGGTCTAAGAAACTTCGTACAAACATCATGTTTACTTTCATCTTATCGATTTTCGTAAACATTGGAATGTGGTTCGAGCGTTTCGTAATTATTGTAACATCTCTGCACCGTGATTTCTTACCATCATCATGGTCGATGTTCTCTCCAACATATGTTGATTTAGGTGTATATTTAGGAACAATCGGATTCTTCTTCGTATTATTCTTACTTTACTCAAGAACATTCCCTGTAATTGCACAGGCAGAATTAAAATCAATAGTTAAATCGTCGGGTTCTCAATACAAAAAAGATAGTCACCATGAGTAGTAAAATAGTTTATGCTTTATACGATGATGATGATGTGTTATTGAAAGGTGTAAAAACCATTCGATCTAATGGATATCATATTGATGATGTCTACACACCATTTCCAATCCACGGTTTAGACCCAGCAATGGGAATTAAGCCTAGTAAGTTAGCCATTACTTCATTTATTTATGGAATTATGGGAACTACAACTGCTTTATGGATGATGTGGTACATTATGATTTATAACTGGCCACAAAATATTGGAGGTAAACCAAGTTTCTCTTTATTAGAAAACTTACCATCGTTTATTCCAATTACATTTGAGCTAACGGTATTATTTGCTGCACACCTAATGTGTATCACTTATTTTATCAGATGTAAACTGTATCCAGGATCTAATTCTGCATCTCCAGATTTAAGAACTACAGATGATAAGTTCTTAATGGAAATTCATGCAGATGGAGACACTGAAGCTTTAAAAGCTTTAATGAAAGAAACAGGAGCGGTAGAAATTAAAGAAGAATCACACTAAAAGCAGATAGATAATGAAAATTATTACAAAAATATCGATGCCAGTAGTTGCCTCTTTAGGTCTTGCTTTAGTAATGGCTTCTTGTGGTGCAAGTGGTGAAGATACAGGGTATGAATATATGCCTAATATGTACCGTTCACCATCTTACGAAACATACGGTGAAAATGGAATTTATGAAAACAATTCGAACGCATTAATGCCAGTAGAACATACAATTCCAAGAGGTCACGTACCTTTTGATTATGATAATACACCTGAAGGATTTGCTTTAGCTGGAGTGGAGTTAACTAACCCACTTGCTGATAATGCAAAAATGCTTGCAGAAGGTAAAGTATTGTATAGTCAATTCTGTACACACTGTCACGGTAAAAAAGGAGATGGAAAAGGTACAATTACAAATCCAATCTATGGAGGTGTACCTTCTTATCAGGATAACGTACAAATTCGTCGTTCTGGTGGAACAATGGCAGACATGAATGATGGTCAGATTTATCACACGATCACATTTGGACTTAATGCTATGGGACCACATGCATCTCAATTGATGCCTGAAGAGCGTTGGAAAATTGTTCGTTATGTACACGAACTTCAGAAAGGAAATAAATAAAAGAATCTAACAGACGAGAAATGTATACTTTTTCATCAAAAGCCAAAGTATTATCATTCGTTCTGATTGCGATTGGAGTAATAGCAGTAACCTTAGGGTTTATGACTGCTAACTCAGGAGAGCATTTATCAGACGAAGAGATTGTACACAGAGTTGAGACCGTTGCTAAGGGAATGGGGCTTGACTTACACAAAGAATATACGGAAGAGGAAATTAAAGCTCATAATCTTCATGTAGAAGAAATGGAAGCTAAAGGTTCTCATGCAGCACATGCTCATAACTATGGAGTATATGCTGAATTATTTAAAGCATTAGGATCTGAAGAAAAAGGATTTGGTGCTCACTTTGAGAAAAATGAACAATTAGAAGCACATTCTATTGAACGTGTTGCTGAAATTTCTGTTCACTATTTTCATGCTAAACACCAAAGACCATGGTCTAATATCATGATCGCTAACTTCTTCTTCTTTGCTATGGCTTTAGGAGGGTTGTTCTTTTATGGTATTCAATATGTAACACAAACAGGATGGTCTGCAGCTATTCTGCGCGTTCCTCAAGCAATGTATTCATACCTATACGTAGGTGGTGGAATCATGTTGTTTATTATTGTAATGGCTATTATGCATAAAACACACCTTTACCACTGGATGGATGATGCGTTAAGATATACGCATATGATACCTGGTGCTGATGGTTTAGTTCAATGGACTAATGATGCAACTTTAGCTGGTGCAGTTGAAAACCCAAAATACGATTATTTAATTGCTGGTAAATCTGGGTATTTAAATAATACATTTTTCTTAACAAGAGCTATCATTTACATCCTAGGATGGATTTTCTTTGCAAGAACATTAACTAAATTCTCAGTTAAAGAAGACCAAGAAGGTGGTAATAAATGGTACACTAAAGCATTTAAGCGTTCTGCTGTATTTGCAGTATTCTTTGCTGTAACATCTTCTATGATGGCTTGGGATTGGATTATGTCTATTGATCCTCACTGGTTCTCTACATTATTTGGATGGTTCGTATTCTCAGGAATGTGGGTTGGAGCAATTACTGTAATTATGTTCATTACAATTTTCTTAAAGAAATTAGGACACTTACCTATGGTTAACGAAAACCACTATCACGATTTTGGTCGTATGATGTTAGGTTTCTCTAACCTTTGGATGTACTTATGGTTTGCACAATTTATGTTAATCTGGTATGCAAATATCCCAGAAGAAGTAACATATTATTGGATACGTTTTGAAGAATACCAATGGATATTCTTATCTACTGTAGCTCTTAACTGGTTAGCACCATTTATTTTCTTAATGAGTAGAGATTCGAAACGTTCAAGTGGAATGTTAATGTTTGCTGGGGTATTTATCTTAGTAGGTCAAGCGCTTAACGTTTATATGATGGTTACTCCTGGATCTTTAGGTGCTCACTGGCACATTGGATTCAACGAAATAGGAACTTTTATAGGATTCACAGGGTTATTCATATATATTGTGTTAAGATCTTTATCTAAACGTCCATTGGTTCAAGAAAACCACCCGATGTTAGAAGAGAGTAAACATCACCATATATAATTTTAAAGCTTAAAAGACGACAATAAAATGATGAACTTTTTGCTTATAGCAGTACTTATTATTGCAGTAGTAACTATTGCGCAAGTACTTAGATTAATGGAACTTTCTTCTAAAATAGGAGGAGAGGATGTAAACGATGTTACTGATAAAGATAACGATAAACAAGGTAGAAACTTACTGATATTTGGTATCCTATTTATCTTAGCTTTTTTCTATCAGACTTTTCGCTGGGGAGGATTAGCTTTACCAGTTGCAGCTTCAGAACATGGAGTAGGTTATGATAACCTTATGAATGTTACAATGGGAATTATTATTTTTGTATTCCTTATTACTATGCCTTTATTATTTTGGTTCTCTTATAAATATAGAGGAGTAAATGGTAGAAAAGCAACATTCTTTTCACATAACAATAAATTAGAGCTTATCTGGACAGTTATTCCTGCCATTGCACTTACTGTACTTATTACTTACGGTATGAGTTTATGGAATGACATTATGTTCCCAGAAAATCCTAAAGATTCTTTACAAGTTGAAGTATACGCTAAGCAGTTTGACTGGACAGTGCGTTACTCTGGAGAAGATAACAAATTAGGACAGGCGAATGTACGTTACGTTGGTGGTCAAAATATTACTGGTGTAATTTCAAAGTCTTCAAGTAAAGCAAGAATTGCTGAACTTACAGAAGAATTAGCATCTGCTAAAAAGATAGCTTCTACAAATAGAAACGCTATTAAAGTAAGAAAGGCTAAAGATGAAATTGCAAAATTGAAGAAGAAGATTGATTTAATTAAGGCAATTGAATTACAAACAACTGTAGATGATTTAGCAATTGCTGAAGATGATATAATTGTTAAAGAATTACACTTACCTATAGGACGTCAAGTTCAATTAAACTTCCGTTCTCAAGATATTATTCACTCGGCATACTTACCACACTTTAGAGTTCAAATGAACTGTGTTCCCGGAGCTAAAACTTCATTTACTTTTGTTCCTACAAAGACAACTCAAGAGATGAAGGAAATTACAGAAAACGACGAATTTGAGTACGTTTTAATGTGTAATAAAATTTGTGGAGCAGCTCACTACAACATGCAATTAAAAGTTGTTGTTGAGTCTCAAGAAGATTATGATAAGTGGATGAGCGAACAAAAAACGCTTACAGCGAGTTTATAATAGGGTTTAATTAAAGAAAAAACAGATATAACATGTCAGCAGAACACGCACATCACGAAGAGACCTTCTTTCAGAAGTACATCTTCAGCATGGATCATAAGATGATCGCTAAGCAGTTTTTGATTACAGGTATCATAATGGCTTTTATCGGAATGGCATTATCGCTATTCTTCCGTTTGCAAATTGCATGGCCAGAAGAGTCATTCCCAATTCTTGAAACTTTTTTAGGAGGATGGGCACCTGATGGTCAGTTAGACCCTAATATGTATTTAGGATTGGTAACAATTCACGGTACAATAATGGTATTCTTTGTACTTACAGCTGGTTTAAGTGGTACGTTTAGTAACTTACTTATTCCACTTCAAATTGGAGCTAGAGATATGGCTTCAGCCTTTATGAATATGCTTTCATATTGGATGTTCTTCATATCTTCAGTAATAATGGTAGCTTCATTATTTATTGAATCTGGACCAGCTTCTGCAGGATGGACAATTTACCCTCCACTTTCTGCATTGCCACAAGCAATTCCAGGATCTGGATTGGGTATGAACCTTTGGTTAATTTCAATGGCTTTATTTATTGCATCATCTACAATTGGAGCATTAAATTATATTGTTACTATCCTTAACTTACGTACAAAAGGTATGTCGATGAGTCGTCTTCCTTTAACAATGTGGGCATTCTTAGTAACAGCCGTAATTGGAGTTTTATCATTCCCAGTATTATTCTCAGCTGTATTACTTCTTATCTTCGATAGAAGTTTCGGTACGTCATTCTACTTATCAGACATCTTAATTGGTGGAGAGGTATTAGGATTTGAAGGGGGATCACCAGTACTATTCGAACACTTATTCTGGTTCTTAGGTCACCCTGAGGTATATATTGTATTATTACCTGCATTAGGATTATCTTCTGAGATTATCTCAACAAATGCACGTAAGCCTATCTTTGGTTACAAAGCCATGATTGGTTCTATTGTTGGTATTGCTTTCTTATCATTTATTGTATGGGCACACCACATGTTCGTTTCAGGAATGAGTCCATTCTTAGGATCTGTATTTACATTTACAACCCTATTAATTGCAATTCCATCTGCTGTAAAGGCATTTAACTACCTAACTACATTATGGAAAGGTAACTTACAAATGACTCCAGCAATGATGTTCTCAATTGGATTAGTTTCTGCTTTCGTAACTGGAGGTTTAACAGGATTAATTTTAGGAGATAGTACATTAGATATTAACGTTCACGATACTTACTTTGTTGTTGGTCACTTCCATATTGTAATGGGATTATCTGCCGTATTTGGTATGATGGCTGGTGTTTATCACTGGTTCCCAAAAATGTTTGGTCGTATGTTAAATAAGCAACTTGGTTATTTACATTTCTGGTTAACAATTATCTGTGCATATGGAGTATTCTTCCCAATGCATTATTTAGGATTAGCAGCATTACCACGTCGTTACTATTCAAATTCAGCATTCCCTATGTTTGATGATTTAGTAGAGATTAACGAAGTAATTACGGTATTTGCTATTATTGGTGGATTAGCTCAGTTTATCTTCTTATTCAACTTCTTCTATAGTATTTTTAAAGGTTCTCGTTCTGGTCAAAACCCATGGCGTGCTAACTCTTTAGAATGGACTACTCCAGAAGAAAGAATTCATGGTAACTGGCCTGGAGAAATTCCAGAAGTACACCGTTGGCCTTATGATTACTCTAAACCAGGTAAAGATGGTGAGTATGTAATCCCAGGACAAGATTTCGTACCTCAAACGGTACCAGCACAAGAAGGTGAAGAAATGCACTAGTAGCATATCTTACTAAATATTAAAAGAGCGATTCAGTTATGAATCGCTCTTTTTTTGTTTTGATAAAAATGAATTATAGGCTAATGAAAGTTAGCAATGGTTTAATCTATATGAAAGTATTCAATGCGAATTATATTGTAGATAAATGGCTTATAATATGATTTAGGACGTGGAAAGTAATAGTTTAATAATTGTTGACTTTTATCCGAAAAGTATTGGAACAATTGAGCAAAAAAAAGGACTTGCTAAACAAGTCCTTTTAAATAATATATCATGTCTTTAAGACGATGGGAGTACCCCATTTCATTATCATACCATCCAACAATCTTAACCATCTTACCAACTACAGATGTTAGCTCAGAATCGAAAATACACGAGTATGGATTTCCAATGATATCATTAGAGACAATAGGATCTGTATTGTATGAAAGAATTTCTTTTAATTCGTTTTTTGAAGCATCCTTAAACGCCTTATTTATAGCTTCGGCAGTTATTGTTTCTTTAACAACAAAAGAAATATCAGTTAATGAACCATCTGGTACAGGTACACGAATACCACAACCTCCCAATTCTAAATGAGGGAATAACTTGGTAACCGCTTTTGCAGCTCCTGTTGTTGTAGGTACAATTGAAACAGCTCCAGCACGTGCGCGCCTAAAATCTTTATGTGGCTTATCGTGTAACGCTTGATCTCCTGTATAGGAATGCACAGTCGTAATATATGCACTTTCAATTTGACCAATTTTATCTAAAACTTGAACCATCGGTGCTGCACAGTTTGTTGTACAAGATGCATTTGAAACAATAAGATCTGTATTCTTAATTATATGTTCATTAACACCCATAACTACCATTGGAATGGATGTGCTTTTAGCAGGTGCAGATAATAATACGCGCTTAGCTCCAGCTTTTAAATGTAATTCTGCCAGTTCTTGGGTAAGGAATAATCCCGTACACTCAATAACTAAATCTATGCCCATAGATTCCCAAGGAAGGTTTTCAGGGTTCCTTTCTTGTAAAAAAATACTCTTTTGGGTACCTACATTTAATATGGTTTCGTTTAAACGAACAGGTTTTCCAATACCACGATGTACAGAATCGTATTTTAATAAATGCGTTAAAACATCAGGGTTCCCAAGATCATTAATAGCAACAACCTCAATATCTTTTATGTCAGTTAATAGTCGATATAATATTCGACCAATTCTACCGAAACCATTAATGGCTATTTTCATATTTAGTTTCTATTAAAGAATATGTTTTTCAGCGTGATATGAAGAACGTACTAATGGAGAACTTTCAAAATGACGGAATCCCATTTTATCTCCAATCTCTTTATATTTAGCAAACTGTTCTGGAGTAATAAATTCTGCAACAGGTAAATGTTTAGGAGTTGGTTGTAAGTATTGTCCTAATGTAATAACATCTACTTTAGCTTCTTTTAAGTCTTCTAAACTTTGAATAACCTCTTCTTCTGTTTCACCTAAACCTAGCATGATACCAGATTTAGTACGCTTAATACCACCTTCTTTAAGCATTTTTAGTACTTCTAAGCTTCGTCTGTATCTTGCTTGTATTCTAACTTCTCTAGTTAAGCGTTCAACAGTTTCCATGTTATGAGAAACAACTTCTGGAGCAACATCAATTATACGTTGTATTTGTTCTGCTTTACCTTGGAAATCTGGTATTAAGGTTTCCATAGTTGTTTGAGGGCTTACACGTCGGATTGCTTTAACCGTTTCTTCCCAGATAATAGATCCACCATCTTTAAGGTCATCACGGTCTACAGAAGTAATTACAGCATGCTTAACATTCATTAATTTAACAGAACGCGCTACTTTCTCAGGTTCCGACCAAACTACAGGTTTGGGTTTTCCAGTTGAAACGGCACAAAATCCACATGATCTAGTACATATATTTCCTAATATCATGAAAGTGGCTGTCCCTGCTCCCCAACATTCTCCCATATTTGGGCAGTTTCCACTTTCGCAAATGGTATGTAACTTATGTTTAGAAACGAGTCCACGAACATTTTTATAACTTTTACCTGTTGGAAGTTTAACGCGTAACCATTTCGGTTTACGTTTCATTAAGTTAACTTCTCCTTCTGGTGTACTGTTTTTTAAATCGGTAGCCATTGTTTTCTGCTTAATAATGTGCAAAGGTAAGCAATAGGAATATGATTAGCGTAATTTGTTTTATAATTCTGATTTATATGAATGCTTTTGGGTATTAAAAGGAGGATTTATACCTCTTCATTTTGATCTAAGTCAAATTTATTAGCGATTTGAAAACGTTTATTTGTAATCTAATATTCATAAACAATGAAACAGATTATAATAATGTTGGGTATAAGCGTTTGTTGTATAAGTTGTCATACATCAGATGATACTAGTCCTAATAAGGCCTATGAATTAAGTCATGATGGATTACCTGAACCGAACTTGCCTATTGATAATAAATTGACAAGGAATGGTGTAGAATTGGGAAGGCAATTGTTTTATGAAACCCGTTTAAGTGAAGATAATACGATGTCTTGTGCATCTTGTCATGTTCAAAGCAATGCTTTTTCAGATACCAATCAATTTTCTACAGGTGTAAAAGGGTTATTTGGAAAGAGACAAGCTATGGCCATATTTAATATGGGATGGAATACAAATGGATTTTTCTGGGATGGAAGAGCAAAAAGCTTAAGAGAACAGTCGTTAATGCCCATACAAGATCACTTAGAAATGAATCTATCTATTTCTAAAGTTGAAGAGCGACTTTCCATTAACTCCAATTATATTCAGTTTTTTAGTCAGGCTTTTACTAACGGAAAAATTGATTCTATTAATATTGCTTTGGCATTAGAACAATTTATGTTCTCTATTGTATCTAACCAAAGTAAATATGATTTAATGCAAGCTGGTAAAGTTCAATTTACAGCACGAGAACAAAGAGGGATGGACTTGTTTTTTGGAAGTTTCAATGCTAATAATCCGGATATTTCGGGAGCTGAATGTTCATCTTGCCATGGTGGTCCAAATTTCGAAAATGATTTATATATGAATAATGGTTTAGATACAGATGCAGAACATACAGATTTGGGTAGGCAGAATGTGTATGATAATCCTAAGTTAAGAGCTAAATTTAAAGTTCCTTCATTAAGAAATATAGCATTAACTAAACCGTATATGCATGATGGTAGGTTTAATAACTTAATGGATGTTATTAATCACTACAATCATGGTGTTAAATATTCATCTACAGTGAATCCTACATTAATTAGTATTCAAAATCAAGGTTTACAATTAAGTCTGAATGATAAGCTGGCTTTAATTGCTTTTTTAAATACATTAACCGATTTGGAGTTAATGACTAAATCCGAATATTCCGATCCTAATCATTAAACTGTTTTATAAAGAGTTAAGTATTAAAGTTTTGAAATTTTAAATTGTTAGATGAAAATTAAAAAAGGTTAATAGTTTATTTTAGAGGTATTTGAGATTGATAAATCCGTATATTGCTTAAAATTATAGTTATGAAAACGATACTTTCTTTATCAATTTTAATAGGTGGGTTTGGCTTAATTGGTTGTAACAACCATTCATCTCAAACCTCTAAGTCTATGAATAAATCTAAACTAAAATACCCTGAAACAAAAACTATAGATCATGTAGATACCTACTTTGAAAATAAGGTTAAAGATCCATATAGATGGTTAGAGGATGACCAAGCAGAGGATACAAAAGCATGGGTTGTAGAACAAAATAAAGTAACAGATCAATATTTGTCAACTATTCCATTTAAAGGGAAAATAGCAAAGCGTTATAAAGATTTAGTGAATTATCCAACGGTGAGTTCACCAAGGAAAATAGGTGAATACACATTGTATTCTAAAAATTCTGGACTCCAAAACCAGTCGGTATATTATTATAAGAAGAACAATGGGGAAGAAAAAGTATTTATAGATCCTAATACACTTTCAGAAGCTGGAACAACCACAATTAGCTTAATGGGAGAATCTAAAGATAATAAGTATTTAGCATACTCAAGATCTGAAGCTGGGTCAGATTGGCGTAAAATATATATCAGAAATATTGAGACAAATACAGATTTAGAAGATGAATTGGATTGGGTTAAATTTTCTGGTGCAAGTTGGCATAAGGATGGTTTTTTCTATTCAAGATATCCTAAACCAGAAACTGGTGATGAATTAAAATCGAAAAATAAATATCATTCCGTTTATTACCATAAAGTTGGAACATCACAAGAGGAAGATAAGCTTATTTATAGAAACAATGAAGAAGAGCTTTTATATCATTGGGGATATGTGACTGAAGACGAAAAGTATTATATCATGCAAGCGTCAAGTGGTACCGATGGATATGAAGTGTTTTACAAGGATTTAACACATGAAAATAGTGAATTTGTGAAATTATTTTCTGGGTTTAAGAATAAAAGTTCTGTTATAGACCACGCGAATGGTAAGTTTTATGTTTTAACGGACATCAATGCTCCTAATTACAAGTTTGTTGAAATAGATATTAAACATCCTGAACAAGAGCAATGGAAGGTTTTAATTCCAGAAAAGGAACATTTATTAGAATCAGTATCAACAGGTAATGCCTACTTTTGGGCGCAATATCTAGAAAATGTAAGTACTCATGTTTATAGATATAATAAAGACGGAAAAGATGAATTAGAGATTAAACTACCAGGTATTGGATCAGCAGGTGGTTTTGGTGGGAAAATAGAGGATACTGAATTTTATTATGGGTTCTCTTCTTTTACAACACCATATACAATCTATAAATACGATATAGCTTCAAATACAAGCGAAGTATACTTCCAACCTGAGTTAAAGTTCAATCCTGATAATTTTGTTGTTAAACAAGAATTCTATAGAAGTAAGGATGGAACTAAAATCCCTATGTTTATTATGCATAAAAAGGGATTAGCTATGGATGGTCAAAACCCAACAATGCTTTATGCCTATGGAGGGTTTAATATTAGTTTAAAACCTAGTTTTTCGGCTGCAAATATTATTTTATTAGAAAATGGAGGTGTATATGCAGTGCCTAATTTAAGAGGTGGTGGAGAATATGGAGAAAAATGGCATCAGGCTGGTATGTTAATGAATAAACAGAATGTTTTTGATGATTATATTTATGCAGCCAAGTATTTAAAACAGAAAAAATACACATCAACTGAGAAATTGGCTTTAAGAGGACGTTCTAATGGAGGGCTTTTAATTGGAGCTGTAATGGCGCAACAACCAGAATTGGCTAAAGTTGCTTTTCCACAAGTTGGAGTTCTAGATATGTTAAGGTACCAAGAGTTTACTGTTGGTTGGGGATGGGTTCCTGAATATGGTTCAAGTGCCGAGTCTAAAGAAATGTTTGAATATTTACACGGGTATTCACCATTACATAACTTAAAAACTGGAGTAGAGTACCCAGCAACGTTAATTGCAACAGCAGATCACGATGATCGTGTAGTTCCTGCTCATAGTTTTAAATTTGCAGCAGAATTACAAAAGCAACATGGTGGACAAAACCCGGTATTAATTCGAGTAGAGACAAATGCTGGACATGGAGCGGGTAAACCAATTTCAAAAATCATAGATGATAAAGCTACAGAATGGGCATTTATGTTATACAATATGGATGAAACTGTTATATATTAGTACTTTATTGAAAAAAAAGAGAATTTTATTCAATAAAATTCTCAAACATGATAATTATCATACAAACTTAAAAAGGAAAGGAGCATCTTTGCTATAGAAAATTAGTTTTAGCTGATATTCATTTTCTTATGGTTGTTGTCCTTTTAATGGTTGGAAGGACATATAAAAGGCTCATCGTTAGATGAGCCTTTTTTAATTTTGTGTAATTTGTGTTTAGAAAATCCAGATTAAAATTCGAACTAAAATAAGATTAATAATACCATAAACTGTAAGTCCTAGATAGAACGGGAATTTAATAACCTTACCAGATACTGAAGTTACTTTTTGACTTCCCGAAATTAGTTTTTGATCTAAAGATTTCGTTTCTACCTCTATATGGCCACCGTGTTCATCTTGTTCAAATTCAACTTCGAATACAGGTTGTTTTTTAATGACAATATATTTAAATAATCGGTCTATAATAAACGTAAATATAAAAGATAAAGGCCCTAATCGTTTAGATAATACACGCTGTAAACTTGGTCTAATTACATATAAAGATACGCCTCTAAACACATCTGTAAAAGACGATTTAAGAGGTAGTCCACTTTGTCGTTGTTCTTTAATTAGTCCAGAATCGTTATATACATGTTTTGTGGTTTCTATAGAAATTTCAATGACCTTATTAATATCTTCACAAATGGTATTTATTAATCGGATTATTGAAGTAAGGACAATACTTGGTAACGAAATAACAAACGTAATCAATGTAAAGAGTATACCTAAACTCCAATGAACAGTATAAAAATAGGCTAAACTTGTAATAATAAATAATGCAATTACAACAACGGTTCCCATAACTTTACCAATGTAAAAAGGAAACATGATAGCATCAGCAATGGTTTCTACAACATCATCGACTTCGTATTTAGAATAGTCAATTCTAACATTTTTTGCGGGTAATACTTCTTTAGTTTCAGTAGACATCAGAATTTTATTTAACAAAAACGGGTATTCATAAGAATACCCGTTTATTAATTATATTTCAATTGAGTTTATTCTTTCATAAACTTGGATACACTTGAAGATTTTAAAGAAGATACCTTTAAAATATATTCTCCAGTTGATAATTCAGAAACATCAATTGCATTTGTATTGTTAATTGTTTGTAAACGTTGTCCTTTCATATTGAATATCTCTAGTGTATATTCAGTTAAAGGTTCGTGAATATAAACTATTAATGTTGATTTTACAGGATTAGGATAAAAATTAAAGTCTAATCCATAATCATCAATACTCAGTCCATCTACAGTAATCGTTTGAGTAATCGTGTCAGATTTTCCACATCCAGTAGCAATAAGTTGAACATCGAAATCTCCGTTATTAGGGAATTCATAAGAAGGATTTTCATCAGTAGAAGTTGAATTATCTGGGAATATCCATTCATAAGTTTCACCTTCTGTAGATGTATTTGCGAAAGTAATAGAATTACTATCTAGTGTATATGTAAAGTTTGCTTGTACTGAATATACACCTACATTCCAATCCGATAAATTATCAAACACAATAGATTTAGTTGTATTTTTTATCGTCGTTGCATCTGCAGCACTTATTCCAGCAGGAACGTAAGTTGTTAAAGTAGGGTCATTTTGAAAGAAAATAGTATAAAATGATAATGCAGCTGCATAAGATCCATAAATAGAAGGATGAGAACCATCACTTACATATAAGTTAAATGGAATCCCATTATCTCTTAACTCTCTCCAAACGGCACCTACAGGAGATACTAAAGATTCATTTACTTCCGCCATATATTCATAACGAGCACGTAAAGAATCATCCATTCCTTCGTATGTACAAACCCATGGAGCAAACGGACAATTTCCCGCATCACCATTCTCTCTTCCCCAAGTCATATAAAATACAGGTTCTGTACATACGTAATTATCCTTAATAGCATCAACGAGTTGATTTGCATAAGGTAATGTTTCAGTAGTAAACTGTCCAGTTGGGAAAGAAGGTTCTTGACTCTGTCCTTGAATGGTTACATAGTCCCAGTCTTCTGTGGTAATGGTTTGCGCTAATTGATTGTTTTGCGCATGATTCATTAGAGTATTTCCTCCAGGTGTATGTGCCGTATAAACTAAGTCGTCACCTACAGATTGAGCTACTAAATCTACAAGGTTTGGTAAATTGTTGTAAGCTGTATAGCTATTACCAATAAAAAGAACATTTTTAGTTTGTTGCGCATTAGACAATACGCCCATTCCTAGTATCAAACTAGTGATGAAAATCTTTTTCATAATGAAATGTGAAATTTTAAAAATTGAAAATTGTGTTCAAAGGTATATATTAAATATCAATATTGGAAATTGAAAATGATTTGAATTACATAGTAATAGTAGAATGATTAAATTTGTATGGGTTAAATATAATTAAACAAAGAATATAATAGACGTGAAAAATAGAGGGAAAGAAGGAAGAGATGATTTATTGTTTGGAACCTTAAAAATGCAAGATAGAATAAAAGAAGCCTGTAAAGATATGAATTATTTATTAACCAGAGGTTTTGCAGAACGTTCGTCGGTTCAACTTGTTGGAAATAGATATAAGCTTAATGCGAGGCAACAACAAGTCCTACAAGGAATGAGTGCTTCTCAACAACAAATAGATTTACGTCTTAAAACGAAGGTGACGGATGAAGATTTAAATGGTAAAACGGTAATTATTGATGGATTTAATTTACTTATTATTTTAGAGTCGGCATTGTCTGGAGCATATGTTTTTAAAGGGCTAGATGATTGTTATAGAGATATAGCAGGGGTTCATGGAACCTACAAACGTGTTAATCAAACTTTAAAAGTACTGAGTTTAGTAGGGGATTACCTCGTGAAACAGAACGTAGAAAAGGTGATTTGGATTTTGGATAAACCAGTTTCTAATAGTGGTAGATTGAAAGGAATACTTTATGAAACAGCAAGTGAGTTAAATTATAATTGGGACGTTATTTTAGAAAATAACCCCGATAAAATTGTTGCTGAATCGTCTCATATTGGGGTAAGTTCTGATGCATGGGTACTTGACCGAGTAGGTTGTTGGTATAACCTTGCCAGTGAAATAATAGAATCGTTTAAGCCTACTGAAGAAATTGTATTCTCTAAATAAATTAGGAATTAAAGAAGCGTTTAAATCCAATTCGAGATAGCATTTTTTTCTCCATAGCCCAGAAAAATTTATGTTGCCCTAAAAGCGTTCCAATCGTTACTAGTAAGCATTGGTAAAGAACAAATGTTGTTAGGATACTAAGAGGCCAATATCCCCAAGCTGATAGATCAGATTTAGATATACCTAGAAATTCTAAAACAATACCACTTAGTTTTAACGATAAAGATCCCGTTAGGCTAAAAACCAAAAGAATAATTACAATTTGAACATTAGAAGTTATACCCCATCTTTCTTTTAGTTTTTTCATAATTTGTATAGTTATTACGTTTTCGAGTTAGTTTATGAATCTTGGTTCTTCAAAATTATTAAACTCTAAGGTGATATTTGTATATTTGATAAAAAAAGAAAATGGCAACCATAACATTAAAAGGAAATGAAATATCAACTTTAGGTAATTTACCAGAAGTTGGGGCTAATGCGAAGGATTTTACATTAGTAAAAAATGATTTATCTGAAATAAATTTAAATACGTATGCTGGTAAGCGTATTGTTTTAAATATTTTTCCGAGTGTTGATACTGGAACATGTGCAACATCTGTTAGAACATTTAATAAAAAAGCATCGGACTTAGATAATACAGTTATTGTATGTATTTCTAAAGATTTACCATTTGCATTCAGTCGTTTTTGTGGAGCTGAAGGAATAGAAAATGTAGATGTTGCATCTGATTTTAGAACTGGAAGTTTTGGAAAAAACTATGAAGTAGAAATTACAAATGGACCACTTGCTGGTTTATTGTCAAGATCTATTGTTGTAATTGATACAGACGGTAAGGTGTTACATACAGAGCAAGTAACAGAAACTGTTGACGAACCAAATTATGAAGCTGCATTAGCAGTATTATAATTTAATAATACCTAAAAAAGGGTAGTGTATCTGTATACACTACCCTTTTTTTGTTTTAATAGCCATTAAACGTAAAGTTTAAGACATTTATATGTTTTTATTTAGCAACTTGATAACTGTAAAGCGTACCATCATTACCTCCAACAAATAGCTTTAAGTATTTATTACTATTCATTTTAGTTAAAAGAGATTTAGTACTTCCATAAATAGGAAAGTTTTTAAGAAGTTCACCTTTTGTATTTAAGATGTAAACTTTTTCCTTTGTTTTATCTACTATAGAATAATACGAATCTTTATAATTACACAAATGAACTTTAGAATTGCTAATGTCAAAATTGTAAGTTAAAACATTATCATTCTTGTGTTGTTCGAATTTGTTTTTATAAACATACGTATTGCTATTGTTATTGAAAGACGCTGCTAATACGTTTTCTTCTGGTCCTGGCGTATATTCTATACTTCCGTCTTTAAATACGGTTGCAAACGTATTGTTTGTTGTTAATATTTGAAACTGAGCCTGTTTTTTATTTAAAGATTTAAAGGTTCCAAAAGTGTGTGGTTTAATTGTAGATTTTACGGTGAATCTGGTTTCACCGTTACGTTTTAATACAATGACTTGTCCTTTTTTATTTACAGTTAGAATATGATCTTTATTATTAACAATAAAATGTTGTGGCTTCGAAATAATAGCACTTTGTTGCTTATAAGCTTTCCACCCTTTAACTTGTTTCCCTTTTTGGTCATACATGGCTAGGTGATTGCTGCACGGAACTAAAATTCTATATTTTTTTGTCTTATCATAATCAAAAATAGCCATTGGCCCAGTGGATTGAGAAGGTAGTTTAATAGGGTAACCATCTACCATTTTTCCATTTCTGTCTAAGAGTAAGATCTTATTTTTGGTTTGAACAAGCATTTGGAAACGCTTATTTCTGTAGATGTCAATTTGCTCTATATTACCAATAATTTTGTCGTCTAATTGTTTTTTCCAAAGTACTTTACCTAAGTCTGATATTAAATATAGGATATTGCCTTTATCTTGGATTGCAATTTCATAAGATTTAGTAACGTGATTCCATAGCTTTTGAGGAGCCATATCGAATGCGTTCTCTAATTCTAAAGACCAGTCAGACTTAAGTTCGGGAGCCTTCCATTCTTTTTTAGGATTTTTTCCTACTAAATTAATTTGGAAATAATCCTCTTCAATTTGGATTTGAGCGAATACTTTACCTAGATTTTTAATCTTATTTCCAACATCCTTTTGTTGATCTTTAAATTTAGCTCTAGCCATTTGAGTAGGGAATCCATTCAGTGCATCTTCAGAAATATACATCCAAATATTCGATTTAGATGATAATTCTTTTTTAAGGGAATTGAAGGTTTCTTGATAGGCTAACGTTGTTCCTCCTAGATAATCGTTAATAATTGATTTTAGATTACTCGTTTCATTAGAGAATATTGCAAAATCATCAATGATAATACATTTGGCATCTTTAAAATCTTTGAAAAAATCACCTAAAATAAAGTCAAATATTCCATTGTCTTCTAATTGTCTAAAAGAATATGATCTATACTTCGGAAGATCAGATAATTTTAAGAATCGTTTAGCATTTTCTAAATTTTCTAGTTTTAATAATCCAACGGCATTAGAAGGTGAAATTTCAGCGCCACAAATGGCATATGTATATTCATTTCCAAATGTTTTTAAAAAATCTTCAGCATTATAGTTAACCCCTTTCTTATAAGCTTTCCAATCTTTTAAGCGCTGTTCATGTTCAAGCGTTTTAATTCTGGAAGTCATGTATTGTTCTATATCTGGAAAAAGTTTAGAAACACAAAAATGTGTACTAGAAGGGAGGTATTCAAAAACATCTGTTTTACGCCCAGAGGTTCCAAACATTAATTTGTGTAAACGGTTATCTTCTTGTGCTGTACTAATACACTTAATAGAATTCGATCATTATCAACATTAAAATCAAGCGCAAGCCATTCATCAATATCATTTAAAAACGAAAATGAGGGAGTGGTATGTCATATCAAATAATCCTAATAATTCTTTAGTTTGAATATATACATTAAGAAGTTCAGAGCGGTTTGCCGATTTAAAGGCATCCTGAAAATGTTCATCAGATGGTAAATCTGTCGTTGCATTATGTTGTCTGATAGCATCTTTTATTAAGATATCTTCATTACTTAGTATGAAAAATTGATTTATCTGCACAAACGATAAATTAAAATCATCGATGTGGTGAATGTCTTGGTTTTCATAACTTTCATTTCGAATTCGATCACTTTTTATGGCTTTTGTAATCGCCATAAAAGCATCT
The DNA here is from genome assembly GCA_965243605.1 of Flavobacteriales bacterium. Lineage (GTDB taxonomy): Bacteria > Bacteroidota > Bacteroidia > Flavobacteriales > CAJXXR01 > JBMYYR01. Next base: position 38,687 of record CBDEVQ010000088.1, read on the forward strand.
TTTCTAATATCATCAATAATAAATAAATGCCCAAACTCTTTAGATCCAGTTGTATGAATGGAAAGTGAAAAATCTTTGAAACCCAAACAGAAGCTCCATTTTTTTTCTAAGGCCTCATTTAAGTTGCTAATAGAATTAAATAGAGAACTAAATTCATTCGATTCTGTGAATAGTTTTTTAAACTCAACATCAGTGATCACATCTCTTGTTTTTTTAAGATCGCGACCTTCAATAATAATGGCGGCATTCTTAGGGATTACCTGAATGTTTTCTGTCTTTGTATATTCGATATTATTATTACAGGATATACAAAGTGTTAAAGCTATGAATAGGAAGAAGTAATGAACAAGAAATTTCATAGGATCAAAAATCAAGTTTAGTTT
>CBDEVQ010000089.1:0-89674 GCA_965243605.1 Flavobacteriales bacterium
ATAAGAACTTTCAGATGCTTTAAATTTTGGATCAACAGACTTCCATCTTCCAATCCTTGGGTCTAGCTGTCTAAAGTGTGTGGTATAAGAATTACCTTCTCTTGCAATCTCATCATCTTTTTCAGAACCTTGATAACCATATCGATACCCCGTAGCATCTGACATATGTCTATCTGGCATTTGCATTCCAAAGACTAAGAGGCTTATGCAGGTTTTACTATTTTTTCAAAGAACGATCACTTTTACCACTAATTCAAAGAAACAAAAAAAGCAATGATTTAACAACCATTGCTTTTAGATTTAATACTATAAATCTGTTATTTCTTAGAGGATCTCAATTTCTCTATTACCTCTTTGCTCTTTTCCCTTAAGACATATACATTCCATTTACCGGCTATCCCATCGGATGAAACTTTTCAATCGCCATCGCTAAACTTTCTATATCATGGACTTTGTACTTTTCAGTGCTTGATAGATATTTATGACCTGCCCTGTGCTGAGCTTCTCTTAAGTTTTCTGTTTGTATCCAGTTCGTAATTCTACTGGCTCGTATTTGATTAAATCCTGTGAACTTTCGATCTTGTTTTTTAAGTTTTTTGGAGAGCTTGGCTAATACATTTTGTAGATCTTGCTTTGAACCTAAACTTAAAAATAAATCGTCTGTGTATTTTTCTGTTTGCCTGATAAGTTCGTTTCTCGCAGTTGTTGTGTACTGTATTAAATCCATGATTTGAACTGAATCTAATTTCAATGTTCGTGAGTTACTCTTTCTTGTTTGAGGAAGGTTAACAATTCCTTTTCTTAAGTCTATATCTTGTATCTGTAGTTTTTTAATGGTTGCTGAATCTATTCCTTGAAAAATAAAAAAGCCGAGCATGGCTTTGTTTCTTTGTGAGCATATATCTCTATTGTCTCCTTTTTGCTCGGTTACCTGAAAATTGAGATACAACATTTCTAATTCTTCAGCTATGAAAATGGAATGGTAAACCTGTCTTTTAACGCCTTTAATTTCCAAGTGTTGGATTGGGTTTTGTTCTCTTACGTTTTCTTGAATAAGATATTTGTAATAGTGTTTAATACTCAGTATATATTTTGAAATCGTAATTTGCTTAAGTCCTCTACTCTCCTGTAGGTTCTGTATGTACCTTAAAACGTCTGTATATTGTGCATATTCATTTTCGATATCGTTTTCTTTACACCAAACCTGATAGGCTTTTATTTCTCCCATGCTTCGCTCTGTCGATTTAGCAGAGTAACCGTGTTTTTCAAAATATGTTTTCATGAGTTTTGATTATGCTGGTTTAGTATGTGAGTGTATCTTTCTGTAGAGTCCAAGCAGCTATGGCCTAAGAACCGACTGATGTCTTCAATATCCATTCCTCTGTTTAGTAAATGGGTAGCTATACTGTGGCGAAGCAGATGCGGGTGTATGTCTCTTAATTTAAACGCGGTATTGTTTGAGCGCTTCTGTAATGCCTTTAGTCTTACAAGCATGCTCTGGGCTTCCATTCTCTTTCTTCGCTGACTTAATAGAAATGCTTGCTGTGATGTTTTGGCTAGTTGCGGACGGGCATCGTAAAGGTATTTTTGAAAGTTGAGTTTGCTCTCTTTGGTAAAGGGTACAAAACGCTCTTTGTTGTTTTTCCCATGTCTAACATGGATATATGATTTTGAAAAATGGATATCATGGGTATTCAGTTGGTATGCTTCATTTCTTCTGAGACCACAATTATAAAATAGAGAGAGCATGGCTTTATCTCTAAATTCCAAAGCTCTGTTTTTTCTGTCTTGGTTATGTTTTTCTGTTAAGTGGAATAGGTGCTTTATTTCATCTAGGTTTAATATTTCTTTTTCTTTGGTTTCTGATAATTCATTTCTGATCTCCAAACTTGGAAGGGTTAGCTTCGCTGATTTCCGTAGGTATTCACAAAATCGGTTTAAGGCTTGAAGTTGCTTGTTGAGCTGTGCATTGGATACTCCTCTAGATCGATTGTGCTTGTTTTCTCTTACTTGCAGGTGGCTGTAATAATAGTCTCTAATGGATTGCTTAGTGATCTCTTGTAGTTCCTTTTTGTTTTTTGTTTCCAAGTAAAACAAATATTCTTTTATCATTGCTGAGAGGTTGTAGCTTGTTGAATCTGCGTAACCAAGTGTTTTAAGCCACAATTTAAAGTCTCTATTAGCATAGATAAATGCCTTGCTTTTTAGTATATTTGCGGGCCTTCTATTTGTTTTCATAACTCTATGTTTAGTTTGCTTTATGCGTTTTTTGGGTTCAACTGTCCCACCCTACAAAATCCTTCTTTTACTTTCTATTTAGGCTATACAAGCGGGACACTAGAAGTACTGTCCCACCCACTAACCTAGTCTGTCCCACGCCCCACCACCCTCGGTTTATTTTCAATATCTGACTCTGCGTTTATTTTGCTGGTGTACTCTTGTTTATTTATGGCGTAGATATAACCTGTATGTTTTTTGCCTGAACATATGACGATGAGTCCATTTTCAAGCAATTCTTTTAGATACCTGTTTAGACTTCTTTTCTGAAATTCAGGCTTATGCTGTCTGATCTGATAGGCTTGAAATTCTTCTTTATTTTGATCTTGTAACCACTTTTGTAAGAACTGGTAAAACGTTTCTGTGGCTTTGGTTAGTAATCTGGCTTTGGTTTCTAGCACAGGTTTTAGCAACTCAAAGGCGAGCTCAATGTCTTCTGAGCTTGTTTTAATATATGGATCACAAGGGTTGTTAAATCCATCAAGAACATAGTGCTCACGTTTAATTTGGTGGAGGTATGTAATGGTTTTTATAAAGTTTAAGACCTGCTCTAAGAGCTTTGTATTTGTTTTGTGCCCTTTAGGTAATTCAATGTCTATAGCATACGGATTAATGACATTTATGTTTTGAAGTGTGCTTTGTATATGCCGTAATCGTTCCTGTGCTTCTTTTTGTTTTTGAATATCTACAAGCCCTGCTGATTCTAGCTTCTTTGCATGATGCCAACTCTGCATCTGTTCTAAGGTGTGCTCTAGATCAATTATCAATACGGGTAACTTTGAAAGCTTGGGTTTATATTTTGTTTTTGCAATAACATTTAAGTTAATTGGTCCCTCCATCTCTGGGCTCATGGCATACGGAAGTCCAGAGCGATCCTTAAGGGCAACAATTTTTTTTAAGCGTTTATGAGTGATCAGTTCTGACAAGGGCTGGTATATTTCCTGCTTCTTTCCAAAATCAGACAGGAATAAGGTTTTATGTTTAAAATCTTCCAGTCCTAGATAATAGAGTGCTTGGGCTGAAATGGAACTTGGGTACATATAGTCTGATGTTGGTATGCATGTTTTGATTACCTCAAAAAGTTGCTTACTAACATCGGTATCATCCATAAATGCAAGTTGAAGTGGTGAATTTGTTTTTCTCGATGCTAAGCTTAAATACAGAAGCAATGCCTGGTTAAGGTTATTATGTACCCCTGCTTGTTTTAGGTCTTCCTTGATGGAGCTTATGATATTTTGTTTTCCCAAATAGCGTTTGGCTTGACGCTCTTCTTTTAAGGATAGTGTATTTGTTTTAGAAAATTGATTCTTGTTTTCGATTTCAGAAAAACGATAGTCCTCCAATTGCTCTGTAAGAGCGTAAAGTGCGCTTTGGGTTTCTGAAAAACCTAATTCAAATTTTTGACAGAGTTTATTTAGCAGTTCCTCCATTTGCTCATCCAAGTATAAATCTAGGGATGAGCGAAGTGGAGGCTGCTCTGTATTGCGTTTAGATATTTTTAAGGTGACAGATAGTGCGTCTAAATTGTCAGTATCAACAGACCCTAAAAGTTGTATCTTAATATATGGCGTTTGCATACAGATCTGCTGTCTATTTTGTGTATCGAGTATGTACTGGTTTTTTGCCATTTTTATCATTTTTGCAGTTCTCGCAAGGTATATTTCATGTTTGAAACAGGGTAGCAAATTCTATATTTCCTCCCTATACTTTAGCCTTGGATATATAGGTCAGCCCTATATATCCGTAGGTTTCTTATTATCCTTTTGCTTTATTTTTTCAATATAAAGATGTGCATCTATGCAGTCCCTTAAATGGCATTCCTCAAATTCAGGATCTACAAACATTGCTGTTTCATCATTCTCCTTCATTTCTTCCAGAATACTCATATCGATTGTTTTAAATTCAGCATCAATAAAATCCATAAATGACATAACTACAAAACCATAAGCGGTATAGTTCTCAGGATTGTACTCTGTTAGGTACATTTCAATGCTTCCTGTAGATTCTATTAGTTTGACTATTGCAACTGGGTTTAGAGCGCCTCCTTGCGTTCCTGTTTCCTTAAGTCGATCTAAAATCTTAGGGCTTAAAATGCCCTCTGTTTGTTGTTCTTTCTTGAAATCTTCTTTCATATCTTGTAACTTTTAAAAGCGTATTAAGTTTCATTTATAGAGCTGACCTATAGATCAACATCTACTTCCATAGATGCGGTTGGGTTTTCATTTTCTATACTTTTTCCAATTCCGAGTTCAGGTTGAGAATTTCGTTCTATGGTCATACAACATTTAGTAATGGGCATTGGAACAAACCAAAGATCTCGCTCCATTGGTAGCCCATGTACAACGGTGTTTTCTAATTCATGTAAAGAGAAATATCCCCACTCATCTCCTCCTGGGCTTAGGTTTTCTACATAGCCATAAAAATTCTTAGACTCAGGATTATATTCTGTTGCGTACCACGTTGCACTTGGATGCAAGGGGTGGAAAAATTTGGTTACCACAGTCGGATTAGGATTGTCTCTTTGCATTCCTATCTCATTAAACTGTGCTTCAAGCGTCTTTGTCATTAATTTCATAATATTCTGTTGTTATCGGTTTAGGGTTTGTGTTTTCATTTTTATGATTTGGTTGTTTTTTTCAAGAAGCATATCGTCTGTTATTCCAAGGGTCTTAAACCTAAATTTTCTGTTTCCAAAATGAACCCCTGTGAGCTTCCCTCTTCTTAGGTACGGTTTAATGTCGTTATGTTTCAAAGTGTGAATAAAACTTTCAATGTTTGGTGAAGCGTGGAAAATAGATTGGATCGTGTAATAGAGTGTTTCCTTATCTGATACAACATCCGTTCTTATAGATCTTCTTCGTTCGCTTTCTTTTATTCTTGTACGCTTATCTTTTTCATGCTGAACAAGTGAATGATTAAGTTCAGGGTAGTTCTGCTTTTGAAAATCCTGCATGTCTAATTTAAGTTGTGCAAATTCTTGTTTGCTTAAACGATTTGATTGCCCCATAAAATCTGTGCTTGCAATAACCAGGTGGACATGAAAATGATCTTTCTCCTGATGGAATACAACCAAAGCCAAGGTTCGCTTTGCTCTTTGTTTGATATACATCTTACTGATATCAATTAGTTTTTCTTTGTTTATATAAGGGCTTGATTCAGGAGAAAATGATAAAATTTCATGATGTAAATAGACGGCGTTCTTTCTGTTTATTTTTCGCTTTTTTGAGTTGTTTATAAATTGCTTTTGCCACATCTGCAGCGTATCACCTCTCAGTAATTGTTTGTGAATAATTTCCGCATTATGGTCATCACTCATTAGGTATTCTAATAAATACTTGAATGATGTTTTTCGCTTATGAGAAATGCTTTTTATAATCATCACTTATTTACTTTGAAGTTGTCTTAGTAAGACTTCTAATCTTTCGATAATAATGTCTTGAGGTATTGATTCACTTTCTAGTTCGACTATCAAACTCACCAACAAGAATTCAAGTTCGGTAAGGTCGACGTGATCTAAAGAAATATGTTCCTTTATACACCGACTGATTGGAAGGTTTTTGTCTTGGGCTTTCTTTTTAAACTGATTGTATTCCTTCAGAGAAAAGCTTATCGATACGCTTTTATTGTTTTTGGTAAATACCTCCTTTTTGTACGTTTTTCGATAGCATGCCCAATAGTAATCACGGGCACTCTGTATGGATTCATGACTGCCATATTCCAAGATATCCAAAGCCTCTAGATACTCATAGATGGAGTCATAGTCTTGTGGTTGCATCTTACTATTCTCCATATTTTGGAAATTTAATGTTGATGATCTTTTCTTCTTGTTTTGGATTTTCTTTCTTTTTGAAAGCGGATAGATCCAAGTAAACAGCAGTGTAGTTAGGTTGTGCTTTTGGATCCTCGTTTTCAGCCTGTGTTTCTCCTTTCATATTTAGAGCATCTACCATCCATTTTTGCTTGTAGTATGGGATTGTTTTCACCTTAAGTGGTTTTGCTCCACTTGGTATAATCAGAACTTGGTTTTTAGGCATAGTTCGTATTTCATCAGCGGTCATTAATCGACGTGTACGTGTGTGCCCCTTTTCATCTTCATATTCGTATTCACCAAGAATTTTAGAAAGGTTTTCGCTCTCATCAGTAAGTCCAGTGAAATACACTTTTACCCCTGCGTTGTTTAATATCGTTTTGGCATTATAAGCTCCGTAATTCTCAAAAATCTGATTTTCAGACTGTAATACACCCAATATAGGAACCATGAATTTTCTCGCGTTAGAAATGATATTTGCAAGGTTTGGCAAATACATCGAGCCCAATTCATCCGCTATGACTGAGATAGGCAAATCATTTTCATTTGGAAGCTCCTTATTAAAAACTGATGAGAAGAATTGCTCAAAAAATATCGAAATAATCTTTTGGTAATACACAGTATCTCCAAGCGGACATCGAATAAAAAGAGCCGTTTTTTGTGTTCTAAATGAATCAAAATCGACGGTATCTACACAGGTTAAGTTTTGAAGCTCTTGATCGTTTCCGATAAAACTCAAACTGGCTAAAGCTGAACTTACGATTGAAGCTCTTGTATTTTCGCTATTCTTTAAAATTCCTTCTAGTTTTCGCTGTAAGGTTTCAGTAGCTTTTTCTTTAAATAAGGAACGAATCGTTTCTGACTCACTTTGCAGGTGTTCCAATAAATAATACACGTTGGCTAGATTTCTATAAATCTGAGATTCATTTTGAATAAGATATTCAATGCAAATAGAAATTAATTCTTCGGACTTCAATGTCCAAAAATCAGATTTATCATTGGAGGTTCGTACAAGCATGGAGCTTACCTTGGCAATATCAGAGCTTGAGTTAATTCGTTTTAAAGGATTGTAGAAGAGTGATTTTTCAGGATTACCAAAATCAAGATATTTTACAACAAAACCCTTACTTAGAAGGTAATTTTCACTCTGCGACAATTCACCTGAATTATCGTTAACAATCATCGAATTTTGGCAACGAAATATACTAGGAAAAATTATTGTAGTAGATTTACCGACACCACTAGGGGCTACACATATAACATTTTCTTGGCTTCTTTTAAGCGTCAAGGCTCTTTTTCCATCCAAAATATATCCCAGATGCTTCTTACGAATCAGCTTATGAGCCTTTCCAAACCCAGCCTCTAATTTATCTGATTTGGTCATTAAGTAATCGCCTATATTTTCTAAAGTAATTTCTATCTGTTCACCTAAACTCACCAGTATTTCATATCCTGCTTCACAAATAGGCTGTGTTGCTTTGTATGCTTTTTTAAGCTTGGCTTTTGCAAAACGATAGTATATTTGTAACTTCTTCATTTCTTACTTTTTAATTGTTCATTTAAGATGTCGTTTAGACTCGAGAATAAGCCTTCAACCAGCTTACTGATAGCAAATACTCCTAGAAGGAGTATTTGCATGAATAACTTGAAGACGGCTTTTATTATTCCTAAAATGGTATCCATAACTTAAGATGTTAAAGGGTTAATATTTCCGATCAAAACTTCATAGCCTTTAGGTTCTAGAAGTGATTTATAGAGCTGAATCATAAATTGAAATTCCATACCTGAATCGTAATCTTCTATTTTATGGTAGAGATAGATTTTTGCTTTTCCTTCTTTAAGCTTTATCTGCTCAAAAGCCGATCGTATCTCCTGATAATTTCGCCTTAATTCAAGAATGTTTTTGTATTGGTATAAATTGATAAAGCTGTTTTCTTTTAAATCCGAAAACAAATGAATTTCATCGGCTTTAGCATGGTTTAGATGATCCACCAAAACGGGATACAGTATCGATTTTGAACTTTCATTTCCAGCGGAGTCTGGATGAATGAGTTGATTTTGCATTTCTTCAATAAAGACCTTTAACTTTTGCTTATTTTCAACCTCATTAGAAAACACACCACTTGTGCCATCGTAGTTAATCGTGTTTATTCCATGGTATGGAACATCATCTAGTACTTCATGTGAGATCATGATCTTTGAGTACCTAGACCATGGTTTTAATTGCTCCAACCAATCGGCTGTTGGCTCTATTGTAAATTCATCCGACTCATCGTCTAAAATGTAGACATAAACATTTTTTTGATCTGTAGAGGTCTGCTCATTACATCCCGTAATAAGCAGTGACATGATTAGTAGAAGTATTCTATACATAATCTTCGATATTAGTTGTTAGGTACTGTCTGTTTAAGTTTGGAATTTCAGGGGTGTCCAGCTTATTTCCTGTCTGAAGTTGATAATCCAACAAAGCGGTTTGAACCGTTTCCAAATACAAACCTTCAATATGAATTTCTTGTTCATGGATGTAAACCAATAAACTACTGAGCAAGGTCTCCTTCTCGGAAAGTTCTTTTGGGATGGATTTTAACTCCTTATCAATTTCTTTTAAGCGACTTAAACTTTCCTCGAGTTTTTCGGAATTGGTAATGTTTTTTAAGTATTTCTTTCGTTGATCTTCCGTTGGTGAATAGTAACTCGATAACAAGGCAGCTACGATGAAGTACATTAAATTTATCACCATAAAATGCATGGTTGATATTCCATAAGCATTTTGATCATTCATGGCTGTAAAATAGACCATGCGTAGGCTACCGATAAAATAAAAAACAATAGTCATGACAAGAATCGAAGCCAACCATAATAAAATATGCTGAAGTATATTGTTGGCATATTTTTTCACAATTTTTGATATAAAATGACTGCAAAACAAGAAACAAATACCTAGCCCAGCTGACATGATCGTAGCAACAGCAAGGTTTGAAGAGACAATTTGAAAGGAGCGTACATTAAACCCTGTTTCTGTTAACAGGAGTACAGCAATGACCAAAACAACTGCTTTCCAACGCTTCATAACATGAGTTAGATAACTGAAGTCGTCTTTCTCATTGTTTAATTGATGTTTTCGTACTTTTTCGTTTAGAGATTTTTGTTCCTGTTTAAGTCTTTGGATTCTATCCTCAGATTCAGTCTTTAATTGAAGGTATTCCTTCAATTGTTGCGTCCATTGAATCGATTTACTTAATCCTGAGATTACAGGATTTGAAAGTATTGCAAAGCACATATTTGAAAATGAAAAATGTAGTATTAAAGCATTCATATCGATAATTTATTTTATTATAGAATCAAATAAGAATAGGAACTATTTAAAACAACTATTCGAGAACGTAACTTTTAATGATTTAAGTAATCCTGATCTAATAAAAGTTTTTGATTTCATTGTCATTCTGTTCTATACAAAATATAACCAAGAACTTATACCCGAAATTAATTATGATCAAAAAAAAATCATAATACCAGATTCAAAAATTAATTTACTCAAACCCAATACCCCAAAAAAAATATCAGATTTTGATTATCAAGTATATTGGAATAGTATCATCAAACTATTAGAAAAAAAATTGTATCAAAAAGTTTTACAATCTATTTCTTTTTTAGACTTTAATAATTTAAATGAAAATCAAATTAAAAATTTAGTTAAAGTTAAAATATATGTTTACCATCGTCTTTTTAACTACCCAGCTGTTAAGTTAGCAATACATGAAACTCCTACTGTTCTAAGTGAATCTGAAAGAATTATTCTTTATATAGGTACAATACGTTACATACCTAATATCAAACACGAAGAATTTAATGAAATGATGAAATTATGTAACAAAAAACTAAAACAAACTAAAACAGTATTTTGGACCACTGCATATCTAATTCTTGAGTGTTTATACTTTTATAAAACAAACCCTAGTGATCCCTACAATAAGAAACTACAAAATATATTCAAATATCATTTAAGTTTTGAGGATGAAAAATCAAACTTAGAAATATTAAATTCTGTATTTAGTTATCTTTACATCTACAATAATCAAAAAAGAGCAGTTATAAAAGATGAAATAATAGCTACATCTAAAACACAAGTGTATTTCTTTTACATTCTGGGTGCTTACACATTAAATAGTTTTTCAAATTTATTTAATGATAAAGATCCGACATTAGACTTAATCAAGCTTATGGGGGTTTTTAAAATGAAACATATTGACAGAAAATATTTATTTGAAGCTAATGAACTGATTAATAAAATTACACTTAAATTTCCTAATTCTTCTGAAGCTCACTATCACAAATACTTTATATCTGATCATATAAAGAATGATAATGATAATGTACTACATCTTGATAAATGTATTGAGCTTTCTAATAGATGGGAATATAAATATTCTAAATTAAGTCATTTTAAAAATAGTTTCTCAAATCATGAATTTACATTGTTACAAAGGAAATATGCAACTGAGTGTACAAACTACAATAATTGGAGTAAGTATAAGTTATATGGTATACCCACATATTACAAACTCTTTTCTAACCTTGATTACACACTATTAGAAAATAATGAATTTGAATTGGGCACTAAAAGTTATAAAACCCTAATTATTGTAAAAAGAAGAGAGCTATAAGCTCTCTTCATTCATAAATTTTGGTTTCAATGGAACGCATTAAAGCTCTGCATAATTCATCTCCATCATCTTTAAATTCAAGATATTCTTTATATGCTTTTTCTGCATCATACCTTGTAGATAAAGTAGAATCAAATTTCCAAAAACTCAACATTGATAAGTTTAATGTTTTATTTAAGGTTTCCGTAAGTTTTGCAATCTCGAATTTCTCGTTAGCATTAATATTAAAAATATCCTTAAAGTTGGGAGCTGAATAAATTATGACCATACGATCTTGTTTCCAGTCAGAAAATTCACTAACCCTTCTACTAATTTTAGATTCTGAAATATCATCAACTGAAAAATCTTCTATATTTTCAATATGAATTAGTTCTTTTACATGCCCATGTTTATTATAAATTAGTGCCCAAAGTGCAGGTGTACCATGCAATTTAAACAATTGATGTAAATTAGGTTGAAAGGCTAGTTTTGATGATTGCTCTTTTGAAAATATTATTCTTGAAATTTGTGGAAATGACTGTATTTCTTGTATACACATAGTTATTTTTTTTAGTTTCTAATTAAAAAATAACACAGTAAATATAACATTGTCAATATTCAAAAATATATTATCCACAGCTCAAAGAGCTCGATACCAAAAACTAGCTAGATTGCGTATTTCATAGAAAAATCATCTCTTTATTTTCCGTGAAATACGCATCTAGCAAAGGAGACCTTTTGAATCCCTTAATCCTTAACATATTTAATTACTGGCATAGACTTGTCAATCCCAATTATCAAGCTACCTTCAACTAGATTCTCAGTTAAAGTTTCCTTGTCTCTATGAACTACAGAGAACGTATGTCCTTGATTACTTCGTGGAATTCTAAATTTATCAGGCTTCTTCCACTCTTTGTTGAAAGGCCTAAAAACTCTACTTAGATCCTCTAATTTATCCCACTCTAGCTTCTCACCCATAGGGTAATTAATTAACCTAAGTTGAATGGTTGGATATCCATCCTCTATGTCAATATCTGGCATTTCACCAGGCTTCATCTGAGGCATTAATCTTAAGGGCTCCTGCTCTGGTTGCACTAGAACTATTGCCTTTGGAGCAGAATCAAGACCTTTATTTTTCCAAGCAACATTATAAAATCTATACTCCATATCTTTAGTTATTACATATGGATTTAAGTTCATGTTTGAGTGCCTGAATTTTGACGTACCTCCCGGTAGAATAAAATGACTGCAAAAGTGTGTGCATAAAACATCATATTTATCATTTTGGGGAAACGACTTTCTATCAATAACATCTTGCAACCAAAATTCAGGCTCATAAGGAATTTGAAGTTCTGCAAAAAATGGAGTTTTTTTCTTTAAAGCAATGGCAACAAATTCAAAATATTTTGTTGGACCTAAGGCTGTAAACTCAACTTTTGTATCCGCACTTTTGCCATCTTTATCCTTAAGAATACAATCTGGAGGATCGGATTCAGGTATATCTACCGTAAATCCATTCTTATAGCGTAAACCTATCAATGGAGACAAAAGATCAAGCGCCCATTTTTCATCTCCCTTTAATTCTCTGCTCATAGGGCTTATGTTCTCTTTGTTAATTTTATTCACTAACAATAATATTAAGATTAATATCTGCTACTTCTTTTAAATAATTTTCTGTCACCCCTAATAAAGTCATAATAGATTCAGTAGTATTAGCTTTTGATAAACTAGGCTGTACTATGTAAATTTCAAATGTCATTGGTTTTCTATTTTTTGCTAAAAGCAATAACCTCTCCAAATCATCTTCAGTCCCTTTTTCTATCCTACTCCTTTCTTCACCTTGTCTTGTTTTAATTTTCCTCCTTAAAAGATGCTCGAAAAACTCAGTCCCTTTTTTATGCTTCCAATGAATAGACTTTTGAGCTTGACCACAAACTTCATAAAAATTGTCGACCCTCGTATTTACAGCGCCACCTTTTGCAAATTTTATATGATAGAATTCGACTTTAATTTCATTATCTAATTCTTTAATTGCCACCACATCCGCAATTTCTCCAGAATAATCGTCGTCATAAATAATATCAAAATCTAATTGTTTTAAGTTATCAATAACCTTATATTGTATTGAATTAGTTAACAACGGCCTAACATGTTGAGACTCTTTATTTATATCCACACCATGCCAATCCCAAACAATTAGTTTTTCAGCTGGGTAAGGTTGCATTATTTGTTTTAATTCAACATGTTCATTCCCCTGAAGAGTAGACCCATCAGCAAACCAGATCACTACAGGGTTTTCATTTAAATAGGATTCTAGATCAAGAGGCTTATTCCCCAAAACTATCTCAGATTTTACATCATTAGTTTTCACAACACGGAAATTTGGAAACCGCACATCCTCTGAACTTTTATCCATAAATAATTCTAGTTTAAACTTAACTGATAGAGATGGGGTTACAACTTCAAAATCAATAGACCCAGTATTGTTTAGGTTTATCAATTGAATTGAGCAATTATCTGATCCAAATTCTACATTATTAACAACGAAGGATATTTTTGACTCAGCCAAATTATAAAAACTATCATCCCAATCAATATGAGTTGGATAAATTTTTGGAATTTCTGTTACATCCTTAGGGGTCAAGGTCTGCCTTAAAACTTGATTTGGATCTACACTATCATCATTCAGCTTCTTTCCAAGATTTTTACACCAATTTACAAAGCCTCTTAAGTCATCTCTTAAATAGCTCCATATACGTCCTTTTTTATAAGAACACCCCAGCGTTATTTTTTCTCCATCCTCATATCCTGACCCAAAAACGAAAGCTTTCTGCCCGCTCTGTTGTTCCGCCAGAGATAAGGCATCTTCTATATCCGTACCCACCCTCATTGTAAATCGTATTTTTCGATTTAAAAACTGTTTGAGACCAACATTTTGAAGTGAAACACGATTAATTCCATGGAAACTTTTAAAAACGTTTAACTTATTGATAGGCTCTGCTGAATCATACAATATTGCATTAGCTAGTTTTCTATATGAACTAGACTTATCTGAACTATGAATGAAAAGTAAATCCTCACTAGTATCATAAAATAATACAGTTAGTTTCCAATCTAACCCAAAGACTTCCTTATAATTAACCCAGTCAATACCTACCTTACTAGCGGTTATGAGTACTAAGGTATTTTCGCTAGTGTTTACATTCGGAAACTTATACTCTAACTCATCATAATTCACTATACCCCTATTAAACCCTTTAAGATTAAACCTTTTACCAGGTTCATTATTCTTATACACAACAGCACTTAAAGCAAACCGTATATTCTGAAATGGTATTTTAGAGTTTTCTAGGTGTTGAAAACCATTCATAAATTCATTAAAATCAATTTGCTCTTCAATCTCCTCTTCACTGGAGATCGATAATAATGAATTCCAATTAGAATCTTGTGCATAAAGCTCACTTAGCTCATTCTCAGTATCGACATTCGCCAGATTTGCTATAAAACTAGCATTATTCAATTCGTCGTCAATTGATGTTCTTGTGAACCTACCTGCGAACTGAAGAGTAACTGGTAAACTTTTTCTTATGTCATGAAAGGCAGCCACTTTCAATTGCGGCAAATCAAACCCTTCACCTAACATATTCACTGCTACTATTATTTTATGCTCACCGTTTATTATAGATTCTAAAATTTCTTTTTTCCGAACAACAGATGAGTGTACCAAAACTGGATTTAAATCAGTATATTCCTCATAAAGACTAAATACATGCTCTGCTCTACTTTTATTTTGACAACGTGCCATTAGAATATGATTATAACCATTGGAAATGTCGCTCCGTAAAATCTCAACTGCTTTTTCTGATATCAGCTTATCTGCTTTTTCAAAATCATATTCCCTTATTGGAATAAAGTTAATAGGCTTAAAATAACCTTGCTCCTGTGCTTTTTTAAGAGAGAAATTAAATATTACCCTCCCTTCAAGTCGCTTCCTGTCATTTCTAAATGGAGTAGCTGTAAACTGCAAAACCTTGTTTTTGTCAAATACAGATCTTACTTTTTTCCATGATGACGCCTCAATGTGATGAGCTTCATCGATAAATATGTGAGAAAATTGCTCATTAAGTAAGCCAAGTGTTTCTATGTTATTGTTTGACAACAGATTCATAGTTGTAATAACTACGTTACAACTTTCAAGAAATTCAATCAACTCACCATTAGACTGAAAATTTTCTTTTAATAAGCCAACCTTAGGGTATAAAGTATTTTCTTCTAAAATACCAAAGTCTTTAAGTAATCCTAATTTTGAAAATTTGTTTCCAATTTGATTTCTTAATGCATCAGAAGGTACTGTAATCAAAAGCTTTTCACACTTATTTGCTGTTAATGCTGCTAACATTGTCTCAGTTTTACCAGTACCTGTCGGCATTACAACTGTTCCTATTTCATTACCCACCTTAAGGTGACTTAGTATAGAATATAATCCTGCTATTTGAGGTTCCCTTAATCCATTTACAGAGTCAGTTTCTTCAATGAAGTTAAAATTCCCTTCCCAAGAATCAGTAATTTCCTGATTTGAATAAGTTGCTAACTTAGGATGCTTAATCCATTGACCAAACAACACCTCATTGTTTTCAAATTTATCTAATGTTACCTTACCCTTAACCTTAATAACATACTCATAACCTCCTGGATCATATTCTAATTTTGTTACAAGACAATAATTTACTTCGTTAGATCTTATAATTGAATAGCCGCGATGAGAAGAAATAAACTCAAAATCTCCTTTTATTTCTCGATCCAGAAGTTGGGTTATAATATTTTTACACCCTGCTCTTTTCCAAATTGTGCTTTCTAATTTAGGTAGTTTTAATTCCATTTATTTTTATAATTAATGCTATAAATACATAATAACATATTAAAGTAATGCTAAAATTCTGTTTATTAATAGATTATCTATTAAATGTTTACGGACAAACATTTCTTAAAAAAATCCATAAAGATTCTTTTAAGAAAAATGAAAATTTACTTTTACAAGTAAGTGTATCAAAAATAGTGTTTTAATTATTACATTCATGTGATGATTATCATAATTTAATTGTAATAACTTATTTAACAAAAAAATCAATCGTATCACAGATCAAAAAGAAAAACACAGCTATTAACCATGTTCTTTTTCTTAATCAACTATTCTCTCAAGTAATATGTTAGCCCCATACTCACCGCATCAAAAATTCCTGCTCGGTGGTTTTCACTGAGCCATTTCTTACGCTCAGGAAAGGCGTACTTTTTAAGATCTGGATAAGCTTTAATAAGAACTTTTGAAATTTCATATTTTGTATAGGCATTATATCCACTAAATACTTCACGAATGAGCGTTCGTGAAAAGCGATGTATTTTTAACCCTCTATCCTTAGCAACATCTTCTATCTTATTCACAAGCTTCTTCATTCGCTTCCCTGCTTGTTCTCCTGAGTCTCTCAGTAGTACAATGTCAGGTTCATAGAAATCCAAATACTTCTGGACACGCTTCTTCGCTCTTATATTGCATGCGGGTTGAACATAAGCTACTCCACAATCAACTATATCTTTTACGCTATGAAATAGAGCATATGCAATCCCCCATTGGTTTGGATAAAGAGCGAGTATGGTGCTATTATTCTTCACACTCCTGTGGGATAAGTTTTCGTAAAATATCATTTATTGCATTCTTTCTGCTTTCAGAATTATAGTCTGATTTTATAGACTCTATCTTTTCTAGAAGCTGAAAGCATTTGCTTTCTATTGATTCTCGTAAGCGTTCGTATTCTTCATGAATTATAGTAGGTATTGGCAAATCAAATAATATGTGGTATCCTAAAACTACTTTGAGCTCGGGAGATAAATTCTTTCCGTTCTCAAAGCGTGAAAGTTTACTAGGAGTTATTCCTAAAAGAAAGGCTATATCAGTTATCTGTAAGGCCTTTCTTCGCCTGTGAGCGGATAGGTGGTACTTTTTATATGCTTTCATGGTTAATCATTACGACAGTCGTTAATGGTTAATAATAGACTTAGGCAATGATTCTGTGTCAGCAGAAATTCATTGCCTTTTTCTATTCTACCCCTTATTGACAGACACTAAAGGCAAAGGAATATGCAGATCAAACTAATGAGCTTATAAAACAAAAAGTATTGTTACGATTTGTATTATGATTAGTTTAATATCTAATTAGTTTAATCGTGTTTCAATTTGTAACAGGATTTTTACCAAGAAAAAAAACACCTTTTTAAGATTTTTAATAGTCCAATAATGGCTTACTTGAATAGAATAATTTTGAGGCCATTTGTCTTTGCTTAGCTGTGAATACTTCCCTGCCCATTTCATTATAGATTTTTACAAGTTCCTTTCGGCATAGAGCATCTATTCCCTCCGATACAGATTTAGGTGACATGCCTGTAAGCATCGCAAATAGTCGTTGGGTAATCCATGCCCTTTCAACACGTTTACCTTTGTATTTCTTACTCATCATTCCAAATGTTCTTCTAATGATTATGAGCAAGACTTTGGTTTCTGATTCAGATAATTTTTGTAATAGCTTATCAAAAAGAATGTTTGGTGTTTGAGTTGAATGTTTATAGTTCATATGGTCTAAGTATAATTCTTTTACACTACGAAATATAGACCAAGGAATATGGGATATTCTCTTGGTCTATATACGTTTGTAATGATTTTTTATAATGCTTAGTACAATTATGCATATCCCCCTGAAATTACCTCAAAACAAAACGGCTGAATTTATCAAGATTTATAATCAAGTATTTGGTATTGTACTCAGCACTGAAGAAGCCAATGCTGAAGTTTATAGGTTACTCTCTCTGATTTCATTATTTACAGAAGAGTCGTAAATAGACCCAGTATGATGAGAGCTTTAGTCGTGATTTATTTACTCGGTTGATACGTGATATATTGTATATGCTACATAAGAACAATCCGATTTAAGCTAAAAAGGACAACAGAAGATTTTTTGTGTAGCAACTTAAATCCTAATTCTGTTGTTCTTTTTTATTACAATTATGAAAACAGAAAATATTACATATTTTCTCTATGCAAGAAAGTCCAGTGAGTCTGAAGACAGACAAATGGCATCTATTAACAATCAAATCGAAGTTGTTAAAGAATTGGCAAAAAGCAAAGGTATTGAAATTGCTGAAGTATTTGAGGAATCAAAATCCGCAAAAGCTCCAGGACGACCCGTTTTCAACGAAATGATGACTCGCATCGAACAAGGTGAAGCTGATGGGATTATTTGTTGGAAATTAAATCGACTTGCCCGAAACCCCGTTGACGGTGGACGAGTCAGTTGGTTATTACAAAATCGAATCATTAAACATATTCAATGTAATAGCAGCAGCTATCGCCCAACGGATAATGTGTTAATGATGGCCGTTGAACTTGGAATGGCTAATCAATTTGTTAAAGACCTGAGTGTTGATATTAAACGAGGGGTTCATGCTAAGGCACAAAGAGGATGGTATCCTGCACCGCAACCACCTCTTGGATACAAACACAATAAGAGCTCTAAGAAAACGGTCTTGAGTGAAGAGATTATTCCAGACCCAATAACCTTTCCCGCTGTTAAGAAATTATGGAAATTAATGTCTACAGGAGATTACACCCTTAGGCAAATCAAAGCCGTTGGAGACCAGCTTGGACTTAAGACTCACCGTAGGTCTTTTTTAAGCCTCTCAGGCTACAACAGGCTATTTAAACACACTTTTTACCACGGAACGTTCCACTGGAAGGATGATAATGGAGAGTATATTAAATACAAAGGAAAACATAAAACGATGATTTCTGAACATGAATATAATAAGGTTCAAGAATCTCTTCTATCTAACATTACATCCAGCACACCCTCCAAATGCGAATTTAAATACAGGGGCTGGCTGAGGTGTGGCGAATGCAGTTCAATGATTACCGCTGAACGTAAAAAGCAAGCTCGATGCACAGGGTGTAATCATAAGTTTTCAATCATTCAGAAGCAAACTTGTCCAAAATGTAGATTAGAACTTAAGGACATGATTCAACCTAGTATTCTTGATAAAACGTATTATAGATGCACAAGAAGTAAAGTTTGTTCTCAGAAATATATTGAGGAAAGTAAATTAGAGGGTCAGTATATTAGTCTCATTTCCAAGCTCTATATTCCTGAAGCTTTTCAATCCTTTCTACTTGAATCTCTGGAGGATATTGAAAAAGAAGAAAACAAAGATTCCAAAGAGCTTCTTTGCTCCCTAGAAAAAGAAAAAAAACGTATTGAAAAACGTTTGGAGTCACTCGTATTAATGCGTGCTGATGGTGAAATTGAAAAGGATTCATTTCTTAAAAGCAGACTTAAATTAGAGAATGAATTAAAGGAATTTGAAAAACAAATTCACCAGATTAGTTACTCTACTATTCACTGGAAAAAGGAGCTGAAATCTTATCTAGATATTGGAAAACAAGGGCTTAAAATTTTAAAATCTAATGATAAAAGGAAGATAAAGCGGTTCATGAAGAAAATATCTTCGAACCAGACACTTTTTTCCAATTCCCTTTATATTACAACGTCTAAACCACTTTTAGCCATTGAATCATGCAAGGTAGCATTCACTACCCAAAAACACACCTTCGAACCAAAAAACCCCCTTGTAAAACAAAGGGATTTGGATGATTTTGAGACTGGTCGTCTCGTTTGGTGGACAGAAGTACGCCAACTTCGAAAAGTCTTCATGTCACACCCACAATAAACAACATCTCATGCATAGAGAAACAAAACACACCTCATGGTGTGTTTTCAATTAAGATTATTTACTTTTTTGGTTTTTGATACAAGGAAATAAAGTCGTCCTTTGAGGAGGTCGAATCCTTCCCTTTTGTTCGTGTAACTCTCGAGCTATTAAACAAAGTTCGGCACCTAATATTAAATGCGCTATAGGATATTTTCTGATCTTCACCTTTGGCTATTTTTAGATAAGACTCGTACCACTGAATATTTGTTAGTCTGTGGTCTTTTGCTTTTACTAAAATATCAAAGGCTGTCTCTGCCACCATATTTAAGGCAGAACTTCTAGAGTTCTCAAGATCTAAATTCAGTTCATCTAGCTTCTTCTTTTGCTCTTCATCTAAGTATTTTATAAAAACCTTGATGTCGCTATAGGACTCTTTTAAGCGATCTTGAATTTGCTTTTTCTCATCTCGTGAAGTCTGTATTTCCTCTTCGACTTTAGTTAAAGATACTCTATCGTTCTTTATATTTTCGATGAGAACATCAATCATGTCTGTTGTTTTCATAGCAATTGTTTTAAATGGTTCACATATTTAAAGAGCTCTCAGATCTTGGTGAATGATTAGTTCATGGTTTTCAAAGTCTCTGGAGCCCGTCATTTCTGTCTTCATCTCTTCAGCGAGTTCTAAACTTGGAAACCAACGTAGTGGAGGTGAATCGACCGTTCGTATGTCTTCCTTGTAAACTTCAAGCATAAAAATACCGTAGCCATATTGAGCTCTTCCACTCTTTATCTTAAGTCGATTGAAATTTGAAAAGTCATAATCATCAAATTCTACTACCATTTTTGAATTGAGATAGTGCCCATACATTCCAAGCTGACTTAAGATATTTTGGATATAGAGATTGCTCGGGTATTCACTCAGGTATTTCTGATTTTCCTGCCAATCTATTAAATACTTAATGACATCAGCATCTGTGATTTCATGCGGATCAGGATGACTTAAGCAGGCTCTGATATCCTCTCGTTCTTTACTGGTAAAAAAGTTATAAGCAAATGAAGATTTCTTAGTACTTTCTTTTTTGAGCACAAGGTATTCTTTCAAATAATGTAGTATTATTTGATTTTTTGTTAGGTTGTCCATAACAAGGTGATTTAAAAGATTTATGAAGTATGTTCGATATGTAGTGGATAGTTAGCTGTTAATACTTCAACCTTTCTATCTCGTTGTTTTCCATTTGTAGATTTTTTAGCAGATAGTGGTTTTTCAAAGTGTATACTCTGCCAATTATTTTTCTTGATAAATTCAGATAGAATATCACTTGGATATGAGCTTAAGAGAAACTTCCCTTTTACATTCTCCAAGCAGGATAATAGTTTGGTGTAGTCTTCTTCTGTATAGCCTCCATAGCTCCCCTGATTTGAATTAATGTATGGAGGATCAACATAATGGAAAGAGTCCAAGGTATCTCTTGCTTCTATAACGGAAATGGCGTCTTTGTTTTCTATCTGAGCATGTTCAAGTCGATCGACTAGATCTGTATTAAAGATGAGTTTCTTGTTTCTCAGAGCCTTAACGCGTTTTCCATATTTATCATAGCCCCAAGACCCACCTGCCTTACAAGCAAATCCCATATTAGTAGAGATATAAAACGCCCATGCTTGTTGTAGTCTATCGAACAAATGCGGCATCCTATAAATCGTATTGGCAACGATATAGCTCGAGCGTGAAAAGAGCGTGGATTCTATTTTCTTTTTTAGATTTACAAAGTCTGTTTTAAGAACTTCATAAAAGTTAACAACAAGGGCGTTTGTGTCATTAATCGTTTCAGATTCTACGGATTGTTTTGCAAAGAATACCGCTCCTCCTCCAAAAAATGCTTCAGTATATATTCTATGGTTTGGGATTCTTGGAAGGATTTCCTTAAGCATATTAAGTTTTCCTCCGTAATAGGTTATTGCTGTCTTGGGCATTGAATAATTAAAGCTTAATCGAGTAATCTTTAAAGAACTGATTTAATCTTATTATTCTATGTTCTATCTTTTCATATAGACCAAGGGAATTGCACTCTATATTTCAAACTTGCTTTGGTGAATTCCTCTTGCAGAGAAAGCTCTAGATGGCGCACCTTGAATCATCATCTTGATATAGAATTCTTGGTTTTGAAGATTAATAAAGTCATCCGAGCAAAAGATGGGATGAAATTCTTTTTCCATAAGTTTTGCGTCTTGATAAGACAATCTAAAGGAAACAATGCTCCCCACGTTACCCAGTACAGCGTCTCTAATAGCGGGCTCTAGCTGGTTTAAGTACTGATGAGCCATAATGACTCCTATTTTGAATTTACGAAGCTCAGAAAGCATTTCTATTAGCGATAGGTTGGTATAATTTTGAAATTCATCAAAGTATAGAAAGAATGGGCGGCGTCTTTCTTCTGGAGTGTCGATACGACTAAAAGATGCTGAGCTTAGAGCAGTCACCAGTAAAGAGGCAAGAATATATGCAGGCTCTTTCCCGATGCTTCCCTTTGATACATTAACCAGCAAAACCTTCCCTTCATCCATAATTCTTCGCAAGGAAATTTGCCTCTTGTTATCGATAAGGATTCTTTTGAGCGAAGGATACAACAAGAGCCCTCCAATTTTATTATAGATTGGCAGAAGATCGTTTTTGCTGTAGCTTGGAAATTCCTTATTCCAAAAATCAAGAATATGTTTATTTTGAACATGAGCTAAACAACGCGCTCGGAAATCCATATCGTGCAGAATCTTTGTGATATCTGAAAAATTAGAATCTGCTTGAACAAGGAGTGTTAAAAGTATATTTCGTAGAATGTGAGCCAACTTTATTCCCCATGCCTGTTTACCCCAAACCCTTTGAAAAGTTTCCAGGATACTTGATACAACTAAAGCTTGTTTTTCTTTTGATACTTTTCGAAGTGGATTATATCCAAAGCTCATGTTTGTGTCTGTTGCATCAAGGTAAATTAATTTACTTTTTGGAACTTGTGTTTTAACTTTTTGAATTAAGTCTCCATGGATATCAATAAGACATAGACCTCTTGAGTAGAGGATGTCTTGCAGGATTTTTGTATGTAACAATGTTGTTTTTCCAGTTCCTGTTTTACCCAAGACATAGAAATGGTGTAAGCGATCTTTTTGTAATATTCCAAAAGATGTATTGGTATTTCGGAAATTGGTTTTACCAAAATATGAAAGTGAAGCCTTGAATTGCATGACTACATTTTTAATCATTTCCTTGGAACATATAGGTCAAGGAATTTTGCTTAAAGAAGAAAACCTCATGCATTGATGTACATGAGGTTTTATGTGGGGAATTATATCTATTTAAGAATCTTCTTCTTTTCTTTTTTGGAATAGTGATAAATAATATTCGGAATAAAAAAGAGGTAGCAAAAACAGACCGCTAAGATAATATGAACTGTTGTTGAAGCTGTACTTCGAGTGAGCAAAAAATACTCTGGTGTTTCTTCTTTTAGATTCCAATCATTCGCCATATACATCTTCATGTCTCTTATGGCTTCTTCCCTTCTTTTGTCTGTGTTTTGATCAGTCATAGTTTAGCGTTGTTTTGAGTGTATTTGTTTTTTGATTTCCTCTAATTCTCTTGTATCAATATGATTCCATACTTTTTCCATGGCACCTTTATAGTATTCTTCTAAAGCCATCGTTACGGGGTTATATACATTTGGATCTTGATCTAAGAGTTCTTTGTATTTTGGCTGGCTATACCAGCGCGTCATGGGTTCTCCAAATTGCACCTCCTTAGCTTCAAGCTCAATGCTTTTCTTAAAGAACTTTTCTTTATCTATGGGATCCATAATGGTCAGGTTTAATTTTCCTGAAATATGAACTCCTCCATAGGCTCGATAATAGCTTTGACCTCCCGTATAGCTTGGGAAGGTTTTGAATCGATAGTTCTTGCGTTCTTTTAGTTCGATATGAACTAACACAAGCATGTCTGAGTTTTGTTTTTCTGAATACACCATTTCATCATGTGTTGAAAATGGTCCGATGATCGTCACACCCTTGCTTGTCAAAATTTCTTCCAAGTCATTACTCACGGCTGCTTTAAAGTCAACATATGGAGGTTTACGGAGTCTCATTTTATCTGTTAGACTTAAACCCCTTGAATCAAATGCTGTTTTTATCAAGGCGATCTTAATCCCCTTTGAGTTTATCTGCTCTCTTGTAGGCGGAGTAAAGTCAAAGCTTGGAATATGCTTTGGAGGAATTGGTGCTTTAGTTGTTAGGCAAGACCCCAGAACAACTAGAGTTAAAAGCAATAATAGCTGTTTCATATATTTATTTTTTCGTTTGAGAATGTTCAAATATATAAATAAATTTTAAATTACTACTTACAAGTAGTAATTTATAGATGGTAACAAATAAATAGTTTATCCTTTTTATTTGCCTTATGGTTAAAAAAGATAAAGAAACAGAGATTCAACTTGAGAATCTTGGTAAACGCTTACAAGAACTCAGAAAGGCAAAGGGCTATAGCAATTATGAATTATTTGCTTTTGATAATGGTATTCCTCGTGCTCAATATGGACGATACGAAAACGGACAAGACTTAAGGTTTAGTAGTTTATGTAAACTTGCTAAGGCTTTTGGCATAAGTCTTGAAGAGTTTTTCAGTGAAGGGTTTGAAATCGATGAAATTGAGCAAAAGAAAAAACCATAGCAGTTATGGTTTTTTCTAGATTCTAATTATTCTTTGTGGTTTTATAAAAATTTATTTTTCCGAATCTGTGTATCAAAAGAGTAGCTATACAAATAATTACCAACTAATTGAGACAGCAAGATTATAGATCAAATAAAATTAAAATAGCGAATAAAATAAGCACAAGACCGCTAAACAAAAAACGTAAACCTCTTACATATTTGGCATAATTATACCATTCTTTTCCTACATAAGGGCTACCCTCATCTTCTTTCCAGCATCCTTTCTGAAGTTTTTCTACATATCCTTTTTGAAAAACAACCCTAAAACCAAACACAGAGAAAAGGATTCCGACAAGTAGCATCATGTAAGGTATTTTATTTTCTAGTGACATATTATTTCCTCTTAAATCATTAGAATAACTATTCTTCGATAAGATTTCTGTCTAAAATATATTTAGTATCAGGAATCATAGTTACTTCATAATAACGACCTTGCTTAAAGCGAAGTCCTGTAAACCACATTCTAAGTTTACCCAAGTTTTCAAATTCAACATTTTGAACAGTAAATTTTGATGTTCCTGTCCCAGCCCTAGCTTTTACAACTAGATCTGTTTCTGTAACTGGTTTTTTATTTTGAATGTATAAATAATCTATTCCTTTAATGGAATATGAAAGAAACCAAGATGCTAGAATTCCAAAACCTATAATACCTATAATCATCACGATACGACCTATTACTTTAACTGTCTTCGGTGATAGCTTTTGAAGATTTTTAGGTCCTGTTGCTATTTTTCCTACTTCAGGCTCTCTAAAAAAGAGCGCTGTAATAGAAATTAACACTATTAGTAAAAGCGCTATAGATAAAATTACTATTGACCAGAATCCGTGCTCCCATCTAGTATCAAAAAAAGATCTTGATATGGCTGGTAGTATAAACATGACAATCCCTCCAAAACCCAATATATAGCTTGCTAAAACATCTATTCTCTTATTTATCTTTTTCTGTTTTGTATTCATGTTAATTTACTCAGATTTATTTTCTGAGCTATTACTATTCTTCTTGTCATTTCTAGATATTCCATCCATGATACCTTTTACTTAAGCTCAATAAAATACATAGCAAAGAATAATAAACAAAGAAGACCTATTCCTACCAGTTTTGCCAAGTATACAGAAGACCAGCTATCAAAACTCCATTGTTTTAATATTGGTATTTTTGAAAATCTTTTTCTAATTGAGTCTCTAAAGAAATCCTTTTGACTTTTTTTTTCTAAAGTAAAAGCAAGAATGATCAGAATGATACCTATTAAACCTATTGTTGAATGTATTAAGAAATTCATAATTATTTTTCATTATTTTTAACCTTATTGTTTGTTTTTTGTTTTTGTATCTTTTTATCACTCTCACCAGAATCAGAGAGATTTCCAAGCAATGCATCAGCAGCTGTATTAATAGACTCATTAAGGTCAAAAATTGTACTTGCCTTTCTACTCAATAGCTCAGGTACGAATACTGCTGCTGTATTTTTAAGGAGATCAACAGAAGAGCCCTGCTCGTTATCTTGGAAATCTCCAAAACTTTCAAATAAATTTCCCACTTCTGGTAAAACCTGACCTCCTGAATGCACAAGAACCGCACCCTCTAGCCCCTTAGCAAAAGCATACTTTAGACCTATTCCAGTCGCAGCATCTGCTGATAATACGGACAAGGTTGCCGCACCACTAGCTAATGCAGGAGCAGCAAATGCACCTGCTGTAATACCAACAATAGGTCCAGCTACGCCAGGATTTGATATCGCAAAATCATATGCCTGACTATCATCAGATAATTGAGCAGCTGCTTGCCCAATCTCTAAGGTAAAATCATTAAATGATTGTTGCCCTGTTGCATATTCTTTAAACCACTCTCCATTTTCATCTATGTATCGAACTGGATTATTTCTTGCGTATGAATAAACATTATGTGATTGCGGATCTCCAAGATACTTTTTAGGTTCAATTTTAGAAATTTCTTTCATTTTATTAGTATCTCCAAGTGCTAATCCGACTGGATCCTGACTAATAAACCTCCCAACATCACCCTTGTAATACCTCGCTCCGGCATACTGCAAATCAGTAGCCTCGTCTTTGGTATATCCTGTATATTGTTTTGATTCGTCACTGTTTCCTGTTTCGGTATGTGTGTCTCCGAATGGATAATATACAAATGATTTGGTCGGTGCTCCTGATTGATCAGTTGTAATTTCCGTACCACCGAGGTGATCGGTATATACATATTCAAGTGTACCATCTACCACACTTGCGACATATGAGTCTCCTAGATTAAGTGATAGTTTGATTGATCCACTTTCACTTTCGTAATCTGAGCTTGGGTACAATGTTGTTATTCCATTTTCTACAAGCTTGATTCTTTGTTTTGATTCATCGTAGCTGTAACTTGAGTTTGATCCTCCGTTGGTAGATGTACGAAGTGTATTGTCATAGTTCCAAGAATGGTTCCATGTGCTGTCGCTTGTTAGGTTTCCACTATTATCATAACTATAGTTTTGTCCGTTAAGACTTGCTAGAGCATGAGGGTTTGCGTTACTTTGCGCGTTTGCGTAAACGTAAGTGTTGATAGGGTTTGTTCCATCAGACATCATCATGATATTTCCAATCGGAGAATATTCATAGAGACGAGAATATGATTCATCATTTCCAGCATAATCATACATTCGTGTTTCTTTGAGTCGGTACAAATCATCGTATGAATACACTTGGGTATGCTTTGTGTCATTGTCTGCCGTTCGTTCAATCTTGAGAATGTTTCCTACGTTATCATAATCGTATGAAATATTTTGAAGTTCGTTTCCGTTTGAAAGTGAAATTTTCTTTTTCAGTTCGTAGAGATTATTCTCATCAAAATGATATTGTGTTTGACTACCATTTTGATAGTTCACCTTGGTTGCTTTACCATGTACACCGTACTCAGCATTCGCAATTTGGTTTCCGTTATGGGCAAGGCTTGTGGCTTCGCTATATGGTGAATAGCTGTAGTTTACGTTGTCTCCATTTGGATAAGTTGTAGCTAGTAGTCTTCCCTGTTTGTCATATGAATAATTGAAACTAAAGTTTTGTGAATCGATAGTTTTTGATTCAGTTTTTAGTTTTCCGTCCTTGTAATAGGAAAGGTTTTTAGCAATATCATTTGTTTGAACTGAACACAGTTTTCCAATTCCAAAGGAACAAGAATCATAGCTAAGTGTTTTTTCAATTCCTGAAAGTGAATCATTGTCTTCCTTGAGGATTCTTCCTAGTTCGTCATAAGTGAAACTTGTTGTTGATCCGTTTGGATTTGTTTCCGAAATTAAGTCCCTATCGTTGTAGGTGTAATCCCAGATTCCAAAACTTGAGTCGCCTTGTTTATGGAGGTCTTCAAGTTTTGTTCGTCGCCCTAATCCATCATATGAAATGTTTCTAATATTGTCCTCTGCGTCAGTTATTTTCGTCAGAAGAGAAAGAGGGTTGTATTCATAAAAAGTTTTATATACTGAATCATTATCATATTCATTGACTTGAACAAGATTTGAGAATGCATCGGTAATAAGATCCTTTTTGTTTCCGAGTGTATCTTTTATCTCTGTTGTAAATCCATCGTATGAGGTTTGTGTTGATCCTTTTACATTTTCTGTTTCTGTTACACGTGCAAGGGCATCGTATGTGAATTTTGTATAAAGACTTGAGTCAGCATTAAATCCATCAAAGTGACCATCCTCTGAATGGTATGGAAGTGAGGTTCTCTCAAGTTCCCCTTGGTTGTTGTATACAGAATCAATGACCCTATAATCTCCTTCTGTCCCTGTTTTTGTTTGAATTGTTCGACCTAAGCCATCAATGAAAGTGTGTGTTATTAGGTCTTCTGAAACACCGTTGTGAACTCTTTGAGCAACAACCCGTGGGAAGTCAAAGTCATCATATTGATAGCTTTGCAAGGTTTCTACTCCTGCGTCAGCAACTGTTTGTTTTGTTTCAATGAGTCGACCAAAAGCATCATACTCGTTTGTGCTTTGGGTTCCGTTTTCTGTTGTTGTTGAGATCACTTTTCCAAATGCAGTATCGTATTCATATTGCGTCGTGTGACCCAAGCTATTTGAAACAAGCGAAGGATACATATGATACTGATCGTATTCAATATTTGTTACATTTCCAAGTGGATCAATTTGTTTGATAACTTGCCCTATCTGATTGTATTCAAATTTTTCTGTTGAGTAATCAGATCCTGAAATCCATGATGAGGTCTTTATTCTATTCCCTGTTTGGTTGTATGAATGCTGTCGTTCAGAAACCTTGTTGTTACTATTATCTTTCAGTGTTTCATTATCTGGAAGGCCAACAATATAGTTTACTGGATTGTTAAAGTACGTCAGGTATTGTGTTCGCTTATCGTTACCAATATCACTAAAGCTACCATCAGCATTTGAATCTACTATCCCATGTTGAACATGTTTCGAGATATTACCGTAACTTGAATATTCAAATGATTCAGCCGTATCTACCGAGTTTGAGTTTCCATCAAAGATCTGAGTAGTATTAGATTTGTTTTGAGTAAATCTTGAGCCTGACCCATTTGGAACAACATTGTAGTTATTTCGTGATCGTGTATAGAGATTATTGTTATCATCGTACACAGATGTTTCGTACACCTTTCCAAGAGTAAAGTAGCTATCAGCTGGTTCGTTTCCCTGTTCACCATTTCCTTGATGGTATTTAGTAATGACTCTTGATCCGTTAGCTTTTGTTTCTATCACCTCTGCAAATCCTGCAAATTTTTTATCATGAGGGTTTCTGTAATAGTAATCGGCTCCTTTATATTCGTAGGTGGTTTCGGTTGTGTTTCCGAGTCCGTCGGATTGGGTCATTGACTCAAGGACCTGTACAGGGAATGGGACTTTGTTTGATTGGTCTTGGATTCTGGCATGAGTATAAGTGAAATCTGTTTCAAAATCTTGAGCTTCTATTCCGGTTAACAGAGAGCTTTCATTTTCATTTTCATACAAAACATTCATATCATCATAACCCACCATATACCCACTAGGATATCCTGTGAAATGCTTTAGAAAATCTAACAAACCATCGCCATTAAAGTCTCCAATCAGTGTTCTTCTTCCTTCAAGAGAAATAACTCTATTGTTTGAAAGCGTTGGTAATTCAAAGCTAGTATCAAGCTGAAAACCACTACCTGTATTTATAAAAATATTATTTCCTTCATCAGAGTTTATTGGAGAATTATTGTACGCATACCTCTTCCAACGAATTAAGTCAGGCAAACCATCTCCATTTACATCTTGAAACAGTGAACCAAATTCATGCTCAGAAGAATCATTAAAGTGGAATTCAACCACATCTCCATTATATTTTTCTGGGAAAGTGTAATCAGAAGATTCAATAAATCCTGATCCCGTATTGATATAGAAATTATTACCATATTTACTTTTACCGTATTGATAATAGTGGTATCCGTTAGCTTCTCCCCTTCTGTACCTTACAATATCAGATAACCCATCACCATTAACGTCGATATTAAATGTTGCGTAATTACTGTTTGAGCCAACAGATTTTATACCTATCACGTTGTTATTTTGATCAAGTGGAAGTGTGAAATTTGTGTTTAGATTGTAACCTGATCCAGTGTTTTCATACAAAACATTCATATCATCATAACCCACCATATACCCACTAGGATATCCTGTGAAATGCTTTAGAAAATCTAACAAACCATCGCCATTAAAGTCTCCAATCAGTGTTCTTCTTCCTTCAAGAGAAATAACTCTATTGTTTGAAAGCGTTGGTAATTCAAAGCTAGTATCAAGCTGAAAACCACTACCTGTATTTATAAAAATATTATTTCCTTCATCAGAGTTTATTGGAGAATTATTGTACGCATACCTCTTCCAACGAATTAAGTCAGGCAAACCATCTCCATTTACATCTTGAAACAGTGAACCAAATTCATGCTCAGAAGAATCATTAAAGTGGAATTCAACCACATCTCCATTATATTTTTCTGGGAAAGTGTAATCAGAAGATTCAATAAATCCTGATCCCGTATTGATATAGAAATTATTACCATATTTACTTTTACCGTATTGATAATAGTGGTATCCGTTAGCTTCTCCCCTTCTGTACCTTACAATATCAGATAACCCATCACCATTAACGTCGATATTAAATGTTGCGTAATTACTGTTTGAGCCAACAGATTTTATACCTATCACGTTGTTATTTTGATCAAGTGGAAGTGTGAAATTTGTGTTTAGATTGTAACCTGATCCAGTGTTTTCATAATCAAAAACCACCTCAGGTTTCTCAAAATCCTGCCCATCTTTAAAAGCTTTTTCTTTGATTGAAACAAGAGTGTTATTTTCAGTCACAAGCTCATAGTGACGAAGAAGATCACCTTGGAATGCTGTTGAAATTGCATTAATTTCAAAAGCAGTAACTACCTTGAAAGCTGATTTATATGATGTTGTTTGAGTTTGTTTTTGCGTTTTTTGAAATTGAATTTGAAATAATTCATCACTGTTATATGAAATAACATCAGGATAGATTTGCCCTTGGTCTTTGCTATATGAATATGAAATACGATCACCGTTTGGGTTTACCTGTTGTGATAACATCCACGTATATATTTGTGTTGAGTCACTTGGATTGTCTTGTCGTGACAATGTATCTGCACCGAGGATATACTTCACTCCAGACTTGTCTGTTAGCTGCCATACATTATTAACAAGTTCATACTTAATAAATGAACCATTTTCTGTACGTGGTACATATTTTGTTCCTCCTTGGTGAACAAGCTCTCCATCAAAACTTGAAACAAAGTTGTCATCGGTATAAAGATTATTTGTTCCTGTTTTGTTTTTTCTGGTGATGTTTGGAATATTGAAAGACCATCCTTTTGAAAGAATGTTGTTTGTGTTTGTGTCACTTGAATTATAGGTCAGTGAGATATTTGGCGTTAAACCATTACGCCCCTGCGGAGCGTTTATTGGGAAACTATACAAAAGTGAACCTTGGTTTGTAGAGACTTCAGGTTTGAGTTCTATGGTTTTACTTGCATCTGATTCTGCATCAGCATTTGAACTCGATGATGCAGATGGTGCTACTGCTGGAGCAAGAGCTTCGTCTTCTGTGGCTTGATCTGATTCAATTTCAGCAGGATCAGACTGTTGCGCTTGCTCAAATTTTGGAGCCTGTGCTTGACTTGGTGAATCCAAAATTTCTGGAGCCTGAACCTCGTTAATACTCACTTGCTCGACTACTGGTCGCTGATTTCTTTCAACATTTCGTTCGATTTCCGCATGCGCAAATGACGACGTTAAAAAACTCATAATAGTAATAAGGCTAATGATGTATTTTGTGGTTTTCATATAAAAATACTATACCATCAATACTGAACATAGAGCAAATAGGACTATAAACTCGTTAATTTAGGGAGTCTATAAACAAACAACGCTCATCATAATTATGGTGAGCGTTGTTTTCAAATTAACTGAACCAATATTACAAGATTGCAAATCACTCCGTGACTCTTCGTTTACATGCATTCTTGCTAGGGATTCCCTAGAACCCTTTCCTATTTACAATCACCTTTAACTCTATAAATACAATTCTCACTTAAAAATTCAATAAGAGTATTATTCTCATAACTATCATCATCTCGATTCACCATTTTGCCGTAATAGTACTCAAATACCTTATCATGTTTCCTTATATAAAGAGCTTGATGATTATATATCTTACCTGAATCATGCTCTAATTTAAATTTAACAAACAACTTATTATCACACTCTTCAACTTCATATTCATCAAAATCATACTGTTCGTGTCCTCTAGTTGCCCATTTCTTAATTGTGTTGTTAAACAATAATGTTCCTGTTGAAACACTTAAATATATAGAATCACCATTCACATAAAATTCTCTCTGGTCAGCACTTATCAAAAAAATCGAATTATTGTAACCATAGTAATCTATTTTATTAAACGAATCAGGTATTTTAGATTCACATTTTTCTTTGAAGTTGCATCCCATTGCAATAGCAATCAAAAGTAATACCTGTCCAACTCTACATATTCCTGTTATCATCTATAAATAATTTATGGATTCTTACTATTTTTCTTATTCTTTTGATAATTATCTGTTGAAGTTCCGGTACAATTAGGGTCGTAATGCGATTCTAGTTTATCTACTGCCGCTGCATTCTTATTTGGGTCAGAAATATCTTCCATTGTCTTTAAGCCCCTTGTATTCGTTATATCATATCCTTGACTAGAGCCTTTACCAGTCAGAACTTTATTTACAAAACCTCCATTTACATTTAAACCAGCATCTTCGATTTCAACATCTTCTTTACTAAGAGTTCCTTCAGTTTCATTTACATGACCATTTACTCCTGTCGTATGAATTAAACCATGTACTAGTAAATAAGCTCTAAACATATTTACTCCAAGACCTAAATTACCAGCTTCAACTTTACTCCCTGAGGCATGAATTCCAACAACATTAACATTCAACCCTGACAATTCTGGATTAGATGAACTCCCCCATGGTAACCTAGAGCTTAAACCTACCTTTTTCCAATTTTCACCTTGCCATTCTGCGTCCGTTAGATTTGCCTTTATAGCTTCATTAACACTATAAACCTCTCCAATAACGGAAAAACCATCGTTATCATCTAAATACTTACTAGAAAATGGTTCGCTATCATTAAATACAACCACTTTAGTTGACAATCCAAGATCTGCCAATATTTTATTGGCATTCTTTGCTATTTCATTTAAATCCGATACAGTTAATTTGGCATCAACTTTTTTAGATAACATCAAATAAATCACATTATCATTTCCATCAGGGTCTACAAATAAATTTGGATTATTATATGCAAAATGATATGGTGACTGCTCTGGATAACTTGAAGCATGAGCATCTGGGGTAAACCAACGTCCTAGTCTAGGATCATACATTCTAGCTCCAAAATCTATAGAGTTACCAGGTCCTTTATTAACTTCATCATCGTTTTCCATTCCATTAAATCCATATCGATACCCATCTGGTGATGTGTATTTACGCCCTGGCATTTGCATTCCAAAAGGTAAATAATCGGTTGCGGTTACTAAACGTGCTTCGGTATCTGATGTTTTAAAATCTGATACGACAGACAATACATTCCCTAAATGATTTTTTAATTCATAGCGCTTTAAACCTACGGTTAAACTATTAGAAACATCGTTAATACCATCCAAAGCAATATAATCAATATATTCTATATCCAACTCTGGATAATAAGAAACATCCAAGTCATCAAAATCCAATTGGTCGTTTTGGAAGGCATCTAACAATACAAAACCAGTTCCTAAATCTGGTAAACCTGTA
This sequence comes from Flavobacteriales bacterium, assembly GCA_965243605.1. GTDB lineage: Bacteria > Bacteroidota > Bacteroidia > Flavobacteriales > CAJXXR01 > JBMYYR01. The sequence continues at coordinate 33,577 of CBDEVQ010000089.1, forward strand.
ATATTTACATTTGCTCCTTGCGGACTAAACTCAAAGGTTGTTTGAGCCGGAACTTGATAATATCCATTAACAAGTTGAGCTGACTGAGTAAATGCAGTTAGATTACGTACCTCGCGCTGATTTATTTTTAATGGCGTTAAAGAACGTAATTTCATTTTAGCAGGCACTACTTTTGTAAAATTAAGATGGATATATTCCTTACTCATCATTTTAATGTCAGACACGCCTGTAGTCCCTAAACGATCTACCAAAGCCGATGATAGCCTAAACACTCCTCCATCTAAAATAACATCGTCTACCACAACATTTTGTGCCCAACCAGTAGAACTAGGGTTCCATGTGGTCGATTTTGTTCGTATTGTTTTGTTGTTATTTTCCTGTACTCCTAATCGGTCGGATCCATACAAAACATGGCTCTTAAGTTTAACCTCTAACAATTCGTTTCCAGAATTATACGCCCACTCATAATGTGCCATTTGGTTTCCTCTCGCATCTAAAGCATAATATTTATATATCCAATCGGCCGACGAAGTACCTTCTTTAATTATTTTTAAAATACGGTTACCCATGGCGTTATATACAAATTCTAGATCAGCACACCCTGCACAGCTGCTGTTATAAATAATTTTATGAACCTTACCTCCTGGTGTCCATATAATTTGATCTATTTTGTTTCCTGGGTCTTCTATTAAGTTACCAATCGCATCATAATCGTAAGCTAAACTATTTGTTTGATCAAATTCATTATTAATACTTGTAGATGCATTCGTTTCGTTAACCCGGTGTAAATAATTATTATTATCATCGGTATCTGTTGGCACAGCAGGATCGTTATACTCATATCGTAATGCATCATAGGTTACTCCATCTTGAGATCGGTCTAACTCTGTTAAGTTACCCATTTTATCATAAGCATAACGGCTCTCTGCAAATGATTGACTTATGGTATACTCATCAAAGGCATCAGTTTTAAACCCTTGCATTTGCGTTATACGTTGTAACTGATCATAATGGTAATTATAATATACATGCCTAGGGTCTGTAGATTGGTCCGGAAAATTTATACCTGTATACATTCGGCTTATATTTCCATTAAATAAATTACGACGATCTGCTGATAATATTTGATTTGTAAATCCACCAGGATTCGCACTTTCTGTTATATAATCGCCGTTAAAATAGTCTAAACTAAAGGCCATAACATCTTGCCCAAACGCAGAGTTACCATTTGTTTGACCATCTCCACCAATATCTTTTATACCTACCTTAGATCCGTTTACTCCTTTTAACCAACCTTGAAGTGTATAGGCATAATCTAACCCTTGTACACTAGAAGATCCAATTTCTGATCGTTTTAATGGTCCATGAGCATAATAATAATATTTAGCATCTTCTTTCCATAAATGCCCATTATTACTGGTAAATGCCTTTTTTAATCGATTGTCTTCATCATAGGTATATTTATGATGGAATTGATCTGACTGACCAGGTTGAAAGTGAACCTCTAATACATTTCCACTTACCAAATCATATTCATATTCTGTCAACTTAAAATCGTCTCCAAATGCATGATGACTAAACACTTGAAGCATTTTTTTCACATTTCCATGTACATCATAACTATAAATAGTATGCGATTTAAACCTTTTTAACGGCACTGTACCTGGTGATGGAACCGAAGACACAAATGATAAATAGTTTGAATAACGTGTATATGACACACGCCCACGAAGATTTTGTTGCCCTTGTACTCCTAAATGTTGTTGGTAATAATTTTGGATTTCTTTATCGTAGATTGTTTCTGAAACATCCTGCCTATCCTGATCATGTACCCAAGTTTTAAATGGATTGGTTCCTCCTGAATATGTCGTATTACTTGGTACATTTTCAAACAATGTAACTGTTGACGGCTGAGCCTCACCTGTTTCTACAATACGCCCTAATTGATCATAAATGGTGTAACTAAAATCATTATCTATACGTTGTTGGGCATTTTGAGAGCATATTACACGTCCTAGTTGATCATATTTATATTTTGTTTTTCCTCCATCTGGAGTTTCTTTCTCTATAAGGTTATTAAGCACATTATATTTGTAATGCGTCATTAAGCTGTGGCTTGGATAGGTTGGTTCTGTAACTGTACCTTCTCTAAATGCTTTTACAGCATTTAATTCACCATTTATTTGGCGAAGCGTATCTACACCTTTAGGCGGTACTGTGGCTATTAAATTACCAGAAGCATCATAATAATATAATGTGTATTGATATTCTTTAAGGTTAATATTTAGAGTTAGCTTTTCGTTAATATCTAAACATTTGGTTAAATAATTATCCTTATACGTTAAATGCTTTTGGTCTTGAGTTTGGAAATATTCGAGTAAATTATTCGTTCTTATTTCCTCGTTTACTTCTTTAATTAAAATAATTTGAGGATCGGTTTCATCATATACTGAACATTCATATAAACTTGTTATATCATGAATATTACCACTTCCTCCATAATTATCTACAAAATCTAAATAAGACCCTGTAAAAGTCGATAGAGCATTGTAAGACAATCCTGTATAATCATCTAAAACAACATCATACAAATCTTTTGGTTTATATACTCCTTTGTTTACATCACATGTTGATTTCCAATTATCTAATTTATTAATTACCATAGTACTAGCTGATGGTGGTAGATTTAAAAGATCGTTAGCAAAATAAAACTCTGATAATTTTGTATTATTTCCAATTCCTGGCATTACAACATCAGTATTATAAGATTTACATGCACATTCGATATCTTTAATACGTTTAACCGCATTATTATAACCTATCGCTTCATCGGTAGAACTTCCTTCTAAATTAAAAATATCATTCGGGTTTTCCGTATGAGTAGAGTAGGTAAAATCTACTAATGCGGTTGACAAAGCAGCATCTGCTTCAGCTTTAGAATAATACAGTGCCCTTTTATTAATACAATAATCATACATTTTATTTTCTAGAATAGAAAATGGCATATCGCTAGGAATAACCGAAGTAGAGTTACGTTCATCATCCACTAACAGTAAATAGGCTAAATCCGTTCGTCTAGATTTACATATTTTAGCATATTCTACATCCAGATCAACTGCAGCTGTTTCCATCATTTCTTCTAATAACTCTAATAGCTCTTGATTATCTTCTGCATCTTCCATAGCTTCAAAATAATCAACCACCGGATATCTAAAGGTAAACCCATCATTCCGTTTAATCTGCTTTTCTTTTATTTCGTCCTCATAAAATCGACCATATGAATTATCAACATACCCATTGTTAAATGGATCATAGCTCTCATTATATGTAAAATAGGACAATGTACCATCTATATTTTGAATAATACGATTCGCAATACCAGGGAAACAATACCCATTATTTCCACCTCCAGATGATGTACGCTCTATTTCTATTACAGGATATAAACCTGGAAGATAGTTACAACTTTGTGCATTATTATATCTGGCATAAATATCATGAGATATTTTAGGCATATAATATAAAGGATAACTAAAGTGAGGGTGCGCATAAAAATGAGGATATGCCGAAGATAATTGATCGTCTAAAGGGTTATAATTATTGTATTGGTTTGCAAATACAAAATGTGAATTTGGCGTAGATCCTAATTCTTTAAATACAGTATATTGAGCAAAGTTTCTATAATTTAAATATATAGATTTAAAAAACTGAAATTTATTAGTCATTGAAATAAGCCCAATTTCTGGATAATGATAAATGGCCATATTTAATGCTTCAATCAGATTTTGAGAACAGCCTCCTCCATCACAATCATCTATCGCATCTTTAAGCTGAGCTAAAGATGTAAGTGTTGTACTACCAAAGTATGCATCTACTTCACCAATATCTAAATTATATTCTAAGAGCTCATAAATGGACATCATATCTGTTGTTCCATCAAATTTTGGAGTAAAATTCATTAAAAATGACCCTACTTTCTCTTTTATCCACTCTTTATTACCCGTTAATGATTTAAAATAAGGATCTATCTCATAAGTCTCATCTGGATTATTTGGATCATATGGGATAGCTGGGAGTAAACTTGGCTGTGGGTAATCCTCAACAAGCAATCCTAATGGATTAAAATATCCTAATGGTATAGCATCTACAGGCTCTAACACATTACTAAACTTATGCTTATAACGAGCGTTTGGTAAATGGTCAGGCATGTAAATATTCTTATCGTCTTCAATATCTAAACGTAAACCTAAATTCCCAATGTGCGACGGTTTATAACTTAGAGGACTTTCATGATTAAACCCTTGAAAATGTATCTCGTGTTCAGTCATTACACTAATTACCTCTTCCATTTGTGGTAAATAGCTTCCTCTACAATTATAAATCATAGCTAGAAATTCTGGATGAAATGGTAAAAATATATGTGCAAATTCAGGCCTCCAATTATTTCTAAGATCATCCCAAGTATTAAACTCAAAATACCAAGGGTCAGAAGTAGACATATCTGTTTGAATCACAAATTGTATATACGGTAATAACCCCGTTTCGCCTATACCTGCATTTTCATGAATTGCATATTTTAGAGAAGGTGCTTCTCGCTCTCCCATAGTACCATTTTCTAGCCAACCATTCTTTTGGTAATCTGGATTTATTTTCAGGACATCCTCTACATATATATACTGGTCTGGTGTATTATCAAAATATTGCCCTCCAGGACTAACATCTGCTAAAAATTCATCTATAGATTCTAAACATTTTCCATTATCAATTTCATCATTAAATTCTATATTCGAATTCTCACAAGCTGCTTCTATATATGCATTTAGCTCAGCATTATTCATTGGTTCCAACTCTTCGCCTTCTTCTGAAAAACGCTTATTTTTTATACCATCACCATCAACATCCTGTAACCGTGTTATGTATTTGTAATACCCATAACATGTTTCATCGTATTGCATTGGTGCTTCAAAAGCAACTTCTGGCTTAAAATTCAATAATGCTCGGTTAATTCTATTTTTAAACTCTAATGTATCTTCGTTTATAGATAGTACCTTAATAATTGTATATGTACCTATTTCTCTTAATTCTGCATTAAAATTTTCTAATTTACTATTAATTACATCTGTTGATTTACTTTCAAAATTGACTTCTTCTGTGGTTGAATTCTCTCCAACATAACACTTTATAGCATATCCGTCAGGGTCTATAACTCCAATAAAAAGATTATATAAACAATCTGTACAACCATCTATTATTTCTGTTTGATTCTGTGAAGGAGAAACTTTAGCTTTGTCTAATATTACCTGGTCTACTGGGTATGTATCAAAGTCGTTAAGTTTTAAATATCCTGTTTGTGTTTGGAATGCATTTTCTACACCGAATCCAACAGGTGGGGTTCCTATTTCAGAACAATATTTTAGTCCATCGTTAGCAGTTGAAGGCAAATCAACACCATCAGCGTCTTTAATTTGATAAGAAAACACATGAACTCCTGGAATGGTTGATGTAAAACTTTGGGTATATGTTAATCCCAATTCATCAATCTCCTGAACTTCTTTATCACTTTCATCTCCAGATAATAAATCGACTTTTAAAACAACATTATCGGAACTTAAGTTTACAGAATCCAAATTCCTTGGACTGTTTTGACTTAATGCAGATGCAACAACTTGACCAGCTTGATTTAAATACGTTACAGACATTTGGTAATTGGCATCACGAGTATAGTTTTTCTTATATTTTGATGCATCACCTGCATTATTTCCAAATAAACGATCAAGCTCTTCTTGAAATGGTGAGGCATAATAAAATCTCGATGTTCGACCATTTTGTATGGTTAATGAGTCTCCTAATGACGATACTTCGATAGGACGATCTGTTCCATCATTAGTATATAATGTTTTTGTATAAGCATAACCCTCAGCATATGGAATATTTGTTTCTATGGTATTTGATGAGGAATAATAAACACCGGCTCCATTTCCATTAGTTGAAGACAACTTCTCCATTTCACTTAACGTATTTGTAGACAAATCTTTTGATTTGGTATCAAAATTATCTGGAGTAATTGGTCCGCTAACAAAACGGTTAAATTCACTACGTAAATTCAGGCTATTGTTTGATAAATCTGGAACAGGTAAAGGGTTAATTGAAGGTCGTCCTTGATAATCATAAAATGTTTCCCCTACAATGGCCTTATCAATACTTTCAAGCTTAGTTACAATTTGTCTATTACGCTGTGAACCATCATAATAAGATACTACATCTTTATGTTTCCCATTTTCTATATAAGAAGATGTGCTTTGCCATACCGCAGCATCTTCAAAAGTTGATTCTATTTTTAGTACATTAGCAACAGACCAATCTCCTTCAATACGTATTCCTTCAGGAGTATAATCTACGGCTCTACATCTTGCCAACAAATACCCTCTTTTAAATAAATTAGGTATTGTATATTCATCCTCATTTTTTAAATTAACACGGGTCGCATATTTAAAATGATTTTCTTCTATTGAAATACTTGATAAAGCATTATAAGAACTTGTAGGAATTCCATTTAAATTATCAATGGCTGTTAATCCGGCTAAAGGCCTTTCTATATTTATCCATTCTAAATCAATACCATGACCTTCATTCAATTCAATAGGTGGAAGAGTAAATTCAACATTTTCTTTGGTAGAAAGATTACTGAACGAGATAACTAGATCAGGACCAGATATAAAATTTGGGCTTGTACTATAAGTTTCTGAAGTCTTAAATACTCTTAATATTGCATTTTCAGGAAAAGAACTACATAGAGTTGGTGAAGTAATACTAACATTACTTAATGCTATAGTATAGTTTCCTGTAGGAATATGTTCTATACTTATTAAGTCGACATATTTTAAATGATCTAACATTGAACCTACCTCAGGTTCAACCGTTAATTCTACAGATTCCATTCCTCCACCTTCAGGATAAACAACAGCTCCTGATGCATTTAAGACCTGATAATTAAAAGATATAACTAAACTTTCGGATAATGAATTCAAATCACTAATAACAGGATCTATTTGATCTGAAGTAAATAATGTATTCACATGATCTTCAATACCAAAAGCGATATGAAGTGCATTATTATATTCTGATGATTCGAACTCCACATCAAATTCCCCAAAAGGTCCAATATCACAAATACTTGCAATATTAGTTAATAATAGAGGTGAAGACTCTGGAACCACAACTTGAGCATTTACGTTTAGCCCTAATAAGATATAGCAGGCTAAAGATATCCTCCCTAATATATAAGTTAAATTTCTCATTACTCTTCTATTTTTATTAATTGATAACCTTTCATTTTCGACTTTGGAGTCCCTTGAATATCGGTTATATAATATTCTATTTTAAGTTTATTATTATCAGAACTACTTAGATTATTCTTCCATTGTTTTACAACCAGTTCATAACGGTCATAGTATTCTGACTCATAATCTAAAATCATTTTATTTAAAGCTCCATTCTTTTTATTTATTAAGTAACGGATACGCATTGGCTTCGTTTCACTAGAAAAAACGAACTCTAATTCATGACCTTTATCTATGGTTTCCATATTAACATCTGGCAAATTCCCAACTTCAGATGTATCTAGAACATTTAAAATACTCTTTTGTAATTTTTCTTGTTCATTTTTAGTTAATGCTTTTTTCTTTTTCGTAGCCTCTCCAAAATACATTCGTTTAAGTCCATTCAGAATGACAACATATTTATTCCTTGTATTTAAGGTTATTCCATTGCTGTTTTTAGAATAATAACTATCACCTGATTTAATAGATTCGATATAAGAGGTTTCTATTTCTTTTCCTGATTTATACACATGTATTTCAGCTTCAAAAACATATTTTTCTCTTTTAAAAAACATAGAAACTTCTTTAAGCTCTTCCGTTTTAATATCTTCTAATTTTACTTGTGCCCAACTAGAAATTGAACACAGAATACATATCCCTAAAAATATTGTCTTACTGTTCATAATTCTATTAATATTGGATTGGTAAATTTTGACGTGTCGTTTGAAGCGTTTTAATTCCACGTGTTGTTTCCTTCTTAATTTGAAATAAATTACGATTAATGTCATAATCATATAAAGTTGCTAAATTCTGATTATCTAATTCAGCTAATACTTTATAATCCGTAGGGTCGTACACGATGGTTTTCATTGAAGAGTTAAACGGATGAATACGTATATCATCAATATAAGTGTCTTCACTTACACCATCCCATTCTAATTGCAGCCCATGTTCTAAAACTGATGATTGAATTAAGCTAGAATTCACTTTAGCAATAAGATCTGTTCTTACCCAACCTTCAATTGGAGGAGTAACTTGAATTTGTACATCTTCTATATCCATTTCAGTTTTAAAAGATTGACCTAGTGTATTAGTATAGAAATAATACAATTTCACATTTGGACATAATCCTTCACAAGAGTTAGTGTTTTTCACCCAATAACTAAATACATATTTTTTAGTTGGATCAAAATCTTTCCCTCGCCTTACAACATGACAATCTGAATCAATTTTTAACGAGTGACTACCCGTATGTGCTTCACTATTACTTACTGTAGCTGAATTTACAGCTGTTGGTATAAAAAATAGATTTCCTATTTCTAATCCACTTACATCTGTACCCACATCCGTTTGTTCAAAATCATAACATCCAATTTCACCAAAACGGGCGTTTCCAGAAACAGCTACAGGTACAGTATTATCAAACCCTATAAGCTCTGTGGAATATTGATCTAATGCATTTTTACTCTCTAAAGCAAACCCGTATGGACTATACTTAGTCATTTCATTTGTCTTTGTCCATTCCGAATTATTACTCTGATCTTCCCAATCAAATGGTTTAAATAACGAATATACTCCAGACATTGATAAATCAGACTCTTCTAAAGTCGCATCCCCCTTATAATCAACACGTACACGTTCAATTTCCGGATTCACAACAAACGACTTATAAGGTTTCCAAATTCCTTTAGCACCACTTCTATATTTTGATGATTCAGGAATATCTGTTGATGAATTTCCTAAAAAGGCATTCTCTCCATAAAGCAATTTGTCATTATTCCAATCGTCTTTATATGTAACAGCATTAGCATCTAAAACATCATAACATACCTTGAATGCTTCATACCAACTCTGTTTAAGTAAATCAGGCAAATCAATACTAATCCATGAGTATGTTACCTCTTCACCTGTTTGAGGAGAAATTTCTTGACATTCTATTTCAGTTGGTGAAGCAAAATAATAGAATGCACCAGTATTTACACAAGGTAATGGGTTATCATTTATTTTGTCGTAAATAAATTGTTCTATTACATCGTTATCACTAATAGTAGATTCATCTTCTTCTTCATGGCTTTCTATTTTTAAATATAGATCTCCTGTAAAAGGAACATAGTTATCTCCAAAACAACTTGCATTAGGGAATGCATCATAGCCTATTTGATAATAATCAACCTTTAAAGTGTATCCAGGACACGCATTAGTTTCATTAAATATTTTAGTACGTTTACTCTCACTAAAACTTTCAGTATTTATCCTATCGTAACTACACCCTACTGTGTTAGGTAAATCAATTTCTTCTATAATATGTCTACTCATTGGCTGAAGTCCGTTTAACCATTGAAATATTTCATGCTGACCAAACATTAAACCTGCAATGTTTTCATTTAAACTAAGAACAGATCCTATAGAAGCCGTTAACTGATTTGTATTTCCTGATTTCACAATCTTAAAACGGTATTCATCACCAGGTATTATTTCTATATCTTCATTGAAATCACTAGCACCTGTAGGTGTATAGATATTATAGTACCCTCCTAAATCTAACTGTGTATTATTTACCCCTGAAACTGAATAGTGCCCTAAGTATTCATTAGTAGACTCTTTATATAAACTCACTAAGTCTCCAGGCCTAAATGCAGACAATGCATTTTGATTTGTACTACCAAATGAGAAAGATGCTTTACTACCTGAAAAATAACCAGTAGGTTTCATATATATTTCTTTACCCAAATTCTCGTACGCAGCACCCATTTGAGGATAACGTTGATGAGCAAGCATTTCTAACGCGTGTGTTTCCTTATATTGATCATTATTTACTGAAACCAACATTGGTTTTCCTGAATACACATCGTACACATTATTTTTGGTTACAATACGTTGACCTTTATTAAACTGAATTGTTTTAGACAACACCCCTCTACGATTAACAACCTCATTAGAAACCAAAGAACTATACCCTGAAACATCTAAACTAAACTGGAGTTGATAATCCATTGCTGGAGGAATAGGAAGTGTAAAAGAAGGAACATCCAAATTATACGCTTCTCCAAGTGTATAATTTCTTGATTTTTGATAACGAGTATCTAAATAAAACTCTCTGGACTCTCCTAAGTTCTTTTTAGTAATCGCACTTTTATCTCCCATAACCCAAGCTTCAGGATCAAGAATATTTTTATAACTTCCATCGTAGTGTCTAACTTTCTTAGTTTGATACTCATACTTGGTATAAGTTAATGGCTGATGATCTACATCATCATCAAACAAATCTTGTGTTGTTTTATATGAAGATACTTGTTTAACCTTTCCAGCCATATCATTTAAATGTACTCTATATCCCTGAGAATAAGCTGCAAAATTAGCTGTAAATGACCCTATATAAGGTAAAGCTATATTCGTTTTAACATCAGAAACTTTATTTTTTGCATTACTATGTTGTATAACTACAGGGAAATCTTTATTCGTATAGAATTCATGTACTTGTTTTCCTGCACCTGACTTCTCTGTTAAACGTTCAGTACCTTCTATTTCTTCATCTCTAACTATATTTTCTACAATTACCTTAGAATACCCTACCATAGGTGATGGTTGGAATTGTTCTCCATAAGTGTCTTCTACATACCGTGCTTCATTATCAATGATATATGAATCACCTTTATAATATAAAGGTTGCTTAAATGGATTTTCTTCACTACCAACAAGTGGTTCATATGAACACACTCCATAAGAATTCCCTTTATCATCTTCATATTGAAATGTTTGACCATAGAGCATATCACTAGCATCACCCCCAGCCATGCTACTCCAATTATCATTTAATGTAATCTGTGAGACACGATGACCTCCTCCAAATTTTTTCCCTACAGAATTTAAACGTATAAAGGATTTATAATACATATTTTCAGAACCAGGGTTCGTATCAATTGGTATAAACTTACTTGAACTTCCCTTTTTCATTGCTACCTTATAATATCCCTTAAACACATCAGTAAAATCAGATAATAACTGTATAACATTAACTACATCAAATGCAGCTTCTAAAAAGTTATCGCTTACAGGCTCACTTATTACTTCTGGACGTTCGTTCTTAATATAGCGGATTCCACCTGCCCTTACAGGATGTGTCTTAATTTTCTTTCCTAAAGACGCTGGTTTTAGTTTCAATAATATATATTCATCTCCTCCTTCAATATAGTCTCCTCCTGAAGAATCTAAAACTGGAGAAATAACAGAACTTCCATGCTCTAATTTCCCATACCCTTCAACATAATCATTATGATTAGGAGACAACTCCATAAATATCTTAAAATAAACATTCGAAATATTTGAAAGAGCTGCATCTAAATTAAATAGACTATTGTTTATAGGTTTTTTAACAACAAGATATTTACTTTTATTAATCTTATCATTATTGTCTAATAATTTATATGATGTTTTAGAATCCTCAATCTCCTTGGATGCAAAACCAATAACCTCATACATCTGCATAGCCTTTTTATCTTGGACATAACTATACGTATCTTTCTCATAACTAATATTAATATCAGCCCCTGACGGCAATGTTATTCGATTTAAATTCCATAGTCCAGCTTCCTTATCGCTTGTAGCCTTATCTAGATCTTGGTTGACATAAGGAAACAAATTATAATCTGACTCACTCATTGTTGAAGCATAGTTCCCCCAACGGTCTATTTTATACGGACTATATACATTATCAATAGCATCACCTAACTCATACTCAAATCCATATCTATTTAATGCACCTCCATACTTATCTGCACCAGTTCCTCGAGAAAACCAAACATTAGTTAATGTTAATTTAGCCTTATTTAAGCTCGTAGAATTTTTTGTATTCTTACACAATAAATAGTCGTATTCAAAATGCACAGTTTTTATTAGAGTTTCAGCTTCATTATTCATGCGTAACTCTATTGTATTTAACCTTTTCATAGATTCTCCTAATTCGTAATTAGGACCAGAGCTCAAATCTGGATCTTTTTGATCCTCTGAACTTACCCCTTTTGCATCTTCACGATTTTCGGTATTAAAAACTGCTTTATGTGTTTTTGTTTCAATGGTACTTAAATAATAAATTTCCTTTCTACCGTATGTAAAATTGGCTTTATCATCATGTTTATTACTCCCTACACTTGTTGGATGACCTATTGCTAAATTGGCATCAAAAAATGGAGCTCTCCATTCATAATCAGATGTCGCCAAATCATAATTAAAAAGCACATATGACCCAAAATCATCTTTTGATGGTCCATTACCCGTTAAATCCACATAATCTGCTGAATAAATCCCTGTTAAATGAAATGCATGTGCATAAGCAGGAGTTTTAACATGCTCATAAAACTCATCCTTTCCTTTTTTATTCATTTTCTTCTTTTCTGAAGAATTATAAGGAACCGTTTTCTTTACTTTACCTAGGTCAGTAGTAACTTCTTTAATTGAAAATGCATATGTATTCGTTTCAGTATTCATGGCCGGAAGGCCATACACATAACGCATTCCCGAAGAATTGACAACACTGACCTCTCCCATTAAATCTTCATGATTTTCAATTGAAAGATTCCATTTATCATCCATATCAGGATGAGGAAATAAATATGAATAATAGCCTGAATGATCACTCGCGTCCTTTAATTCTTTTATAGTTTTAAAAGACATAGCGTCACCAATAAACTCATTACGATGTAAAAAGTTATGTGAAACTGAACTCAATGGATTAACACTATGCTTAACTCCAAATTTATTAGGATCAGCATCTCCAAAAATACTTAACTTTTTACTTATTGAAGTTACTTTTGATGATACGGCTTTTAATGATGAACTATTTGTAAGTTGAGAAGCTGACATTTCCCCCGTATTTTTAAAATAATAAGGTTTAAAATGAGGGTGATTTTTTTTATAATCCAAATTTTTAAATCCATAATCTGCACCAGATAATAAAGGAATTATAGACTGCCAACGTCCACTTACTGTAGTATTGGAGCTATAATTTTTATCTTTCCCTAAATGGGTTCCTCCACCTATTCCACCTTCTATACTCCACTCAAATCCATCAGACTCAGACTCCACTTTAGGATCTCCAAGAATTCCAACATCTGTTCGCATAGCACGAAAACTCCCTCCTATTCCATGACCAGAAGCACTAAATACATCATTTGTGTATACAGGCAGAGGTAAACGTGGACTATCATGATGAATTGCTCCATCATTTTCTCGGTTAAAATCCAGTAGACCATGTTTATCTGCATTTTCTGAATATAAATACCCATAACTCTTCACATTCTTGTATTCATCAACTGCAATTAACCTAGATTCTGTTTTTGCAGCCCAGATATCAACTTTTGCAGTTGTTCCAAATGCTGCAAATCCCACTTCAAACATTCCTTTATTTGAAGTTTCATCCATTCTAAAACTTGATGAAGGCATAAACGTATTATAAGTATTGGTTGAAAAACCTATACTTCCACCACCACCTTTATAAGTAAACGCTGATTTGTTTGGCTTTATTGGTGTTACACTCAAACCAAAATTGGTTGGCAAAGCACCTTGACGTGAATGTAGTGTTTTTGATAAATTTAATCCAAACTGCTGAGACGCCTTCTTAAATGTTCCTGTGATCGATAATGAAGGGGTAATACTTGATCCATTTTGAGTATCCGTTGTAAACCCTAATCCAACTTTTGCTTTACCAAAAGCTTCAAAACTGGCATTAAATCCTTTAGTAATATCTACCCCTCTATAATTATTATAACGAATTCCTAAACTTGCTCCAATACCAGCATTGGCTTTCTTTTCTTTTGCAAAATCACCAACAAAGATAATTTCAGATCCAAGTCCAAGATTAAAAGCACCTCCCATAGATAATGTTGTACTTGGTTTAATGTATCGATCTTTAACAATTACATCTCCATTAAAATCATCAGGTAAACCTCGAAGACCTCTTGTTAGTACTCCTGGATTTAAATTCCAACCTAACCCAACCCAAGATGCTTCCTCTTCCATACCTACACCAGCATGATAAGCCATATTTATTGGATAACCTCCATTAGGTCCAGGAACAGTTAATAAAGGAATATTATAGTTGAAATCTCCACTAAATACATCAACCATTTGATTCGTTGAAACAGGTTCAAAACTTTGCACTTCTGGTTGGGAAGGCCCACCAGTTAACGCAAAAGCCTGATAAGGAAAAATGGATTGAATGAATATTAAATTAGCCAACACAAATGGCCCTATTTTAAATTTTGTATTTAACATTTTATTACATTTTTAGTGTTGGTTGATTATTTAATACTTCTAAACTTTGTGTAAATTGTAGTTTCCCCAAATTAAATAGGCGTTCCTCATAAATAAAGGTTTGCTTACCACTAGATTTTGATGATTTAGGAAAGGTTAACAAGAGAATCAATCCTTTTTGCATTCCATAACTCCGTTCAAAATAGCTGTCGATACAATGGATTGTATCTGAAGATTCTACAATGTAAAAATCAGGTTGAATATCAGACAATAAAAATTCTAAACGCCCAACATAATCCTGAGTATTTGTTGCCCCGAAATTTACTAACGAAGACTCACCATCAGCATGAGATACAGAAAGCTTATAATAGTCAAAATGAGAATACCGTAATTGAATACTGTCATTAATAGCCTTAGGAGATGATCTGAAATCCATGAGCATTTTATAATCGGATGGTATATACTCTAAATTTGTAACTATACCTCCCACTTGTTTCTGCCAAAACATTTCACTTGACTGCACCCAAGAAATATAATCAGATCTACTATAAACTTCTTGACTTAAATCCTTTTTACAACTCATAAAAAAAGCAAAAAGTAATCCTATAAAACTATATTTAATCCCCTTCATATTTTTTATTAATATAAGTCAACATTTCATCAGTTACATCCAAATCTTGAGCCCCATACATAACTTGTCCTTCTCCTTTCACGCCTAAAATAATATCATATTTAGAATGAGATCCAAAATCTTTAACGTAGGTATTAATTTGTTTCCAAATCTGATCGTCATACTGTAAACCTAAACGCTCAATTTCCTGTGTATAATCCTGCTGATATGAACCATAAAGTGAAGCATACTTGTTATACTTTTCTGATTCTTTATCCAATTTTAAAATTTCGACTTCTAAACTATCTAAATGAATTTTTCTGAGTGATTTAACATGGTCATATTTCTCAGTTAATTCTTTAGTTAAATCAAAATTTTGATATACCTGATTTAAATCAACATAAGCTGCTGGTTTAGATGAATATGCCATCACCATAAAGACAGTAATCCCTAATAACCAAATTACTAATACCCATTGTACAATCTTATTCATAATTATTTTCACTAATTTTTATATACAAAATCGAAATAACGATACTCTCCCTTATTTCCATAAATTTCTATTCGATAATGGTCATTAACCTTTAAATCCCCTTGTGATATCAATTCTGTTAATCCACATTGATATGTATTTAAACCTCTTTCCACAGGGAAATCACGTTTGGGTACAAGCTTACGTTTCCCATCTGAAATATTATAAATACTAAATGACAATTGAGACCCTTCACTTTGATGGTATCTCTCTTGGTAATAAAACCCCAACTGATCTCCTATTTCAATTACCCGAGTATTTTTCTTTGTTGTAACCATATTAATGGATACTGTTGGTTGAATACGTTCATTTGCAAAACTTGCTTTAACATCTGGTAATATAGAGCCTACTGTATGTGATGAACCAGAAACAAACAAATCTATTGTTACGTTTCTACCTGACACATATATTAGCTTCTCGTTATGGAAATAATGTATCCTATTGTTAATTTTATGAATCTCTATTAAATCTCCTATTACTAGTCCAGGGCCAACTAAGCGCTTAGTTCCGGACTCATAAATATACAATCTACGTTGTGCTTGATATAAAGCATACTCAATATCTCTATAATGATTTGTTGTACTATTACGCCCTAAACCTACCATTTTATAACTACTAACCTCTTGTACAACGATCTCTATCTCTCCATCTTCGGAAAGAGGTAAAACATCTTTAGAAACACTTCCTGAATTCCACCCTTTAGCAGAGCACTTTATTTGCCTTCCTGAAGATTCACAATATCCTGTTACTCTGTCCCACTCTATTGAATTTAAAGTTTGAGCATTTCCACTCTTCAATACTAAGACAAAGCATAAAATAGAAAGCACCCATTTTATATTTATTTTCATTCTAAATTATTTTTACTATTAGTTATTATCTTTCAATATTTCCCGAAAAAGGTATTGTATGATGTCCTAAACTATCTTCTAACTCTATAGAATAATGCAATAAACTATCTACAGTATATTCACCAACTTTTATGTTAATAAAATTGGCATATGTATCATAAACTAAATTGATGGTTGATATATTTGAATTCACACTATAGGATTGTGATAATACATTTGAATCTCCTATACTTTTACCAATGTTAATATGAACCTGATCGACTAAGGAAGAATCTTCTACTTCTACTATAAATATTATTTCAAATTCACTTACATCAGTCATTAAATCATCCATAGTGATATCTACTAAAGTATCTACGACTGATGTTGAATCTTCAGATATTACAAGAACCGTTGCACAGTCAATAATTGATAAATTCTGAGCTTTAACAAGTCCTATACAAAAAAGACAAATTACACAAATTAAGTATTTCATTTTCAACATTATTATATGTATTTCATTATTCTAATAAGTGATCAAAATTATAGTAAAATACCTTAATTTCAAAATTGATTACTAAACTTTCATAAAGTGTATTTTTATTTTTTTTTAAAAAAAAATAAACTTCACACCAAGGTTACTTACCAAGTACTGTAGATATAAACAACTTCTAAAAAAACAACATTAACTATTGTTATATATTTTTTTTAAAAAATTAATTATATTTAAACAGTATAAAACAAATAACTCCTTTAATTGTTCTTCTAAATATTATTTATTTCCTTCAATTTTAGTTTTATTTCATTACTTATTTAATCCATTCTACAGTTGCAACAGCATCTTTCCATAATTCAGCAATTGCACCATCTGTTAGGTAATTAAAATAATTTTCAAAGTCAATTAGAATAGATTTTGCTTTTTCTTCGCCATTTATTGCAAGGAGTTCTAATTTACCAATGATCAACTCTAGATCTTCAAGTTCTCCTCTCAATTTCATATTTTCGAGTTCGATATAAAACGCATCGATCCGTTCTTTTTTTATTGTAATATTATGGTAATATGTCAATTGCCCAGTTGAAATTATATCATTCCCTTTTTCATATATCCGTTCAATACCAATTGGTAATGGCATCCATTCCCAATTTTCTCCTGCTGGATAGAGTCTAAGCTCAATAATTTCTAATGCATTATTCTTTATGGAAACTTTACAGTTTTGAAGCGCCTCATATTCAACATACACAGTACCGGTTTCACAATTAAATACGTTAAATTCTGAGATTAACAACTCGTTATCTGCAGTTCTATTTTGTTCAAACCCACAAACTGATATTTTTTGACCATTTGAAAAATTGTATATCAAATTGGGTATATCTTGATCATTTGAACCAATTCCTTTATAGCATCTACAGTCTTTATTTTGTCCAAAAGAAATAACGGAATTAAGCAAAAAGAAACTAAGTATTAATATATTTTTCATGATTCTAATTTACTATTATTTATTCTATAATATTTGTGATTTTATAACTTCCAAAATGGTATCCATACGTTTACAGACTCTTAGGGATTGTTCTAAATTATATTCGAATTATAAAAACTCTTTCTCACTTGAGTTTCTTTACGATCCATTCTTCTTCTTTTTTTGTTGTTATTGCATGATGTCCAAAAGGCAACATGTCAAGAATACTAATAATAGATAAATTAGGATTCATATCAACATTTGACAGATAATACGTTTTAAAACGCTCTTAATATTCATCAAAATAACCTCTCCATATTCCATGTAAAACAACATTATGAGCAGCATCAGCACGGTAATAGGAATCAATTTCATATATAAATTCTCCTTTACTATGAGTATATTTAAATATTCTAGTTTTCCCTTCTCCTAATTGTCTAGAGAAGTTCCCAGACCCTTTTTGATATATTATTCAGGCATTTTTCTATGATTTATCATCTTATTCGATAAATCACTACACTCTGGCATATAATCATAATTAACATATATATATCTAGTATAATATTGATACCATAACAAAAACTTCCATGGATCTTTCTTAAAAGTCCGATAAAGTTTATAATCTTTATCTATATTCTCAGGTTTATTTTTAAAATCATCAAACGTACTCTCAAGATATTCAACCTTCCCACCTTTAAAAAAAAGAATTTTATAAACAAACTTACAATCAGCTGTCTGAAACAAATATTTTTCTTGACTACCAAAAAGGTATAATCCTATCGTTCCAAGAAAAATATTTAATAATACAATAATTGAAATAATCCACAATAATATCCTTTTAGCTTTTTTAATCATAACTTATATCTTACTTAATTTTTCCTTTCAGAAACTTATTATGTACTAAAATACCATTTGCAAAGAAATTAGGATTCATATCAACATTTGAAAGATTATACGTTTTAAAACGTCCTTAAACTTCATCAAAATAACCTGTCCACATTTTATGAAGAATATTATTATGAGCTGCATCAGCTGGATAATAAGAATCTATTTCATATAAAAACTCCCCTTTCTCATGTAAGTACCTAAAAATCTTAGTTTTCCCCTCTCCTATTTCTTTAGAATACCTAAAATAAGTTATGTCACTTTCTAAAAAATCTTTATAACTCATTTTATACAAAATGCCTTTAAAACGACTATACATATTTCTAGTCGTTAAAACTGTAATATTAGTATTTGGTAAAATACAGTACATAACAGGTAATTCAAATTGCTCAAAATCAAACAATTTAAAATATTCTATTTTAAATTCCTTAGCCTTTTCAAAATCAATAATAACTACAGTATTCTCTGTATCATTATTCGTTTTAAGAATACTCCCTCCATACCTATCAACTAATTTAGATGACATTTTTTTAAATAAATTTAGATCAATCATAAACTATAAATCTTTAGTTCTTAATAAATGACTATTGTGAATTACTGAGACTACTCATTACATAGAACCTATCACCCTAATCACGGTGTATACAGATTTACGATTATTTTTCTTAATACATTATTTCTAAAATAAAACCGACTTTCACTGGTGTCATCATTGACCTTAATGGAATCGCAAAAATGAGAACTATGCTCTGAAAATACGTATTGAAATTGCTCTTTATTCATTCCAACATCTATCAATTTTTGTTTATGTATTAATTGATAATCTTCTGGATTATTCACTTTATAAAACTCAGAGGAGAAATTTATTTCGGCATACTCTAATAGCAGCCTTCCGTTCAATAATAAAAAGGTATAGGTATTAACCTCTGTTTGGAAATTACTATTAGATTTTGAAAATGTTACATATGTCCTTCCCTCATTGGCTTGATGGTATGTTTTATCAAACGTACCAAACCACTTTTCAGAAAGAACACTTTCAGCAAATATGGTATTTTGATCAAATACAAATGTTGGAATTGCATTATCTAAATATAAATACTCAGTACACGAATCTGAATCTATTACGGCATGTGCAGAATACTTAAGGGAGGGGTCTATAGAACTTGAATAATCTTCATTTTTCAGACCGAAAAAAAAAGCAATCAAAATAATGGAATACTGGAATGTATTTTGAATCATATGTCTTTAATCGCTAATTATATTATTTGATAATCTATATCATATTATTACGGTGTTTACACCCCTTTATTACAATCTAGGCAAACACCTTCAAGTGTGAGTTTAGCATGTTTTATTGTAAACCCTTCGGCATTCGTAATAACAGGAATTTCAATATCTTCTATACAATACGTTTTATTGCAATTATCGCAAATAAAATGGGCATGATTGTGTTGATGACCGCTTGAACTACACTTCTCTTCATGGCATAGTGCATAGCGAATTAAATTGCTTTTATCTGGAACTTGATGTATTAATCCAGTCTTTTCGAATGCATCAAGGGCACGGTATATGGTCACCTTATCATTCGTACTTTTAACTTTACTTTTTATTTCTTCTACAGTTAGAGAAGAGCGTGCGTCAGAAAATAGGGTCAATAATTCTTTTCTAAATGCCGTTTTCCTTAAACCATGATTTTTTAATATCAATTCTAAGTCTGCCATCTTTGCCTTTTGAGATATTAGCCAAAGGTAATTAATAATTTAATTAAATAAACGCAACTAAATTGCGTTAAATGTATTTTTACTTATATTTGCAACTGAGTTGCGTTTAATTAAATTAATTTTATGAATACTTCCCTCAAAGTAGATTATGTTGGTATTGTAGCTGGCTTCTTATGTTTAGTACATTGTGTGGCTACTCCTTTTATTTTCATTGCAAAATCCTGTGCAGTTTCTTGCTGTGCTAATACACCTACATGGTGGTATACCATAGATTGGATTTTCCTTGTTATTTCTTGTTTAGCCATATACAACTCCACCAAAACATCTCAAAAATCGTGGGTAAAAATAGCCTTATGGACAAATTGGGCTGCATTATTATTCATTGTGGCTAATGAGAAATTAGAATTCATTTTTTTAGCTAAAGAAGCCATCTATTTCCCATCTATACTTATTGTCATTTTACATGTATACAACCTTAAATACTGTCAATGTAAAGAAGACAAATGTTGTGTAAATTAAATTAATCCATGAAAAAAAAACAAGTTGAGGCTATTGAAGCCATTGGCGATAGTCATATATCAACCAATATAGAAACCCCATTGCGTAAAGATGCCTTTCAAAAATCTGATGAAGAAAAAATTGAGGCTATTCAAGCACACTTCACAAAAATAATGGAAGAATTAGGCTTAGATTTAACAGACGATAGTTTGTCTGGAACGCCTTTTCGTGTGGCTAAAATGTATGTTAAAGAGCTCTTTTACGGGTTACATCCAGAAAATAAACCTAAGCTTTCTATCTTCGATAACAAATACGGGTATAAAAAAATGCTGATTGAGCAAAACATCAGCCTTGATTCAGTTTGTGAGCATCACTTTTTGCCAATTACGGGTTATGCACATGTGGCTTATATTCCTAAAGACAAAGTGATCGGGTTATCTAAAATAAACCGACTCGTGCATTATTATGCGCACCGTCCACAGGTTCAAGAAAGACTTTGTCTGCAAATATTAACCGAATTACAAAACGTTCTTAATACTAAAGATATTATCGTAATGGTTCATGCTAAACATTTGTGTGTATCGTCTAGGGGTATTAAAGATAAAACAAGCTTTACAACAACATTAGAGTATAGTGGAAAGTTTAAGCAATCTAAATATCGAAATGAATTTTTAACCTGCATTCATCCGAAAGATATATAATTTAAAAAGCCTCTTTATTTTCATAAAGAGGCTTTTGTTTTTATTGGATGTTTAATACAAATTGTAAGTTAAAATCGGTATCACCATCTCCAGCTCCAGATGTTGACGTTTTTATACCATCTGGTTGGTGTTGTAATCGCACTATAAATGTTCCTCCCGTTAATTGTGTAGCAGATGTTTCCCACTCTGTAGAAAGTCCAACTGGGTTACTGTTTTCATCTGTATCATTATACGTTAAAGGATCTGATGTATTGTCTACATTTCCATTTCCTAATGGTGATGCAAATGCATCGTTTGTGAAACTATAGAAAATCTGGTGTTCATGATCTTCAGCAACTATTTCTTCTGTAATATCTTCTCCTGGAGTTTCTAAATTATTAGCAATTTCTAGATTTAATGTATAGGTTTTATTTACATCTAAATCGATCGGATCTAAAATTTGTAATTCTTGTACCCCTTCTCCATCAGGATCCTGAGCTCTGGCTTCAACAACATCACTAGCATCACTTTTATTTGTAAAAACAAGCTTTACATCTGTTATGATTTCTTCTTCGTTTTCATGCCCTGGAGCGTCGTCATCTTTACTACACCCTGTTATTGCAAAACCTGCAAGTAATACAAGTCCTAATTTGTAATTCTTA
This sequence comes from Flavobacteriales bacterium, assembly GCA_965243605.1. GTDB lineage: Bacteria > Bacteroidota > Bacteroidia > Flavobacteriales > CAJXXR01 > JBMYYR01. The sequence continues at coordinate 56,016 of CBDEVQ010000089.1, forward strand.
AAGTTACTTAGTAATGTGCTCATGATTCTTAATTGTTTATGTGTTTGGTTAGTGTATTGGTTCTTTTCTTGTGTTATTTTTTGGAAGTCTTTAAACTGTAGTTTAAGTTGAAAATGAAGTTTCGACCTAATTCATCAGCGAAGTACCTCATCTCGTTAAGGTAACTTCTATAGGTTGTATTTAATATATTGTTAACTGAAATGCTCCCGTTAAACTGCTTCCATTTAAACCTCCAAGAAGCATTAAGCATAAGATATCCATCTGGAGCTTCTTTAAAATCAAAAATTTCGGAATTAGGAGATATAGCAATCGTACCATCTATTAAATCTTCTGGTTTTACCGTAACGAGGGGCATTAAATTGTTTAAATGTATAGCTTGGTTTTAAAACTAAACTCGAAGAATCAAACTTCCAAAGCTTTCCTAAATTCCAATCGAGTTTATAACTGATTACAACTGGAGGTTGATTAATTAAAGCTTCTTTTTTATCTAGATTTTGTGACCATAGATAGCTAAGTCCAAATGTACCAGCGATATGTTCTGACCAATCCGTTTTTAAACTATAGTCCGCTCCAACAAAGAATGCATCTGCCTGATCATAAATAAATACAGGCATTGGACCTCTAATGGTTCCAATAACTGCAAATGGACGATTAAAAATAAAGTTTTCTATATAATGAGAATACACCGTTACAGTATGTGCATTTCTATTTTTACGAACTTGATATTCATTAATAAATTTATATCCCTTTTCTGGTTGAACATTGCTGTTTTCCATTTTGATGACTTGGTTGGTTTTTAACGCATCTGATTCTGAAAAATGGTATCTTAATAAACCAAATGAGGTTTTATATCCGTGCTGACCAAAACTGTATAATTCTGCCATATTTGGCGTACGCCATGCTGTTCCTAAGTTTGTTCTAAATGTTTTGTTTTTTGATATTTTACGTACATAACCTATAGATGATGTTACATTCGTAAAGCTATATTCGTCTTTAAAAATATCCTGATTCGTTTCTCGTCCTCTTACATTGTTTAATTCATAATCTAATCGGACTCCTGCTTCAAATGTATGTTTACCAACATTTTTATTCTCCGTTACAAATCCACTAAATCTAGATGTATTGTAGTTCGGAATTAAAGGGGTTGTTCCTGTACCAGAGTTATTATCGTTATTTTGATTAAAATACTGAACACCAACCAGTCCATTTAATTGTCTCCATCGAGGGTGTTTCCATTCCAATTGATAATCGGAAGTCAATAAATCCAAATCTACAATTGGTCTATCTGCATTTCTTCTGACGTCAAATTCTTGTCTATTATTAAGTTGTTGCCCAGCACGAAACGTTAATTTCCCATCCTTAGAATACCACCAGTTAATCTCTACTTTACTAAAATGGTGTTGCGCTTGTTGATTGGGCTCATTAATATCATAGGAAAACGGCTTGATAAATACAGGCTCTTCGGCATTAAGCGCTTTAATAAAAGCATCTCCACTTTCTGCTATCGAAGACCTTAACAAGGCTAATTTTTGATTGATATAACTATAATGCAGTTTAAAATCCCAATTACCTTTACGATATCTTACGCCAAAATTAGCTGATGCTTCTTCTTTTCCAGAATTGGTTAACATATAATCTGGCGCATGTCTATCCCCTATTTTTGTATAATTTCCTCCTAAGTAATAACTCCAGTTTTCAAATCCTTCACCCACTTCTAGACTGGTATTAAAACCTCTACCATTGCTTTGGTATCCTGTTCCAGCTTCGGCCTTTAAGGGTTCATCTAAATATAAAGGGTTTGGTTGTACAATGATTGCTCCACCCAAAGCTTCAGGTCCAAAACGTACACCAGAAGCACCTTTAATTACCGTAATGTTATTAGCCGAATTAATATCTATTTCGGGTGCATGGTCTGTTCCCCAATTCTGAAATCCATGTTTTAATCCGTTGTTTAATATTAGAATACGATTTCCATATAAACCATGGATAACGGGCAATTGAATATTGGTTCCCGCAGATGTTAAGGCCACACCTTGTTGGTCCATAAGTGCGGATGCAAGACTTTGGGTAGGATTACTTTTTATCTCTATTTTTTTTACGGCAACCTGAGAAATGGTTTTTGTTCCTACTTCTTTCTGTCGCTTCACCTGAATGGTCACCATTTCCAGCTCCTGAACGTTTTCGGTGAGATAAATATGAGATGTTTTCCCATCGTGATTATGATAGTCGCATACAGAATTTGAATAGCCTACACAGGAAATAACCAAGGTATTACTATCTGTACATAAACCCTTAATTTCAAATTCACCGTTCGAATTGGTTGTGGTAAACCTTTCGGCATTAAGCACCTCAACATTAACATATGAAATTGGCTGATTTGTCTCCTTATCGAGCACTCTACCGTTAACAGAATAAGAACAGCTGTCTATCTGAGCAAATACTACAGATGGTAAACCAATGAGCAGATATGTGAGTATTAAAAGTATTCGCATTGTTTGTTTGAAGTCGGTGTCCTTTTGTTCTGTAAAAGAAGAAGGTTGCTATTTGAATAGCATAGGATTAAATAATTCTTATTTTCTTAGACCCTTCTTCATGATATATGAATCATTTTGAATGCAAATATATGATTAATTTAATTAACGCAACCAAGATGCGTTAATTAAATTAATCATATATACATCTCACAATTCAGATATTGGGTATGACTTACAAATCCATGCGTATAATAGATATAATTTATATGGTTTTTGTTACTAACATACATGTGAGTCAATATTAAAAGATAACAAAAACCTTTCAATTCAGCTCATTGTTAATTATATACCTGTATTAAAAAAGGCATCAATACATTCATACTGATACCTCTTCGCCTAAATATATAACGCAAGTATTAACTTCAATTTGAAAGGTAGATACTAATAAAGAAAACTCACAAAATAACATTATGGCTCTCTGATTATTCATTTTTATGACTCGGCAACCAATAACTCAAAATATTGTTTTGCTGTGAGTGGAATAATTTCGCCTTCTGGAATCACTTGTTTACTCATCTCACAAATCAAAACATCCCCTTGTCTTTTTAAGCATTTAATATATGGAATCACATTTTTATGTATTCTAAACGTAGATGCAATCGCTTCTAATGGCTTATCTTTATATTGCTCTTCTATCCACAACCAATGCTCTTCATTTGTAGATGTACACCAGCATTTTACAGCATAGGCATAATTAGGGTTATTATCCCATGACCAACGTTTTAAATCTTCAAACTGATTTAAATCGGCACAATATGTCTCGAAAACATTGTGCTTTTTTACGGTCTTCTTTTCTCCAAGCCCATTGTATTCAAAGTATTTAACTTTTATTCCGTCTGTTGCTATACGCTTAGCCTTTAGGGATTTCATAAGTTCAGACACGCCAACATAATTAAATGCAAAACGACGTATATTTTGATTCTCAATCAAAAACAAACTTCCTATACTATACGCTTCTTCTATTTTCCAAAAACGCTTAATTTTCTTCAAAATACCATTAAGATCAGGATTATCCTTACAGAGCCATTCCCTATCCACTTCTCTGGTAATAAAATTCTGATAAGACTGATGTCTCATTTTAAGAATCTTCGTGTATTCCTTTAAAGAAATTCCAGAATGTTCAATTCTCCAACTTTTTATATAGAATTTACTTCGAGTGATGTACTCATTTTCTCTAATTTTATGATAAAAAGATTTAACAAGATTCGGGGCATTCACTTCAAAGTATTCTGAGGTAAGAATACGCTTTAAAGACGTTTGATGTTTCCGTACATACTCTGCCTTTATTTTGGGATCTCCAACGAGTTCACCAATCGTTTTTAATTGACTTAATTCCGGCTGGTCATTATCAATATTCAATTGGCCAAATACATGTTCTAAACCTGGGGTTTCAATAGACTTTGATGCATGAAAATCTCCACTAATTACTTTTAGATACTTAAAGGTTGTATACTGTTCGCAAGTGAAATATGGTTTCCTTGCAATTAAGTTTCCTTGTATAGATTTAATATTTGGTAAATCATGTTGAAAATAGTACGTGTTATCTATGTTCAATTCTTCAAGATTTTCGGCCGAAAATTTACCTAAGATTATAGATTGTTTCCTTAATTTTAATAGTTTAGGAGCAATTAGTTCAGAATTATTTCGGCTAATATTTAGATAATTGACGTCTTTTAAATTCGGAAATACATTCCCCATTCCAGATTTTACATAGAGCATTCCTTTCACCGTTTCAACTTGGATAACTTGATCTGAAGCACTAAGAATACAATCCTCTCCAATTTCTTTAAGATTGGGGGTTTCTATTGAATGAAATTTATTATTTGAATGGACCTTTAAAGTTCGCCCTATTTTTTTAAGGTTAGGAAAAACACAACTTGATTCAAATATTGATATTGACCCATATATATTTTCAAGATCAATTTGTAACGGTTTTACAAGTCCTAATTTACCCAATATTGACCGTGTATCAATTATAATATTTCTAAACTCTAATCCTTCAATTTTATCAACATCACTCTGTGTTTTTATTTCAACCCAAGAATCACTTTGATTATTAACAACATGAGATAAATCAATCTTTATTCCTTTTTGAACGATTCTACCTATGACCATTTTTAAGCCTATTAAATTCACATCATTATGAATTTCTAAATCCCCCATAATAATTTCCAAAACAGGAACCTGAATAAATTTCTCGTGAATATTAACCGATCCATTTACCCGTTCTAAAAAAGGTAAATAAGCATCTTCAGCATCTATTGACAAACGACCATCAATTTGCAATAAATTTGGGCAAAAACAGTGTTTGGCTCTAATGATTAAATCTCCGTAAATGTATTTTAAAGGAATATTAGCGTCTTGTAAATACACTTCAATATGGCATTCTAAGCTATCGCTTAATTGCTTTAAATCTTCCTTTTTATATATTTTAATTGTTTTAATCGTAGGCATTCTCAACAACTTTGGTAATCGGATTAAATTCTTGTTGAATGTATTTTATAACATGTTCGCTTTCGGTCTTAATACATCCATGTTCTCCATGAGAAATAATCCCTTCGCCTTTAATTTTTAAAACCTGAACGCTATCTATAGTTTTAACAACTTTTATTTTTTCAGCTTTTAAAACATGTGTATTTGTTGTCTTTTCTAAAAAATGCTCCATTGTTATTCAATTTAAAAGGAAAGAGAGCTGGGTTCGAACCAGCACTTCCGGAAGTGAGGTCCAGCGCCTTCCAATTAGCTACCTCTTTCCTATGTTATAATAGATTGTATTATGTTTCAACAACTCTATTTATTACCATTGTTCTATTTTATAATTTTTAAGCAATACGCCTACTAAAATAGGCTTTTCTTTTATTCCCTCAATAATAGGATGCATTATTCGTGCAGCCCCATCTACAGAATCTAATGGTGGAATATATCCTTTAGAGAACTGCTTTTCTCTTAATTCCTCTTTTGCCCCTGTAGATATCCACCCTACATCTACAGCATACATATAAATACAATCTCCTTCATATGCCTTTGCTGAAGTCCGTGTTAACATATTTAACGCAGCTTTCGTCATATTTGTATGTGGATGGTATACAGTTTTATTAAGGTAGCTAAATTGACCTTCGGATGACGTGACGTTAATAATAAAACGTTGGGGAAACTTAGATTTTTTAAGCCAAGGCGTTAATTCCTTGATTAAAAAATAAGGGGATATTTGGTTGATTAAGTTAACCTCTAATAATTCATACATCGAAATTTCTTCCAAGGTTGAATTCCAACTGGTTTTAAGTCGGTTATCAATAGGCTGCCCAAATCTATTTAATGCAAATTCTTCAAATGTTTTATTCGAAGTGATAACTTGTGTTTCTTGAAATACAGACGTTGTGTTTGGCACCAACTTTTTATGATCAATGTTTCTTCCTATTTTTTGTTCTTCTTGCTGTACTAAAGGTGAATAATAGGTGTCGGTATACTTTATCGTTTGTGCTGCATTATTTATTAAAATATCTAAAGATTCAAAGTTTGACTTCATATACTCTACAAAGGATTCTACAGCGCTCAAATTCCTTAAATCTAAACCATATAGAGTTAAATTATCTTTCCAATGATTAAAATCCTTTTCTTTTTCAAATTGCTCTAATGCCAATCCAGGAAATCTTGTGGTTACAATAACTATGGCACCATTTCTTAAACATTTTAAAGCGGTAGAATACCCTAATTTCACCCGTCCTCCAGTAATAACTATACGTCTACCACTTAAATCGATGGTATCAAACCTTCGGTCATAATTTTCCTGAGCACATACGGGACACATTCTACTATAGAAAGAATGCACATGTTTGTATAATGCATTACACGCATAACAATGTCTAGGCTTATTTAAAGTCCGATCTGTATGCTGATTTTGTTTTACCCCAGAAGAATATGTTGTTTTATTATTAAGGGCTAAATTAGACATGGTTGAATGTGCCAATGTATCTAAGTCAATCTGAATACGCTCTTGGGAATTTTTATTTCGCTTTAGTTTTTTAGCCGCTTTATGTATTTTAACAATCAACCCAGAAAACAATTCATTATCTGGATTATTAAAAGGATCATTTTTCAATTCAGATAATACTTTTATACAAGTTTCCCATTCTTCTTTACTAAAATTATGATTATCCATGATCGTTTTTTAATAGGTAGATATGATTTAAAGCAAAAGATATTTTAATAGTATCCGTATTCTAAACTTAACATATTTTTATTCCTTTTCAAATTAACGAAAACTTATTAGTTACATGATCAGAGCCCGTAATAAAAACAAATACCCCAATTAACGCTTAGGGTTAAAGGGGTATTTGTTTTGTCATCTATTTTACATCTACATGTATTTATTTAACAAATAGAATAATATGTGAATATTCTTATTGTTTAATAAACTTCCCTGATGTTCTTTGGGTTCCATCATTAATTTCAAGAATATATATTCCACTATTTAAATTCGAAATATCAACATTTTTTTCTCTCGTCTTAATAATTCTATTTCCTCTAGAATCATAAATAACAACTTCCATATGCTCTTCTAAAAGCGGTATTTCTAATACATTTCCTAAAATTGGATTAGAGATATGAGATAAAATACTCTTTAAACCATCAATTTCATACACATCAACATTCTGATATACACATGTACTATCATCAAATATAGCAGACGCATTATAATTAATAGCTGTTGAATCTGTACATCCCCATAAGTTAGAATCTACTTGATAAGATGTAAAACTATTAGCCGATAAAAAAACAGCACTATTATACAAATTATCTCCAATGTCAGAAATGACCATCTTTAAATGATAAGTTGAATCTGGAATTAAAGAATCGATAATTGATAAACTTTCTGTGTATCCATTAAATGGAAAAGGGATATTACCAGGTAAAGCTGGATTATTCGAATTAAAAAGCGGTGCGTTATTTTGAAAATTACTGTCTACATAAAAACAAGCCGTTGGTAAATTACTCCCAGATGGAATACCTGCATTTATTGAGTTTATACAAACCGGAATATCATTAGATCCAGGTATAACGGCTAAGTTTTTACTGTTATTGTAATACGTTCCGCTAATTCCAGGCCCAGTTAAAAAGAACCCAAAAACATCATTATACTGAGAACATGTAAAATTTTGATATTCTGTAGATGCAAAAATATACTCAAAATTAATGGCATCAAAATGTGGTTTAAAATCAAACTCAATACAAATAAAATTATTCATATTTACAGCACCCGTTGGTTGAGATATAACGGATACTAAAGATTGAAGATAAGGATTTGTCATTGGATTTGGACCTGAAAAAGGACCTGTTACGCCTTGGTTAGCTCCAGTAACTCCCCATTCTGCTCCACCTGTTGATAAGACAATTCCTTGGGTTACGGGTAAATCAGAAAACCCTTGGAATATTCCAATGGTGGAATCATTAGCCATAATATTAACATTAGATATTTCTATTGTATTATTAGTGGACACAAAATTGGCCATTAATAATGCTGAATCAATAATAGAAACAGGCAATGGTAATACGGTTTGAGAGAATAATTGAGTGCTAAGAAAAAATAATAAAATCAATTGTTTCATGATACGAAAAATTAAAAAGTTAAAAAAATGAAAGCGAAATATACCTTTTTACGTTTAAAGATCAAAATAAAAACACATTGATTATCACACATTTACAATAATATCCTCAAAAATGAGGATATACTTATTCATCTATTATTTTAAAATAAGCCTTTGTTCATATTGTATTAAAACATAATATTAAGAACAAAAAACAGAGAAATTACAGCAATAGTAATATACAATGTCCAGTGTTCCATTATTTCCGAATTTTGCCTTTTGTTGTTCTCCATTTCATCCATTACAGCCTTCACATCATGCTTTTTAAACGCCTCTTTATACACGCCTAGATCCTTAATTTCATGGAGTTTGTAAGTTAAGACTAGATATGGACCATTTTGTTGTATTGTTTTATCACATAAATCAATGCTTTTTCTAATGATCTCCTCTTTCTTATTTCTCACGACTTCTAAATCATCCATTTGATTTAAAATAGCAATTACTTTATTCGTGAAAACCATAGGAATAGATTCAAATAAATCTGATCTTAATATTTGATCCAACAATAAATTAGCCGTTTCTAAATCTTGATTAATTTCTTCGAGTATCTTTTGTTTAGATTGTTCTATCCATAAACATTGCACCGCTCCTAAAATGGCTACTAATTTATCTTTATTTTCATTTTTATAAAGCGCCTTAAAGCTGATTACTAGATCTTCTTTTATATATTCCTTTAACGCTATATTATTATATTTTTCATCTTTAAAATAATTACTAAGCCCAATATTATTTTCAATAATTAAGCGATTTAAATGTCTATCCTGATTGATGAATATTTTGATTTCCTTTGAACTAAGTTTCATTATAATATTATATTTTATTTCACTGTAAATTTAATATTTAATTACTTTTGTTACCTATAAAAGAATTAATAATATTTAAATCCCTTAATATGAAATTGAATATTGCTATCCTTGTTTTCATTATAAGTACTCTACAAGTATTTGGACAAACAACAGAAACATTTCAAGCGGATGATAGTGCATTGTGGGGTCTAAAAAACCGAACCACAAACCAAACCGTTTTAAGCCCAGAATACGACTATATTTATACGTTTATAGATACTAATTTTGTGAAAATTATTCAATCTGGGAAACAGGGTGTATCAAAAACCGATGGGACAATAATTATTAAACCCGAATACGATAAAATTAAGCAATTAAGAAATCAAAACTTTATTGGAACATTAGATTCTAAATCGGCACTTATAGATCACAATGGAAAAATTATTATCCCATTACAAGAATACCTGATCGATTTATTTTTTAATGGGAATTATAAAATATATAACTCAAAAATGCAATCTGGATTAATCAACGCAAAAGGAAAGATCATTTTACCTACAGAATATTCATTTAGCTCTACTGTTACACACCCTCATATCATTCTAAAAAATGAAAATAAAAGTGCTCACTATGGGTTAGTAGATTCTCTTGGCCAATTGGTTATTCCTTGTGAATACTCAAATATTAAACCTATACAATCGGGAAACACATATTGTTTTAAGGTTACAAAAGGTGATGAGGAATATGTGATTGATCCATCAGGTCATAAACTTGATTTAAGTCAATATGACAACGTTACTTCATGGTATGGAAGCCAGCCTTACCTAAGAACTATAAAATTTGAAGATCCAGATAAAAAAAGCGTTTTATACGGTTTAATTGACCTTAAAGGTAAAGAAATTATACCTCCCGTTTTTCAACAAATTCATGAACTATCAAAATTTCATCTGGTAGGAACCAAGAAAAATAATGAAACTTCAAAACCATATTCTCACCTTTATAATAAGCAAGGTAAACTTGTTTTTGGATCTAAATCAACACGAAGCTTTAGATTATCGAACACAAATAATAACGTAATAATTCAATTTAGAGAACCTAACTCTGACCTTTCTTGGTATGAGTTTTATAATTTAGAAAAAGGAAAACGAATTACATCGGATAAATACGAACAAATTAAAACTCTAAATTTAAACACGATTGCTCTACAAAAGCTTAACACTGAAAATTCAAAATATGAATTCCAAAAGTTTAAACTTTACAATTGGGATGGAGATTATTTATTAAAAAGCTATGATTCCTTTAGATTAACTCAACCCAATTTATATCAGCAAAAAACAACATATCATAAAAGACTTATTGAAGTGTTTAATGGGCCTTCCGTGATCAACGGAAAATCTATTGGTGAAAAGTATGGGTTAATAACAGCTGATGGGAAAGAAGTACTACCATGTACATATGATGAAATTTCTAAATTCAGTAAAAATGTTGCTATAACAACAAAAATATCAGCCAATAATACATACAAATTTGGACTAATTAATCAAGATGGTCATATCGTATCAGAACCTATTTACGATTTTATTTTTCCTCCTGGAAAAATAAGAAGATCCTATAGAGATGCAACTAAATTATGTATTGTATCTAAGACCAAAAAGAAAAAATGGGGCGTTGTTAATTTGAAAAATGCTAAATTAATTGACGCTAAATTTGATTACATTGATAAGCTTAACAAACGTACCATTGTATTTAACGGAACTCTGACTAAGGATGGAGATCCGTTAGTAGGTAAATATGGCGTTGCAAATTGTGAAACAGGACAAGTTTCACAGGTTAAATATGATTTCATTGGAGAGTTTAATCCGTTAACGAAAGTCTTTATTGGGACTTTAGATGACATTGGTAGACCGTTAGTCGGAAAGTATGGATTAATTGATGAAGACGGCCATGAAGTTCTCCCCATAGTTTATGATTATATTGCTCCTAACAAACATAATGATCTTTATGAAATTGTTTTTCAAGGTGAAGTTGATGATTCTGGTTTTCCTGTATTTAAGAATGGTAAAAGTTATTTTGTTAGCCCGAATGGAAAACTGACTTCTTTTCAAGACCTTGGTTCAAATACCTCTGCAATTAAAAGAATAAGCCCAAATACTTTTAAAAATTTACATACGCTATTTGTGTTAGAAAAACTTAAATCTTCTGGGCATACATTTAAATTTGGAATATTGGATAATCAGGGTAAGGTCATTGTCCCATTTATTTATAATGTAATTGACAATTTCACCAAGGAAGGAATTGCTAAAGTAGGGCTTTGGTCTAAGAACCAGATGAAATACGGATTTATTAATATGAATGGACAAGTTATTACTCCGCTTGATTATGACTATATTAAGATCAACAAAAAGCACGGATTACATCAAATATTCATTGGAAAAACAAACAATAATGGGTTACCTGAATCTGGAAAATATGGACTTTTATCTGTGTCTGGTAAACCATTAGTAGACCCTGTGTATTCATTTTTAGGAAACGTAAATGATGGATTATTATTAGCAAAAAAAGACAATAAATTTGGTTTTATTAATACTGCTGGTGAACTTGTTATTCCATGTATATACGACAAAGCTAAACGCTTTTATTATCAAAAATCAGAAGTCGAATTAAATGGTGAAACATTTAAAATAGATTTAAAAGGAAATCGAATTCCAGAAAACAATAGCACAAAGTAACCGCATTCAAATGCGAATAAAAAAGTCGAATATTTCTATTCGACTTTTTTATTGCAAAATATATGTATTTATGAATGGCCTTAATTTTTATCTTGAAAATCTAGCGATTTAATTCCGACTGAAAACAGTGTTTTTTTCACAAAAGATTTAATTTTCTCTTTAGATTTAGTCTTAAACTTTTTAGACCTTGAATCTGTTGGTCTAGGAATAAAAACAGAATCTCTATACTTCACCCCTTCTTCCATTGGCGTAAAATAGTAAGTGTACATCGATTTTCTGGTCTCTCCCTCAGGCACGGTTACTGCAGTTACTCCATGTGGAGAATTATCATCTGTTAAAAAGATAATTGCACGGTTTAATATTGGTGAAACCTTAGAATGGCATTTCGTCATTTCTTTATTCCAAATTTCTAAATCGCCTCCATAATTTGGCTGCCAATCTTTGTTTAGATAGATAAGCAGATTTATTCGCCTCCATAATTTTGCTTTAGTATTTACATTTACATCAAGATGTACATCTACATACCCAGCATTACCACATTGGTGTAAGCCGCTTCCCATATTATCGTTTGTGGTTGTCATATTAGGAATATCGGTGATAATCTCCATCAGTTCCGACCAAGCTTTAGAGCTTAAAGCTTCTCTACATTGAGCAAAAACTGGATCCCAACGATCAAAATGATAGTCTTCAACTTTATTTTCATTCAGACTTTTTCTTTTAACCATCATATTATTCATTGCAGGAAATTTTTCATACAATTGATTGGCCACGTCTTCGTTAAAAAAATCATCTAAAATTATATAACGAAATGGCTCTGCATTAATATATACTTGATTTAATGCTTTTAAATTATCAGCATCCAAATAATGTGGATTGATAACATCTTTTAAAGTATTCATAGATTATTATTTAAGAGGTCATTCTATTCTGAAACTTATTGTTTCCTCTCTCAAAACTATTAAATACCACTGGACATACTTCACCTCAAAAATGAGGATATTACTCTGATTTACAAAAAGTTAAACTAACAAAAATCAAACACAAGAATTCATCTTTCCTTTATTTAAAAAAGAAAGAAGTTTAAAAAAAAGATTTGGGCTAAAGAACCTGACTCGATGCATCATAAGCTCTAATCCTCCAATATATTTTCGCCTTTTATTTTTAGTTGTTGCCTTAATAATTTCTAATGCACATTTTTTTGTAGACAATCCTTTTTCTTGAGCGGGACTATTTTTATTATATAATTCCCCATTATATCTCAAAGACTTTTTTGAGATATCGGTATTAACAAATCCTAATATTATAAGGGTTGCATTAATATTTACATCTTTTAATTCATATTGTAAAGATTCATACCAACCATTAATGGCATGTTTAGAAGCCGCATAACTTCCCAATAAGGGCTGTCCAAACAAACCAATAATAGAGGACGTTACAATCACCTGCCCAGAACCTTGATTTTCGAATATTGGTAAGAGGGCTTTGGTTAAAAAAATATTACCAAAATAATTAACCTCCATAAACTTCCTCGACAAATGATCTGGTGTATATTTAATCTTTGAATGCTGAGAAATTCCAGCATTATTATAAAGTATATCTATTCGGTTAAAAAAACGAAACGCTTCTTGAACAATTTCTTCAGGATTAAACGCCGATAAATTAAATGATAAAAACTTTTGAGTATCATCATTTCTGTAAGGAAAAGCCTGCTCTAACTTACTTAAAGAACTACCCGATAATATTACCGAAACATTCCAGCTAATAAATTGCTCTGCAATGGCCTTACCTACACCTGAAGTGGCTCCTGTAATCCAAATAACTTTACCTTTAAAATACGACTGCATATAAACGTTTAATTGATCTTGTAAAATTCAGGTATTAAAAGGTAGTATTAGACATCATTTATGAGGATTTTTCGTTCAATAATACATGACAAAAAACAGCTTTTTTAATAACATTTCTCTTCTTTAAAACTATGGTTAAGCTGTAATTTTATCCCTAAGTTCAACAACGTTCTAATCCAAAAGTCTCCACTTTAATACAGGAACTCAATAGGATTAGAATAAAACATGTTTTTACATGTTTTTATAAAAGAAAGACTCATGGATCCTATGTATACAACTGCACAAGAAGCAGTAAAACTTATTAAATCTAACGATCGTGTATTTATTCATACCGCAGCAGCAACACCTTCTATATTAATAGAAGCAATGACTAACCGACATGAAGAACTTAAAAATGTAGAATTAATCTCAGCGCATACAGAAGGTCCAGTACCTTACGCTAATGATTTATATAAAGACAGCTTTAATATTAATTGTTTTTTTGTTGGCCATAATATCCGTAAACATGTTCAACGCGGAAGAGCGCATTACGTCCCTATTTTCCTAAGTGAAATTCCAATTCTTTTCAGAAGAGGGAATATGCCTATTGATGTGGCATTGGTAACCGTATCCGAACCCAATAAAAAAGGATATTGTTCTTTAGGATGCTCTGTCGATATTTCGAATGCCGCAATAGATACGGCAAAATACGTCATTGCTCAAGTTAACCCTAATATGCCATTTGTTCATGGTAATGGAATTATCCATATGGACAAAATAGATGCTTGTGTTCATGTTAACGAGCCACTTTTTGAACTTAAGCCAAGCCCGATGAGTGCGGTAGAAAATAAAATTGGAAAATATATTGCTGGATTAGTTGATGATGGGGCCACATTACAAATGGGAATAGGTGGAATACCAGATGCAGCTTTATCTTACCTTACAAATCATAAGAATTTAGGTATTCATACAGAAATGTGCTCCGATGGTATCATTAAACTGGTAGAGAGCGGTGTTATTAACGGAAGTCAGAAAGTTACTGAACCAGGGAAAATTGTTTCAGGTTTTGCTTTAGGAACAAAACGTATATATGATTTTATAGACCAAAATCCAATTGTTAATATGATGGATGTTGGATACGTAAATGATACAAGAACAATTAGACAAAATCCGAAGGTTACGGCAATAAATAGTGCCATTGAAATTGATATTTATGGACAAGTTTGCGCCGACTCTATAGGAACAAAACACTACTCTGGTGTAGGTGGACAGATGGACTTTATTCGCGGTGCAACTCTATCTGAAGGAGGTAAAGCCATCCTCGCACTACCTTCAAGAACCAATAAAGGAATCCCTAGAGTGGTTCCAACCTTAAAAATGGGGGCATCTGTTGTTACTACGCGTGCTCATGTTCAATATATAGTTACTGAATACGGAGTGGCTTATTTATATGCTAAAAACTTAAAAGAAAGAGCCAAGCAGATGATTAACATTGCCCATCCAGATGATAGAGAGTATTTAAGTAGAAAACTATTTGACGATACTAAAATCATGATTTAAAAAAACGATTAGCACATCACAAATAAAACAAAGATCAAGTTCAATGCGTACCATTTGAACTTGATCTTTGTTTCATTTAATGTTTAGAATTTAGGCAAATGTACCAAACTGTTTTTCAATAGCTTTTGGATCTTTTAAATAATACGCCCCTACTTCTGTAGACATAACATCTGGAAACATATCTTCTACCCCACTTTGTAAACCATTAACAACAGCTAAGGCCACTTGTTCTGGTGAATCTTTATCCATCTCCAAACCGGCAGCCATATCTGTATCTATTGGCCCAGGATATACACCCATTACTAAAGTTCCATTTTCAGCCAATTCCGCTCGCATACCTTGAGTCATACTATGTACAGCCGCTTTGCTTACCGAGTACGTCCCTGCCATGGGCATATTCCCAAGTCCTGCTACCGATGATATATTTACAATAGCGGATTCTTTACTTGATTTTAATTGTGGAAGTAAAGCATTCGATAGTTTTAATACTCCCCAAACATTTACATCTAGGTTCGTTTTCATACTTTCAATAGCTGAATCTGCCAATACACCACCAACTGCAAATACACCAGCGTTGTTTACTAAAATATCCAGTTTATCAATAGATTTACTCGCCAATTGAATAGATGCTTCATCTGTAACATCTAATTGTACGGGTACAATACGCCCAGAATATTGTGCTTCTAATTCTTTCAAGGTCTCTAATGATCTTGCTCCTGCATAAATCTTTTCTACACCTTGATTTAATAATTCTAAAGTAATTGCTTTTCCAATACCTCTATTTGCACCACTTACAAATGCAATTTTTCCTTTTGGGTTCATACGTTTCATAATATCCTCTTTTTCAGTTTATAAAATTTGATAATACAAAATAACAAAATAAATGATATTGATAAAAATAGAAAATTTGTACATTTGATATAAATATTTCAATATCATGATAAACTTAGAATGGTTAAGGACCTTTAGGGCTGTTTATAAAACGAAATCTTTAAGTAGAGCATCTGAACTTATTAATATTAGTCAACCTACCATAAGTCAGCATATTTCTACCTTAGAATCTCATATTGGACAAAAGCTATTTACGCGTAAATCTAAAGGGGTTATAGAAACGGATGAAGGACGAATGTTAAACAATATGTTATCTGGAGCAATGACTACCTTAGAAGATATTGAACATAAAATAACCAGTAAAACCTCCTTATTAAAAGACACCATTACAATTGGTATTTCTGAACATCTTTACAAAACGTTCTTGTGTCAATTATATTTTGATTTAGGAGATTATGTCCATATAACTTTCGGAAGTAAAGACACATTAATAAAACATGTTGAAGAGGGGCGGTTATTATATGCCATAATTCCAGAAGAAAATAATACATTCGATCTTATTTGCGACCCTGTACTTAACCAACACCTTGTACTTGTAGCAACTAAAGACATAGATCTTAACAACATACAAGAGCTCATAAACTCAGACCCAACTTTAGCCAATCTACTACTATCTAAGCACATTTGGTATGCACATGATACAAATTCCAATTATATAAAAGTATTTTGGAGTGCTACGTTTAATAAAATGCGTCCATCTATTGTTCCAAATTATGTAGTTCCAAACGAATTTGAAATACTACAACAACTGAGTAGAGGATCAGGATTAAGTATAGCACTTAAACAAACCGCTCAAATTTTTGAACAACAAGGTTTGTTAAACATTATTGATGTTGAGCCTGTGTATTTTAGACCTCTTTCACTAATTTCCAGTAAAAGCAGATCCAAAGAACACATCAGACATAAAATATTACAGATGTTAAAAACAAGAAACATGTAATCGTTCACATCTGTAATATTATCACTTTTCTATTCTAATTCTAACATCAACGGCAGTAACATCCTTAATATTACCTAGTAAGGGATTAATATCCATTTCCATTATTTCAGGTGCAACCTTAACTAAAGCAGAAATACGATGAACAATATCTATGAACATAGATTCATTAATTCCTTGTTTACCTCTTGCTCCTTGAAGAAGTTTATACCCTTTTAAAGAGACAAGCATTTCGCGTATTTCCGACTTAGACAGCGGACTTAATCCGGCAGAAACATCATCCATTATTTCAATAAATATCCCACCTAAACCACAAAATATGGTATGGTTAAACCCTTCTTCTTTTTTAACACCAATAAACAACTCTAATCCCGAAAGCATAGGTTGAACCATTACGCCTATTGCGCCTTCTATTTCCATCAGATTATCAAAATTGGACAATACATCAGCTTCTGAAGTAACGTTAAGAATAACACCTTGAGCATCTGATTTATGCAAAGGCCCAACAACTTTCATGACCAAAGGGTAATCTATACTTGCAATGGCCTTTAATAATTGTGTTTTATCGGATTCTACAACCTCGTGTGCTCTGGGTACTCCTGCCCCATCGAGTAATTGTATTGCATGTTCAGACGACAAATATCCAGACTCAGCATGATCAATAATTGAACGAATACCTTCAACATCAATTTTAGGTAAATCAAAAGGTTCAGCTTTAGGGCTTGGTGTATTATACACTTGAGATAATGCTTTACCCAAAACCACTTCATCCGGAAAATTAATATGTCCTTTATCTAAAAATTGATCAATTTCTTTACGTGCATTAATTACCGATGGCAATACAGGGAAAATAGGCTTGCTGCAAACATCTAACTTAACACTAAGCACATTGTACACATTCCTAACATCAAATAACCCAGGACTTCCAAATACAACAGCCATGGCATCTATTTGATGAAATTTATGTTCACAATAATCAATGATAATTCCCAATTGTTCAGCTGTACCCGTGGCCAAAAAATCTATTGGATTACTTACCGAAGACCCTGGGTATAAAAAACCTTCTAGAGCTTGCGCATCCTGACCTTCAATTATTGGAACTTCTAAACCTCCTTTAGACAATTCATCCGATAACATTACAGCAGATCCTCCTGCATGTGTAATAATGGCTATATTTTTACCTTGTAATTCTTTATAATTAAATATTGAAGCAACACTTAGTAATTCTTCTCGACTACTACAATATACAATTCCAGCTTTTTTAAATAACGCCCTTACTGTTCTGTCCGAACTTGCAATAGCCCCTGTATGAGAAGATGCTGCACGGCTACCTTGGTCTGTGCTTCCGGCTTTAATGGCTGCTATTTTAGCTCCCTTTCTAATTAATGACGCGGCATGCTTTAATAGTTTCTGAGGATTTTTAATGGTTTCTAAGTAGAGGAGCTTAATACGGGAATCTTGTTCTGCATCAAAATGCTCATCCATGTATTCTAATATATCTTCAACTTGAGTTTGAGCAGAGTTACCAACAGAATATACATTTGCAAACTTAACACCAACAGAAAGTCCAGCTTCCATTATAAATACAGCCGTTGCACCAGAACTTGAAAGTAAATCGCATCCGTCTTTATCATAATTAGGAATTGGAGTCGTAAATACGCCTTTATAATGTGCATTTATGACTCCAATACAATTTGGTCCAATTAAACATCCATTAGCATCATTAATAACTTGAGTTAATTCCTGCTCTAATTTTAAGCCTTCATCATTAGCCTCAGAAAAACCAGCCGAAATAATTATGAATGCCTTCGTTTTCTTAGTCGCCGTAAGTTCTTTTACGGCTTCTAAACAATACTTTGCAGGAATAGCCAATATAGCCAAATCGGTTTCTGGAATTTCCTTAACAGAAGCATAACATTGAAGCCCCTGGACTTTATCTTCTTTCGGATTTACAACACAAAGATCACCTTGAAAATTACCTTCAATAATGTTTTGAATAATTTTACCACCAGGCTTTTTTGTATCGTTAGATCCTCCGATAACAACAATATGATTTGGACGTATTAATTGGGTATTTAACATGGCTTTTCGTTTTAACAAAAATACCTTTAGCCATTAAATTATTCCATGATATATATCATACCACACACATTAATAAAATACAGTAAATCTAATATTTCAAAAAAATATATGAATCTACAATCCAGTCAACTCATAAATCAAACCAATTATCGAAAATAATGCTCTGTTATTAATAATAAAATGGAAATTGATTATTAAAACCCTATTGTAAAATGATTCATTTTCTCTTTACAATGTTTTTATAAAAAAACTCAAATATAATGAAGATGCATTCAATCCCCTATACAATTCTTAACGGTCAAAAAATGGTCACGGCCTTTATGAACGGAATTAAAAGTACATTTATTTTTAATTTAGAACAAGAGCAAACACTAATAAACTCCGTTTATTTTAAAGATAATAAACGAATTTCTTTAGATGGTAAACTTATACAGCTAGATAAGTTAAACTTGTATGGATTAAAAGCCATTAATAAAAACTACAGAGTCCAAGATCTTAGTTTGTATGAAAAGAATGGGCGAACTATTCATGGTATTTTTGGACAAGATATTATTGAAGATTATACCCTTACTATATTTGATAATCGATTTATTTTGAAGAATAAAATCTAATCTTTTATAGTGAATAGAATTACATTTTAACGCTATCTATTTCAATTTATCCATAAGCTTAGTACCCTATTCGAAATGTATCGTTGATTTTCACTCCACAAATTTCAGCAGCATTAAGCTTTATAAATAGAACATATACATTTTCTTTCCTTTGAGATCTATAGCCATCAGCCTCTATTATTTGCAACATTAACGGGTTATTACTATTAAAAGTAACTTTTTCACCTTTCATTTGACTCAACACTTCTCTTAAATCATCCAATGTTTCATTGTTTTGAGATAAGGTTATCTGTGTTCCAATAATCAATTTGTCTTTTATAAAAACATCTTCTACTTTTAGTTTATCAAATTTCATTATTCTTCTATTAATTTATCGGTATATATATACATTCTCAGAAACTAAGTTACAATTTATACGCGTTTATTTCAATTGAACGCTTGTAAGGAATGTATAATAAAAAGCACTATCTTAACATATAGAGGATTAATCAATAAAAATTTCGGAATATGAATACGATAAAACTATATGGAGCAGACTGGTGTCCGGATTGTAGAAGAGCTAAATCTTACCTTAAGGAACATCACATAGATTTTGAATTTATTGATGTGGATTTAGACAAAGAAGCCACTCTAAAAGTTGAAGCCATTAATAATGGTAAACGCATTATTCCAACCATTCTTATTAATGATAAATCGTATACGAATCCGACCAATGGAGCATTAGCGGATGTACTCGGAATTAATGACGAAGGTGTTGTTCAGCTTTTTGGAGCAGATTGGTGTCCAGATTGTAGACGTGCAAAAAGCTATTTAAGCGACCATCAAGTTAATTATCAATTTATTGATGTTGATGAACATGACTGGGCAACAGATCTTGTTGAGCAAATTAATAATGGAAAACGTATTATCCCGACCGTTCTTATTGATGGAAAACCATTCACGAATCCTGATAACCTGACCTTAAAAGAAGCATTATCTATTAATGAGCAAAAAGAACATAAAGTCTATGATTCTATTATTATTGGAGGAGGAGCTGCTGGTTTAACCACTTCAATATATGCGCAAAGAGATCGGTTTGACACCTTGATTTTAGAAAAAAAGACCATTGGAGGAAATGCTTTCCTAACGCAGAAAATTGAAAATTACCCAGGGTTTAATTCTATTTCTGGTCCCGAATTAATGGATAAAATGGAAGAGCAAGCCAAAACCTATGGTGCCACAATAAAAACAGGAGAAGAGGTTGAAGATATTTCTAAAGTCGATCAACTTTTCCACATTAAAACCAAAGGGAATACCTTTATTGGAAAATCGGTCGTTTTATCTACAGGGTCCACTTATAGACAACTCGGAATTCCTAATGAAACAGAACTTATTGGATCTGGGATTCATTTTTGTGCAACCTGTGATGGTGCGTTTTATAGAGATAGAGACGTGATTGTTATTGGTGGTGGAAATTCAGCATTAGAAGAAGGTATTTTCTTAGCTGGATTTTGTAAAAGCGTTAAAATTATTAGTCGTAAACCCGAATTTTCGGCGTCTGAAACCTATATAGAAAAACTTCCATCCATTGCTAATATTGAAACCTATATGAATAAAACATCTATTCAGTTCGTGGATAATGGAAACGGGGTGTTTGAAGGGGTTGAAGTTTTAGATAACACAACCAATACGAAAGAGGTTATAAAGGCCGATGGAGCGTTTATTTTTATCGGATTGATTCCAAATACTAAATCGTTTAAAGGAGTTATAGACCTTAACGAACGAGGATTTATTACAACCTCTGGATTGGCCGAGACTTCAGTTAAAGGGATTTTTGCCGCTGGAGATTGTAGAGAAGGTGCTATTGCCCAAGTTGCTGCCGCTACTGGAGAAGGAGTGTTAGCAAGTTATGGTGTTAAAGGATATTTGAAGAATTAAGCTCTATTTAACCTGAGTTTTATATTTTTCAATGCATGTTGAATTCAATTATATAACACTAGACTAGCTTAAATACTAGTCTAGTGTTATAATTAAGATATTCTATTTTTCACCATTAAAGATTCTGATCACGGGGACTTCCATCATCATTAAAATGTATAGTTGTATCTGGTACAAGAACATTATTTTGCATTTTATATTCAACTTTTAACTGACCACTCTCATCATATTCTCTTACTATACCTTCCTGATATCCGTTTTGATACTCTTCCTCTAGAGATATCCAACCTCCCTCTTCAATAATTAAACTAAACCCTGTAAATGGGTTTCCATTATAGTACAATATCTCAACACCTCCGGCATCAAAACCTTGATGCTCTAATTCTTCGTAATTAACTTTTAATACACTCATTATTTCTTTTCTTTAGAAAAAAGAATAATCTATCTCCATCCCATATCTTGTTTTCGTCCATTCTCCCTTAAACATTAAAATGAGGGTATCTATTATTTTAATAATCTCATACGTTTTTATAGGATTTGGCCACTTGGATGCGACCTCTTCTTTTTTAATTTCAAATTCATTTAACTCAAAAGCTAAAATGACATCTCCTTTGCCTTTAAGAAGAGTTCTTGTTTCTTCCAAAATATTTATAACAAGCTGTTTATCATCTTTTGTTTTTATAAAGCTTCCCCAGGTTAATACAAACATTCCTTTTGCCAAACCCTCTGTATGGAATAATAAATCTTCTTTAAATTCTTCAATAAAAGGAATATCTAAAACACTTGTATTCAATGCCTGTAATATATACTCATATGTTAACTCCATATATATTTCAGCTATCCAAAAACCTTTATTTTCTTTATAATCTATTTTAGTCTCTCCCATATTAATCAAAAACAATTTCTCCTATACTACAACCTTCAATATCATAACTTCTTAATTCTCCAATTTTCAACTTATTATCTTGATAGTCTTTCAAATACTGTAATTCCATAAGGTTTTATTATCTCACTAAAATAATACAAAAAAACAACCCCACATATCTAAACAGATTTGTGGGGTTTATAAAATAAGAAGGTCTTAAACCATTACAATGGTAATCCAGACTCCAGCCTACGCTTTGCGCCATTTATTGCAAAATGTACCATTTGACTAAACCGAATACGCCTATGTATTACCTTTTGTTTACTCGGATCGGTATCATGATAATCAACATAATTGGCATATGGATCATCCCCTTCATCCAAATAGAAAAAACTAAACTGCTCACAACCATTGTTCTCAGAAAACACCCAAAATGGACGATCAATGACAGTTCCGTAGTCTGCCATTACTTCTTCTAATATTTCTTGATGCCAATCGGATGCTAACTCTTCTAAACTACTGGTTCCTGATGAAATCGAACCTCCATAAGATCCTGCTAAAAACAAATATTCTCTGTAAACTTGAGGAAATTTAAATCCTAATTTATTTTCTGCAGCTAAAATAGCCTCTTCTGATACGCCTTCAATTTCTTTATAACCTATTTTCTTATTCTCTAATAATTCTTGTAAATACTGTAATTGCATAATGTTTTAATGTCTCACTAAAATAATACAAAAAAACAACCCCACATATCTAAACAGATATTTGGGGTTTGTTAAGCTATTATTCTCTAAATAGTTTATATCAACTTATTATTATAAGCCTTATTACATTCCTATACTTTTAAGATAATCATACATTTGCTGGAGTATATTTAATAATTCTTCAAATGACAAAATCATATCTTCATTACTTTCGTTATAATTATCTTCCAAATATGCACGATCTCCATTCATTACGCAAATAGTACCAAGAGAACCTTCAAAACCAATATAAAAATACGTTTCTCCATCTTCATCTTCAAATTTACCTTCTTTGCACAGCTTTGTTAATGCGATATCTTCTGCTACACGATCTGAATGCCATTGAAAATGACTTATTTTTCCTATAGCTTGATATTCTCCCTCTTCAACTGAAATTGAAAAATAGCCATTTTTATCAAGTTTAAATTTTAGTGTTATCATTATTCTTTCTTTTATTGCCTCACTAAAATAATACAAAAAAACAACCCCAAATATCTAAACAGATGTTTGGGGTTTACTTACTTTAAAGAAAAAGTAAAAGATTTAATTTAATAGACTTAAATACGCTTGCCACGCTTTAAGATGATCTATTAATTCTTGGATGTTTATATCAAAACTTGGTTCATTTCCAAAATCCCGGTCAATGTCAAAATTAACGGTACCATTATCAGCCATTTCTGAAAAATCCACAGAACCATATCCATCATTAAACACTCTTTCAACATCGTCTAAATCATCCAAATCATTATATACGCCATCTCGTATTTTTTCTAATTCTTCAATCTCTTCAATTAATTCTTCGTCTCTTAATTCACTCATGTAGTAACCAAGTAACCTATACTCATCTTCTAGAGCTCGAACCATTCCATATTCTCGGCCATTCCTAGCTATTATTCGCTTATCAAAACTAACTTTTCTCATAAAAAAAAATCATATATGCTGTTTCTATTAAACCTTTCTGGTCTTTATCAATATTCCAGTCATTCAGATGATTGTAAATTACCACTTTTTATAAGTGAATTGATCCTCTTCAAAAGTAAAATTATGATATTCAAAATATCTATCATAAGACACCTCACCATATCTACCATCCTCATACTTAATTATATAAAACATTTTTGGTTGACCTAGATTATCATACGAAAAAGGGACTACATTAAGCACAAGTCCATTACTTAACAATGAGACCAAAAAGCTATCACCTTTTTCTACTTTCTCTTTAACATCAATAATCCAACCTTTATGTTCATAATACCCTTTCTCTTGAACACTTGGTTCATAAATATGCACCATCTTATTAGCTACATTGTTTGATTCCTCAAAACACGTTGTGCTAAAAAAGTCTTCAACTACCTTAATTGCTATTTCTACTGCAGTTTCTTTTGCTATTATCTCCATACAATATATTTACTCTTTTAGCTTTTTCATCTTTAATTATTTATTCTAAATTAATTTTTCGGCTCTTTATCCAAACTCCATGAATCATTCAAATAATTCTTATCTAAAGGTTTGTCGACTAATCCAACTTCAGGTTTATATTTATTAAATAATGTACCTATCCATATTTAAAGTAACCTTCCATAATAATTCACTAAATACTTCGCATATAATAAACAAAAGGCTTTAATTCATAATTAAAATTATAATGTTCAAAATATTTATTTTCTGATATAGTATTGTAATAATCCTCATCATTTTTAACAACATAAAATGCCCTTGGTTGCTCTAATTCATGATATGGTAAACGAACCAAACTAACAACAATTCCATTATCTAATACCTCAACCAAAAAATGATCCCCATCTCGAGCGTCTTCTTTAAGGTTCACTACCCATCCAGGGTGCTTATAATATCCTTTTCCTTCAACCTTTGGTTCAAATAATTGAATATAATCTTCAGATACAATATTTGGGTTGTCTTGACATTTTGTTTTAAAAATATCTTCCACTGTTTTTTTTGCTATTCCTATAGTTGCTTTTTTTTCTATTTCCTTCATGCTTTTACAGAAAACGACTAATTTAATAGACTTAAATACGCTTGCCACGCTTTAAGATGATCTATTAATTCTTGGATGTTTATATCAAAACTTGGTTCATTTCCAAAATCTCGGTCAATGTCAAAATTAGCGGTACCATCATCAGCCGTTTCTGAAAAATCTACATAACCATATCCATCACTAAACCTTCTTGCAACATTGTCTAAATTATCCAAATCATTATATACGCCATCTCGTATTTTTTCTAATTCTTCAATCTCTTCAATTAATTCTTCGCCTCTTAATTCACTCATGTAGTAACCAAGTAACCTATACTCATCTTCTAGAGCTGCTACCATTCCATATTCTCGGCCTGTCATCTCTACAATTTGTTTATCAAAACTAACTTTTCTCATAATTTGCCTAAATTTATTATTGACGTAATTTGTAAATACTGTAATTCCATAAGGTTTTATTATCCCTCTAAAATAATACAAAAAAACAACCCCACATATCTAAACTGATGTGTGGGGTTTACTTACTTTAAAGAAGAAGTAAAAGATTTAATTGGTTTAAATATGTCAACTCCAATATCATTTACTTAATCTAATCAAATGTGTCATATTTAAACTCATAAGTATTAAAATCTACAATATTAGCATGAACATCTCTCCAAATTCCTGAAGTTGGATCCTTTGGATCTAATTCTAAAGATTTATTATCATATCTAATTATACTTTCTACTCCTCTATATAAGCCTTTACCTACACATAGTAAATACTCCCCTAAAAAATAAACAGCCCCATTTTCATCTGCGGCAATATCAAAAGTCTCTGGAGAGTACAAACCTATAACATAGAGTTTCCTACCGAGGTCTTTTGACCAATCTACAGCAACTGAATCCACATCCATCCCGCCTGAATCTAATGGATTTAATGAAGCATTATTAACAACACTTTGTTTAAATCTTTCATCTATTAGTTCTAAAACGTTTATTCCGCCATACTCTCTTATAAACGCTCTAATAAATTCTGGATAATTATACTCCTCCATAAAAGAATCATATTCTTTTACTCGTCTACCTTTACTCCAACCCATTTTTTTAAAATGATCTTGTAACTCTTTTGTAAATGACATTTTTCTTATCTTTTTAAATCTGTTATATCTTCAATAATATTAAAGAACTTAAGCATTGGATTAAAAGTGATTCTAATGAAAACTATAAAACATAAAAAAAAAGCGTCTAATTCATAGAAGCCTTAATATTAACAATCTTTGTATATTATATATTCAAGTAAAGTTTCTAATTTCTAGAATAAATAACAAATATTAGGTAGCATATTATAGGTTGCTATCACATTTCCAAAATCTCGGTCAATGTCAAAATTAACGGTACCATCATCAGCCGTTTCTGAAAAATCCACAGAACCATATCCATCACTAAACCCTCTTGCAACATCGTCTAAATCATCCAAATCATTATATACGCCATCTTGTATTTTTTCTAATTCTTCTATCTCTTTAATTAATTGTCGCCCTCTTAACTCATCCATATAGTAAACAAGTAGCATATACCTATCATCCGTTGGAAGAATCTCACCATATTCTTTACCTGTCCTTTCTAAAATCTGTTTATCAAAACCTACCTTTTTCATAATTTGTCTAAATTTATTATTGACGTAATTTGTAAATACTCTAATTCCATAAGGTTTTATTATCCATCTAAAATAATACAAAAAAACAACCCCACAAACTAAAAAGATGTGTGGGGTTTATAAAATAAGAAGGTCTTAAACCATTATAACGGTAATCCTAATTCTAATCTATGTTTTGCTCCCTTTATTGAAAAATGAACCATTTGACTAAACTTAATTCTTGTCTTTTCTATCATTTGTTTACTTGGGTCTGTTTCATGATAATCTACATAATTAATTAATGGATCATCCCCTTCATCCAGAAAGAAAAATTTAAACTGCTCACAACCGTTATTCTCAGAAAACACCCAAAATGGACGATCAATTACAGTTCCGTAATCTGCCATCACTTCTTCCAATATTTCTTGATGCCAATCGGATGCTAATTCTTCCAAACTATCGGTACCTGCTGAAATCCAACCTCCATGAGATCCAGCCAAAAATAAATATTCCCGATAAACTTGAGGGAATTTAAACCCCAATTTATTTTCTGCAGCCAAAATAGCATCTTCTGATACTCCTCGTAATTCGCGATAACCTATCCTTTTATTCTCTAATAATTCTTGTAAATACTGTAATTCCATAATGTTCTTTAATTGTTTTTAATACCCATATCTAATATATCAATATTACTCTTCGCATATTTGCCCCCTCCTATAGAAACGGCGCGCACCTCTATATCTATAACACCATAATATTCGGATCGTGCTATAATTTGTTTTTGACAAGATGAACATGGTGTATATAAAGTATCTAAACGCATTTTAGACACTTTTACATTCTCTTCTCCAAATTTAACAAATAATTTATGAATGATATCATCTGCAGCTTCAAGCATTTTAGGCTCTGAATCATACAATCTAGGAACCAACTTACCATTTTCATCCAATGCTTGAAAATTCGTACTTAATTCTTTATTTGAAGAATTAAACTTTAATTTCTTTTGTAGTAAATCTATTTTTGGAGAAGTTGCTAAACCATTATTAACTCCACCAGAACCTTGACCCGCTAACCCTTCTAATATTATCGTTTTCTTTTTCCCTTCTATTAGAACATCAACCTCTAATATTGCTGCATTTTTATTGAATGCTTTTCTATTACCTTTTTTGCGTATTTTCATCAACCTATTTATACTGTCTTTATTAGGCAATGGCTTATGCTTAGCAATACTTAAATACTTATTTAAAATTTCTGCATGATTATTTCGTATTACGTTGAACAATTTATTATACTCTATAGACTCTAATGCATTTAAGCCATCTTTATCCAATTTTAAACCTAAATCTTTATAAGCTTTAACATCTGAATCTTTTAAAGCATATTTGTTTAAAACATCAGATTTAGCTTGATATAATTTATCCAATATTTTTTTAAACTTATTTTCTTGTCCAACTCCATTAAGCTTAACTTCTCCCAACAAATTCTTATTCTTGGCATCAATATCGTCTAAGGCATTGTTTAAAATTTCTTTAGGAGTATCTCCTTTAGGCAAACTATCCGGCTTTCCATCAAGTCCATCTTTTAAGCGCTGTTGTTTTATGTTGTCTGAAAAATTATCTAACGCTTCTTTTATGGCACTTTTCTCTCCTAAAAACTCTCGAGCAACCGAACCATCTTCAGCTTTAGTGGCTACATAAGCCAACTCCATGTTTTTATACTTCCCATTTTTAAACAGCTGCTCTATATACCGAAGGCTTCTTGGGCTTATATTTTTGATTTTATTATAAAACAACTGTGTACCTACTCTTACATTTTTAGTAATGTAGATTCCACCAGCTTCTTTTACTAATTTTCCAATATTGGCTGCATAGTTAGCATAAGCCTTCGCTTTTGCACCAACACTCTTAAAGTACTCAAAACATCCCTCTATAAACCCATCAATCACCCTCAGCAGTTCCTTCGGGTTTTTTAACAACGTAAAGAACTTCCTTAATAAACCGACTATACGGGTTAATAAATTAGAAGCAATTTTAGCACTTCCTTTCACTAAAAACTTAGCCCCTTTGGCTATTAAAGTAATAGGCGCAGCAAGCTCTTTTAAAATATTAGCGGCTGTAAGCGAACCTCCAGTAAACATAACACTAACAATAGTCTCTACCAGAATTCCTAGAAAATAACCAACACCATAAAACACTTGAACTAAAGAAAAATCTAATCCTGAAAACATAGATTTCCCATTATTAAACCAAGCGACCATTTTTTTAATTGGGGTTACAATTCCATTTTTAAAACATTGGCCCCAATCCACCGTAAATATAGCTTCCACCACATTTTCAATGGACTCTAAAATTAACTGTCCATAGTATAATTTATCTTGAGAAAGTTTTAAAACTTGAGCAGCGCCCTTGCATATATACCCAATCAACTGTAGAATTCCAGAAATAACATCTATAACACTATTAAACAACCCACACATAAGAGCATTTACAGCTTCTATGGATGTTTTTATAACATCAAATATGATATTCTTATTGGCTAACAAATAATTCTCTAATTCGTAAACCTTCGAATACACATATTGAATAGCTGATTCAAACTTATCATAGACATATTTTGGCAGTATAAATTCGGTCTCTTTAAGCTGTTTGCCTACAATGGCTTCTGATGCTCTAATTTGTGTAAAAAAAGGATTTAACACTTTAGCGACAAGGTCCCGTTCAGAAGCTTCATCCTTAACTTTATCTAAAAGTTTTAATATTAATTGAACCTCGAAAACAGGATTATACCCTTCAACAGAGCTATCCCACCTTGTTTTATTAAACTTAATGTTTTTATCGACCCAAGTCGGAATAGTCTTTACCAACATTTCTCCAATTCCATCAAATGCCCATTCAGACAAATCAACAAAATCTTCTACAAACTCAGAAAAAGCATAAAAACACCAACCTAAAATACTACGCTTAGACTCTAAAACAGGTTCGCTTAATAATTCTTTAATTTGTTCTTGAGGTATTGAAAACTTCTTATTATTTAACTCACCTAAATTAAAATTCTTAAAATTGGGATAAAGCTCTGGAACCTTACTACCTACTTTCACTAGAGTTGTTCGCCCTGTGAGGTTATATCCATCATCGTTTTCAATAAAAAGGATAATTTCATTACTAAATGCGGTACACCTTTTATGTGTTTCTAAAAGTTTTGTAGCGTCGGAATCTGTAACAATAACAACTTTAACATTGTTTCCTATATCTTTAACTTCTGCACCTGGGAAATGTGCACTTTCAAAAACAGCTTCTGAAAGAAGACCACTTGGATTATTTTCATCATCTGCAAAAACCTCTAAATCTCCAGACACATAAACCGTGGTATCCTTATCTCCATGTTCAGAAGGAGGTCCAATGTCTAATGCTTCTTCAAGCCCAAAAGAATCTATCATTGTAAAAGGGGTATGCCCCACATAATATGGAGGCCCTTTATCAGTACCTATTACATTATTTTCCATTTATTATTTTTTAAATATTAAACAATACTTACCCTAGCCTGCTCTGGAATACTCCAGAACAAGCCATAAAAACATAGTGTTTGATGTTATCGAATGATGTTAACTATTGATTTTTGAATATTAAAATGTTTGCCCGCCTCTTCGTTATAATTACAGGTGGTTTTAAATATGTATTAAAGACAAACAACTATGTATTTTGGGTAAGTGTTAAAGACTCGCATATACGATCTATTCGATTATTTTTGTATACTTTTTATACTTTAATAATATGCTTATTTATAAATATTAATTCATTTATGATATGCGAGTCTATGGCTTATGCCGAATGGTTATGTGTATCATCAAAACAAGGCAATCCGTTGTTATCTAGTCCTTCTTCTTCAGCCTGAATAATTGTAAGGGCCGTAGGTACACGTGTTTCCCAAGTTTCTTCTACCTCACCTTCAATATGTCTCATTTCATCCGCTACAGATAAGAACATTTCACTGTCTTGATCTACAATTAACCCTTGTCCGTTCCAAATTTCTCCAGTGGCCATATACCAGTTTACGGCATCTTCAAACCCTTGACGAACTGGCACTACTGATCTTGCCATTCCAGATTGTAAGAAAGATTGAAAAATAGGATCTGCAGCATCTGCACTCTGAAAAAGATCTACCCAACGGTCTTCTTCTCCATAAAAATATGAGTAGAATGTATAGGCCATGGTATCCCAATCAAAGGCCTGTTCAAAGAATTTAGCTAAAGATGCATGGCTTTCAAAGCCGATAGATTTCGAAACTTCTTTAGCCGAATTTCCATAGTTATTACGTGCATATTCATGCCCAAATGGTTTTGTCATTAAATCAATGGCAATACGTTTAATCTCACGTTTTTCAATTCCTCGGTTAAATAATGGATTAAACTTCACCTTTTCTGGGTTGGCTTCAATTTCTTCTTCCACTTCTGGCTGAGCGTCATTGTATTCCTCAACTTTATTTTGGTAAGCTTCGGCAATCGCTGTATACGTTTTATTTTGCCATTCTTGATAAAGTGAAGTTTTACGAATACATCTTGCGGTAACTGTAATTCCTAATGCATCAATATCACGTGTTTCTAATGGCTACTGGTAACTCCTCAGATATCTCTACACCTTCAAAGTCGAAATCTACATCTAATGTTTTTTGAAATGTTTCGAATTCTTTATCTAAAGATCCAACAGAAATGGTTGTATGGGTATTTCCTTCTCCACCATGTCTAATAAAAACTACCTCTTAAACTTGCCGAGATACATTTATACCCTTCAGGAATTTCTAAAGCATGGCTTGTTGCATTATCCGTTTCATCTAATCCACTACCATCTACAGTTGTACTAATCGCCATTGATACAGTGACCTCTTCTTCTGGACACGGATCAACTAATGCATCATATTCTGCTGCAAAATTTAAATACGTTCCAATAGCAATGTCGCTTGGCTTATTCAGTGTAATTTCTTTTAATGTTGCAGGTGGAGTTGGTAAAATGATCGTAGAAATTGCATCCGTTTTATCTTCAATCTTCTTTAAAATAGCTTCTTTAAAGAAACGTGCTGGTTTCTGGTATAGCAAACTCATACATTAAACGCTTACCATAATTGACAAGGTTGTTTTTGTAAATTTTATCTACCCAGCGGTATACACCTCTAAAGTTGGATTCACTCTGAGTATTATCAAAACCATGCTTACTATGCTCTTCATATTCTTGAACAATACGCTCAGATCTTTTTTCATTAATCTTGCTTGTTACACGCTCTACAGCACGTTCCGAGACCTCTTGAGCATACGACTGAGCAATTGAATTGGATTCTGATGCGGATGTCGAGTTGCTAATATTTGCAGAAGATCCTAAACTAAAACTTCCTTCACTCCCTAAAAATGCTGATTTACCAGATACACTTGCATTGGCTCCAAAAGAATTCGATTCGTTTTCATTAATAATTTTTGAAGCCTCTGTTTGAATATCAGAACTTACCGATGTATTTAATTCCTTCTCTTGATCTTTTTCTGAAGAACGCTCTCTTTCATTATAGGTATTAGAAGATCTAAATTTACGTTTAAACTTCTCTTTATATTCTTTAGCCATGACGTTCTCAATATGAGAAACTTCTCCAGGAACATAACAAGAAACGTGTTGCTCAACACGTCTAAATTCAGCAATTCCTAATTTAGACACCCCGTATAAAGGCACTTCTTCTCCATGAGTTCCATCGGCATTATTTT
Source organism: Flavobacteriales bacterium (assembly GCA_965243605.1). Taxonomy (GTDB): domain Bacteria; phylum Bacteroidota; class Bacteroidia; order Flavobacteriales; family CAJXXR01; genus JBMYYR01. Next base: position 88,487 of record CBDEVQ010000089.1, read on the forward strand.
CCCCAAAATCGTCCTTGAAAACTTAGAACTTACATTATCGCCTAAATATAAGTTGTCTACCAAAAATGATAGAGTCGTTCCATCTTCTAAATCTAAAGTCCCCTCAAACTTATATTTCCCATCAATAACTTCGGTATCATCTTCTAACATATACCCTTCTGGGAAAAGCATAATTTTAATGCTTTCATCATTCGAGTCTAGAACTTTAAATGCATTAAGTACACCTGTTGTATCCCCATTAGCTGTTCCTCCAGAGTTATTCACCAAGCTATAACTTGCTCCAACAATAAAAGCATCTTCGTGAGGCATTCCTAAAGTAATAACCACGGTTGGCTTCCCTTTCCAGTTGTCATAAACATTCCCGAAATATGTTGTACGTCCTAATTTGAATAACGCTTTAGTATCCAATGCAAAAACAGACCCTCCTATTTTTACAGATTTAATATTTTTAGCCGATTTAGATAAGGCTATTTGACTGTTAACCGCAATCTTCTTTTCTAAGGTTTGAATTGCGCTTTTAAATGTATTCATAAATTAAATTTTAAATATTTTATTTTCAATTATAATGATCGTGTCGGTGTAGATCTAATTGGACCATTGATGACACTAATTAAATCCGATGCTTCTACTTCCTCTATTGTCCCAGGAGTTACCGAGATTGAACTTGGGTATGTAACAACTTCAGATGTTGTTCCATCTCCATTATCTACAGAAGTAACCACTTTATTATCCTCTTTGTACTGCTTAGCATCTGCTAAATAATTGTTGTAAACGGTCTCTTTTGCTGCAATTTGAGCTTTTAACGCTTCTTGCGCCTCTATTTTAACCGCATGTAAACTAATTTCATAAGCGGCTTTACGTTCCTTGGCAACAGCAGCTTCCATTTCTTTTTCTAAACGACTTGTTAAAAAAGAAGATAATGTTGGTACAGTAGGTACATCTTTAGAAAAATCTGGTAAGAATATGTTAGGTACTGCAACGTTTGCTTTTGCACGACGTATAAATTCGTCTTTAAACTCCTCTGTAAACTCAATCATCTGATCATTAACACTAGCAGATACTTTCTCTTTAAACTGAGTTAAAAACTGATTAGCTATAAGTAATTTAATAATTGACTCTCTTACTGGTTTTGATTGATTCGTAATGGTCTGATAAATCAAGTTATCCCACAATCTTGTTTCACTTTGA
>CBDEVQ010000090.1:0-23775 GCA_965243605.1 Flavobacteriales bacterium
GTATACAATAGAATAAAAGATACAGTATTAAATAAAGAAGGTAATAACTATACTATGGGGGGATCTGCTATTCTTGTAAGTTTATCACAAAATAAGTGATCATATTATTTATTTTTATAGTATTGTTCCCAATGTTCAATTAATTTATCTGCATGTTCTTTTGGTGTAACCTTAATATACTTCAAAAATGATTTTTCTGTTTTATGTCCAGTTATTTTCATTATAGATAGGGTAGGGAAGTTCATTAGGTACATATTGGTCGCAAAAGATCTTCTGCAGGTGTGCGAGCTTACTAATTTATATTTCTCGTACATGCCAACTTCTTTACGCTTTGTCTCTGGATTCATTAATGATCCTTTGGTAAATTCTGTTAATCCGACCTGTTTACAAACTTCTTTAACATATAGATTGAATTTCACGTCAGAAATTTTATGAGGCATTCCACGTTTTATTAAAATATGTTTTACTTGGTGGTGAATTGGAATAACTACTTTAATATCATAATCCGATGTTTTATCGGGCTCGATTTCGATATACTTTAACTCTGGAGTAATATCAATTTGTAACAAATCACTAATTCTTAAACCCGTCCAAAATCCGATGATAGCCCAATCACGGCAATTTTCTAAATATGGAGATTTTGAAAAATCGTAATTGAATATTGAGGTAATTTCTTGTTCATTTAAAGCGATAGAAATTGAGTCCTCCTGGACAACTGCAAATTCCTTCTCCTTAAACTCTTGGCAAACTATATATTTATAATCCTTTTCAGCTATTTTAAGGACGTTTCTAAGGTTTTTAAACAACGAACCTATATAGTTTATAGAATATTTCTTTTCGTCGCTCCAATAGATAAATAAATCATCATACAGCTTTTGGTCCACATTGTTTAATAATGTTTTCTTTTTTCTGAATTTGTCAAACTCTGCAATCTTATTGCATAGTTTATTGTATTGAATGATTTTTGCTTTGGTAAATTTCTTTTTTGTATTTCTGTTTATTTTATTTGGGGCTTCTTCAACGAATATTGAAATAAATTCAAACAAGTACTTAGGTGCGTTAGTTTGTTTTACCTTTCTTTTAAAAACAGTATCTAAATATGCTTTGGCATTTTCCTTGACAAAAGGTTCTTTTTTATTGTCTAATGAAATTAAATATTGATTAAATATAGTTTCAAGCTCATTAAGTTTATTAGTGATATTCACTAAAAAATCATATTTTGCACCTCTCTTTTTAACAGGTCGAGAGTTTCCAAGATTCCATAAGTCAGGAGATACACTTTGCCCAGTTGCATATTCAAAATTACCGTTCAGATCTTTAATATAGTTTTTAAGGATAATAGGGGTAATTGCTTTCTTTTTATACTTTAAATAAAACATGAAGCAAATATAATTATTAAATGAAAGGGGCAAAGAAAAGGACAATGAAATATGCACTTTATTTGCATGCTGAATACACGCTAATAATGTGTGTTAAGTTGTTTAAGTCTTGTTTTATAAGGTTTTTGTACTGTTTTATGAGGTATAGACCGTTTGTCTAATTTATACTATGTACTCCTGTTCTGGGCACTATTCGTTTAAAACCTAATAATTCCTTATTATTTTAATATGGAATTATTAGAAATAATGAACATAGGTTATAACTCCCCAATATTCTATAGCAATAAATTTATTTTAATCATATAAAAAAGCACCATCATTAAATTGATTGGTGCTTTTGTTTTTTAAACATAAAAAAGGGCAGATAATAAATATCTGCCCTTAATAATTCCAATATGAACGATTATACTATTCGTCTGCGATAGTATAAGTAATCGTTACTGATTGGTTTAAATCAGCACTTAACGTTTGGAATTCGTTCTCATCGAATGCCAAGTCATACGTTAACTGGTGACCGTTACTTACTCCGTTTCCAGTATAAGCACTTCCAATACCTGTAATGATTGTTGAAGTTGTTCCATTCGCTAAAGTAATAGCAGAAGCGTTAGGAGTTCCTTTAGTTCCTTGTCCATTTCCAGCGTCAGCTCCAGCAGAAACAGTTAAAGTCATACCTGTAGGTAAGTCATTTGTCATACCAACAGTAACTTTACGTGTACTTAAAGCATCAGATTTAACGTTAGAGTAGTTTAACCAAAGTGCAGAATTTGATAAGTTAAAATCAAAAGCGTTACCAGCTTCAGTAATTGCTTCTGGTGTAAAGTTAATAGAGTTAATTCCTCCAGGACCTTCGATGTCTAGAATACTAGTAGCAGGAATAGCAAATGAAATTGTGTGGTTGTCATCCTGATCGTCTTGTGCGAATGCGAATGTTCCAGCTGCTAAGGCTACGGCAAGTGTTAAAGAAATCTTTTTCATAGAATTGATAATTTATGCGTTAATGTTTGTCTGCTTATGACGAGATAAATATAACTAAAAATATTTCTAATAATCAACGAAAAAATCTGTTAATCAATTAAATAACAATGTTATTTAACTTTTTTTCGGTTCTAAAAGCTTTGAAAGTAGAAGGTTATAGGTCTAAAAATTTTTCTAAAAAAAAATGAAAAAAAATATTATCAATATCCTATTTTTGTCAAAAAATGGAGGTTTTATTGAATTTTCTTTTTTATTAAAAACATGAAAATGATATAAATTGTACCTTTGATTTTAGATGTATTTTATAACACAATAATTAGGTTATTGTACAGATTAACTCAATAAGATTTATGCAAAAAACACATCAAAATACAGTCAATAAAACATCTAAAGTAAAAGTATCTGTATTGGCTCCAAATTTAGATTTAGTTGATAATATAGGTGGCCTTTTTAGAATATGTGATGCCATGGGAGTTGATGTGATATATTTTGGGAATACGATCGATATTAACTCTAGGAAATTAAAAAAGGCATCAAGGTCTACTCAAAAGTACGTTTCATATCAATCCAATATCAATAGTGAGGAAATAGTATTGGATTATCTAAAAGATAATAAAGTAGTCATTGGGCTCGAGTTAACAAATACAAGTAAGGGATTACAAACCTTAAATCTAGAAGAAGGCAGGGATGTGTTATTGGTTATAGGAAATGAAGTTGAGGGTATTTCTGACTTATTATTATCAAAAATACCCCAATGTTATCATATAGATATGTTCGGAGAAAACTCTTCAATGAATGTTATTCAAGCCACATCAATTGCTTTATACTGTATCCAACACGCTAATTAACGCATCTGGATTAATAGTGATTAGGCCATTTCTAATCTAGAAAATGCAATTTGTGTTTTCATGAGTCCAAAAATGACCAATGCCTTGTCTTTTTTTAGATCAATAATCTCTCCTACATCATGCCCACCAACAAGTTTAACCTGATCACCAATCTTAAACTCAATGCTTTCTTTAGATTTTCTTTCTTTAAAAACAGGTGGTCGCTTTACTTTTTTAATTTCTACTGGAACTTTAGATTCCACTTCTACTAAGCGTTTGAATTGATTAAAAACTTCTTTTGTTTTTTTACCTTTCTTATATTGTAAAATAACTTTCTCCATTTTCTTCCCTAAAGAAACTTGTCTTTGGAATTCTTCGGTTTGATCATAAAGTCTTTTCTCTCTATTTTCAATGTATTCCAATTTCTTATCAAACTCTTTTTTTAGGGTATGGGTTCTTTGGGTTTTCTTTCTTAGGTTGTTCTTTTCTTTCTCTAAAGCGGTATTTAATCGTTGATATTGGTTAATCAGCTCTTCGTATCGGATGTTTTCAAGAGAAACTTTGTCTTTAGCATTGTCTATTAATTCAGGAGGAATTCCCATATTACTGGCAACTTCAAATGTAAATGAACTACCAGGACGTCCAATGTGTAATTTATATAATGGTTTTAACTTTTTCTCATCAAACAACATAGAAGCATTTTGCACACCGCTCATTTCTTCTGCCATTAATTTAATGTTTCCATAATGGGTTGTAAGTACAGAAAAACATCCTTTTTTGTAGAGTTCTTCAAAGAAAACGGAAGCTAATGCACCACCTAAAATTGGATCAGACCCTGAACCAAATTCATCAATAAGAATCATGGATTTTTCATCTGCGGCCTCCAAGATTTCTTTCATTTTCTTTAAACGATGGCTATAGGTACTTAACTCATTTTCTATAGACTGGTTGTCTCCGATATCTGTAAATATTTCATCTACAAGACAAAAAACGGATTCATCATGTGCTGGAACAGGAAACCCACACTGGAACATTAACTGAAGTAATCCAACCGTTTTTAAACTGATGGATTTACCACCGGCATTAGGTCCAGAAATAACAATCATGTGTTGAAAGTTATTTAATCCTAAGCTTTGTGGATGAACCTTAGTGTTTGATTCTTTATATTTTATTAATAATAAGGGATGGAATGCATTTTTCCATTCCATATTTTTTTCAGATGTATATTTAGGGATAATCCCTTTATATAAACGACCCAATTGATTTTTCGCTTCGAGTCTATCTAGTTCTTCTTGAATTTTAGCCAATTCTATTAACCAATCTCTACGGTCTCTAAATTCATTGGTTAATTCAAGTAGGATACGTCTAATTTCCTCTTTTGCGTCTTCTCGATTTCTTAGAAGTTCTTCATTAACATGTGTGCATTCTTGTGGTTCAATATAAACCACGCTTCCTGTTTTACTTTCTCCTAATCGTCTACCACTAACTTTACGCCTGTGTTCAGCAAGAACAGCTAATAGTCGTTTTTCGTTTATATATGTTTCTCTAGTATCAGCAAGGTATCCTGCACTTCCATATTTGGCCAAGCTTTGTGTGAAATGTTGCCCAGAAACTCTTAAGCACGTATTAATTTTTAAACGTATACTTTGAAGTTTGTCACTTGCATTATCTTTTACTTCTCTATTGGCTGTAAATACACCAAGTATTTTTCTTACTAAATCTTTTTCAATCGAAATATTTTTGAAAATAGAGCGCATCCTATTCCAATTACTAGGATTGTTCTTTAAAAATTTAAATACCTTATTAGAAAAATCGATAGCATGAAGTATACTGAAAAAATCATCAACTTCTAAAATGCTATTTTCTATTCTTAATAGTTTTATGGCATTTTGAAGATTCTGATATTGAAACGTAGGGAAGGTTTGGTCATCTCTTGAAAATCCATATTCTTCAAGTTTTTTATAGGAGACATTTAAATTGTCGTAGCTAGAATATGGACGTATGTTTTTAAAGTAATTCTTATTTTTTGGACTTTGAGATTTATCAATTAATAGTTCCAAAATTTTATCAAATTCTAGTTCTTCTCGAACGCTTTTTTTCAAGTTTTTCATGAAATGAGGTAGACTTATTTCGTTTTATTAAGGTGTAATAGAACAAAAGTACTATATAATTATTAATGATTTACAACCATATACATGGGTTTAAATCTATAGAAGAGAAAAAGACACAATTTGTGTCTTTTAGTCCTTTACTTCTTCGTAATCTACGTACTCTCCCATATTCTGGGTGTTGTAATTCTTAGATTTAGAAGATGGATTTATTTGTTGAGCTTTTTGTTTTTCAACTCTTATATCACCTTCTTTACGCTTATCATTTGATTGGTTTCTCGTTTTGGGGTTATCTTGATTACCAAATTGTCCGCGCATTTGTTGTTCTAATTTTTCACCTACTTTTTTAATTGCATAACGTTTAACGTAAGGTGATATAAACTTAATTGCATAATATATAAATGCAAAAATGGCTAATGTCTTTAATAACCCTATCATATTTTTATATTTGGAGTTGTTTCATATTTTTATAGAATCCTTTTTCAAGATTCATAAGTTCGTCATGATTTCCAACTTCAACAATTGTACCTTCGTTTAAAACGATAATTTTATCTGCCATTCTTACAGTAGATAATCTATGGGCAATTACAATAGAAGTTCTATCTACCATTAAATTATCTAGTGCTTTTTGTACAAAAGTTTCAGATTCTGAATCCAATGCTGAAGTTGCTTCATCCAAAATTAACACTTTTGGATCTTTTAATATAGCTCTTGCTATAGCAATTCGTTGTCTTTGTCCTCCTGATAGTTGAATACCGCGTTCTCCTACGATCGTTTCGAATCCTTCAGGGAATTTTTCAATAAATTCTATCGCGAAAGCTTGTTTTGCTGCATGTTTAATTTCTTCAAATGTAGCTTCAGGTTTACCATAGGCAATATTTTCTTGAATTGTACCCCCAAATAGAATAAGCTCTTGAGGTACTATTGCCATCTGATTTCTAATATTTGTTAAATTTAACTGACGAATTGACTGTCCATCAAATAAGATGTCGCCCCCAGTGGTAGGATAAAATTGATATAATAAAGATGCTAACGTACTTTTTCCTGCTCCAGAACCTCCTACAATTGCAATTTGCTCTCCAGCATTTATTTCTAAATTTAGATGCTTTATGATTTCTAAATCAGGTCTAGATGGGTATGCAAAAGAAACATCTTTAAATTGAATATCACCTTCAAGCTTAATGGAAGCTAATGTTTCATCATTTAATTTTTCTTCATCTTCATCTAAAATTTCCATTATTTTATCTGCAGCACCAATTGCTTTTTGAAACTGAGCATATAAATCACCTAAGCTTCCTAAACTTGCTGCAATAAATATGGTTAATAATAGGAATTCAGTAAGTCCACCAATAGTTAATTCTCCTTGTTGAATTAATTTTACACCATACCAAACTACAGCTACTATGGCTCCAAATACTCCAAATACAATAAACGAAATAAATGCAGCTCTTAATTTACCACCTTTAATACCATATTGTTTAATGATATCTACCTGAGAATTATAACGGTTAACTTCAAATATTTCATTACTAAATGCCTTAACATTTTGTATAGCTTGTAAAACTTCTTCAACAATATTTTGAGAATCTGCCGTAGTTTGTTGAACCATTTTAGAGTAATTTCTTAGTTTTTTTCCGAAGAGTACAGCTAGAATAATAATAACAGGCAATACGGCTAACATAAATAAGGCAAGTTCAGCAGAATCTAAGAAAAGTAAAGTGATACCTCCTATTAAGGTAATCATCTGTCTGATGATCTCAGCAGAAGTTGTGGTCATTGTTTCCTTTAAAAGCGAAATATCTGAAGATATTCTAGAGTTTAATTCTCCAACTCTAGTTTTATCAAAAAAGGACATTGGCATTTTTACTAAGTGACTAAAGAACTTAGATCGAATATCAGCCATTGTTTTTTCGGTTACATTGATAAACAATACCACTCTATAATATGAGAATATAGATTGACAAGCAAATAGGATAAATAAACCGATTGCAATTTCATTAACTTTACTAAAGTCACCTTGTGTATCTGTTGCTTGCTGAAGTAAACTTCCCATAAACTTAGGGAAAGCTAAAGAGGCTACGCTGGATAGGAATAAAAATATAATTCCTAAAAAGAAGGTCCATTTATAAGGTGTTATAAATGAAAAGATGCGAATCCCATTTTTCCAATTGTCTTTGGAAAGCTTTATTTTCTCTTCGTCTTTATTTCTTTTCTTTTTTCCGAAAGGTGCCATTTCTATATATGTGTTTCTTTTGTGGTGCAAATTTAGATTATAATATTAGAAAAATGTAGATTTTGGAATCTAACATCAATATTTATATTATTGAGTTTAATAAAATATAAATTTTACATGTTAAGATACGTTTAATAAATATGAAATATATATGTTAAGTTATTGAGAAATATGAGTTTAGTTATTAATATAATAACAAGAGTTTTAACTGTGGTTAAAGGCTAGAATTTAGCTTTGTTATATGATAGTTAAAGTAGAAGATTTACAAAATAAACAAGTATTTACCCATAAAAGATACTTGACACTGTTAAAATGGATTATGCAAGGTGCGAAGCTTAATCACTTAAACACATTGTACAAAGAACAATATTCATCTAATCCAGATGAATTTATTGAGAATGTTTTAGAAGTATTAGAAATACGACCTGAATATTTAGAAAAAGAACTTGAAAGTATTCCAAAAGAAGGGAATTTTATGGCTTATGCCAATCATCCAATGGGAATTTTGGATGGTTTATTATTTATATACCTTTTAAGGAAAAGACGAACGGATATTAAAATTCTTGCTAACGATTTATTATCTAGAATAGAACCATTAAAAGATTTATTGATTCCTGTTGATCTATATGCTGGGAAATCAGCGTTGAAGAAAAATGTTGCTGGAATAAAGCAAATGTATAGTCATTTAAATGAAGGAGGAGGTGTGCTTATTTTTCCTGCCGGTGAAGTGTCTACTATTTATGATGGAAGAATTCAGGATAAAGCGTGGAAAAAGTCTGTTGTAAAATTAATGGTAAAATCTGAAGTTCCATTAATTCCTGTTTTTTTTGACGGTAAGAATAGTTTAAGTTTTCACCTTAAAGGTAAAATAAATAGTACTTGGCGTACATTGTCTTTAGCTACAGAAATGTATAACAAACAAAATACATCTATTGGGGTAAGAATTGGTAAAACGATTACCAGTGAGAAATTAGAAACCTGTATTGATCTGGATGATAAATATGCGTATCTACGCGCTAGAATATACGGACTTAGTAATCCAAAGAAAGAATCTGTAACGGATCAATTATTACAGAAAATTAAATTAAAACCAGCCAAATTGGCTAAAGAAATATCTGTAAAGCATTTAAAAAGGGAGGTTAAAAGCATTGCTAAAGAACAAAAAATTCTTGAAATTGGAAGCTTACAATTGTTTCTGGTTAAAGAAAAAGAATGTCCGAATGTTATTCATGAAATAGGTCGACTAAGAGAAATTACATTTAGAGAGGTTGGAGAAGGAACAGGGAAATCTTTAGATGTTGATGTTTTTGACTCTTATTATCATCATTTGTTTATTTGGGATAAGGATAACAACTGTATAGTGGGAAGTTATAGGGTTGGTTTTGGAGATGAGATTATTGAAGAGTTTGGAAAGTCAGGGTTTTATTTAAATAGGTTATTTAAATTTAAGAAAGATTTTAAGCCAGTATTAGAACGTTCAATAGAGTTAGGTCGATCATTTATTCGATTAGAGTACCAAAGGCATCCATTAACGTTATTATTACTTTGGCAAGGAATATTGGAATTACTAATTAGAAATGATAAATACAGATATTTATTAGGAGCCGTAAGTATCAGTAATGATTTTTCTACGATTTCTAAGGAGATTATGATTCTGTATTTAAAAAGTCAATTTTACGATCATGAGAGAGCAAAGCATATAAAAGCCAGAAAGCCTTTTAAAGTAAAATATAACGATATTTCTAAAACGTTATTAAATGCACATAAAAATTCTTTAAAAGAGATAGAAGATTTAATTGAAGAGTTGGAACCATTTGGATTGAAAATACCGGTATTATTAAAAAAATACCTTGGTCAAAATGCAAAAATTGTAGGGTTTAATATAGATCCAAATTTTAATAATTGTTTAGATGGGTTGGTATTATTAGATTTTGCTATGGTCCCGTCTCAAACCATTCGTAAATTTTCTAAATCGGATCCATATCTGATATTTCAAAGGCAAAATGCATTTTATTACGAAAATGCGATTCAATTATAGTTAAGAACAAAGAGGTACAAAAAAAGGATATTAGTAATTACTAATATCCTTTTTTTATGAATTGATGAAAAATGATTTCTAAAGTTCGTTTTTCTTTTTCTTTTTATCTGTTCTTTTCTTAACAGTATCTTTAGATTTCTTTTCTTTTTCTTTTTTATTCTTCTTTGTTTTTTCAGAAGTCTTTTCTTCGTTGTCGGCCTTCTTTTCTTTCTTAGCCTTTTTCTTTGCTTCTTTCTTTTCTCGCTTTAAACGTTTCTTTTTCATTTTAGGCGTTTCCTTTTTAGCATCAGGATTTTTATCTTCGGCCCATCTTGTTTTACCATACTGAGCATTCGATTTTTCTTTACCTAATTGAACATTCATTCCCATAGAAAAGTTTGTTCCTCTAGATTCAGCAGGAGTAAAGAATGCATTTAAGTTATCTGTTAAGAAATACCAGTTAAATGCTCCAATACTAAAGTTTACACCAGCACCAACTCCCGCTTGTCTATCTTGGTAAGAAACCCCACCAACTAAGTCTAAGAATTTAGCAACTTTAGCTTGGTAAGCTAAAGATACACCAGGTTCAAATCCTCCACGATCAAATTCCCCCTTAAAGGTCATGTTCATAGAGTATTTACGGTTGAATCTATATTTTCCAGAAAGGAAGATTTTAGATTGTAAATAGGTTGTGAACTCAGCATTGTCAACTGTGTCTAAATTTAAATCATCTTCTAAATTATCAGACCATTCGTCAATTTCATCTCCTAAATCTTTATCTCCGTTAGGTTCAAAAGTAAATCCTTCGTATCTCCAATCTGAAGGTACATCTACACCAATATGTCTACCATGATCTGACCATTTAATGAATCCTAGATCAATAATAGAAGCAGATAAATATAGTTTTTTGTTGAACATATAATCAACTCCTAAATCTATTCCTATACCTAAGTTTTTAAAGTTAATAGGAGAGTAGCTTATCTGAGTACTATCGTCGCTAAAATCTATACCAGCTGTAGAGAATTGTAGTACACCTTTAGATAATACAGAATTTGGTATTGCAGCATTAGGATCTGTTTTTAGCTTTAAAGAATTTTCTGTAATTCCTACATAAGCTAAACCACTTAATATATTCAAACGAGCACCAACTCTTAATCGTTTATTGATATCTCTAGAATACCCTACATGCAGCTTACTATAAACTGTAGCTTCATGATTAATTGCAGAGAAATCTAACCAACGATCATAAACTTTAGAATCGTAATTTCCATAAAGAATGAAGTCTGTAAAATCATTAGAGAATCTATTGTCAAGTTCTGTGTTTATTTTGAAACCAAAGCTCCAAAAACCTCCATCATAACTTTTAAATCCTCCTAGAAGAATATCTGTAGATAACTGAACATTTAAATAAGAATTTTCTTCTATTACGCTCGAAATATTATCTCGGTCAAGAATAGTTCTAGAACTGTTTTCCCTTTTTATGGCATCTCTAAAAGTAAGATCTCTAGAGAATGCTGAAAAATGTAACCCACCCAATACAGGTACACCAATGAAAATTGGTTTTTCAGATTGGAATGCGGGGTTTAAAGTAACTGAACTAGGTATAACATCAAATCCATATTGGATTAGAGGTTGTTGAGTTTGTGCTTGAGAAAAAAGAATTCCAATTAAAGCACAAGAAAGTGTTAGTAATTTTTTCATGTTATTTATTTCTTCTTTCTAAAATTATTCAACAGGTATATGATTTTGTACTTCAACTGACAAGTTCAGTTTAAAATGATCATCTTTATTTAATTTTACAAAAGGAGATGTTGCGTTATATTTAGATGTTAATAAATCAACATGAACTAAGATTTTGTCTCCATTCACTAATGCTATTCTATCTTCTTTAGAAAGCTTAATGATGTGATTATAATCGTTAGATTCTATAGTTGTTCCGTTTGCATCAACTTTAGCTCCTTGTATTACATCGTTGTAAGGTACAACACGTAATAAAGTATCTGTTGTTTCGTCTACAGAATCAATAATACTAATTGTCGCTCCAATATCTACAGGGAAGTCGTTCACTACATCCATATGTAAGAAAATGTCCGTAATAAACTTATTTGTATCAATATCTTTAAGGTCTTCAAAATCTACATTATCATAACCTACAGTATCTGTAAAGAATAATGTATCGGCTGTAAAGTGTAAAGGTGTTTCTAATTCTAGGTCAACTCTCATAAATGCTTCGTCATTAATAAAGCATTCACGTGCTGGATTAGGTTTGTTTGTATATAATACACCTTGAGTTACCATTGTATTTGGTAAGAAACTAATAATTTCATCTGCATTAGAGTTTGTCTCGTCATATATGAAGTTATCCGTTGCAACGTTTCCAAACTCACTAACAACTGGTCCAGAAAATTCCATTTCTTGAGTTAAGTTCATTGCTAAGAAGTTTCCATCAACGTTTGTAACTGCTCCTTGAATACTTGCATTATAATCAGCACCAACGTTCGTATAAGTAATAAAGTTTAATCTAGAACCTTCAAATTCAATATTACCAGAAACATTACCTAATACATCATCATCTTCCCAAGTTACAGTGTTGGTTGGAATATTAACTGTATCTAATCCAAAACGACCTTTCACATGTTCATATTCTACATTAGTCGCTAATAATGAAATTGTAAACTGATCCGTTTTATCAAACTGATTTTGAAATGTTGGGAAAAAGTATGAAGGCATAAATCTTAGAGGAAGTCTATTGTATGGATTAAATGGATCTTTTGTTAAGTCAAAAGTTGTTCCTGCTAAATCAATAGAATCTACAAAAGTATATGGCATTTGCGGTAATGGAATTGTATCTATCTTTAATGGTGAACCGTTTGCGTCAAAAGATTCACTAAATTCTGCTGTTAATCCCATTGGGGCAGATATATCAGAAGATATAACATAAATTAGCTTACCAGATTTAATTTTAATTTCAGTTAATTCTTGACTTAAAGGAGTCCCTCCGTTATCTGTTAATTCATAGTAAAAAGAAAAGTCAAAAATAGGTTGATTAAATTCTGCTATTGCATTATTTACAACCATATTGTTTGTAGATGAAACTTCAACAGAGAAAGGAGAAGCAAAATCGGCAACAACAGGACCTGCAGTTCCAGGAGATTCCAATGTTAATACTTCAAACTGAATAAAGCTTTCAATAGTTTTACCACTCATGTTTAATTGTTCAGTGGCATTACTTGTAGCTGGGATAGATGCAAAAAATACTGTACCTATATTGGCTCCTGAAGTTATATTGCTAAACTGTAAAGTTACATTTTCTACAGGTATGTTAGACGTATTACTCACTGTAATATCTAAGAAACCATTATCATAAGTTATGGTTGTGAAATCAGTGAATTGAGGCAAATTTTGTGTTCCTAAATTACTACCTGTAAAAGATGGTACAGTAGCAAAAGTACCACTAATAGGACCTAATGAAGACCATAAAGAGAAATCATTGCTTAAAATAGATTGTAGTGAAGATAATCTAGTTTCACTGTATGCTTTGGTGTTAACACCATCCAAAAGAAATGTTTGAGCAGAAATAGATTGAGAAGAAGGTAAATCAAAAATGTCATTAGGCTCAACCATTATAACAGAATCAATGATACTTGTATAGTAAACACTTCCATCAGGGTAAACCTTAAGATTAGTTGAATCTAAATCTTCTAATTGAATGTCAGAATTAATGAATGGAAAAATCCAATCTTGAATGTCATCTGCAGTTTGTAAATCATCTAAATCATCGGTTATTTCTTTAACACAAGAATTTAGAACTACAGCACCCATGATTAGTGTGAAAATGAGTCGTTTAGTACTAGAAAACATAAGTATATTTTTTATTCTCACCAAATATATATTATTTTAGGGACTTATTTGAATCCTGTAACTAGCATTTTTAAATTACATTTGTATAAAAAAAATATGAACGGAATTAATAGAGATTTTTTCTATAGTAAAGATAAGCTTTTTTTGCTTGCAGGTCCATGTGCAATTGAAGGTGAGACCATAGCTTTTGAGATAGCCAATAGACTTAAAGATATATGTGAAAGATTAAATATTAATTTAGTGTTTAAAGGTTCATATAGAAAAGCCAATAGATCAAGATTAGATTCATTTACTGGTATTGGAGATGAAAAAGCTTTAAATATTTTAGCGAAAGTAGGGCAACAATTAAATTTACCTACAGTTACTGATATTCATGCAGCTCCAGAAGCTGCGATGGCAGCTAATTATGTAGACGTATTACAAATACCTGCTTTTCTTTGTAGACAAACAGATTTGTTGGTTGCAGCTGCTGAAACTGGGAAATGGGTAAATATAAAGAAAGGTCAGTTTTTAGCTCCGGAAAGCATGAAGTTTGCCATGCAAAAGGTTATGGATTCTGGAAACGATAATGTTTTGTTAACAGATAGAGGAACTCAATTTGGTTATCAAGATCTAATTGTTGATTATCGTTCGATTCCTGTGATGCAAGATTTTGGAGTACCTGTTGTTTTAGATATTACACATTCATTGCAACAACCAAATCAAAGTTCAGGAGTAACAGGAGGAAAGCCAGAGCTTATAGAAACTATAGCTAAAGCAGGTGTTGCTGTTGGAGTTAATGGATTATTCTTAGAAACACATCCTAATCCTTCTATGGCTAAATCTGATGGAGCAAATATGTTACATTTAGATTATGTAGAGGATTTATTAAATAAAATGGTTAAATTAAAATCTGTTATTAGTCAATTTTAATCTTTAAACCATCATAAGCAAATTTCACATGTGGAGGTAGAGTTTTTTCTACGTCCTCATGTTTTCCCATTTGATGACTAACGTGAGTTAAATAAGCTCTATCGACATCAAGTCTATCTATTATTTCTAATGCTTCTTCAAGTGTAAAATGAGAAATATGTTTTTCTTTTCGAAGTGCATTAATAATAAGCGTTTTTACACCTTTTAATTTTTCGAACTCTTCCTCAGTAATCCGATTTGCATCCGTTATATATGCAAAGTTATCTATTCTAAAGTTCAGTACTGGTAATTTATGATGAATAACCTCTATAGGTTGCCACGTTTTAGTACCGAGTTTAAAAGGCGTGTTTTTGTCAATTTTTTTAATGAGAGTATTAGGAGCTCCTGGATATTTCACTTTGGCAAAAGCATAAGCAAATTCTTTTTTTAAGCCAATTTCTACCAAGTCACTACAGTATAAAGGAATATCTTTTTGGTGCTTAAAATTAAATGCTCTTATATCATCCATACCAGCAGTATGGTCTTTATGCTCATGGGTGTAAATAATAGCTTCAATGTCTTGAACATTTTCTCTCAACATTTGTTGTCTAAAATCTGGCCCAGAATCTATAACATAGTTTTTTTCATCATAAGAAACCATAATAGAACATCGTAAACGTTTATCCTTATGATTTTCTGATTTACAGACAGAACAAGTACATGCAATAACAGGAACACCTTGTGAAGTTCCTGTGCCTAGAAAAGATATTTGCATCATTAATAATATTTATCATGTAAATTAACAAATTTTTTTCTTTCTTTTGTCTCTCATAACATAGAAAACTTGTTAACTTTGTTACTCTAGATACTCTTCTAGAAAGACGTGTTTTAGTGTAATAAGGATAAAAATATAATCAATAAAATGGCAGATTTTTCGATTTTAACCACTACTCAAAAGGCATTACAAATTAATTTGGACCCAGAAATATATGGGACATTTGCTGAAATTGGTGCTGGACAAGAGGTTGTAAGACATTTTTTTAGAGCAGGAGCTGCATCAGGTACAATTGCTAAGGCAATGTCTGCTTATGATAAAGACTTTAGTGATGCCATTTATGGTAAAGAAGCTAGTGGACGTTACGTTTGTGAATCGCGTTTAAAGAAGATGATTTCTCATGAGTATGGTTTAATTACGGTTCGTTTAGAACGTGAGAAGCACCCAAATAAACGTTTTTTTGCATTTGCAAATAATGTTGCTACTATCAATTACAGTAAAACGATTAAAGGTCATGGTTGGATGGGGCTAAGGTTTCAATTAACACCCAATTCTGAGCCAAATGATATTATTATTCATTTTAACTTATTAGAACCAGAAGCCAAGTTACAACAAGAAACAGTTGGTATTTTAGGTGTTAATTTACTTTATGCTTGCATGTATTTAAGTCACAAGCCTAAAGAACTTATTAAAAGTTTATACGACAATTTACATAGAGATCAGTTAGAGATTAATATGGTTCAAATGAACGGTAAAGACTTTAATGATGTTGATAACAGATTGTTAAGTTTATTCTTAGTGAAAAACGGAATGACAGATGCTGTTATTTTCGGGCCTGATGGGAATAATCTACAACCAGCTGATGTATTATACAAAAAAAATATATTAACAATTAGAGGTAGTTTTAGACCGGTTACTAAAGTTAATATAGATATGATTACTAATGGATATAAGCAATTTGTTGAAGATCCGAAAGTAGATAAACAAAAGCTTGTTGTATTATTTGAAATTACATTAAATAACTTAAAGTCAGAAGGAGATATTGATGAGCAAGATTTCTTAGATAGAGCTAATATTCTATGTTCTTTAGGGCAAACTGTAATGATCTCAAATTATCAACGATATTATAAGCTATTAGAATATTTCTCTTCTTTTACAAAAGAAAGAATGGGTATTATTTTAGGAGTACCTAATTTGGTTGAGTTATTTGATGAGCGTTATTATAGAAATTTAAGTGGAGGAATTTTAGAAGCATTTGGTAAGATGTTTAACAGAGACCTTAAGATGTATCTGTACCCTTACAAAAACCAGGAAACTGGAGCTCTTTCTAAAACGGCAAATATCGATATTCACCCTAGGTATAAAGCCCTTTACGAATACTTTGTTCATAATAATAGAATTATGGATATTGCAGATTTTGATGAAGATATTTTACATATATTTTCTAGAGAAGTCTTACGTAAAATTAGAAATGGTGAACCAGGATGGGAAGATATGATTCCTAAGTATGTGGATAATATTATTAAGGAAAAACGTTTATTTGGATATAAATGTGACCACCCACTAAATGAATTGATGTCGAAGTAAAATTGATTTATATACTATAAAAAAAAGTCTCTAATGTTAACATTAGAGACTTTTTTTTATAGAAAAATGGCGTGTTATTATATTTCTATTGTATCTGTTGAAATAACCTCTGGAGCTTTATTGTCATTGGATTTTTCCTTATGTTCCTGCTCTTGCTCTTGATCAATCATTTGTTTTTTAACTACATCAACTTTTGTAATAAAATATTTGGTATCTCCAAGCCATGGGAAAGTACCAAAACGCTCTATATAAGTAAGGTTAACTTGTTTACCCTGTAAGTGCTTAAGTTTCTCTATGACTTCTGCTTCTTTTTCCTCTACAGAAAAAACAAAACGTTGAGATTCAGAAACTCCCTGACTAATTTCACCTTCCCAAGTTTTAAATAAAACACCTTTGTGACTTATTTTAATTAATTCACCTGCTCGGTATCCTTCACTAAAGTGAAGATAGTAGACAAAAGAATAATACGCAGTTGTAGCAATTAGAATAACAAATAGAATTAGAGCTATAACTTTTTTCATAATAATTTAAACTATGGTTTATAGAATACAAAGTAAGGAACTTTTTTTTATTAAATGTCTTTTTATAATATTTACTTTATTGACATGGCTGTATTAGCCTTTAATTTTTTTTATTAAAAATAGACAATAATATCACGTTAAAAATTCATAAAAAATTTTACATTTTAACATTTATAGAATATTTTGCATACAAATTATAAGAAGGTATGAAAAAGAGTTCTATAGTATTAAGTGCTATTGCTTTAGCAGGATTAACATCTTGCGGTAATAATGCGGATAACAAAGCTAAGGTTGAAAAACCGGCCGAACCTAAAGAAGAGGTTGTTGAGGCTTTTAGTTTAGCTAATCTTGATAAATCACAAGATCCTTGTACAGATTTTTATCAATACGCTATTGGATCATGGTTAAAGGATAATCCAATTCCAAGTACGGAGAGTCGTTGGGGAGTATTTGAAAATTTATCTGAAGATAATAGAAAAAAAATCAATGATCTTATCGGAGAGATTACGTCAAAATCTAACTATAAAAAAGGTTCTGATGAGCAACTTGTAAGAGATTTTTATTTATCAGCTTTAGATTCTGCAACATGTAATACAAAAGGAATAGAGCCATTAAAGCCGTACCTAGAAAAAATTAATGCAATTTCTTCTAAAAAAGAATTGCATGCTTATATGATTGAAGCCTATAGCAAAGGAATTGGTGGTGCATTTGGATTTTGGATTGGTTCCGATTCAAAAAATAGTAACGAAAATGTTCTGCAATTAAGCCAAGGTGGAGGTGGATTACCTGATCGTGATTACTATTTAAGTGATGACAAAAAAATGGAATCTATTCGTCAGGCATATATCGTACATTTAGAAAAAATGTTTGCATTAATTGGAGAGGATGTAAACCAAGCTAAAACTTCTGCCCAAACTATTTTTGATTTGGAAAAGAGTATAGCAGAAATTTCTATGACACGTTTAGATCGTAGAGATCCAATTAAAACATACAACCCAAAAACAATAAAAGAACTTCATACACTAGCTCCAGAATTTGATTGGGCTTCATTCTTCGGAGCTTTTGGAATTGAAAATCCTGAGAAAATTATTGTTGGACAGCCTGATTATATGAGTGGATATTCATCACTTTTTGCTAAAACTGATTTAGATGTTTGGAAAAAGTATTTTGAATGGGAACTCTTAAATTCTATGGCTAATTATTTAAATCGTGAGATCGTAGATCAAAATTTCGATTTTTATAGCCGAACATTAAATGGTGTTCAAACGATGAAGCCTCGTTGGAAAAGAGCACAAAGTATGCTAGATGGCAACTTTGGAGAAACTTTAGGGAAAATTTATGTAGCACGTTATTTTAGTGAAGACGCTAAACAATCTGTTGGGCAATTAATAGAAAATCTTCGTGCTGCATTTAGAGTTCGTATTGAGAACTTAGAATGGATGAGTGAAGAAACGAAAACATCTGCTAAGGAAAAATTAGAATCGTTTACTTATAAAATAGGTTATCCAGATACTTGGAATGATTTTTCTTCAATCTCAGTTTCAGAAAATTCTTTATTTGAGAATATTCTTGCAGTAAGAGAGCATTCATTAAATAAAATGTTAGAGGATTACGGACAGCCTGTAGACAAAACAAGATGGTGGATGAATCCACAAACCATTAATGCATATTATAATCCATTATTTAACGAAGTTGTATTCCCTGCAGCTATATTACAACCTCCGTTTTATAATGTAAATGCAGATGATGCAATAAATTACGGAAGTATTGGTGCTGTTATTGGTCATGAATTTACACATGGTTTTGATGATAAAGGATGTTTATACAACCATCAAGGTAATTTAGAGAACTGGTGGAAGGATACAGATTTCTCTAAATTTAACACACGAGCAGAAGTAATCGTTAATCAGTTTAATCAATTCAAACCATTACCAGATTTAGCGGTTAATGGAGAATTGACTTTAGGTGAAAATATTGCAGATTTTGGAGGTTTAACAATGGCATATTATGCATTGGAAAAAGCTTTAGAGGGTAAACCTAAACCAGAAGATATTGATGGATTTACATATAAACAACGTTTATTCTTAGGATGGGCGAATGTATGGAAGAATAATATTAAAGATGAGGCATTAAGAAACAGAATTCTTAATGATACACATTCTCCTGGAGAGTTTAGAGTTAATGGAACATTATCTAATATGCCAGAGTTCCAAGATGCTTGGGGATGTAAGGATGGAGATTCTATGTTCAGAACTCCGGAAGAACGTGCTAAAATCTGGTAAAAGAGAATAGCGAACATATTCGTTTAATTAATGAAATCGGTTTACTTTTGTAAACCGATTTTTTTGTTTTATGCCAAAAGTAGATTCATTATATAAAGTAAAGTGGTGGTTAAGAAGTATGCACATTTCAACAATTTGGGCATCTCAGTTTCGAAAAAAACCAAAGCTAGTTTTAGTAAGAAAACGTGTTGAATTAGACGATGGTGATTTTATAGATATTGATGAGTCTAGACATGGGAATAAACGTGCTGTATTGTTATTACATGGATTAGAGGGGAGTTCCAAAAGTAGATATATGCAGAATATGGCATCTACATTTATTAACGATAAATGGGATGCTATTCTTATGAATCATAGGAGTTGTTCTGGTGAGGATAATAGGTTATATTCTTGTTATCATTCTGGAAAATCCGACGATCTTAATAGAATATTGAATCACATTAATAATGCATATAACTATGAATCAATTGTTACTATTGGGTTTAGTTTAGGTGGTAATGTAAGTTTAAAATATTTAGGAGAATCTTGGTTGAAACCTGATAACCTTAAGGCTTGTATAAGTATTTCTCCACCAATCGATTTAGAAGCTTGTGGAGTGGCTCTAAATTCAAGAAAAAATTGGGTTTATGCACGTACCTTTTTGTCTACCATGCGTAAAAAATTAGAAGCTAAATTAACCAAGTTTCCCGATAAAGATTCTGGACAATTAGAACGCGTAAAAACGCTATATGATTTTGATAATGAATATACGGGTCCAGCACATAACTTTGGCGATGCTCAAGGATATTATGATAATTGTAGCTCTAAACCATTTATTAAAAATATTACACTTCCAACCTTAATTTTATTGGCGAAAAATGACAGCTTTATGCAGTCTTCATGTTATCCTTATGACATAGTTGCTACCTTAAAGAATGTATATTTAGAAACACCAGAGTACGGAGGGCATGTTGGTTTTGTTCAAAAAGGAACTTATTATCAAGAAGAGCGTGCTTTATCATTTGTACATTCTATATTAAACGGATTAGATTTTAAATAGAATAAGAATTATTGTATTTTGCTGATATAGACTAAACAAGATAAAATGAAATCTAATAAAAAATATAATTGGAAAGAACGCTGGCATGAAATAATTTATGAAGCTGACACTAAGGAAGGAAGGTTGTTCGATCTTATTTTGTTAGGTTTAATCTTATTAAGCATTGCAGTTGTAATGCTAGAAAGTGTTGACTCTATCCAAAAGGAATATGCTAATGCATTAGATGCTGCAGAATGGATAATTACTTTGTTTTTCACCTTGGAGTTTATAGCACGTATTTTAGTCGTAACTAAACCTACAAAGTATATATTTTCATTTTATGGAATGATTGATTTTTTATCGACCATACCAAAATATCTAAGTTTAATTTTAGGAAGTTCAAAGTATTTGATGGCGGTAAGAGTGTTCAGACTCTTAAGGGTTTTTAGGATATTAAAATTGGTTAGATACGTTAGTGAAGCCAATTTATTGGTAAGATCTTTAAAAGCAAGTAGAGCTCGTATTTTAGTTTTTTTGATGGCTATTTTTTGTATCTCTATTATTTTAGGTACTGTAATGTATAATGTTGAAGGCCCTGAAAGTGGATTCACCAGTATTCCTAGAAGTTTTTATTGGGCTATTGTGACCTTAACAACGGTTGGTTATGGTGATATTTCCCCTGTAACCCCACTTGGGCAATTTATAGCAACAATCGTTATGATTATGGGATACGGTATAATAGCTGTTCCTACTGGAATAGTAACCGCAGAAATGTCCAAGCAAAGTCAAAATAATGTGCATTTAAACACTCAATCTTGTCAAAATTGTGCTTCTGATGGGCACAATGACGATGCCGATTTTTGTTTTAATTGTGGTGAAAAACTAAAAGAAGAATAATGATTAGTTAGATTTAGTTATTCTTTTTTGAGAAAATGTTCTTAAAAGGCATAAATAGATTTTTAGAAAAAGTATCGTAATTCATATTATCACGTGTTCCTAATCCAAATTTCAACTTTTTAACCTGTTTAGAGCGTATAAGTGTTCCAAATAACCAATCCCAAATGGCAAGCTTAGCCCCCATGTTTTTGTCAAAATGTTTAGGGTTATCGCTATGATGAATTTGATGTTGTAATGGACTTATAAATATATATTCTAAAATTGGGAAATATCTTAGTTTAACATGAGAATGTCTAAGGTTAGATCCCCAAAATAGAAATAGAAAACTAAAAACATTTGCCCCTAAGAATAGGACTTTGTTCACTTGATGTTCAGTAATAAAATCGAAAAATCCAGTTGTTAATCCGAAAACAATAATCCCTTTACAATTATTAATAATTAACTCTATCGGGTGTAATCTATATTGGGTTATAGGATTTAATACGGTTGCTGAATGATGTATTTTGTGGAATTCCCATAAAATAGGCATCTTATGCATTGCATAATGGACTAAGAAACTCCCAAAATCATTTAAAATTGTAAATACAAATGTATACAATATGAGTATGGTATATGAATCCATATTTACATTTACAATTCCAAAATAAGAGGTAAGATACTCGTCTACATAATACGCGAAGGTTAGTCCTAATATTAAATAGGGAACTATGATGAAAATTTTGATGAATCCATTAAAAAAGATAAATAAGTAATCAATTAATGCAGAATTACTCGTCCATATTTTTTTATTGAAAATATATTTAAAGAAAGAATATTGAACTTTAGATTGATGCCAAACAAAATACGCTAACAAGGTAGAAGAAAGTAAATATAGCACATAAATACGCCTTCCCGGATCTAATAAATAGGAAGTGGGTAATTGTAGTGCTTCAGTTATTTTGTCTGTTAACTCTAAAAAATCCATTTTGTAGTTTGGTTTACAAAATTATACATTTATTTAGAATAATTCTTGATAAATATCATATTCAGTAATGTTTGAGCAAAAAAAAACTGCCATAAGGCAGTTTTTTATTTTTTAGCCGCTTTAGGCGGTAAAATGGCATTTTTTTCAATTTTCAATTTCTGACCACCATCACATTCAATGGTTACAGTTTCTGTAGCTACAGAAATTACTTTACCATGAATTCCTCCGATAGTAATAATTTGACTTCCTTTTTCGATAGAAGATCTGTATTTAGCTTCTTCTTTTGTTTTTTTCGCTTGTGGTCTAATCACGAAGAAATAAAAAACAACTACCATTAACAGAATCATCACCACTTGGTTTGTTCCTCCTCCCATGTGTACTATTTTTTTGAGTTTAAAAAAATCCGATTTAGTAAAAAACCAAATCGGATTAAATATATGATTTAACGTTCAACGTTAAATTATTTTTTTTGTGGTTTAGCAGTATTTGCAGCAGCTGCAGCTTTTTCTACATTACCAGTAACTCTTAAACGTGTTTGGTTAGGAGTTGTGTTCGCTGTAATTGTAACTGTTTTGTTTTGCTTGTTAGATTTACCTCTTGAGTTAAATACAACTTTAATCTCTCCTGATTCACCTGGAGCAATTGGCTCTTTTGGCCATGCTGGTGCAGTACATCCACAAGATCCTTTTGCATTAGAAATAATTAATGGCTCAGTTCCAGTGTTTTTAAATTTGAAAATATTCTCAACAACTTCACCTGAAGTAATGTTTCCGAAATCCCAAACTGATTCTGCAAATTCAAACTTAGCATTACCTGTTGCTTCTACTTGAGAAGCTTTTTTAGCTTGACTATTAGCACTTTTAGCTGGTTTAGCTGGTGCTTCTACTTTTTTTGTATCCTTTGTATCAGCTGTATTAGCTTCGTTTCCTCCACAAGAAATAGTTAAAACTGAAACTCCTGCTATTAAGGCAATAGATAAATATCTTTTAATCATTGTACTATGTTTTTTTGAAAAGTATGACAAATATAAACATTCAGAATTGTATTGCAAACTTATAACCGTAAGAAAAGGTTTATCTGATGTTAAATAAAGATAAAGTATGCCTTGGTTTTGAAATGAATACCTATGTTTATTGGATATACTAAAAAAAAGAGGAGCTAAATTAGCTCCTCTTTTTAATTTAATTGTGATAAACCTTTATGCTAAAGGTTTATTAATTTGTTTTTCTTCTACTAGTCTTCTTTGAATTTTATCTAAAACTCCATTTACAAAAACTTTACTCTTAGGACTTGAATAATCTTTACATAGCTCAATATATTCATTGATACTTACACGTAACGGAATTTCAGGAAAGTCATAGAATTCTGTAATAGCCATATTCATAATTAACTTATCAACTAATGCTATACGATCTATATCCCAGTTTGTTAATTCCTTTT
>CBDEVQ010000091.1:0-111268 GCA_965243605.1 Flavobacteriales bacterium
AGGTCTAATGACCACTTTTCCATCTCTCTTTAAAATGTCTTCTTTAAGTTGAGGTAAATATTGGGTGAGCACCGTCCATAAATTCCAAGTATCAGAAACAATTGAAACAATTCCTTCAGGGTATACCTCGGTAATTAGTCTTTTAAATGTACCTAATTCGTCCTTGTTTGTACCCATGCACATTACAGAATGCTCTGTGGCCGGCACTGTACCACTAATAATTTCTTGTTCGGGTTTAGCCAAGTAGTAGTCTTCTAAAAATTGAATTGCAGGGAAAGTATCACTTCCATAAAAACTTAATAAATGACCAGCTGAACTCAGCGCAGCAGATTCTAAACCTGCCATCCCTCGCATAGAAAAATCATGCGCTTGCCATTTTAAAAAAGTTAAATCGTTACAGGTTTCTTTAGCATATTTATCTAATAGTTTTTTATACGTGTAAGCAATTGTGGCCGATGTACAAGGCATCCAGACTGTGGTAGAAATTAGAGTTTCGAAATAATTGGTTAACCAAAAAAACTCAGGTTTGGTATTATACATGGTAAACATGGGTACTTTTATTGGTACAAGAGAGCCTTCATCTAAAGCCTTTATTACGAGTGGTATGTACCCTAGATCATGTAAAGCCTCAATGTGTTCTGTTCCAATCATATTTCCACCCAAATACTGGTTAATCCTATTTTTATATTTTGAAACGACAACAGATTTAGGCTGTTTAAAAAAGTGGAGGTTAAAATCGTCTATTAAATACTTTTGTATACAATATTGTAATCCAAAGAAAACAACCTCATTAACGCCTTGTAATCTACTCTTTCTTGGTGTCCAATTAGAATATACTAGCGTGGTTTGATCTGGGTATTGTCGGCGATGGTCTAATTTATATCCATCAGTTAAATATAAGGCTTCCATAATATTAAATTTTAAGATTAAACAATAACATAAGGGTTACTTAGCAGCTAAGTTTATTGGGATTTCAATAATTATCGGTGAATTGAGATCCGTTTTAAAACTGTTGGTTGTAAATACTTTTTCAAACAAATGGTTTAAGCCATTCAGTCCTTTGCTGAAAATCCCATGGCTTACAGCCAAATAGAGTTTACCAGCATTTTTTTCTTTTAATGCTTTTGCCAGACCAATAAAAGTTCCACCGCCATCACATATATCGTCAACAATTAAACAATCTTGGCCTTTTAGATCATTGGCATACACGTTAAAATGAGATAGCTTCCCTGTTTCGAGATTTCTTACCTTAGAACATTCAACAACCGCTTTGTGTTTTAAGTGTGTAGCCAATTGATGTATTTTTTTTAAAGCACCTCCGTCTGGTGAAATTAAAACCAAGTTTTTAGAAGGAATTTGGCGAATGGCGTGTTCTATAAACTCATAATTATTTAAAGGCTTACAACGGTTTAATAACGCAGGTGTAACTTCTGAGTGGGGATCTAAAATCATAATCTCTTTTAGATTAGCAGCATTTAAAATATCGGTATATACTTTTACTGTTAATCCCTCTCCATAAGTCATAATTCGGTCTTGTCTTGCACCTGGAAAATAGGGGATAAAGAGTTTTACTTGCTCAACATCCAATCGTTTTAACGCATCTATGGCAAGAAGAACCAATCCAAAATCATTAAACGATTGAATACGGTGTGTAATTTGTACAGTTTCTACCGTGGTTAAGTCTGATAGAATTCGAAAGTGTGGTTCTCCTCCAGGAAATGTAGATGCTTTAAATGCAATTGTATTATCCTGTCCAAAAGGAGAAAACGATGGGTCTAAGTTTAAAATCATTTGCGTAATGTTTACACAAATGTAAGCGTTAATTTAAACTCTTGCAAGCGTGTTTGTGTTTATTTTACGCAAATAAGATTTAGTGAAAGAAAACCCCTTCATTTACAGGGTGTAAAGAAGGGGTATAAGTTATTGGTTTTATTCTAGTTTACATAAACTTTAAGACTTGTCTTATAGGTCTGTGTATGTATTTCAATATGATATATTCCAGATTTTAGGTGTGATAGGTCTATTGTAGATTGTTCAGATGCAAATTGCAATTGCCCAAGGGTATTATAGATTCTAATTTGAAAATTGGTTTCTAAATCATAAATAGAAAGGATATTGTTGGTAAAGGATGTATTCAAGCCTGATTCTGGAATAGAGAATGTTCCAGCATATAAAGAATCACTTTTCTCAACACAATTCCCAGCGTAAGTGGTTTCAACTTGGTAATACCCATTTTGGCTTATTGTATAGGTTTGTGTATTACTACCAGAAATAGGTTGGTTATTTAAATACCATAAATAACTTAAAGGTATATCTGTATTTAAATTGGATGTTAAGTTAACACCATTCGCATTAATTGTAGGAACCTCGGTACCCGTTTGTGCAATATTAAACGCAAATGGTTCTGTTTGGTATTGGTTAGTGACATCAATTGTATGTGTTCCTAAAGGAATTTGGTTAAAATTTAGACCAGAAGAATCAATGTCAAATATCCCCGTTCCACCTGTAATACTATCAATAAATAGAACACCAAAATTTTCATTACAATTTGGTTGTTGAATATTTGTATGAATGGCTAATGGATAAACACAGGTGTCTGCTTGGCTAGCATTTAAATTAAAATTTATAGCGTTTGGGTCAGTACACCCCAAACTTACCCCAGTCCAAGGTCTAGATTCTAAACTGTTCTTCTTTAGGAATAAAGAAGATGAATATATTTGATCTTTCCATTCAGAAGTCACTATTGTAATCTTATAGGTATCTAAAGGAGTTACTTGAACTTGCATTCGTAAAGAGTCTGTTAAACCTCCAATGTCAAAATTAATAGGAACAGTATCAAATTGATATTCGTTATTATTTATGTAATAATTGGAGTGATCTATAAAATTAGTATCTATAAAATAACAGTCTGCAGTATACAGAGAATCTAAGGTATCTGTAAATGCTGGAACAATACTATTTGGGTGAACGGGTATTTGAGTATTAGGGATAACCGAGGCTAATAATGCGTTATTAGAGTATGGACCATTTATACCAGGTCCTTCTATAAAAATTCCAAAAACATCATTTAACCCTGTGCAAAATGGACTATATTGATATTCATGAGAATTGTAGTTGTATACTAATTCTAAACTTGATAATGTAGGTACAACTTCTATTTCGATTCTTGTTAAATTATAAAATGCTTGATCAGGTATAGCGTATATAAGATTATCAAGACTATCTAAGTATGGGGGATTAATAAATAAGCTATCAGGCATATCATATAACCAAAATGGAATGGGGCTATCTTCAAAAATCGGATATAATCCGGATCCGCAAATTGCAATTCCTTCTTCAAAAGGGTGGTTTACTAAACTGTCGTATAAGCCAATGCTTTCATCCATTCCTGAAAGGGTTATGTTGGTAATACTAACTGAGTTATTTGTGGGTAATAGTTGATTTGCAAGAAAATTATTTTGAAGTAGTTCGGCTTGTGTATACGTTGTATAGTTTGCAACTTGGGCATGAGCTATAAGCTGAGTGATACAGGCTAAAGTTAAGATGGTGTATTTCATTATTCTATTAATCGGTTATTTGTATTGTTGTACAAATATAAAAAATTAACAATTATATGGTAATGTAAAGGATGTTGTAATTTAATTTTTAGCATTGTTTCTAATGTTTTTAATTATAGTTGTATTTCATCATAATTTGAACATATACCAACCCATTAATTCAATATATGCTATTGACATTGTAATATTAATTAATCTATATACTTCGTTTATGTAAAGAATTGCACATAAGAATGTTATATTATTTATTGAAGTTATCTATTGTTACGTTAATAAAGTTTTGTAAATTGAAAAAAATATCAACCTCCCCAAAATTGTATTCGTTATCATTAAAATAGAATTATATGAAAGCAAATAAACCAAAGAATGTGATCTTTATTATTACAGATCAACAAACATGGGTGCAAAATTGGGATCCAAAATGGGCCAAAGAAGAATTACCTGCTATGCAACGTTTAATGAAAAATGGAATGACTTTTAACCATGCTCATACCAATTCATGTACATGTTCGCCAAGTAGAACAACGTTGTTTACAGGAATGTATCCTGCACATCATCGGGTAACCGAAGTATTAGGGTTTGACAAGACAAAATCGACCGAACAAATTATGCAACAAACCTTAGCCAGTAATTACCAAAATATGGGTAAGATGATGGAGTCGGCTGGTTTTGAAGTGGCATATAAAGGAAAATGGCATTTAACCAAACCAGCAGAATATTTTAAAGATGTGGCTCAGCCTGATGGCCAATATGATGATTTAGACCAGATTTATTGGTCGCCTGTAGATGTAGATCATATTGCGAATAAATACCGCTTTAAGCATTGGAATTACCCTGATGCAGGAGACGATATGGCCCTCTTTAATTTTGGTGGTGGAGATATTAATAACGATGGTCGATTTGTTGATGGAAATGGACAAAGTGCTTGGTTCGGAAACTCAATCCCAAAAAAGAACCGTATAGAGGCCAGTACAATAGAATATTTAAATACCTATAAAGAGAATCATGGTGAAAAGCCATTTTTCTTGGTGGTTTCTTTAGTCAATCCACACGATGTGTTGGCATTCCCGGGTACAGGAGATAATCCATTATATAAGCAAGGGGGATATCAAGATTCAGATTTTGATACCATTCCTGTCACTCTTCCAACTACGGTTAATGAAAATTTAGATACCAAGCCAAGTGTACAACAAGTTTGGAAAGATGTATGCCAATTTAATGGACCTATAAATACAGATGAAAAGGCTAAAAAATATGTGCAATTTTATGCCTATTTAACGTCTTTAGTCGATAAAGAAATTAACAAAGTATTAAATGCTTTAGACCATAATGGTTTAACGGACGATACTTTAATTGTTCGTATTAGTGACCATGGCGATATGGCAATGGCTCATGGAATGCAAAGACAAAAGATGTATAATGTATACCGTCAGAGTTTAAATATTCCAATGATATTCTCTAATCCAAAATTATTTCCAGAGGCACAAACAACCAATTCGTTTGCTGGATTAATAGACTTAATGCCTACTATGGCTAATTTTGCGGGTATAGATCCAAAACATTGGACGTTTCAAGGAAAGGATTTGATGCCTATTTTAGGTAATCCAGATGCTATTGTTCAAGACTACATTCATTTTACCTATGATGATACGTATTTAACGACGCCTAACCCAGCCAAAATGGGACCTAGTCATATTCGTTGTATCATAGAAAAAGAGTGGAAATACGCTGTGTATTATGACCCGCATTATGGACAAAAAGCGGAATATGAAATGTATAATTTAAAACACGATCCGATAGAAGCATGTAATTTGGCTCACGAAACCTACAGTAAGGGACATGAAGTTGAAAGACAACGTTTACATGAACGTTTAATTCAGGTGATGATTGAAAAGGGAACGATGCCTGATGAAATTGTTTGGCCGAAAGTATCTGGTGAAGATGTAGCCGCAACACAACCCGATAATGAACCAGTTCAACAAACGGTTAATTAAAATACAAAAACAGATCTGGTTTAATACACTCAGATCAGCAGGTTTTGTAACGTTAAGTTGCAAAACCTGTTATATTTTATACCATTTTACAAGGGGTGAGCATCAAGATTATGTAAACTTGAGGTCTAAATGAAAATTAGATGTTTTAAGCGCTTTATACTTTTCTTTATTAAACCTGAATAGTTTAGAAGGTCTACCTGCTACTGGCTTATGTATTTTATCTGTTTCCTCAACTATTCCGAAACTCAATATCTTTTTTCTGAAATTTCTACGATCTATGTCTCTTTCTAATATTGTTTTATACAAATGTTCTAAATCTGAAAATGGAAATTCAGATTTTAACAAATCAAAACCAATAGGTTGGTAGTGTATTTTAGATTGTAAACGTTGTTTGGCTACTTGAACAATTTCCATATGATCAAAAGCTAGTTTGGGTATAGCACTTAAAGGAAACCATTGAGCATCAATGGCATCTGTATCTGCCTTTAAAACTAATTTATCTGGATTTGCCAATGCAAAATATGCAACAGATATTACTCGGTTTCTAGTATCTCTATTAACATTATCTCCAAAGGTATAAAGCTGTTCTAAATAATCTACGCGAATACCCGTTTCTTCTTTTAACTCTCTACACACTGCATCTTGTAAAGATTCATCATTTTTCACCAATCCACCAGGAAGTGCCCATTCATTTTTAAAAGGCGCGTATTTTTGTTTAATAAGTAAGATGTATAATTCTTTATTCTCATATCCGAAAACAATTGCATCTACAGCTAATTTTATATCTTGAATTGATGTCATTTTTAATAAGTTTACACAAATGTAAAATTAAATAAATGGATTCTAAGTCTATATTGAAATATAATGATAGATTTAAGTCTATATTTATTGTCAGTATTATTCTTGTTTTTATTGAAGAAATATGAATTTTACCTTGATTTTATTTCATATATTTCATATCTTAATAAACCCATATAAAACCCCCTTTATTATGAACAAAAAAAGAGCTGTACAAATTATTAGTTTTATGCTATTAGCATGTTTTTTATGTGCATGTGCAACTACAGGTCATAAATCTAAACGCGTTAAATGTCCTCCACATTCTAGCTTAAGTGTTCAAACAGATTACCAAGTCTGTTAATTCTATTACCGTAACATACCTATATTCTATCGATTGATATAGCATAACCAAGTAGGACTTTTATAATAATTTGTAAAGTGTAAGTGTAATTATCACATATACAATTTAATATACGCGCGTGTGTATATTTTCATCTTATTATAAAAGTCAATATGAAAAAATCGTTTATTACAGATTTATTGGCTGGTCTTACGGTTAGTTTTGCAGCATTATCGTTAGGAGCAGCTTTTGGTATACAATCCGAACGTGGAGCCTTGGCAGGAATGCTAGGTGCGGCCATAATTCCAATAATAGCCTCTGTGTTTGGAGGTACACGTGTACAAGCTTCCGGGCCAACCGCACCTATGACTACAATTAC
The DNA here is from genome assembly GCA_965243605.1 of Flavobacteriales bacterium. Taxonomy (GTDB): domain Bacteria; phylum Bacteroidota; class Bacteroidia; order Flavobacteriales; family CAJXXR01; genus JBMYYR01. The sequence goes on from CBDEVQ010000091.1 coordinate 7,051, forward strand.
CAGTCTTATTGTTGCGTCAGCATATGACCAGTTTCAAGGCGAACCTATTTTAGCAGAACAATACATTTCTATGGTTATTCTCATGAGTAGTGTGTTTATGATTGTGGCTGGTATATTAAAATTAGGACGTTATATAGCCTATGTACCTCAGGTTATAGTCCTTGGATTTATGAATGGAATTGCCTTACTTGTTTGGATTGGACAGCTAAATAAACTGTTTGGGTGGAATGGAAAAACACCATTGACAGGAGGCTTGTCGACCAATTTAATATTGGTATTAACTACATTGTTGCTTATTTACCTACTACCTATGCTTTACAAACGAGTTAAAGTATTAGACAATATAAAGCGTTTTCTGCCTGCCATTTTTTTAACCATTATTATTGTTACCGTCTTTACCAGTATGTTGAATGTTCAGGTAGAACGTGTGGTTTTAGATAGTCAAATTAATACGTTTAAAGATTTCGTAAGTATCCTCAAACAATATTTTCCATCAGACAGTAGGCTTTTAGAAACCACTTTACTCTTAAGCGCTTCTAAATTTGCTGGACAACTCTGTTTATTAGCCTATTTAGATTCTCTTTTAACCAGTTTAGTTGTTGATAGAATGATGGGAGAAAAAACCAAGTATAATAAGGAGTTAATTGCTCAAGGTTTAGCCAATGGTATTGCGGGATTATTACAATCTATTCCAGGAGCACAAGCCACAATACGCTCTGTATTATTAATAAAAGAAGGTGCTCAGCATAGAATTGCAGGTGTATTTGTTGGAGTCTTTACCTTACTCGGATTTTTGGTATTTAATGAATTAATTGTTTTAATTACATCGGCTGTATTTATTGGTATTTTAATTAAGGTAGGTATCGATGTTTTGGATAGAGATTTTCCAATTTATTACATTAAAAATAAGTGGTATAAAAACAAAAAACGAAATATTCAATTGGCTATAATAGCCTATACAACCATTATGACGGTTGTAATTGATTTAAACATTGCTGTAATATCTGGAACTTTCATTTTTCACATTGGTAAACGATATTTCGGATTTGTGGATACCGAAGGTAACTTTGCCGAAGTTCATGGAGATAATGTTCATGGGGTAGAGGTTGATTAGTGGATTCTAATAAATATTATAAAGGTAAATCAGGTTGATTTACCTTTATTTAATTACACCAATATTTAATATTATATTTGGAACTTATTAATTATATCATATTATGAGTATCAAAAAAGTATATTTCCCCAATTTAAATGGGTTGAGGTTTATAGCCGCATTTTTAGTTATTATTCATCACACAGAGCAATTAAAATCACTTTTTGGATTAGATAGTTATTGGGGAGTGATTCCCGCTGTTTATTCTATAGGTAAATTGGGTATTATTCTCTTTTTTGTACTCAGTGGTTTTTTAATTACTTATCTTCTGTTGGCAGAAGAAGATTCTTTTAAAACAATAAATTTGAAGGCCTTTTATATGCGGAGAGTCTTAAGAATATGGCCATTATATTTTTTAATATTACTTCTTGCATTTGCTATTTTTCCAAATACGGATTTATTTCGAATGCCACATATGGGGAATACAGAGTTATATTCTAACCTTATTTTAAAGGTTGTGTTATTTGTAATGATCTTACCCAATGTTGCTGTTCATGCTTTTGGTGCAGTTCCATTTGCTTCACATACTTGGTCTATTGGAGTAGAAGAACAGTTTTATTTGATATGGCCTGTGTTATTAAATATCATAAAAAAGAATAGAACTGGATTAATGATTTTTATTATCATTTTTCATGGGGTAATTAGATGGTTTTTAGAATCTTCCGTTTCTGATTCTATTCCATACAGAGATGGTATAAAAGGATTGTGGTTAACATTTAATGTGAACAGTATGGCTATAGGAGGTTTGTTTTCAGTTATTCTTTATTATAAAAGTAAGTTACTCTCTTTAATATTAAATCAAGTTGTATTCTATTTATCATTAAAGGTTTCTTTAATACTATTAATTAGTAGTATATATATTCCTTATGTAAATATTGAGGTATACTCTGTGTTATTTGGTTTAGTAATAGTTAATTTTGCAGCCAATCCAAGTCTATCTGTTTCCTTAGAGAATAAAGTCTTTAATTATTTAGGTAATATATCTTATGGATTATATATGTATCATACCATTGGTATAGTGTTATCTATACGGCTATGTCAAGCCACTGGCTTAGTAACTAACTGGATAATTTATCCTTTATGCTTAATATTTACTATTTTGTTAGCAGGCCTGTCTTATAAGTATTTTGAACGTTATTTTTTAAAGTTTAAATATAAATTTTCGAAAATATTAAGCGGTATTCATGCTAAATAATGGATTAGAATTCTTTTTCAAAATAAACAAAACACTTGCTTAATTTCCCTTCAGGACTTTTTAACCAACATAAGGGTGCTTGTTTGTTTTGTTTACATAACTCAATTTGCGTATTAAAAGCGGAGTAATCAAGCCATTCTAAATCCAATAGTATTGGACTAATCCAATCGTGTTTACGGGGTAAAAAGAAACCGTATTGCTTAAAATCATGTAATTGATCTATTGTAATATAAAACCCTTGAATACAAGCCTCATTAATATATTTATAGTCTGTTTTATTAGATTGATATGGGGTGAACAATTGAGCTTTAAAATATACCATTTGCTGTATGGTATGAGCCGATAAATTGAATTCGTCTAGGTATGGTTGAGTTTCTGGTTTAAATAATAGGGGGAGTTGCTTATTTTTAAGCTTTTCTAATTTGTATACTAAGCAATCCTTGTTATTAGGACCAATCCAATGGTCTAACTCCGATGATCCGACTAAAGGATTATATAAATAAAACTTATAAACAACTTCTAAATGAACGGGTTCGTTATTTAACTTAAATAAAAAGTCCATTTCACCAAGCGTACGTTTATTATTGATGATTTGCAGATTGCTTTGCAAAAGGGTTAGATTGGGGACGTTTTTTAATTGAAACTCTACAAAAGATTCGATCTGTTTTCCTAGTCGTAGATTATTTGGGTGAGATTGTTCAGGATATACTTTAAAAACTGGATTTTCAATTTCAAATTGTTTTAATCCGTTGAGGTTACCCTTCCATAAAAATGGAGTATGTAATATTTCTTTAAATTTATCCTGAAGCATAAGTTATGTTTGGGCAAATATAAAGATCAAAATGGTGAAAGATGTAAAAAATAAAATTTTATGAAACAAAGAACGGAGATTAATACCGCCAATACCTAGTATTATTCTCCGTCCAATTTCAAGTTACTAATAATGATCATAAAAAATAGCTTTAATAAAGTATATAATCAGAATATAAGAGTAACCATCATATTAATTCCCTCATATCAAATATAGTAAAAAATCACCATATTTTCATGTAATACCTTTGTTTTGTTGTAGTGAAACACATTGGAAACTAAGGGTGTATGTTGGTTTTAGCTTATTTTATCAACTATATCTAAATATATACTTATTCAGAATGCGTATCTAGCTATTACATTACCTACAAATATTATAGGTTTATTTAGAAATATAAAGTTGTTGTTTTTCAACTTTGTAATAACACTTAAATTATTGAATCATAGACTGTTTTTAACAAAAGGCTAATTTTACACCCTCTAAACCTCTATTTTCATACGGTAATTCATAAATAATATGTGTAATCTCTGTTATCTAACACGTTCATCTGCTTTATATGCACCTCTATAATGTAATATCCATTGCGCTTCATCTAAAGGATGAACACCTTTATATGGCTTTCTTTTATCCTCAGTAAATTCAGTTTTCTTGTAAGAATCTACACGCATGGCCAATCGTCCTTTACCAGAGGTAATAGAATTAAAACGAATAGGGAACTTTAAACCTAAAGATACTGGAGCATTAGCATCAAGTAAAACATAATCATCAATAAATTTAGGAATCCCTATATCTGCTTTCATTTTATTAAGTTCAGAAGAAATTGAACCCAGTACATCCGAATGAAATTTCATTTGTATTGAATAAATAGGTTCTAATAAATCTGTACCTGATTCTTGTAAGCCATTTAAAACGCCCATAGGGGTCGCCAAAAGGAAATCACCAGGGTTAGAATGTACTTGGTGTTCTTCTCCCTTAATAAGGGTTATTTTAAGATCTGTAACTTCCCAACCTTTTAATCCTTGTTCTAAAGCCCAAGGGATTGCACGTTTCACTTCGTTTTGATATTTTATACTTACATCATTAACACCTACTTTGGATTCAAATATAACGCCCGAATTAAGATCACCAGGTTCTATTAAAAATGTAAGTATAGCCCAACATGGTTTAGGCATCCAGTATCGTACATATCCTTCAGAAACAGCAGATGGCGTTTCTTTATATTGAATAACTAAATCCTTAAATTCAGCTTCTATATTAAATCGGTTAAGAAGAATTTCTTTTAGTATTTCAATCTGGATTTCACCTTGAATATTAATCTGAAATGTCTTTTCTTTCTTATCCCAATCAAAATTCAAGGTTGGATCTTCAATGTTTAGAACAGTAAGTGCCTCCGACAACAGTTGATAATCTTTACTATCTGATTCTTGAATCTGAATTTTAAGATGTGAATTTGAAATGGATTTGTAAGTGTGTTTAGAATCTTCTTCTCCTAAAACATCACCAATTTGTTTGGGTTGAGATAACGTAATAAATCCAATGTCATTTGGCTCTAAGGACTCAATTTGCTCAACTTTACTACCAAATTGTTTGAACAGTTGGTTCACTGTTATGGTTTCTGAATTGGCCTCAATTTTAGTTTTTGCTTTTACAGCTTTACCATAATTCTTAACATGGTACAGAATACCCAACTTTGGATGATGTTGAATTTTAAATATTTGAAGTGAATATGCATTCAACTTCGGTTTAGCATTAGGAATAACTGAATTAATATAGTTTAATACGTTATCGATACCCAAATTTTGCTTTGCACTACCCGTAAAAATAGGAGTTAACTTATTTTCATTTATTTCTTGACGGGCTATATGGTCAATTATGTCTGTATTTGGTAGGTCATCTTCTAAATACTTATCCATTATTTCATCATTACATTCTGCTAAAAACTCTAATGAAGATTGTTGTAAAAGCGCTGTCGTTTCTTGTTGAATAGATTGAAAAAGATAGGGTGAGGCCTTCCATTCTTTATGAATAGATGCGTAAATATCTTCAATATCGGCACCTATTCGGTCTACTTTGTTAATGAAAATTAAGGTTGGAATATTTCTTTCATTTAAACACTCCCAAATACGAATGGTTTGACCTTGAATTCCTTCAACTGCGGAGATTACCAGAATGGCCAGGTCTAATACGCCCAAACTTCGATCAACTTCAGAAGAAAAATCGATGTGACCAGGTGTATCAATTAGGTTAATTATTCGGTTGTTATACGTAAATGAAATATTTGAACTTAAAATTGAAATTCCTCGTTCTTGTTCTACTTTAAGCGTATCGCTAACACTAGATCCTTTATCTACAGAGCCTATGGATTTTATTGCGGAAGATGCAAACAGTATTTGTTCGGTTAAGGTTGTTTTACCTGCATCTGCATGTGCAAGAATACCAATGTTTAAAGGTGTTGTCATGAAAATATTTAAAAATTCAAATGTAATAAATTGTATGTTGATTTAAATAAATATTGCAACCGGTTTTATGGTGATTTTTGACTTCTAATAATATAAAATATCTATACAACTATAATTTAACCACTTAACCCAATTCATTAAATAGAACGAGGTTAAGTGATTAAGGTAAAATATTTAAAGTTTTACTTAAAGCACGTAGGTGCTTTATTTAATTTTGTTTGCCTGAAAATTTCTGCATATTCTTCTATCTTAACAAATGGTATTTCCTCTCCATTTTTTAATTTGAAGAGTTCTACAGTTTCAAATAATCGTCCTTCTTCGTATTTGTAATGTTGTGTAATTCTTAACGTATTATAGGGAGCAAATGAACTGATTCCTTTCATTGATATTTGTATGGTTTGCTCTCTAAATTCAGCATCAGAAATCCCAGTTCCTTGACCCAAAGATGAAGATAACTTTGATACGATTTGGCTATTCTCTTTTAAGAAGTCAATTGCAAAAAACATGGTTTGTTCACGGTCACCAGCTTTCCCATCGTAATCCGGGTGGATACGGTGCATATTTTTTATGGATTTCCAATGGTTATTATAACGTCGTTGTACAACCTCAAATGAATAATCATTGGATTCTGAACGTTGATATGCTCCTTCTTTATATACATAAGACTCACCTTTGCCAACCCAAATCAAAGAATAATTGTCTTGAGTTGTTGGTAAAGTATGAGAGGTAGGAATAATCGCTTGAGACGAATTACAAGCTGTAAGTAATAAGATTAAGCCAGATACAAGGCACAATTTTAAAAGATTCATGGTCTTACTTTTATAATGATTAATAAATTCACTACAAAAGTATTGGGACAATATCGGTTAAAAATTGATGTATGTTACAATCGTTTACAACGCTGCAATTTCTTTTCGGATTCGGCTTAAGCTTTCTCGTTCTATACCAAGATAAGATGCTAAATGATACAAGGGGATACGTTGTATATATTGAGGATAATCCTTAAGCATGTTCAAATACCGTTCTTTTGCAGATAGAAAAAGAAATGATTCAAAACGTGTCGTAACCATACCTAGAACATTTTCCGCAATTAATCGACCAAATCGTTCCCAGTTTTTGGATTGATAATATGCTTGTTGAAGGGTGTTAGAATGAAATGTAATCAGTTCACAATCTTCTAATGCTTGAATATAATATCGGCTTGGTGTGTTCTTAAGGAAATCCATATACGAAACAGCGTAATCGTTTTCTAAAAAGAAATGATTATTAATTTCCTTACCTTCAGCAAGGTAATATATACGTAAGATACCAGTTTCTATAAAGGCTATCTCGTTAATTCGTTGGCCTTCTTTTAATAAATATTCTCCTTTTTTTAAGGATTTTTGTTTTAGCCCAGGGATGAATAAATCACACTCTTCTTCCGAAAAATCTGTAATGGTCCGTATTTGATTTTTAAAATGCTCTAAATTCATAAAATATTAGTAACAAGTATATTAATATGTATTAGAGATAACTAATCTATAGGTTTAGTCGTTACAAGTTGATCTACTAATTCCTGTAAATTTGGTTTCGGTACAATTCCAGCATGCCTATAAATCTCTTTTTTATTTTCAACAATAACCACTGTAGGAATCGATTTTACCATAAACTGTCGAGCAATATTTGGATTTTGGTCTATGTTTATTTTAGCAATACGAACTGGTTTACCCTGGTTTTCATCAGCAATTTCATTAAAAATTGGAACAAGGACTTTACAAGGTCCACACCAACTGGCCCAAAAATCAATAATTACGGGAATCTCAGAGTCTATAACAAGTTCTTTAAAAGTAGCTTCGGTAATATCCGTGGCAAATACTTTAGGTTCTTTCTTCTTTTTCTTAAAAAATAACATAATCTAGCTTTCTTCAAATATATTAGGTTTAGACGAAGAGATCCAAGATTAATTACATTTTTTTTGATGAAAAATTTTATAGGATTACTTCTATGACTTATTTTTACGACTCTTTAAATCTAGAAGTCCATTTATGAAAGTATGTATAGCCGAAAAACCAAGTGTAGCTAGAGAAATAGCACATATCTTAAAAGCCAATTCTAAAAAGGATGGGTATTTTGAAGGAAACGGCTATCAAGTAACCTGGACATTTGGACATTTTTGTACATTATATGCACCAGATGAGTATTTCCCTCATTGGAAACGTTGGGATTTAAATAGTTTACCAATGTTGCCAGATCGCTTTAAAACAAGGGTTATGGATGATAAGGGTGTACAAAAGCAATTTAAGACCATAAAAACACTATTGGATAATGCGGACCAGGTGATTAACTGTGGCGATGCAGGACAAGAGGGTGAGCTTATTCAACGTTGGGTTATTAAAGAAGCAGGGTTTAAAGGCGATGTTAAACGATTATGGATTTCATCCTTAACATCTGAAGCTATAAATCAAGGTTTTGCCAATTTAAAAGAAGCTTCTGAGTTTGACAACTTGTATTATGCAGGAAGTTCTAGAGCTATAGGAGATTGGTTATTAGGAATGAATGCTACCCGTTTATTTACCATTAAATATGCGGCTCAAAAGCAAGTATTATCTATTGGTCGGGTGCAAACACCTACTTTAGCCATGATAGTTAAACGTCATCATGAAATCACCAATTTTATTCCAGTACCATATTGGGAAATTCAAACGGAATATAGAAATACCATTTTTAATTCCGAAGTTGGAAAATACCTTAAGAAAGAAGATGGACAAACCGTTATGGAAGATATGGCTGGTAAACCATTCGAAATTGAATCTTCCGTCAAAAAGAAAGGTAAAGAAGCACCACCACGTTTATTTGATTTAACGAGTTTACAGGTATATTGTAACAATAAGTTCGGATTTTCTGCCGATCAAACCTTAAAGCTTATTCAAGGATTGTACGAAAAGAAGGTGGTGACTTATCCGCGTGTAGATACAACCTATCTTCCAACCGATATTTATCCTCAAGTAGGAGGTATTCTTCAAAAACTATCTGCCTATTCTATTTATACTGAATCTGTACTTAAAGGTAAAATCCCTAAATCTAAAAAGGTATTTGATGATACTAAAATAACCGATCACCATGCCATTATACCTACTGGGTATGAAACCCATTTACAACCTTTAGAACAAAATGTTTACGATGCGGTTACAAGACGTTTTATATCTGTATTCTATCCAGATTGTATAATATCAAACACCACTGTAAAGGGATTTGTAGATAAAACCAAGTTTAAGGCTACAGGGAAGGAGATTTTAGAACCAGGTTGGCGTATTTTATATCCAAAATCTAAAAGTGCGGATAAAAAGAGTAAGGAAGAATCTTTTATGCCCACTTTTGTAAAAGGAGAAAAAGGGGAACATAAACCTTCATTTTTAGAAAAGAAAACGAAACCACCAAAAACATATTCCGAAGCGTCTTTATTACGTTCTATGGAAACCGCAGGGAAATCCATGGAAGATGAAGAGATGAGAGATCTTTTAAAGCAAAACGGAATAGGACGACCTTCTACAAGAGCCAGTATTATAGAAACGTTGTTTAAGCGTAAATATATTAAGCGTAATAAAAAACAACTTTTACCAACCGATTTAGGTGTTCAACTTATTGGGTTATTAAATAACGATTTATTAAAATCGGCAGAGCTCACTGGACAATGGGAGAAACAATTAAAAGATATTGAAGCAGGAACATTTACGGCACAAGAATTCATCCATAACATGAAAAATATGGTCGATGAATTGGTTATGGAAGTTCGTATGGCGAAATATCAACCTCGTTTATCTGCGAATAACAATCCACCAGCGCCTAAAGTAACGGTAACGGGTATAAAAGCAGAAACATGTCCAAAATGTAAAACGGGTAAGGTTTTAATTGGAAAAAGTAATTACGGGTGTAGTCAATGGAAAGACGGTTGTGATTTTCGTTTACCATTCGAATTCTTAGGAAAGAAGATTTCTGAAAAACAATGGATACGTTTAGTAACGAAAGGAAGTACTGTGAATTTAAAAGGTTTTAAAGCCGATGATGGTGGTAAAATGGAAGGTCAAATTCATTTAAAATCTGATTTTAAACTCGATTTTGTAAAAAAAGAAGCAGAGGCTACTCAAACAAAACATCCAGAAGAAGTTCCTGATCCGATTCCTTGTCCTAAATGTAATGCGGGTACGATAATGAAAGGACAAACAGCCTATGGTTGTAGTCATTGGAAAACTGGTTGTACGTTTAAAGTTGATTTTACAACCATTAGAGAGAAAACACAAGGTCAGAATATGACCAAGTATTTAGTTTGGCAAGTGTTGAAAGGTGAGGTGTAATCCTAGGTGAATATTATAATAATGAATAAATTTAATTGGATTTTAACTATTCTGTATCTTATTGGTGGTTCGCAAGTTTATGGACAAGATTCTTTAATTATTAAAGATGCATTAAGTAGCTTAGGACTGAATACTAATCAAATAAAACATGAATTTGTATCTGTAAAACCACATTTTAATATTACAGATGAATTCATTCTAGTATTGCCTGAAATTATTGAAGAGGATGAGGAAATTATTGAACTTAATACAAACATCATTGTTTTTAATAATAGTAATAAGCAAATAAAATATAAATACAATGAAAATCTCTCATCAGATGCCATTACCCTTAGTGATATCATTATTGATGAAAGGCCATATAGAATAGGCCATGAAACGCAAGCTATTGGGATTAAAGTAAAATATTATGGACAGTCTAAAGTAAATCCATACGAAATGGAAACCTTCTCATTATTTCGTGCGGATATAGACTCTTTAATCTGTGTATTGGACAAATTTGAATTGACATCCAATATTGGAGAATTTGATACGAGATGTGAAGGAGAGTATACCAATATTATTCACGAATTCATAGAGATTAAAGAACAAGGTGATCCGTTTTACCCAATAGAGATTAAACAGAAAAAGACAATAACAAATGACTATATCGATTCTAAAGGCGATTGTGTTTCTAATGATAAAATCTTCACAAAAGGATTTAGATTAGTCTATATAGATGGTTATTATACAGAAGAGCGATAACTTTGAGATTTAAAATTTAATCCAATGAAAGTTTATCTAATCCTATTGATTCCATTTTTTAGTTGTGATAGTCAAGTTGCAAAAAACAATGTAATTATTGAAAATAATATATCAAAAACTACAATAGATCAACTTAATGGATTTTGGGTTTCAGAAGAAGATAGTCTATATCGTATAAGTGTTACCAATAATACTTGGAGCAATTTATATCATAATCAATTATTTAATAAATATGATGTATACGATATAGATTTAAAGAATAAATTACCAAAGTATGTAGATGAATCAGTAACGGCTGAGTATCTAATTCTATCTAATAAAATAGACACGTTAGAATATGAGATTATTGGATTATCAGATAGTCTTTTAAGTGTAATGTTTTACCCTAGAATGAATAGACTTATATATCGTAGAGTTAAATAAATACTAATAAATTACTGAGTAAAAGACTTTATATTTCACTTTATTATTATTCACGACCCAATGTCCAAATTAATGCCTTTTCTTTAGTGGCTCTAAAAATGGTACTATGCTGTTCGTTAGGTTCATCGGAATACTTCCAAGTTAAGGTTTTAGGGGCATTGGTTGTTAATGTTTTATCTAGCCCTCTTGTATACTTATACATATCTTCGGCGTCTGAACCAGCAAACCAAAGTTTCTTTTTGGTTTTCGGAAAATGCTCTAAATACGAACTTGCATGTTGTTCTAAATAATGATTATTCCACCATAATGAAGGATCTATCGCAATATAGAAATCAAAAGTATTTGGTGTGAGTAGACAAGTTTCCATAATAAATAGACCCGCTAAAGATTCTCCAATAATTCCTTTTTTAGAGGTTGTCTGATAATTCGAATTAATGTGAGGTATTAATTCTTGAGTAATAAATGCTCTAAAATTCTTTGCTCCATCGTCTAAAGGACAATATTTTGAATCGGCTTCAACTTCAGAATATCCAGATAAATCTCTTCTTCGATCTGTATTTTCGATACCGACTAAAATGATCGGATCAATATGATTTTCTTTAATGAGTTTAGCAATGGTATTTGCTAAATGTGGAAAATCTTCTTTTATTCCACCATCTGGCATGTATAAAACGGGATAGTCTTGATTTCCTTTATCATAATTTTCAGGCGTCCAAACATTAATAATACGAGTTTCATTAACATAAGAAGATTCTATACGTATCATATCGTGCTTGGGAACAGGATCTATAGATGTTTTTTGTGTTGCAGATTTACAGCCTATGAAAGAAATACAGATAATAAGAAAAGAAAGGAATCGAGTCATGATGTATAGATTAATATAACAACAAATATATTTAAAAATATATGATTAAAATATAAAAATTTACGATTATTAGAGGTCTATTAAATTCTATGCTAAATCTTTAAACAACCATGTTGATTATCCTTATAAGAAAGATAACCAACATTGATATTAAGATGCATTGTTAAAATTACATTTTAATAATGCGATGCGTTTCTTGACTTTGCTTAGATTTTATTCTAATAAAATACACGCCTTTTGGATAATGCGATAAATCTAATCTATAAATTTCATCGGCATTGGATGCATTTACAACGTGTAAAACTTTTCCATTGCTATTCAATATTTTAAGATTAAACTCATCAATATCAAAGTTAACAGGAAGTATATTCACATGATCTACACATGGATTAGGGAATACCTGAAATAGAGTGTCGTTTTCTCCATTCTGTTGTGCCATACGTGTATTACTTGGTGTTGCGTTTAAACAATCTTCACTCACAATATATGAACTTTTCACTAAATCATCCAAAATTACTTCGGTAAAACTTGTACTCGTACTTTGTTCTATAAAAGCAGCATCTATAGACGTATTGTTACTTCCTATATAATGTTTCATTAAAGAACTGAACACTTGTCTATAATCATGCTGAACCGTTTGTATTTGATAATTATTAGATTGTACAGCCTCTGATAAGTCTGGATTTGTTCCAGATACACCACCTTCAATAGCTTCACCAAACAAAATCATGGGTGCTATTTCACCATGATCTGTACCCACATTTCCATTTTCCTTCGCCTTTCTTCCGAATTCGGAGTAGGTTATGCCTATAACATCATGATGTAGGTTTTGTGCTTTTAAATCCTGATAGAACGTAGAAATAGCTTGATCTAAATTTTGAAGTAAAGAATGGTGCTTACCTTGCAATCCGTTTCCGGCCCAAACTTGATTATTATGCGTATCAAATCCGTTAAGTTGAACCATATATATTTTAGATTCTAAACCTCCGCTAATTAGTCTGGCAACTGTTTTCAATTGATCACTTAAGCTATCGTTGGCATAAGTTACCGTATTGGTTCCTGTGTTATGAGAATTACTAATATTGTTGGCGTATTCATTAAATACTTGCTGAGCATCTATAACATACTCAAGTTTATCTCCAAAGTCGGAATTTGGAATCGCATTTGGATTTGTAATATTACCATTTAGACTATTTGCATAACTTGAGATATCCTGATTAGTTAAGTTTAAATCTAAATCTTGATTATAGTTTCCGATAAGTCCTAATGAGCGTTTATTAGTCCCTATTTGAACGGCTAACGGTTGTCCGTTTGATAATAAAGACGAATAATGTGATTCCATAAATCGTCCGATCCAACCTGAAGAATCTCCATTAGCCCAACTGTTCCCATCATTTCCTGTCATCATAATATCATTAGATCTAAAATGACTTTTGTTTTGCCCAGGATATCCAACACCTTGAATAATTCGGACTAAGCCTTCATCATACATCGATTTTATATTAGAAAGTGCAGGATTTAATCCTATGGATTGTTCTTCAGATAAAGTAACATCTAAATCAAGGTATCGCTTTAATCCCAAATTTGGAACTTTAATGGTTGGTCTTAAGTTGGCATAAGTATCGTACTGATTTATGGGTACAACCATATTTAATCCGTCATTACCTCCAGCTAAATTGATTAAGATTAACTTACGATTTGTAAAATCACAATCGTTTAAAGATAAATTCGGTAAAAAAGCTTGTAATTCATGAGGTAGAATACTAAAAATAGATGCTGTGGCTGATAATTTTATAAAAGATCTTCTTTTCATAATTACATTAATTGAAATTCAGGAACATTAATCATAAGTGAAACCAATCCATTTAACCTATTATTTAAGGTATTTGGATTATTGTTATTTAAATACTTTTGCCATTCTATGGTCCAATAGTTTTCGGTATTGTTATTAAGTAATACAGCTTTAAACTCAGCAAGTCGTGTAATAGACATGGCTTCGGGATACATTAATTCGGCTAAGTCGTTAACAATTTGTGTCGGATCATCAGGATTATCCAACTTTTCTTGAATAAAAGCAACAAGATTCAATTTTGTATATAAACCATGATTGGTTGCTATTTTATCACGCCCAGCTATTAAACTTGTTATGAGTCGATGCTTTGCTAAAACGGTATTGGATACAAACCAATTTTTATCCAAATCTGGTGTTTGGAAATAAGCCGGGTAGCCCGCAACACTTTCAGGGTCGAAAAAAGGGAGCCCTGCACTATATAAATAGCTGTTATTAATGAAAATAGAAAAGAAATTCCTGTAATAATGAAGTGGATTATTGATAGGATCTGGAACGGTAAGCTCAAATAAATTACAGACTTCTGAAAGTAAATGTAAAGGACTTTTTATTATAGATCCAATAACATTATCTGTATTGTCTGTATCATCTTCATCATAAAAATGTTGACTTTCTAACAGGGCTTTAATCACGGGTTCTAAATCGTAATTATTCGAAATTAGGATCGAAGAAAGCGGTTCAATTATATCCATTTCTACCGAAGTGTCCCATGTTGTTTTAACAAAGAATTTATATAGTTTTCTACAATATGCTTTTGCCGTTTCCGATTGATTAAAAATCATATCGACGAATGCTCCAAGTTCATCATACATACCACTTGCCGTATTTTGGCCTGTAATCGTTTCATTACCAAAAGCAGGAGAGAAGGTCTTATTTCCTGTATCATGGCGAGAAACAGTAGCTTTTCCACGTGGTAAATTGGTATCGCTATCAATGTGCAACCTATATTGATCATACTGAAATCCTGAAAGCACCCTAGCGGCTTGCTGTACATCATACTCCGTATAATTCGTATAGTCACCATTCGCTATTTGTGGTTCTTTACCAATAGTAAAAAGTTCTAAGAATTCACGTGCATAATTTTCGTTCGGATTTGTATTTCTATTATCTGTATTGTTTAGATATTCCAACATACAATTATCTACGGTCATCTTTTTAGCCAAGTCCTTAATATTACCAGTGGCAAACTGATTGAGTAATTTAATATGATCATAAAAATGTGTGGAAGTTCCAGCTTGCTTAGATTTTGCAATGGTAAAGGTGGTATGTAGAAAAAAAGACATCATGTATTTAATAGATGGCTTGCTATGTGCATTATACCACCACCAACCAGAAACATATTGTCTCTTTCTGGCTTGACCAGGAATGGTGGAGGGATTGATGGTTTGATTGGTCCAATAACCACCAGGTGCCGAAACGGGTAGTGGATCATAAGGAATAGATAATGTATCTGGAATATTTTGTGTTAACGCAATTAGAGCTTCTTGGGGAGTTTTAGTAGCAAAAGATTCAATGGTTGTCTTATTAAAACTAAAGGTCGTTCTTCTTAATAGATGTTTAGCTTTTCGCATACCTAAAACATCTGTAAATGGTGATAAATTGGGTATATTAATAAAATGAAATTAATTAAAGTATACCTTGAATTTAGGGAAAATCAATTGCTTTTTATGTTGTTTTTATAATTATATTTTTCTTTATTAGTTCGTGTTAATTATATTTTAATTCACTATTGATTTTATTTCAATCATTATGAGTCACTTACATTGAGCTGTAGTTAAACTTGGTATTTGATAAGAATAATTTAAAACCCTAAAATTGAATATGAATAAATTGTCGACAATGTTAGTCGTTAAAGATCTAGATGCTTCCACACACTTTTTTGTAAATGTTTTAGACTTTACTTTAGAAGAGAAATACGACGACTGTGTGAAGTTAAATTATGGAGGTGGAACGGTTATTATATTTCATGGAACAAAAGATTCTATAGGTTATAATCATGGTATTGATTCTAACTCAACCCTCGTTATTACAGTAGATAATTTAGATCATAAAATTACCGAGTTAAAATCTAAGGGGACAGAGTTTATTCATCAAATTCCAGGCGAAAATAAATGGGGACGATATGCGGCTTTTAAAGATCCTTCGGGAATTATTCATGAACTATTTGAATTATATTAAACAAACCTATTTGTTTAATATAATAAGAATGTTATCGTAAAAAAGATATATTTGCAACAAAAATAAAATATTATAAACATGAAAAAGATCATTAAATCAACTGCAATAATTCTAGCTACTTTTCTTATAGCAAGTTGTTCTAACAAAAATGAAGAGATATTTTTAAGACTTAACGATACTATTGGAGAAACATATTCTATCGTATCTAAAACAGATGCAAAGAGCGGCTCTTTAATGAGTATGAATACATATACAGAGGTTTCTTTTAAGCCCATTGCTTTTAATGATAGTATTTATACGTATGAAACTAAATTGATTAAAGTTAAGTCCGAAGCTAATATGGGTGGGGATATTGATCGTTATGATTCAAGTATGGACATTGACTTAATGACAGAGGATGAAAGAAGTATGCATTCCAAATATATGCCTGATTTAAGCACCACCTACAATGTTCAAATGAATACAAGAGGAGAAATCATTAAGTCGTTTTATACATCTTCTGGACCTAAAATGGATGAAGAATTAATTGGTATAAGTTCGTTCCAGATTAAATTTCCCGAAGAAAAGGTATATGTAGGGTATTCATGGAAAAATGAAGTAATGAATTCTTTAATTAAGAAAAATAATAAATTGACGTATACCATTAAAGAGATAACCGAAAAAGAAATCATAATAGAAGTTTTAACTATTATTCCAGCATATGCAGGATTGTTAAAAGAGGGTAAAACACATGGAACTTTTATTTTGGATAGAAATACTTGCAACTTAATTAATGCCACTATAAAAATGAAATTACAAATGGGTGGTAATTCTGTAACTACCTATACTAGAAAATAAATTCAATGGTGTTATTATATGAGAAATAAATCTTTCTTATTCAACGTTTTAAAATCCCATATAATAACACCATAAACCACGATATATTCTACAGCAACCAACCATAGGTTTTCATGATATTCTGGAGTTATATAAGCTGAATAACTTAATATCATCATAAAGCTCCAGACTAATGGATATTTAAAATGTGATGTAAACACGCTTATTATTAATGGTAAAGCAATATACCAAGGATGTATAGTTGTGGATAGAAAGTAATAGAAACTTATTGAAAATAACAGACTGTGTAAAAAGAATTTAACGTTCTTATTTTGTTTTAATAGGGTTAAAATACCTACAAATAATATAATAACGATAGGCGTAATTTTACCTACTGTTTGTATAATATTATAACCTACGTTTTGATATCCAATCTCTCTTATGACATAATATATACTCGCATTAAACTCAAAATTTTGAAAGTATAAATTAATACTTTGCATAAAGTTGTCTATAAGCTCTGAACTTACAAATGGTGTAAACAACATAATTATTGTACCCATTGTAATGCACCCAAAATAGATGAATTGTTTAAAGGATAATTGTCTGAAAAATAACGGTAAAAAGAGTAGAGGTATAGCCTTAACACAGATAGATAAGGCTAAAAACATAGCTGAACATTTCCAGTAACGAACCGTTATATAATATACTGATCCTAATAAGAAAAAAATCATTAACCCTTCAAAATGTAAATTACCCGTAAGTTCTAATATAATAAACGGGTTAAGGATATATAAATAAATATTTGAACGGGATACGTTTAATCGGTCTAGTAATTTCTGTCCATAAAATAAAGTACCTAGATCGGCTAATATTAGAATAATGCGCATAACTATGGTACTTCCTAAAATATGCTTAGAAAACAGCATGGCCGGTATAAGAAATCCGAGTTGATTAATAGGAGGGTAGCATGTATAATTACTACCATTCATAGATCCCATTCCCTTATAAAGCTCTTCGGCGTTAGCAATAATATTAGGTTGTGTAGAAACCCAGACTTCGGGTAATGATAAATATGGATTAAACCCTTCCCAAATCATACGACCGTCCCAAATAAATCTATAAAAATCGTTCGATAAATTGGGTATAGAGAAAAGAAGAATCAAGCGGAAGCTAAAGGATACTACTTTTAAAAATTTAAGATTATTTTTCTCAAATTTATAGAGTCCTAAAAAGCAAATGAATAATATGCAATATTGAATAAAGACATAATAAAATCCTGTCCTTTGGGTAAAGTATCCAAAAGACAGGTATGTTATTATACTTAGTATTGTAAGTAAGTAAGATGTATTATTATTTGGTTTAATAAAGGGCATTAATTAGAACGTAGAGCATTAATAAATACATATCCGAATCCACATACTAACATTATATGGAAGAAAAACAACCCATAATCGTTTAAATGGTAAGCACTATACAATCCAAAAATAAAATATAAAGCCAGAATACCTTCCACTATATTAGTAAACGATAGCGAATTAACAATGTATTTGTTTGATTTCCAATTTTGGTTAATGCTATTAATATTAAACTTGGGTGTTCTAATAAAAGCACTCTTTTTCCCTACATGCCCCTCAATAACTGCAATTGTATTATGGAAAGAGAACCCTAAGGCAAGGGTGAAAAAAGAGAAGAAATCAATTAAGTACTTCATGAAACTTTTAAAGCCGGAACCTTGTAGTTTTCTATACATAACCCAATAACAGATAAAAAAGATGATTGTACTTATTACGAATGCACTCATCACTGTAAAGTATGCTTGTAAGTGCATAGTATGATTTTTAATATACAACATGGGTATACTCAAAATAGCAATTAAAAATACATTAAGAAACATGGTAGAGTTTAACAAATGCATGATACAATGGGCCTTTGTTCTAAATGGTGTGGTTTTACTAAATAAAACTTTCCATTTCATCTTTCTAAAGTTTTCGGCACCACCTTTGTTCCATCTAAACTGTTGAGATTTTGCAGCACTAACGGCAATTGGTAATTCAGCTGGAGAAATGACATCTTCCAAATATTTAAATTCCCATCCTTTCAATTGAGATCTATAACTTAAATCTAAATCTTCGGTTAGGGTATCACCTTCCCAATTACCTGCATCTATTATACATGTTTTACGCCATACGCCTCCTGTTCCATTAAAATTAATGAAATGCCCTTTAGAGTTTCTACCGACTTGTTCTAATGTAAAATGGGCATCTAAAGCAAAGGCTTGTATACGTGTTAAGATTGAAAAGTCACGATTAATATGTCCCCAACGGGTTTGTACAACACCAATTTTAGAATTTTTAAAGTAGGGAATGGTTTTATTCAAGAAATCAGGATCAGGTAAAAAGTCGGCATCAAAAATGGCAATAAATTCACCTTTAGCAATCTCTAAACCTTCTTTAAGAGCTCCTGCTTTAAATCCAGTTCGTATTTCACGACGGATGTGTTGTATGTCGAAACCTAAAGTCTGTAATTTACTCACTTCCTTAGCGGTAACCTCTACAGATTCGTCTGTAGAATCATCTAGAACTTGTATTTCTAATTTATCTTTCGGATATTTTATTTTAGAAATTTGATCCATTAACCGTTCAACCACATACATTTCATTATACATAGGCAGTTGAATAGTAACCTTAGGAATGTTTTCTTCATTCTCAAAGTCAAAAGTATCACATTTTTTACACTTTTTCTGAGCCTTTACATAATTAAACAATAGGTTTAATTGCGCTAAGGCGTATAGAAAAATCATTAATAAACTAAGTGAGTATGTTATGATTATAAGTATATCCATAATTATTTGATACTGTATTTAAAGATCCAACTTAAAATTTTATAACCGGCCATAATACTTCCTTTTATGGTTCCAGATACTTTAGAAACTCCTATACGCTCTCTATATTTAACAGGTACTTCTACATAGGTTAGTTTTTGTTTTAATGCTTTCAATTGCATTTCTACTGTCCAACCATAGGTTTTATCTTCCATGTTTAAATCGAGAAGCTTTTGGTATTTAATGGCTCTAAATGGTCCTAAGTCTGTAAATGTAGATTTAAAGAATAAGCGCATTAAAAAGGTTGCCAACCAGTTCCCGAAAACCTGTTGAGGTGTCATGGATTTTTTTTGTCTTTCAACTGTATTTCGAGTTCCTATTACAAAATCTTTATGATCATTAATAATAGGAGATACCACTTCTGTTAATTGTTCTGGATAATCGGAATAATCTCCATCTAAAAAAACGATAATATCAGGTTTTACCGTTTGTTTACTAACGTAATCCATTCCTTTTAAACAGGCATATCCATAACCTTTTCTTGGTTCTGAGAGTACAGTTGCTCCAGCATATTTAGCAGATGCTGCGGTATTATCCGTTGAGTTATTATTAACAACAATAATTTCAGATACGGATTTCGGAATGTCTTTTATGACTTTTCCTATAGATTCTTCTTCGTTATACGCGGGTATAATGACTTTTATATGCTGCATTTATTTTAAATCTTCCAGGTTGTTGGATAGTTTAAACTTCCATAAAGAAGTCCATTCATCGACTTTGGTATTGTTAATGTATTTTTCGGATTTAACGAGTTTACCTTTTTCATAGCATAAACTGTAGCCCTGTTTTACATTATTTAAGTATTGACATTTAAAGGATACTAAACCTTCGCTATTATAGGTAATCCACCATTTTGTTTTATTTCCCTTATGATAATGTCCTTCATATTGAATATCTCCTAAAGTGGAGTAATAATACCAATATCCATGTTTGAGATTATTTTTATATTCTCCTTTAGATTGTAAAGATCCGTCGGTATAATATGTGTACCAATATTCAGCCTTTTCACCGTTAATCATCCAACCTTCTTCAATAAGAATGTCATTGTTATAGTTCTTTATGTATTTTCGTTGTTCGAGCTGAGCATTCACAATTTGCGAAAATAGAAAACTAATGAGGGTTAGTACAAAATATCGCATCTTATTTTTTCAACATTTTTAATAGATCTACATCGTTACCTAATGTTACAGGACTAACTTCAGTTCTATTATCTGTAGGACCATTTTCTAATTTCAATACTCCTCTAGGGCAAACAGCAGAACAAACTCCACATCCCACACAAGATGCTCTAACAATGTTTTGTCCTTTTTGAGCATAAGCTCTAACATCTATTCCTTGTTCGCAATAGGTTGAGCAGTTTCCACAAGAAATACATTGTCCACCATTCGTTGTAATTCTAAATCTAGATTTGAATTTTTGAATAATTCCCATATAAGCCGCAAGCGGACATCCAAATCGACACCAAACACGGTTTCCCATAACAGGGTAAAATCCTGTACCAATTATTCCTGAGAAAATACTTCCAACTAAGAATCCATAATAGAATTGTAAATCGTAAGTCTTAATTCCAATAAAAGACTCTGCTCCAGTAAAATACGTGGCTAGTGTGGCTAGTGTCATAATAATGGCCAATACCAAGATTGAATGAATAAGGTATCGTTCAACTTTCCAAGCCTTTAAAGACTTATCTGAAAGTTGTCTGTAAGGATCTCCAAGCGTTTCAGCTAATCCACCACATCCACAAACCCAAGAACAATACCAACGCTTACCAAAGAAATATACCATAATTGGAACGATGATTAAGGTTAATGTAATACCCCAAACCAACATGAAAATCCCAATATTTCCACTATCAATTAAACTATTTATATTCCAATCAAAAAAGAAATCATAATCTAAAGGCCATGCATTTTTAAAGTCGAAGTATGGCATATTAAAACGTACTAACATTTCTGGAATTAAGAACGCAAATGCAATTTGAAAGAATAATACGACAGAGGTTCTAACAATTTGATAAGCATTATGTCTATACTTTATATACATTCTTATGGCCATAACGGTCATTACAACACAATATAAAAATCCATATAAAAACCATTGGCTAGCTGCATTTCCACTTAAGGCCATACTTACAGGGTCTACCAAATAAACTTGGTTGACTAAGGCACTTGGGTAGAAATATAATAGAATGTAGAATGTGACAAGATAAACAGACGTTAATATTCCTATCCAACCTCTATTTGTAACTGTACTTTGATAAATACCATTGTTTTTAATTCCTGCAGGCCCCAATAAAACCACATCTGGAATGATATACGCTAATCCACCAATAATGGCTAATCCAAAGGTTAAGAAAAAATACAAACCAGTATTTTGATTTGCAGGTGTAGTTCCTGCTGGTTTAATTAGACTATAAGCTAAGCTCTGCGGTTTATCCCAAATAACTTTACCCCATTCACCTTTTTCTTTCATTAAGTCATTAGCTGTTGCTAAAGATGATGCAATATCTGAGGCTAAGCTAAACTGAGAATTGTATGTTTTATCGATAATATTATCCGTAATATCTTTAATAAAAACGTCGTTTTTAAATCCTCTTTCAGAAACTAGAGTCGTAAAATCGGCATTTGATATTTTATAGGTCCCTGTAAAAGTTAAGGCTGAAAAAATGGTTAACCCAAGTAGGAATAAGATTAATCCAATAGATTTAATTTGTCTCATAATTAGTCGTCGTAGATTGTTGTAGTTTTATGATTGGACGTTAATGGTTAATAAACCTTAATTTATTTAAAAATATTTTTCCAACTTTTTGCTTTTAGTTTAATATCTTCATTAAAATCAGCGTTATATTTACTAATTATTTCCCGTTCGAATGTTTTATAAAACTCAGGATCAAAATTAGCATCTACCAATTGAGACATAACTGTATTTACTGAAGCACCTTCGGTTAACCAACGGTTAAACAATTCATGTCTCATTCTAATACCAAATGTGTTGATACCGATGAACACTTTGGAGACCTTGTCGAACGAGACATGAATACACATTTTCCCATTTTTATGTTCCCAATAAAACCGATCTTCATTTTCTTTTGGCTTTGCCCAAACCCAACCATAGGTTTGATATTCTATATCTAAGAACTTTGCCGAGTTAAACCAGTGTCCTGGGTTATATATTTTTGGATTCCCTGTTAATGTACATGCTAAAGTTTCCCCCATCATTTTCCCCGTATACCAAACGGCTTCTATAGGTCTTCTACTTCCAATAGCTTCATGCTGTTGTGCACAATCTCCAATAGCATATATATTCGGTATATTGGTTCTTAGGTGTCGGTCTACTAATACCCCTCTAGCTGTTTCTATTTTAGAATCTTTAATAAAGTTGATGTTGGGAGAGACACCTGCCGTTAAACCAACAATATTACATTCAATGGTTTCGCCAGATGTTGTAACTATAGCTTTTACTCTTCCGTTTTCGTCTGGAAGTATTTCTTTTAGTTCTGTTGCAAGTCTTAAATCTATATGGTGCTCCTTAATATGTCTATTTATCATTGAGGATTCACCTTTTGGTAAAACCCCATTCCAAAAACTACTTTCTCTAACTAAAAATGTAACCGGAATATTTCTAGAAACTAACATTTCAGCCATTTCTATACCAATTAAACCACCACCAACAATTACAGCCCTTTTAGCAGTTGGAGTGTTTTCTTCAAGTGTTTCTAAATCTTGTTTAGAATACATACCTTGAACACCAATTAAGTCTTGTCCAGGCCATCCAAATTTATTTGGTTTGGATCCTGTTGCAATCACTAAATCGTCATATTGTATAGAATTTCCATTATTTAGTAGGAGCGTCGATTGATCAGAATTAATCTCATCTACTCGAGCATGGATTAAATCAATTCTATTCTTTTCCCAAAACCAATCTTCGTAAGGTTGCGTATGTTCAAATTTCATATGCCCCATATAAATATACATTAGGGCCGTTCTAGAAAAGAAGTATTTAGATTCTGAAGAGATTACAGTAATCTTATGGTCGCTGAGTTTACGAATATGTCTAGCCGTAGTAATACCAGCAATCCCATTTCCTATTATAATAATATGTTTCATATATGACATTTTTAAGCTTTAGTTATTTTTTTTAAACTTATTGTAAGCATTTCATAAAAGGCTATACTAAGTTGTTGTTATCGTGTTTGACGATGGAAGTATAAAAACCTTAAAAAGAAATGATGAAAAAAATAATTTTATTTGTTCTTACTGTAATTTACAACAGTTTATTAATCGCTCAAAATAATTCTATAAATACTTTTTATAATAAAACAGATGATTTTCTTAATAACTATGTTATTGATGGCCGTGTAAAGTATGCTGATTTAAATAGAAATATGCAACCTTTAAATGAACTTATTGAACTTTCTAATTCTATTGAGGTTGATAAATCCGATGCAAATAATTTTAAAGCGTTTTGGATTAACGTTTATAATTTAGGGGTTATAAAAGCTTTATTAGAAGAATACCCTGTAAACTCACCTCAAGAAATTCCAGGTTTTTTTGTTGATAACAAATATAGGTTAGGGGGAAAGCTAACAACCTTTAATAGCATAGAGAACGAAATATTGAGAGGTAATTTTGAAGAACCTAGATTTCATTTTGTACTGGTATGTGGGGCTGTAAGTTGTCCACCAATTACCAATTTTGCATACAGACCTAATATGTTGGATCTACAGATGGATAAACAAACTCGCGATGCCATGAATGATCCTAATTTCTTACACGTAAATTCTAAAACAGAAAAGGTTGAGTTTTCTGAAATTTTTAAGTGGTATGCGAAAGATTTTAAGAATACCGGACTTTCAGAAATTGAATTTGCAAATACGTATCGTAAAGAGAAAATCCCTAATCACTATAAAACATCATATTACCCGTATAATTGGCAAATTAATGAGAACATTGATTCTCCATTAATCACAAAACAAGGCGAAAACACCATTTCTAATATTAGAGCGTTTACACCTTCGTCTTTACTTAAAAAAGGACAGTGGGATTTTAAATTATTTAATAATTTATATACGCAGACTAAGGAAACGGATGCCGATGGTAATGTCGTTCATACACCACATAGAACAAGTTTTTTAACAACTACTTTAGAAGTAAGTCATGGTATTTCTAAAAATGGTAGGATTAATGTTGGTGTTGTTCTTGGGACAAGGTCAGCTATAAAAAATGAAGGTGGAATTGGTGATGTTTTTCATTACTCTAATCAAGATTTAAGAAATGAAGGAGATCGGTATGCTAAACGTGCTGGTTTAACATCAATAGCTCCTATAATTAAGGTCAGTCCTTTTAGATCATTATCTAACTTTTCGTTTCAAACAAGTTTATCTATACCTTTGTTTAAAGAAATCTCATATGGATACTTTGATAAACGTAGTTATGTTTGGGATACAAAATTCTTTTTCGACCAGTCTTTTGGTAACGATAAATTCCAAGCCTTTGCTGAGTTAGATTTTAACTATAGCTTTGGAGAAGACGCTGCTGAAGCAAGTTTAGATTCAACTAAAAATGCAAATGAACGTTTTGCTAATGAAAGCCTTGGGTTACCTTTTAGTCTGTTCTTAAGTTATTTTCCTTCAGATAAATTTACCGTATATATCAATGGACAACAATACTTCTTGGTCGATTTAGGAAATAATTACCACCAAGATTATACACAATTTGGTTTTGGAATTAAATATCAAGCTACCCGTAAATTAAATATAGAACTATCTCATGGACAATTTGTTCGAGGAAGTAACTATGCCGGATTAGGACAAACGTATAACCTCGGATTAAGATATATTCTTTAATCCAATTTAATGCTCATATTGAATTTCTGAACATAAGTATGTGTTCAGAAATTTTCATTGTTTAAAAAAAATATATTCATGAATCAATTTTTATTAGTCTTTAGTTTGTTAACGACTATTAGCTGTTTTAAGGGAGATGATCATTGTGCTCCAGACCATCAAGAAAAAATTAATGGTTTAAGTTGGGTGTCGTCTAATATGGTAGTAGATAATTCTCATATTGAACCTGTCGTAAATGTCAATGCAAATTATGCAGCCCTTATTCCGTTTGCCTTTTTACCTGAATTAAACTCAACCGAAGTGAAGTTTAACGTCAATCAGCAATGGTGGGGAGAAACTGAAGAGGGGATTAGGACGACGTCTAAATTATTTGCCAACAAGAACATTAAGCGTATGCTAAAACCTCAAATTTGGGTTTTAGGCGGTAAGTTTGTTGGGTTTATTAAAATGGATAATGATTCAGATTGGGAGAAGTTTGAAAAGAGTTATAAAGATTTCATTCTGTTTTATGCCAAAATTGCGGAAGAGGAAAAAATAGAAATGTTTAGTATTGGTACCGAATTGAAAACTATGGTTATAGAAAGACCTGAATTTTGGGAAGAGCTAATTACAGAGGTTCGAAGTGTTTATAACGGACAAATTACATATGCGGCCAATTGGGATTCATACAAAAATCCAAAATTTTGGAAACGGTTAGATTTTATTGGTATAGATGCATATTTTCCACTTTCGGATAAAAAAACACCAAGCGTTCAAGAGTTAGAACAAGCTTGGGTTCCTATTGCCAATGACATAAAACATACGTCTAAAAAAGAAGGTAAACCAATTATATTTACTGAATACGGATATAGGAGTGTAGATTATTCAGCATTAGAACCCTGGGAAGGGAATTATAACACTGTAAATCATGATGCTCAAATTAATACGTTAAAAGCTGTATTTAATACCTTTTGGAAAGAAGAATGGTTTAAAGGTGGATTTTTATGGAAATGGTATGATAATCATTCTACTGCTGGAGGTGCAAATAATACAAGATTTACAGTTCAGAACAAACCAGCAGAAAGTGTAGTTAGTCAATGGTTCTTAGAAAATTAGTCTATTACTCTTATGAAGAAAAATTATTTTGTGCTTCTATTTTTTCTATTTGGATTCATTTCTAAAGGTCAAAATATTACGATTGATTCGTTATACTTTCAAGGAAACGTCAAAACAAAGACGTCTTTTTTAATGAGTCTAATTAAGGTTTCTGTTGGTGATGATCTGGATAGTAATGCACTGGAAAGAGATATTGAACAATTGAAACGAATACCATCGATAGGACATGCCTATTATCAACTTCAATACCTTACAAATAATAAGGTTATTGTTACATACGGTATTAAAGAAAGCTATACCATATTACCAGAGGTGAGTTTATGGTCGTCTAAAGGGCGGACCTGGTTTAAAACTGGAATTCATGAATATAATGCCTTCGGTAAGAACATTGCAATAGGAGGGTTCTACCAAAACAATGGGAAACATAGTTACGGCTTAAATTTTAAAGCGCCATATCTATTTTCCAATAAAGTAGGACTTTCGGTTAACTATTTACATTGGGTATCTGATGAACCGTTATATTTCGAAAACCAAACCGCAAACTACGAGTATAAAAATAGATCGCTAGAGTTAGTAGGAATTTTAGAGCCTTCTTTTAATCATAAATTTGAAATAGGAGGAAGTGTATTTAATGAAGTTTATACATACTTGTCTGGAGCCAGTGCCTCTGAAGTCCCACAGTTTTTAGATCTAAACAAATACTTATCCAAGATCTATTACCAATTTTATAAGATTAAACAGCATTATCAATATCAAGATGGAATTTCTAACGATCTTAATTTACAAGCTGTATTCTCAAGAAAAGATAATGGTTTTTTTATTGTACGTAATGATTTTAAAGTCTTTAAACGTATTAAAAACAAAGGTAATCTAGGAGCACGTATTCGATTTGGACTTGGATCAAATTCGTTTAGTCCATTTTCACCTTTCGTTATAGATAATCATGAAAATGTTCGTGGTATTGGAGATCGAATTAACCGTGGAACAGGAACTCTTACTTTAAATATAGAGTATAGACATACGCTTATTGATAAAGAGTGGCTAATTGTTCAAGGTGTAGGCTTTACAGATCATTCTACATTAAGATTACCTGGGAAAGCAATCGATCAACTTTTCCAACTCAATACAATGTATTCAACAATAGGAATAGGAACCAGATTGACTTTAAAACAAATTTATGGTGCTATCTTAAGGATAGATTATGGATTTGGTATTCAAGAAGGCACTGATCAAGGTTTAGTGATTGGGTTAGGCCAGTATTTCTAAAATATTAGAGCAAAAAAAAAATAGGCATTAGCCTATTTTTTTTGAATTAAAGTAATTGATCTTTTATATGTCTTTACTGCTTTATTTGTTGAGGTTTCATCTAAAATATAATCTATTTTAAAAGAAATAGGTAAGGTTGTTTCGTAGTTTATGGTATGGTTTTCAACAAAATTTGGACTATAAGTTGTTGGACCTAATTTGCTTAATTGTTGTTTTTCCTTTTCGGAGATAAGTTTTTTGTTCTCTTTGGTTTTTAAATATTCCTCGAGCTTATACTTGTAATAACTATCCTTTATTGTAAAGGTTTTAGTATAAGAAAAAGACTTATCTTCTTTATTAATTTCGTTAACTGTATTTTTAGCACTTACCTTTAGGTTCTCATCGTTAAAAAATGGATTAATAATACCCGTAGACGTTGTAAATGATTTATTTTCACTGAAATTCTTTTTAAAGAAAGAGGTAAACCAGTTAATTTGTTCCGTATATAGTTTGGTTACTGTTTTTTGATTATCAAACTTAGCATCTAATGCTATAAACATACCATCCAATTTCATAAGCTTTTGAGGATAGTGTTGAGCATATTTACTCATTTCAGCTTTTGATTCTGTATAAATCTCCTTTAAGTTTTCCCAATTTAATAGATTAATAGCACCCGTAGATTTATTATAAGAATAATAGATATTTACTTCTTTAAATACACTAAAATCTGCTTTACCATTATTAGATAATTCTAAAACTTCTAAGAGTACAAAATTAGGCACAAGAGAACGAATGATATATTGTTCTTTTTCGTCTTGTACAACTTCGAAATTTAAATTAAATCTTTGTTGAGTTCTTATGTCGTTTTCATTATCGTCATGACCTATATAGGAATATGATCCCATATATTCTGAGACAAGACCTTTTTCCCATTTAGGAGTTAATTGCTTTGCTTCATTTTGAGCCAATAGTACGGATGATAACATCAAGCTACCGAATATAATTAGTTTTTTCATTTAGGGTTATGCTAGGTTTAGGTAATAAAACTCCTCAAATTACGTAAAAAACGACAATCTTCCAATAGGAAGGGTTTTAAAAAGGTGACTTTTTTATTTATTGAATTTATCCACTTGTTTTGGTTCCAAATGCTAAATCACCTGCATCTCCTAGTCCTGGGATAATATATTTCTTTGCATTAAGTTCATTATCAACATCTCCAATCCATAGCGAACAGTCTTTTGGTAATTCTTCTTCCAACCTTTCACAACCCGCTTTACTACCTAATATTGAAAGAATATGAAGATGTTTTGGTTGACCAAATTTTAAGATACTCTTGTAAACGGCAAGTATAGAAGCTCCTGTAGCCAACATAGGATCTACAATTAATAGAGTTTTACCATCAATATTAGGGCAAGCGGCGTATTCTACTTCTATACTAAAGGAATGGTCTTCATTTGTTTTTCTATACGCCGAAATAAAAGCATTTTCGGCATGATCAAAATAATTAAGGACGCCCATATGACTTGGTAATCCTGCTCGAAGAATAGAACATATAACAATATCATCTTTTATTTTAACACCAGAGTGTATCCCTAAAGGTGTTTCTACTTCGTAAGGAATATAAGGTAAGGATTTAGACATTTCATAGGCTAGTATCTCACTTATACGTTCTAGGTTTCGCCTAAATCTCATTCGATCTTTCTGAATACTTTCATCTCTAATTTCTGACATAAACTGAGAAAGTATAGAATTGGATTTTGATAATATTATTGTATTCATAATTGGATCTTATTATTTTGTTCTTCAATGTACAATTATCGGTTGTAAATGGATATAGTTTTTAAATTAATTATTTAATTAGTTTATTGTAAAATATAATCGAAAATTATGAACAATTAGTATATTTAATTATTCTTTAAAGATTCAAAATATATGAAAAGTATAGATGAAATAGATGGCATTTTTTTTAAATGGCAATCTTCTATTGTAAACTATTTACCTAAAGTATTTTTAGCAACCTTTGTTATAATCTTGTTTTATATAATTGCAAAATTATTAAAAAAATATAGCTTAAAATTCTATACAAGGTTTTTTAATAAAACATCTGACGTAGCCAAGTTAATTTCTGTCAGTGTTTATTTCTTTTTACTGTTGTCTGGTGTATTTTTAGCCTTAGAAATATTAGGATTAGAAAGCCTTTTATCGAAAGTTTTAGCAGGAGCAGGGATTGTAGGAATTATTGCAGGATTTGCATTTAAGGACATTGCTTCTAATGCGTTTGCCGGTATATTATTGAATTTACAACGTCCATTTAAAGATGGAGATTGGGTTAAAATAAATGAACACTTTGGTACCATAGAAGAAATAGGGTGGATTACCACATCTTTAAAAACAATATCTGGCGAAGAAGTTTTTGTTCCAAATCAATTAATTTACAATACAACCTTTACTAATTTTTCATCGTTTGATAAACGACGCGTAATCATGCAAAGTGGTGTATCGTATGGAGATGATTTAAACCATGTTAAGGAAGTAGCTCTTGAAGAGGTTAAAAAGATTAATGTGCTTTTAAAAGATGAGATTGTCGATTTTTATTATACAAGCATAGGGAGTTCAACATATAATTTTGAAGTTCGGTTTTGGATTAAATTCACGAATCAACAGGATTATATGAATGCTATGAGCGAGACTATTATTCGTATTAAAAAACGATTTGAAGAGGAAGATATTTCTATTGCCTACTCCGTGACAACTTTAGACTTTGGTGTTAAAGGTGGTGTGAATTTATTCGATAAACCGATACAGTTTGGAACTTTGAAGTAATTGCTAACATTAATATTTTAGTAATTTTACCGTATAAAATATTAAATATGAAAAAATCAATATTCAATTCAATAGTGTTTCTACTATTGTTTAACGGCTTAACTGCTTTATCTCAAACAACCGTAACATTACAACCTAATGGTATAACAGGTAAGGATGCCATTGTCGATAGTAGGGTACCTAATACAAACTATGGTAATCATTCCGATTATACGACATGGGCATGGACCAATGACGGAGTTTTAACAAAAGGGAGAGGGTTTGTTCACTTTGACTTGTCAAATATTCCTTCAGGAGCTACTATTATTGAAGCATATATGTCTTTATATTCTTACTATTCTCCATCTAATCAATCTCATTCAAATCAAAGTAGATCTAATGAAGCTGTTTTAGAAAGAGTGACTTCGTCATGGGACGAAAGTGTAATTACTTGGAATAATCAGCCTACAACGACCTCTCAAAACTCAGTATACCTTCCAGCAAGTACCGCTCCAATACAACATTATCTTAATATTGATGTAACTATAATGTTACAAGACATGGTTAATGATCCTATAAATAGTCATGGATTTATGATCAAAGAGATAACAGAACAGATTTATAGAAAACTGGTTTTTGCATCTAGTGATAACACTAATTCGTCATTACATCCTAAACTTGTTATCACATATTTAGATTCAGAAATTCCTCCAATTGATTCTGATTCATGTATTACTTTAAGACCTAGTTTTGAAGGGAAAGATGCTTTAATAGATAGTAGAGTTCCTAATGTAAACTATGGTAATCATCCTGATTACTTAGCATGTACTTGGACAAATGGAGGAGCGTTAACCACAGGGAGAAGCTTAATAGATTTTGAATTGTCAAGTATTCCAATGGGTGCTACAATTAATTCAGCAAAACTGTCGCTATACTCATATAATTCTTTAAGTAATGGATCACATTCAACACAGAGTGGTTCTAACACAGCAGTTTTAAAAAGAGTTTTGACTTCATGGAATGAAAATACAGTTACTTGGAATAATCAACCATCTACAACTTCTCAAAATGAAATTACAATTCAATCTAGTACAAACTCTATTCAAGATTATCTAGATATTGATGTAACAGAATTAGTTCAAGATATGATAGATAACCCAAATGATAGTCACGGGTTTCTTATGCAACTAATGACAGAACAAATTTACAGAAGATTAGTATTTGCTTCAAGTGATAATATTGATACTAATTTACATCCTAAATTAGAAATATGTTATACTGAGGTCAAAGAACCAATATCAATTAATGAGTTGAACGATAATGAGTATTTTATTAGCCCCAATCCTGCAATTAATGTATTTAGTATTTCAAGTGTAGAAAACACTCCGAAAGAGGTATATTTCGATATAAGAAACACATCTGGTCAGGTTGTATTACCAAAACATAAATTGAATTTACAAACACCTATTGATATTACAAATTATAGCAGTGGATTATACTTTGTAAATCTTTACATTAATCGTGAAATAATTACAAAAAAATTAATTATCAATTAATTAATCATTTCTAACAATAGCCTTGTTTCTAAACGGGCTATTGTTTTAGTACATACAATTTATTACTCAATAATACTTTGCATTAATCCATCTTTATATTGGGTATAGGCCGATTGGTAATATAAAATGGCCTCTAATTCCATGTCCTTATTTTCAGATATTTTGGATAATGAATTGTCTTTTTTGTTCCATTTAAAAAATCGTGAATCCTTATGACTATCCAATATAATAAGATCATTCCCTTTTCGTAAACTTAGTTTTCGGTGGTTTGATATAAACGCACGTTCTTCTTCCGGTTTCATTGTTCGAATATCTACACCAAACAATTTAGTTTTATAGGTCCAGCCTAAATACCCAAATAGGGTTGGGAAAACATCTATTTGTGAGCATAACTGATTCAATTCTTGAGCTGGTGTATTCGGAAGATTATAGATGAATCCAGGAATATGATACTTTCGAACATTTATTTCAGTTCTACCTGCACTATAGGCGTTATGGTCTGCAACAAATACAAATACAGTGTTTTTAAACCAAGGTTTTGTTTTTGCCGTTTCCATGAATTTTTCAACTGTAAAGTCGGTATACTTAACAGCACCTTCTCTTTGAGAGTTTTCTTTTGTAACCTCTATTTTACCTTCAGGGTATGTAAATGGTGGATGGTTAGAACTTGTCATTACAAAATTAAAGAATGGTTGCTTAGATTGATATTGAGCATCGGCAGTTTTTAACACTTTATCAAATAAATCTCCATCACAGGCTCCCCATGCATTTTCAAAGGTCACTTCCTCGTCAGAAATACGTATTCTTTGCGTTGTAATAGGATCATCAAATCGGTGTTCTTTCTTACGATCAATAATATCATATCCATTATTTCCAAAAAAGGTAACCATATTATCAAAATGGCTATCACCTCCATAAAAGAACGTTCTAGAATATCCTTTTTCTCTAAAAATGTCACCAACGGTAAAGAGGTTTTTGTTGTTTTCTCTTTTCATAATTGATCGTCCTGGGGTAGGAGGAATTGACATGGTTAGAGCTTCCAATCCTCTAATTGTTCGTGTTCCAGTCGCCTGTAAATTGGTCATAGAAATGGATTCAGACATTAATAGATCCATATAAGGTGTTAAATGTTCTGGGTTACCAAACCTAGCCATAAAGTTGGAGTTTAAACTTTCCACACATATAAACATGACATTAGGTGCAATAGTTGGTGTAGAGTCTAAAGGTGTAATTGTTCTAGAAATGGGGTTTTTGTAATTACGTGGAAATTGAACATTCTTATGATCAACCAAAGTTCTTACATCCGTATTAATGTCATTAGCGTCTATCGTTTTATAAAAATCGTTATAATTAAGTTCGTTAGAGTTATAGGCTGCAAAAAAGGAATATACCCCAGATTTGGCAAGTTCATTTTCATACTGGTTGTCAAATTGTTCAGCATCTTCGTTTTTTAATCCGAGGTGATATAACCCAACAATGGCAAAAACAATCCCTAATGCACTAAACTTTGATTTTAGAACATCTTGGCTTAAAAATGTTTTTTTAAACATTCGTAACCTATTGGTATACCAAAACACAAGTACCGTTAATACTAAAATAGCTCCAATAATAAGCGGTAGTGGGTAAGATTGTTGAATGTTTTCGACAACTTCATATGTATATAGTAAGTAATCAACAGAAATAAAGTTAAACCTTCTTTGATATTCGTCCCAAAATGTTAGTTCGGCTAAAAACGAGAAATTAAGTATAAATGTAAATAAACCAAAAAAGAGGTAGGTTAAAATACGATCTAGTATAGACCCATGCCATTTAGATGGAAAAAAGACTAAGTATAGAGTATAAGGAAGAAGAATATATGTAATACTACCAATATCAAACATGAATCCCAATCCGAAAACTGAAATAAGATTAACGATTGAAAAATCAATATCTGAGAACGACCATGTATACAGACCTAGTCTCACTAAGAATGCAAAAATAAGGTAGAAAATAGAGAATGATTTAAAAAGAGAAAATCGATCGTTAAATGTAGATTGAAACATGTGCTTGCGTTTAATAAATCTTTATGCCTATTCATTAAGACTAAGGCTTAAGGAAAGAATAGGTGCAAAAATAGTAAAATAGATGATTTACAACCTAAGAATGAATTTAGATTGACTTTTAACGTTTTTTTTCATGAAAGATTCGCTTAACTGTAATAAAAAGTGGTTGAATACTGGGGCTTGTTAAATGGATTTTTCTATTTTTGTGCTAGTCAAAAATTTTCATACGAAAAATAAAAAAATATACAATGAAAGTAACTGTAGTAGGTGCAGGTAATGTTGGTGCAACTTGTGCTAATGTTCTTGCTCACAGAGAAGTTTGTAACGAAGTAGTTTTATTAGACATTAAAGATGGTTTTGCTGAAGGTAAAGCATTGGATATGTGGGAAACATCTCCAATCAATTCATTTGATACACGTTTAGTTGGATCAACAAATGATTATACTAAAACAGCAGGTTCTGATGTTGTTGTAATTACTTCAGGAATTCCACGTAAGCCAGGAATGAGCCGTGATGATTTAATTGCTACGAATGCTGGAATTGTAAAGTCTGTTACTGAAAATGTAATTAAGCATTCTCCAGATGCAGTTGTTATTTGTGTTTCTAACCCGTTAGACGTAATGACATATGCAACATACTTAACGGCTCAAAAAGATTCAAGAAAAGTTATGGGTATGGCTGGTATCTTAGATACTGCACGTTACCGTTCTTTCTTAGCTTTAGAATTAGATTGTTCTCCTAAAGATATTCAAGCTGTATTAATGGGTGGTCATGGTGATACTATGGTTCCATTACCAAGATATACAACTGTAGGTGGTATTCCAGTTACAGAATTAGTATCAGAAGAGCGTTTAAATGCAATTGTTGAAAGAACAAAGAAAGGTGGTGGAGAAATCGTTAACCTTTTAGGAACTTCTGGATACTATGCACCAGGTGCTGCTGCAGCTCAAATGGTTGAAGCAATTGTAAAAGATCAAAAGCGTATTTTCCCAGTTTGTACATGGTTACAAGGTGAGTACGGCATGAATGATATTTACTTAGGTGTACCAGTAAAATTAGGTAAAAACGGAATTGAAGAGATTATCGAATTAGACCTTAATGAAGACGAAAAAGCATTACTTGAAGGTTCAGCAACAGCTGTAAGAGATGTAATGAAAACGTTAGATAACATGAACTTATTCTAGGATAAGCTTATCTTAACATAAAAAAATCCCTTTTTGGAATAGTCCAAAAAGGGATTTTTTTGTTGAATACTATTTCGTTTTATACAATAACTTGGATTAAAATCTAGGTATACTATTATAAGGAAATTAACTTCTGATGAGCAGACTCTTTTAGTTCTTCAAAAAAGATTGTGAATTCATCTTCAAAATCTCCATGAAATTCCTCCAATTCTATAACTGCAAAGTTCATTTTAGATCTATTTTTAGTTCTTCGGTTCATTTGATGTAGAATTTTACCAATCCCTTCAATGGTTTCATAACTTCCTAACCAATTATCTCTAATCATATAAGGCATTAACCGTTGCGTTTCTGAAGGTAAGATTTCTTGATGATCCATTAATAATTCATAAAAACGATCGACATATAAAGGCAATGGTTCCTCTGAATAATATGACCAGTTTTTACCCAAGAAATGATCATACAGAATATCGACTATGACACCACTATAGTGACTGTAATTTTTATGTAGTCTCTTTTTACTTTGTTTTACAAGACTATGAGTGTCTGTAAAATGATCAATATGCCTATGTAATTGAATACCTTTAATAATTTCAGGATGAAAATGATCAAACTTATTTCTTGAAATTTGATCGGCAATAAAATTACCAATGGTTACTTTCGGTATATCTTCGGATAAATATATATGTGCTAAAAAATTCATAGAAACAAATGTATACATTTAATCCATTTATTAACGAAATTGAGTAATATTACCTAAATCAAATTTTATATATATGAAGAAAATCTATTTTTTTAGATGTAATCTACATTGTAAATACATTATGATTGCTTTAATTACTTCCTTATTTCAAACGGGTTTAAGTCAAGACTTAGATTTAAAATCCATACAGGTTCAAGGACAATTGGTAGATTATAAAACGAAGGAGCCATTGCCATTTGCACATATATATAATTTAAGAACTAAGCTTGGATCTGTAACGGATGAGCAAGGGTATTTCGGTTTTGATAATAATAATATCGGAGACACCGTTTCTGTTTCATTTATCGGGTATGTTTCTCAACAGATTATCATAGAATCGGAGTCGTTTTTACAAATTGAACTCAAAGATAATGAACAACAACTCACAGAAGTAACCTTAGAATATGATAACAGTGATTATTTGTATAAATTAATAAACAGCTGTATCAAAAATAAATCGAAAGTTAAAGCCAAAGGAAAGGCCTATTACGAATTGCATTCTACAATAGATAATAGACAAACTGAATTGGTTGAAAGCTTTTATAATGCAGAGGTCATTGGATACGATTTAGAAGAATTAAAATTAAAAGTAGGAAGGTTAGGGATACAAACTCACCATGAAGGTGGAGCTACGCTTTCATTAGAAAGCTCTGTAGCCATTACCACGTCTAAATTAATGGAAGCAAGTGATTTGTTTTATAAGAATCCATTTCAACTGTCTTATAGCCGTTTAAGAAAGAATTATGACCTCTATAGGGTGAAATCATATTCTGAATATGGAAAAACGATGGAGGTTGTTAGATTTATACCTAAACCTGATGCCGTAAACTTATTTTCTGGAACGGCATGGATTAACAAAACTGATTTTAGAATTCGTAAAATTAATTTAGAATGTGAAGATTGTAATATACATCCATTTAGAGTTGTTTCTAATGATGAAAGAAATATTAAATCCGTGGATTTAAACATCGTTAAGAATTTTGAGGATAATAATGGACAGACTTTACTTAACCACATTAATTTTACTTACAATATTAAGTATTCAAGAAAGCTGTATGATTTAAACCTTACAACTAGTGTACTGGTAAGAATTTATGATTGGGATCACTTATTCTATGAACCTAAATTTAATCCAAGCTCAGAAAGAAGGCACGATCAAGATTATAGAGAAATAGGAGAAGCGCCTTACAATGCTTTCTTTTGGGATAACCATAACGAATATGCCGTTTTTGATAAAGGCCATGAAAATGAGAATTATTTTAAAAATCCAAATACAATTCATGGTGAGGTATTCCTCCATAGCTTAAATATGCCAGGGTATAAGCAAGGGGAGTTTTTTGAACACCCTAGCTTTAGTTGGTCTAAAAAGCGATTGAGATTTGCTGACGCACGGACGGAAGATACAACTTCTGTTGACTATCAAGAAAAAAAGAATCAAGGGTATACTGGAGCTTATAATGGACAGTTTAAATCGGACATGTATAAGTTTTACGGAAAAATTTACTTAGATAGAAATGAATATAATGGGAAAGTTGATGTTGTTTTAGAATCCATATTTGATTCATCAAGAAGTTATTATAAACTGCCTGTAAATTGGAAAGTACAAGTTTTTGTAAATATGTATTTCGATTTGGTGGAGATTGAAAAAAGGACCTTAGAGAAACACATTAATGCTTCAGATAAATCTATACCTACACTTAATAAGCTTTATATGGATAGCGAACTCCGTTTAAAGAAAGTTCATAAATTATATCTGAAAGAAGTTCAAAGGGGAGAAAATGAATCGGCCTTAGAAAAATGGAATACTCTAATTCTATCTAAACTAAAAATTAATAATCTAGACGCTTTTAAGCGAGATTAAACCTTTAATAACAGAATAATGTAACCCTTAATTCCTTAAATAAAATAAGGAATTAAGGGTTAAGTTTTTAATAATACCCTGCTCTAACTAATACATTTTTCTTCTTCAGTAAATTTTCATTGTTCGGCAGTATTTTTAAACCAGATTTAATGGCTTGACTACCTTTACTGTATTTGTTAACCTGGAAATAGTACTCACACAATTGTATATAATAACCTGCAATCATTGGTTCTTGAAAGCTAATTTTGTCCTTATGTTCCTCTACCAATTCCTCAAATATTCTAATCGCGTTTAAAGATTTTTTAATTTCTCTATTCATCAAAAAATTAACAGCTAAATACGTTGACGTATTCGAAGTCATATTATTAATCATGGTATGATCTTTTAAGAATTCAAATTGTTCTTTGTATTCAATAAGTTCATCTAATAGGTCTTGAGAAAATGATTTTCCGACGTTTTTATTATTAATGGAAATACTAATTAATCGGTGTATTTTCACGTTATTAGGATTAACACGATATGCTTGTTCTGCATAATGAATAGACTGTTCCCAATCTCCTTTGGCTTGATAATAATCGGCAAGTTGAATAATATGATTTAGTTCTATTGATTGTCTTAAATTTGAATCTGTTAAATTAGACACAAAATAATCCGTCATATTTTTAGCCGGTTCTAAGTTTCCCTCTTCAATAATTAATGAATAACATTTTTGTGCGTGTAACGCCTCAATATACTCTTCATTGGCTTTTACGATATTAGAATACTCTACAATCTTACTAAAATCCGTAGAATCGTTTAAATCATTTTCGCTTATAAATTGACTAAGTATATTGGTAATAATATATAAATTAGAAGGAGATTCATTTAAATATTGTGCCTTATAAATGGCGTTTAATGCTTCCTCTAAATTCTCTTTATCAATAAGCTCAATAGCTTCATTACTATATTGAATACTTGCTAACGCTTTTAGAGTAATAATATCTTCAGAAAAGAAATAATCGTTATACGCTTTACGATATCCTTTACTGTTTACTTCACTTTTAGAGATCTGTTTTAACTCCATTAATTGTTCAATAATGTTTTTAATGTAATGATCCGATTTATCAATAAAACCAATATCAGGTCGTGTACTTTCTAAAACAATATGCGATTCATCTGGATTAACAACAATATATACATGTGTAGGCGATTCTTTAATAACATATGGAATATTAAAATCTTCTAATACCAATGCATATAAAGCTGTTCCGGATACACAATTAAAGGTTTTTGATGTGAAAACATCTCCAAAATTCACAACATCTTCGTACTTACCTAAAAATAAGTTGTGGGTTTCGTCAAATAAAGTCTTCACTTTTTTAGACTCTTTTTTAGACTCAAATTTTTTATAGCTAAGCTTGTTTTCAAAATCAATTATAGATTGTTTAATATCATTATAACTTGCACTATCCATATCTGGAGAAATGGCTAATAGTAATTCTAAGGCCGAAGACGAATTATGATTTTTAAATATATGTTCTTCAAAAGGAGTTTTAAATGTTAATTTTTCAAATTCTATATTCTGTGCTTTTGCAGAAAATAATACACCACTAATGGCCAGTGTAATTAGAAAAATTGAATTGCGCATTTTCATTGAAGTTAGATTAATATTGCTGTAAATATAAGGTTTATTTCATGCCCTTTAAAAACAATTGGTGAATAGTAATTATATAGAACTATTTAATACCTTTGGTAAAATCTATTATTTACCTCTAACTTAGTTTGATAAGTAAATGTTGACCATAATAATATTTAATAAAGGAATAAAATATTGAAAATATGGAAGAGTATATTTTCAAACATACTAGAAATAAAGAACATATAGGTGTAAAGATATCGGCATCAATTGTATTAATGATTCTTGGTTTATGTTCAATGTTAATATCTATTTTATATAATCATTATATAAAATGGAATATTTTTATTTGTTTTTTTTTGATTGGCTTATTGTTTACATTATCTTCAGTTTACGGATTATGGCTTTCTTTAATAAGTAAAGGCATAATTTATAAAAATGATAAATTGCAAACTGTTATATTATTCTTTGGGAAGCTATACAAAGAACAAACAATAAATACTTCAAATGTTTTTAGTGTTGATATATTAAAATTTGATTATAGAACTAGAAGTAATGATAATGATGTAGGTCCAGATCTTAAATCAACAGATTATCAAGTCTTTCTATTTAATGAAAATCATTCTATTAGAACATTGATTTGTGAAACATTAGATAAAGATGAAGCAATAAAAGTAACCCATTTTTTAATTAACAAATTGGAGATTCAACACATTAAATATAACCCACCTAAATCGGCTAGAAGAAGGAAACGATAATTGATCTATGAAATATACATACGACTACGATTTGTTGAAACATATTCAAGGTGGGTTTGCATTCACTTTCTTTTTAATTGGAGTTCCTTCTTTACAATTTTGGGCACTATATTTTTTTGATCCAGTCCATGGGGAATTATTCGACGTTATGGATATCTTCCAATTAGGAAGCTTTATATTATCCCTAATAGTCTTTTGGTTTTTTCTAAAAACGCAAGGCTTATATATTAAAAATAATAATTTATTTTCAGCTGAATTTATACTTGGTAAACCAATCCATAAAAAGAAAATTAATATTAAAAGCGCAACAGATGTGGCAGTGGTAAGATATATAAATAGACATCAACGGTATAACGAGCTTAATATGCCAATTGATAAGTATTTTATGGATACCAAGTACAAAGTATTTATCCTAAATGAAGCACATTCCAAAAGAAAACTCATACATGAATCTGATGATAAATTTGCAGCCGAAAAAATTGCTCAATTTATCCAAAATGGATTTCATCTTAAATTGACAGATTTTAATCCACCTAAATCAGCAAGGAGAAGAAAATAGTATTATTCTAAAATGAATTAGTTTAAACGTTCGTATACAACACATGAAAAATCTAGGAAATAGAATAAATTACCGTTATTTGTCAAATAATTAGAATTAAACATAATGAAAAAATCACTCCTAATATTTATCCTTTTGTTGACAAGTATATCCGCTTTTTCTCAAATAGATTCAATATCTTTTGGTGTATCTATTCAAGCATCTAATAATACATTAATGCTGGCTAATGGAAATGTCCAAACTAATGTAGGACGAAAAAGCTATGGAAAAGACGCAACAGGATATAAAAGTAATGTTTCCTTCGGTATATTTTCAACCATTTATTACCGAGACAAGAAGAATATAGGTTTAGAATTTATTTATAATACTTGTAATTCAAAAGATATTTCATCACTAGAATATACGACAATTAATTTTGCAACGTATTTAAATTATAATCTAGTAAGTATTCATGAAGATTTTTTTGTTGATGCAGGATTTGGATTTGGATTTATCGTCGAAAGTCCAAGTTTTAGACCTGAAAATCAACATAACGTTGATGTATTTCTTAAACTTGGATGTTCATACGAAATTGAAAAAGGAATATTTCTTGAATTAGGTGGTTTCCCATCTGTTACTGAAGTTTCAAAGAATTATTTAACGAGAAGAAGATATTACTTTGGTGTAAAAATTTCTTTAGATTCAATTCTTTAGCCTTTACACTATTCTAGAACATCCATTTAAAATAATATGTCTGTAATACATTCATTTTAGATTGATATACAGAAATTTCCTTCACTAAAGCGAAATCTGAGTATTTATACTGATATTCAGTAAATTTCCCTGAATAACGATGGATGACTTCATTTAAATGGTTATCCTTATTATAATGATATAATGTAAACTCACTGTTACCTTTCCAGTGTTGAGCAATATAGCCTTCCATATTATAAATATAAGTTTGCTCGCCTATTATAGAAGGCCTATTGTTTTTATAGATATAAGACTCTTGTATTTTGCTATAAGCATTGCTGTAAATCCACCCATTGGAATTTTTCTCGTAAAAACTAACAGTTAAATGATTTTTTTGGCTTGTATCAAATATTGAATATGGAAATGCAACAATTATGTTTTTAAAATACACACAACGTTTAATGTCAATATTCTCTTCAATGCTATAATACGCCAATTTATTATTGTGGTTATCATACTTGGTAATCCATGATTTCTGTTTTTGTTTGGTGTTTTTAAATCGAGTAATATAACCTTCACATCTATTATTTGTCCATAATATAGAATCTACTAACCCATTGGTATCATTTGAGTTTT
Source organism: Flavobacteriales bacterium (assembly GCA_965243605.1). Classification (GTDB taxonomy): domain Bacteria; phylum Bacteroidota; class Bacteroidia; order Flavobacteriales; family CAJXXR01; genus JBMYYR01. Next base: position 49,368 of record CBDEVQ010000091.1, read on the forward strand.
GAATTCGTTTTATCAAGAATCCATCATCATAAACGTAACTACTTTTAAGCGACTGTTTACTGTTTGAATTTTGATTATTACTTATTTCAAGTTGTTTAATGTCTTTATCACTAACTTTCAAAAGATCTAAATTATAACATAAGAAATCCTTCTGTATTGAAGGTATAGTAAACCTTGAGCTAAAATTATAAATAGGGGTGTGTTTTATTTCATTTACAGTTGACTTTGGAATACCAAAAAACTTCATGCAATCTTTAGGTAGTTCATTGAGGTCTAAATGTATTTGAATAGGAATAAACTGTTCCTTTTTTTTAGATACAAAAGCCTCTTTTAATCGAATCATCAATCCTGCACCTGTCCAATATAAATCTAGAGTGTTTAAATCTTGAGATTGTATAATGGTCGTAACGTTTTCATATAACCCGTTATAAGATTCATTTGTATCTATTTTAATACCATATTTTGTAAATAAAGATTTATGCCCATCTATTGCTAAAGAAGGTAGAAGATTATCCCATTTTTTTTGAATGGCCTTAAACAGATTTTTGCTGTTTATTTTCTGTTTAACATTGTTTAAATCACTAATATGCTCTGTTTTGATATTATAAGAGTAGTACATTTTAATATACTTCAGTTCCTTATATCCTTCAGAAGTACGAAAGCCTAACGTATGTTGAAAATAAATCTCATGATTCAAATAGGAGATGGGGTCTAATTGAATAGTATTAATAATAAATTCATTATTTACTCTTTCATGTCTATTTAATGAATCCATCACGCCCTTGTCATAATTTTTTAATATATCATTAATGGTATCGTTTTCATAAAACGATTGAAAGTAAGATTTTAACGCATGGTTTTTATTGGAATCTAACGTTGAATCTATTAGCCTAAAATTAACAAATTGCTTATTTCCTAATTGAATAGACTCGTGTATAGAAGCTGGCTTAAAATACAAACGCTCTCCAGATATAACATCAATTAAAAATGAATTCTGACCAAAGCCTACTAAACTTTGTAGCATTAAAATAAGAGTTAATATATTTTTCATTAGTCTGTAATTATAAATTCAACATAAATATATCGAAAAACGTATGCATTATTATTAGGGTAATCGTGAGTGAATTTCCGAATTCGATCATGTCATGTTAGTCGTATTCATCATTCAAATACTATTGAACAAATGTAATTTATAATCGGTAAACTATGTATGCCAACACTAAGGAAATACGTGCAACTATTAGAATAAATCTTCGAAAGGTTACTCAAATAAAATTCTATAATACATAAACACGAAAACTAGAGTCCATGTTTATGTATATATTCAGAGATATGTTGTGGCAATTCACACGTATTATCCTTTTCTTGTATAGGATCTAATGCAACTGTTTTTATTGGAATTATTCCAGCCCATGTTTCATAATTAGCATCAGAAACTTCATCAACCACACCGGTATCCCTTATTTTGGCTGAGGCATTTTCTATAGCAAACTCAACAACTAGAGTTCTTTCAATTTCAGCTTCTGTAATTGGTCTTAACGTTTCCCATCTATTATCAATCATTAGATTGATCATTTGTTCAAATGCTTCTACTTTAATAATAGGATCGGTTATCAATTTTACAGAACCAAATAAGGATACAGACCTGTAATTTACAGAATGGTGTAGTCCAGATTTAGCTAAGACCAATCCATCAAGATGAGTAATATTAATCGAAATTCTTTTTTGATTGATTATAGACAAAAGCATTCTATTGGTCTTAGAACCGTGTAAATACAGTTTATTATCAATAATTCCATATGCCATAGGTAAACTCATAGGCATGTTGTCAACAATAAAACTCACATGGGCTATAAATCCATCTTTAATGATATCAAATATTTGTTTTTTATCATAGGTTCCACGATTTGTTCCCCGTCTAATTCTATTTTCCTCCGTTCGTTTATATGTGCTCATTGCTTAAATGTTTATTCAAAAGTATTAGATTTATGGATGCTTTTAAACATCCAGTTTTTGAATACTAAATAGTCCAGATTATGTTGCCATTTAAAACTTTAATTACATTAGATAGAACGAGTAGTCAAGCCTTGTATCAACAATTGGCGCATGAGCTAATTAAATTAATTAATACGGGTGTATTAAATGCCGGGGTTAAATTACCGTCTAGTCGAATAATGTCCGAAATATTGAACGTGCATCGTAAAACCATTGTATCTGGTTATGAAGAACTCATATTACAAGGGTGGTTGGAAACAATTCCTCAAAAAGGAACATATGTGAATAACAATCTACCAAAATTAAAATCCATTATCCCAAAAGAACTTGTATCGCATTATAAAGATACAGCTGGTTTTCAATTTAATAAAAAAATAAGTTTAGAGGTTTCGAATACACATTTAGATACAATGTATATTAATGATGGTATTCCAGATGTGAGATTAGCGCCAACCAAACAAATTGGTCAATTATTTAAAGAGGCCTCAAATACGATGACCTTAAAACCACACTTAGGTTATGAATCTCCATTAGGGACATTAAAGCTAAGACAAACTTTAACATCTTACCTAAATAATACACGAGGTATAAAATTTGAGACAGAACATATTTTAACGACTCGAGGAAGCCAAATGGGAATATATCTTTCGGCCAAAGCCTTATTAAACCCTGGCGATAACATTATTGTTGGAGAAACAAATTACAATTCTGCTGATTTAACGTTTGAGTCATTTGGTGCCCTATTAAAACGAGTGAAAGTTGACGAATATGGTATCGTAACAGATGATATTGAAGCGCTTTGCAAAATGCATAAAATTAAGGCTGTTTATGTCACATCTCATCATCATCATCCAACAACCGTTACACTTTCTGCTGATAGACGACTTCACCTATTAAATCTGGCACAACACTATAATTTTGCTATAATAGAAGACGATTATGATTACGATTTCCATTACAAAAGAGCGCCCATTTTACCATTAGCAGCTTACGATACCCATGGAAATGTAATTTACATTGGTTCGTTTTGTAAAACCGTTGCTCCTGGATATAGAATTGGCTACCTAATAGCCTCAAAAGATTTTGTAAAGTCCTGTTCTAATTATAGACGATCGATTGATCGACAAGGGGACTTAATATTAGAATATGCCTTTTCATATTTTATTGAACGTGGGGAGCTAACAAAACATATTAATAAGGTTATGAAAATTTATGAAGAACGTAGAACGTATTTTTGCGAGCAACTACAGCGTTTAAGTTCCTATATTAATTTTGTATACCCGACTGGTGGTATGGCCGCTTGGGTAACTTTAAAATCACCATTAACATGGGAGAAATTATCTCAAAACTCTAATCAATTTGGACTACAAATAGGAGATTGGAAAAAGTATGATTATGAGAATACCAGGCATGAATCAATTCGGATAGGATTTGCAAATTTTACAAGAGATGAAATTACAGAATTCGTTAATCGTTTGGAACAATTATTTGAGAACCATACAAGTATTTAATTCATATGTAATTTCAGAAGTTATTATTATTTACAACCCTACTTTCAGATGAGGAACGTTCTACTTTATACGAATATTTAGGTTGTAAGTCTAGTGAATAGGAATTGATAACTATCACATAATATTTAAGGAAATTACATGAATAAGTTGTTATATTTGAAAGAAATAGACAACATTAAAAATGACGAAAAAGAAAATAGCAATAATTGGTTGTGGGAACCTAGGACTTTCTATACTAAACGGGTTATTATCTCATGAATCCATATCTGCAAATCAAATCATTGCTACAAGAAGAAATGTAGTTTTGTTAGACGAATATAAATCATTAGGGATACAAATAACGAATAATAATATTCATGCAGTACAGAACTCAGATATATTAATATTTGCGTTAAAACCATATAAAATTCTGGAGGTAATAGAATCTTTGAATCCATATTTGGATACAAATAAACATATCTTAATCTCATTAGCAACGGGGGTTTCAGTTCAACAAATTGAACATATAACGCCACAGAATTTACCCGTTTTTAGAGCTATGCCAAATACGGCTGCTGATGTACAAATGTCTTTAACTTGTATTTGTTCAAATTCTGATCGTCAAGATATACAAGATGAAGTTTTACAGTGTTTTAATACCATAGGAAATTCTATTATTATTAATGAAGATCTTATGGATTCAGCAACTGTACTAGGTGCTTGTGGTATCGCATACGTATTACGATTTATAAGAGGTATGATACAAGGTGGAATAGAGATAGGTTTTGACTCAAAAACGGCTACTGAAATTGTTACACATACCGTGAAAGGAGCTGCCGAATTGTTAATTAAAAATCAAAACCATCCAGAATTTGAAATTGATAAAGTAACCACCCCAAAAGGATGTACCATTACTGGATTAAATGAAATGGAACATAACGGATTTAGTTCTGCTCTAATTAAAGGAATTGTGGCATCCTATGATAAAATAGATTAATCTTATTAAAGGTTAGAAGTTGATTTTAATGTACCTTGCTACACTTTAATTATTCATATAGAATGTAGCAAAAACATGAGCACAAAAGTAGAGTTTGAAAGCAATACATTAATTGATCAATTGCCTTCATATTTAAAGCAGTTTATTAAACCTCAAGATTATAATTCGTATTCGCCAATAAATCAGGCTGTGTGGCGATACGTAATGAGAAAAAATTTACGATATCTGTCTTTAAACGCTCATGAATCCTATCTTATTGGTTTAAAGAAAACGGGTATACAAGTGGATGAAATTCCAAGTATGTATGGAATGAACCGTATATTAAAAGAAATAGGATGGGCCGCCGTAGCTGTTGATGGTTTTATTCCTCCGAATGCATTTATGGAATTTCAGGCCCATAAGGTGCTGGTTATTGCTTCGGATATTAGACAATTGGAAAATATTGAATATACGCCTGCCCCAGATATTATTCATGAAGCAGCTGGACATGCCCCAATAATTGCAAATCCAGATTATGCTGAGTATTTAAGACGACTAGGGGATATTGGTGCCAAGGCAATTTTGTCTAATTACGACATGGAATTGTATGAAGCAGTTAGAAAGATTTCGATTCTAAAAGAAGCCGATCATGTAGAAGTCCAAGATCTTAAAGATGCTGAAGAAGAACTTGATCGTCTTCAAAATATGGATGTAGAATACTCCGAAATGGCATTAATTAGGAATTTACAATGGTGGAGTGTTGAATATGGATTAGTAGGAACCTTGGATAACCCAAAGATATATGGTGCAGGATTGTTATCATCGATTGGAGAGAGTAAATGGTGCATGAAGGATGAGGTAAAGAAAATACCATATTCTATAGATGCTGCATATCAATCTTTTGACATAACTAAACCACAACCTCAATTATATGTAACGCCAGATTTCTCACTCTTAATGCAAGTTTTAGAAGAATTTTCGAATAAGATGAGTATTCGTAAAGGTGGATATAGAGGGTTGCAAAAACTAATCGATTCCAAACTCGTTGGAACCATAGAATTAAGTACAGGATTACAAGTATCTGGTAAGTTTACCCGTATGATACTGAATGAAGATAATGAGGTCATTTTCTTTAAAACCGATGGACCAACAGCTTTAGCTTATAGAGAAAAGGAATTGATAGGGCATGGAATATCAGCTCATCCACATGGATTTAGTTCTCCAATTGGAAAACTTAAAAACATTAATTTGGCTATAGAGGATATGGGCCCAAGAGATTTAAAAGCCTATAATTTTTACGATGGTGAATGGTTATCATTTGAATTTGAAAGTGGAATTTTAGTAGAAGGATTAAACGTTACTGGGATACGTAATATTCGAGGTCGATTAATGGTTATACAGTTAGAGCGTTGTACTGTAAGTTACAAAGGAGAAATCTTATTTAAGCCCGAATATGGAGTTTATGACTTAGCAGTAGGTAAAGATGTTATTTCAGCATTTGCTGGGGCGGCTGATCACCGATCATTCCCAAATTTATACCATGCCTCTAAAACAACCACTGTTAAACCTAAATTCTCAGAAAAATCTGAGATACTTAATGGTTATTATTCTACAATAAGACACATGAGAGACAATGAGGATACAGATGTAGAACAGTTAACTAAGCTCTTTTACTTGCTTAAAACAGATTATCCATCTGAATGGTTATTACCCTTAGAGATTTACGAATTAACAACAGATAAAGTATTAGCTAAAGATCTTCGTATATATCTAATACAATTAGCTAACAACAATAAAAAGGCTTCAACTTTAATTACGGAAGGCCTAGAGTTGATTGACACACAATAGAATTTTTGTCTCGTCCTAAATAACCGTTACAGGTTTTAAGCGAATATACTTAATTTATTAAACAGTGTTGATAATATTATCAACACTGTTTTTGTTTTTATAAGTTCTGATTTTAATTTCTCTTTGACGATGCATCTGTTTTGGAGTGAGCATGTAACAGGAGTAATGAGGTCTAATATCATTATATATTCTTACGCTGTCTTTGACTAATCGTTTCATAATACTGATGGGTATTTTCCGGTCATAGCCCAAAAACTCTTGCTTTATAATTCCATTTATTCTTTCAGCAACAGCGTTAGCATATGGATCGTAGGATTCTGTCATGCTGCATTTTATATTCCTTTTCCCTAATAGTTTCTGGTAATCATCGCTGCAATATTGAAGCCCTCGATCCGAGTGATGAATAAGCTCTTCCTTTTTATACAGTCTAGATTTAACGGCCATGGATAAGGCTCTTAAAGAGCTTGCTGTACAGAGACTGTTAGACACGTCATAGCCAACGATTTTTTTTGGAATAAGCATCGGTAATCAGAGCTAGATACATTGGATTTTCGTGATTCCCAATATAGGTTATATCAGACACCCAAACTTGTTCTGGATGAACTATAGAAAGTTGAGCCACAATATTCTTGTGCTTACGAAAACGATGATGTGAATCGGTTGTGATATGGTAAGATCGTTTTGGAATGATCTGCATATGATTTGCTTTTAAAATTGAAAATAACTTGTCCCTTCCTACTCCCAGTTCCCTCAAACTATCTTGAAGAATATAATAGAGTTTACGTGTTCCAATACGCGGCATTTGTACACGAACAGCCTTCACTAGATCAACGACCTGTTGGGCTATTTGCTTTCGGTTGTGCATTGATTGAAGGGAGCGATAATAAACCTGTCTACTTACCCCGAGTAATCTACAGGTAGCGGTTATGCTTTCTTGATGTTCTTCTTTGAAGTCGTCGATTGCTCGGGTGAGGAGTTTTTTCGGATAGGTATATTATACTCTTTCTCTGCCATATCAATGATCATATCAAAAATGATCGCTTTCTTATCTGCTTGTTCAACCTGTTTCTCAAGGTGAGCTTTCTGCTTCTCAAGTAATCGAACCTTTTGCTCTAACTCCAATAATTTCTGAGCTGGTGTTTTTGGCATATTTGAAGGTGTTTGGTTTTCCCAATCAAAGTTACCATATTTTCTGAGCCAATTTACTACTGTCGATCGTGATTGGATACCATATTTCCTAACAGCACCTGTCGTTGAAAGTTCTCCACGTTCAATTTCATTGATCACTTGAAGTTTAAAGGATAACGAGTAATCCTTTTGGCTACGCTTAACGTAATCCGTTTTTCCATCTTTATTCATTACAGTTTTTTTTTGTAACGATATTTCAGGACGGGACATTTATTAAAATATAAAAGACGTACATTAAACTGTACGTCTTTTTTATGGGGTTTATTCTCGAATTATTTTGGCCAATTTTAATTCTTCTTCATTAGGCGCTTCAAACCAAGATTCCATGAAGTTAAAGTCTTCTGGTTTAACGATAAATTGAAACGTTTCACCTTGTTCCTTATTCCTTTTCAGCACACGTTCCCAACGTGTCTCTTTTGGGGTATCTATATAATGCAGTTTATATTTTATTCCATTAGATTTTGCAAACAGCCTAAATTTTTCTCTATGAATAAATTTAGAAAACCCTAAATCTAAAACCGTTTCAATATTAGATTCATTATGTTGTATAAGTAAGTTTTGAATCATTTGTTCAATACGTTCAATACGTTCTAACATCCATTCTAAACCATCTTGCTGGGTTTTGTCGGGTAAGAATAAGGTATTATTCCATTCATCGATTGAAAAAAGTACGCCATTACATTCTGTTTGTAATTGCTTAGAATATTGGGTTTTACCAGCTCCTGTATTTCCTACTATAATATGAATCATGGCATTACAATTTTACTTTTATTTATTTTTTATGTTTACTTTCTTTTATAAAAGACACTAATAGGTGGAATTGAATTTATAAGAACAAATATGTTACAAATCTAATCTATCAATAAAAACTCCCAACAAAAAACCGTTAGAACATTATAAAAATCTTGTTCTAACGGTTTTTTATTTAAATGGTTTTTAAAGCATTAATACTACAGTAGAATACTTTTTACTATTACATCTTAGAGTCTAATAAATCTTCAACGTGCTTACATAATACTTTAAATTTCCCTGGTTGAGGATTCCATCTTGTTGTCATGTGCAATGTTCGTTTGTTACATTCTTTTGCCTGCGGTCGTGCCCCTTCAACAAAATACGTTTCACCTTGATATCCAGGCTCGGCTATTTTTTCGGGCATTGTCCAATAGTCAGACTTATAAACTTGGGTAATAAATGCTTTCCATTCTTCTGTGGTTAAAGCGAACGTATTTTCTTTTACAATTGTTATATCAATATCAGTTTGAGAATTGGCTGCAACTGTAAAGGTTTTATAAGTCAACGTATAATTTTCATTAGAATGATCTAATCGAATAACCTGCTTTTCCTCAGATAAGGCAGCACCTTTAAGAAGTCTATATGATTCGTGAGTATTCAATTCTAAATCAGGTTCGTTTAACTGGTAATACAAAGTCCTTAAATTATCCTTTGCTAAATCAAGAATTTTCATCTCATTTTCAGAATAAGATTCATTTTCAAATTGTTTACAATTGTTATTACAAGAAACAATAAAAGAAGAAATAAAAACGGTAACTAAAAAACGTAAGATTTTCATATAATGTATAAAATAGATTAAAACGTAAAAATATAGAAAACTTCGAACTAAGAATCTATATTTTCAAAATAATATTTAAGATTAAACGAGTAAAATATTAGCCAATATACAACGTTAGTGTATGCAACATAATAATTTGTATTAAAAAATGGGGAGGAATGATTAAAAGAATTTTAAAGACAAGATATTTATTATTGAAGATGTGTATAGCCTTCATTAGTCCAATAGTCATCATTTGGTATTTCTACCTTTGTTGGTAGAGTAAGTTAAGACAAAACTTATTTTAGCAGTTATGAAGAGAAGTACTTACGAAGAATCCTTTAAGTTAATGATAATGGATTTATACAAAGGCGGACAATCGATGTCTAGCTTATCGTCTGAATATTCAATAAATTTGAATATGTTATATCGTTGGCGTCGAGAATATTTAAACCCAAAGCGTCCCAGTTTTACGGGCAGAGGCAATGCAGCTTTGACTGATGAACAAAAAGAACTAAAGCATTTAAAAGAAAAATTAAAAGATGTAACCATGGAACGTGACATCTTAAAAAAGGCAGTAAGCATTTTCTCCAAGAAAGACAGAACAGGTACGCTATAATTTTGGAATATTCAGCAACCTATTGTGTCGAGAAGATGTGTAAGTCTTTAAATATAAGTTCTAATGCGTATTATTCATGGAAACGTAGGCTAGATATAGAACGTTCTAGCATCACAATAGAATTAAAAGAGTCTATTCAAGCGGTTTATGCAGAAAATAGAGGATTGTACGGAGCTCCTAAACTCCAAAAAGCTCTAGAGAGAAAAGGTGTTTTTTACTCGAGGTCTTATATTTCTAGATTGATGAAAGAAATGGGGCTATATTCTAAGACACGTAGGAAATTTACTAATACAACGGACTCAAATCATAGTCATAGAGTAGAAGAAAATCATTTAGATCGGAATTTTGAGGTATTAGAACTTGGGAAAGTATGGGTATCGGATATTACTTATATCAAAGTTAATCAGACCTGGCAATATTTAACTACAATGATTGATTTAGCAGACCGTAAGGTTGTAGGGTGGTCTGTAAGTTCTAATCTAACAGCTACAGATACTGTTATTACAGCTTGGAAACATGCGCGATTAAATCGAAATATAGAAGATGACTTTATATTACACTCGGATCGTGGAGTACAATATACATGTGATGATTTTAAACAGATTATTAACTTAAATACAAAAGCGAAACAATCTATGAGTAGAAAAGGAAATTGCTGGGATAATGCCGTTGCCGAGTCTTTTTTTAAAACAATTAAAACTGAACTATGCTACCTCATTACATTTGAATCTAAGAAACATTTGGAGACCGAAATCTTTAAATATATGAACTGGTATAATAACTCTAGATTACACTCTACTCTAGACTACAAAACACCTACCGAAAAAGAACAAGAATTAAGATACAAACAAATTAAACGAGTGGCTTAACTTTTTCTACCAAATTTTGTAGGAATATCAATTTGTTTTCTTTATATTATTGTAAACAAATCTGTAGAATCGAATATATCATCAGAAATATCAGATCTGAAATACAATAGAGTTGGATTAGTTCTTGGCACATCAAAACGAATTGGTAATGGAACCATAAATCTATTCTTTAAATATAGAATTCAAGCCACACTAGATTTGTTTCATGCCGGTAAAATTGATTATATTCTGGTAAGTGGAGATAACAGTAGACAATCTTATGATGAACCTACAGATTTTAAAAATGCATTAATTAAAGGTGGCGTTCCATCGCATAAAATATACCTAGATTATGCAGGATTTAGAACTTTAGATTCTATTGTAAGAGCTAAAAAAGTCTTTGGGTTAAATAAATTCACCATAATATCACAAGAGTTTCATAACCAACGTGCATTATATCTAGCTCAACATCATAATATAGATGCTGTAGCTTATAACGCAAAAGAGGTATTAGGACAATCTGGATTTAAAGTAAAATTAAGAGAATATTTAGCCCGTACAAAAATGTTTATTGATCTTTTAATCCAAACACAACCCAAATACTTAGGGCAGAAAATACGAATTGAATAAATGAAAGAGAACCGTAATAGGAGAGCTAATTATTCAGTTAACTCAATTAAATGGTTCCTTATTATGAAAAACATGAGTTTTATCGACATTATTTCATAAAGCTCAATAAATTCAATACCTTTTAACCATATTTTATTTATCTAATAATTACACATTGTGTTTTTTTAAGTATTATTGGATGGAATAAATATTGCATAAGTACAATAAAAAATAATTGTACAAATTAAATTGTTGAATACGTAATAAATTAAAGAAATATGTCAGCTAAACAAATAGAACAAAAAACGTGGAATGAAATAAAGACGAATGACTCATGGCAAATATTTAAAATCATGGGTGAATTTGTTAATGGTTTTGAAAAAATGTCTGCTATTGGACCTTGTGTATCCATTTTCGGATCGGCAAGAACCGATGCGGAAGACCAATATTATAAACAAGCAACTGATATTGCTTACAGAATTACTCAAAAAGGATATGGTGTAATAACAGGTGGTGGCCCTGGAATAATGGAAGCGGCTAATAAAGGAGCCTCAATAGGACAAGGTGCTTCGGTTGGGTTGAATATCGATTTACCTTTTGAACAACATAGCAATCCATACATAGATCGCGATAAAGATATTTTATTTGATTACTTCTTTGTAAGAAAGGTTGTTTTTATGAAATATGCCCAGGCCTTCGTTGTTATGCCTGGTGGTTTTGGGACTCTAGATGAGCTATTTGAGGCCATAACATTAATTCAAACCAAAAAAATTAGAATATATCCTATTGTACTTGTTGGTACATCGTATTGGAGTGGTCTGTTTGAATGGATTAAAAATACCATGTTAGCAGATGGGAAAATATCTGAAACGGATCTTGATTTAATTCACATGACCGATGATTCTAGTGAAGTAGTAAGTATCATTGATAACTACTATAAGGAGCACAGGAATAGACCAAATTTCTAAACCTAATATACAATCCACCTGTATTAAATTATTGAATTTATACAGGTGGATTTTTATGAAAAATAACTTTTATGAAAACCAATTCATAAATCTATATATTTCTGTTATTTTTTAGATTAAAAACGTTTCATTCTATAACCCGTTTACTATCTTTGTATTTATGTCCGATACAGATCCAAAGAAAAATATATCCTTTAGTAATCCGATTCCTCAATCTGATTTTCAACTAACGAAAGGAAAACTTCCACCACAAGCCTTAGACATGGAAAAGGCTGTTTTGGGAGCTTTAATGATTGATAAAGAGGCGTTAAATGAAGTTGTTGATATTTTAACTCATGAAGCATTTTATGACCGTAAACATCAACTGATTTATCAAGTTATTATCGAATTATTTGGAGATTCTCAACCAATAGATATACTTACTATTGCAGAATCTTTGAGAAAAAAGGGAGAACTACAAACAATTGGAGGAGATTTATACTTAATAAACCTTACCCAAAAGGTAACGTCTTCGGCTCATATAGAATTTCATTCTAGAATCATATTACAAAAGTATTTACAACGTTCTTTAATTCACGTATCTAGTGAAATAATTGATGACGCTTTTGATGAAAAAACAGATGTTCTAGAACTTTTAGATAAAGCAGAATCTAAGCTATACGAAATTGCAAATGGAAACATTAAGAAATCATTTGATTCTGCTCAAAACTTAGTTCGTCAGGCCATTAAGCAAATTGAAGAAATTGCAAATAAGGAAGGATTAAGTGGTATTGCAACTGGTTTTATTAAAGTTGATAAACTTACATCAGGTTGGCAGCCATCAGATTTAATAATCTTAGCGGCACGTCCTGGAATGGGTAAAACAGCCTTTGTATTATCGATGACACGAAATATGGCTGTGCAATTTGGACATGGAGTTGCATTCTTCTCCTTAGAGATGTCTTCTGTACAGTTAATAACACGTTTAATTAGTTCAGAAACAGGTCTATCTTCAGAAAAGTTAAGAAAAGGAAATCTAGAAGACCATGAATGGCAACAGCTTTTAACAAAAGTAAAAGCCTTAGAGGAAGCACCAATATTTATTGATGATTCACCAGGTATTTCAGTGTTTGATTTACGTGCAAAATGTAGACGTTTAGTTTCTCAACACAACGTTAAAATCATAATAATCGATTACCTTCAGTTAATGACTGCAGGTGGAAAAGGAGGAAACCGTGAACAAGAAATTTCTACAATTTCTAGATCTTTAAAAGGAATTGCCAAAGAATTAAACGTTCCAGTTATTGCGCTTTCACAGCTGTCTCGTGCCGTAGAGACCAGAACAGGTTCTAAACGTCCATTATTATCCGATTTACGTGAATCTGGAGCCATTGAACAAGATGCCGATATTGTAACCTTTATTTATAGACCAGAATATTATGGTTTAGAAGTTTGGGATGACGATGAAGAATCGAACTGTTTAGGACAAGCTGAATTTATTGTAGCTAAACACCGTAATGGTGGACTAGATAATTTACGATTGAAATTTACAGGTAAATTTGCTCGTTTTGATAACTTAGAAGATGATAGTGACTTTACCAATGAAATTGCTTCTAAAATGAATATGGATGATGATGATTTTTCATCCTCACAATTTATAGACCAATCTAAGCCAACAAACTTAGATGATGTTCCTTTTTAAAATAAATAGATGAAAAAATTCCTTTTTAATATTTGCTTACTTCTTTTCATAAGTCAAACATTTGGAGCTCGTATTTTAATTCCTATGGATGAAAATACACAAAAGAATCACCTTAAAGCCTATGGAATAGCCTTTTGGATGTTAGAAAATGAAGCCCCTGTAGATTGGTTATTGAATTATAGAGGAGGAAGCTTTATGTGTACTTATTTAAAGGAATTTGAAAGTGAATGTATAATTAGAGGGGTATCTTACGAAGTAATATCGGATAATCAAGTGGCTGATATTTACTCGGAAATACAACATCCAGAACAAAATAAAGACATCATTAAGCTTGAGAAAGCTCCAAAGATTGCCGTTTATTCTCCAAAAAGTAAACAACCCTGGGATGATGCGGTTACTTTAGCATTGACTTTTGCTGAAATTCCATATGATATTATTTACGATGATGAAATTTTTGACGAATTATTAGCACAATACGATTGGTTACATCTGCACCACGAAGATTTCACTGGACAGTATGGTAAATTCTATAGGTCTTATAAAAATGCCTCTTGGTATATCCAACAAAAAAAGGACTTTGAAGCTAACGCTAAGAAACATGGATTCGACAAAGTTTCGGAGGCCAAATTAGCGGTATCTAAAAAAGTAAAAGACTTTGTGATAGGAGGTGGTTTTCTATTTGCAATGTGCTCAGCAACCGACTCTTACGATATTGGTTTAGCGGCAGAACATACTGATATTTGTGGGCCAATGTTTGACGGAGATCCTATTGCAAATAATGCACAAGAAAAATTAGATTACGATCTAGGATTAGCATTCACCGACTATAAAATCTATTTTGATCCGAACATGTATGAATTTTCTACTATAGATGCAACGAGGACAAGAAAAATAGATGGAGCCAACGATTTCTTTACCCTATTCGATTTTTCCGCTAAATGGGATCCTGTTCCAACCATGTTAACACAAAACCACACTAAAGTTGTGAAAGGTTTTATGGGCCAAACAACATCCTTCAATAAAGATTATGTTAAATCTAATGTTCTTATTTTAGGAGAGAACAAAGGAGGGCATGAAGCCAAATATATTCATGGAAAACTTGGAAAAGGAATGTTTACCTTTTATGGTGGACATGATCCAGAAGACTACCAACATAGAGTAGGAGATCCTAAAACTGAGTTAGACCTGCACCCTAACTCTCCTGGTTACCGTTTAATTCTGAACAATGTATTGTTTCCAGCTGCAAAAAAGAAGAAGCAAAAAACCTGATACAATAAATTAATATCAATTACATCACGTTATAAAATAATTCCGGGAATAAAGAATATATAGAAAAATGAAGTCAATAGATTTCGACGTACTAGTAAGCGTTTCATAAGATTTGTTTTTTAGTAATTATCAATACAATAACATTCAGCCTAACGTCTGGGAAATGACGATAACTTAAGCCAATTATAGTTATGAATTAATGGGGAATATTTACTCGTAATTATTGTTTCAGGTCTTGGATTTTGTCATAGACTGTACCTTTCTCTCCAAGCCTGATAAAAGCTAGAATTAATGAAATAAACCAACCTGGTTTTGTTATTATTTCAGCCTTTCTAGCAACTTTAATATCTCTGTTTTTTATTGTAGTATGCCAGGAGTTCTCGTGTGATTTTGATAGATAAATAGCAAATTTCCAAGCACCATCTCTTGCTAAAGACATACTGAAATTCACCATAAAATCATCAATCTTCTTGGTTACTTTTAATATCTTACCTAGTGTAGGCCAAATTTCTGAAAGATCTTTTTCAACATCTCCAACCAAACTAGCTAGGATGGTATTAATCTTATCAAAATCATTCTTCAGCATATTAATATTCTTGTCTTTCATGACTTCTGCTGCCGCTATTCCTAAATCCAGATTTATATGAGCATTCATACCAATTAATAAATGCTGTAAAACAATAGGCCAATACTTACTGTCAAGCTTAAATGCCAAAGACCATGAGTCCGAAATAGGAGTTTTAGTTTTTGAATAATAATAAGCATCAATATAACGTTTTGCAAAAATCACATCGAGCTTTTCCATTCGTTCATTATCTTCAAACTCTTTATTATCAATTCCAGCTTTTACAGCTTTTGTTACTTTTAAATAAAGAACAGCAAAATAACCACGCGGATCAGAATTTTTTTCGGACTCCAAGACGATTCGTTCAAGGACCTGGATGACCTTAGATATTTTTGTTATGCTAGGGGGATTCATAATACAAATTTGTTTAAATATAACTTATTTTATATCATTTAACATTTATTGATTGTTTTTTTTCATGATTTAGTCCTCTAATATTCAATTTATTTGAGTGTATAGTAAATTCTCTATAGACGCTTAGGATGAATTCACCTTTGTCTTTTAAGGGTTTAACTTTTGGCATTTGAAGAAAACCACTTTTTTATTTTTACCTAAAAAAAATATGCCAAAATTTCAATATTCTACATTACAATTACGGATGCATTAACATTTAATCACATTTAACTTTTGGTATACTCACATGAATTACATGAATCCAAACAATTATCCTCTACTACATAAATGCGTATTATTAAGCACAAAAAAAGGGTCTTGTTTATGTACAAGACCCTTAATATTTAGTAACAATTATTTCTGCGCTTTCCTTAAGAATAATAAGGCTATTACACAGAAGATAATATTGGGTAACCAACTTGCTAACATTGCATTTAAATTAGAATACTGTGCGAAGGTTATTCCAAATTTGTGAACTAACATATAAAGCATAATTAATCCTAATGCAATAGATATATTCACTCCTAATCCACCTCTAGATTTTTTTGCTGATAAACTCACGGCTATCAGCGTTAGAATAATATTAGAAAAGGCCGCTGCATTTCTTTGGTGGAATTCAATTTCGAACCATTTAACACTACTCGATCCCTTTACACGTTCCTGATCTATCTTATCCAACAATTGTCTATAGTCTAATAGAGAGGCTTTTTGTACAATACTAACAATATCTTCTGGTTTGATTTTAAGGTCTATGTTTCTTTTCTTACCAGAGGTTACTATTTCACCTTGATCTGTAAAAACTCTAGAATGCCAACCTTGAAGCTCCCAACGTAAACTATCTTTATTATATCGAACAATATCAGCCATCACCTTTTCTTGAAGACTAATACCATCAAAATTTTCATAACTAAATTGACTACCTCTAAAACTATTCGTATTATATGTCTGAAATGTTAACGTTTCGTTTTCGTTAAGCTGTATATGTATTTTTTGAAACGTTGATGGATCTCTAGTAAAGATATGTTCTTGTTCAAACTCATAGGCCTCTGAAGAGATATGAGGCAAATACCATTGCATACAGAATAAAGTAGCAGCACCAATAATAGTGGCACCATATAAATAAGGTCTCAAAAACCTCCAGTAACTAACACCACTGGTTAAAATAGGTACAATTTCTGTTTTATTCGCTAAATTAGATGTAAAGATAATAACGGATAAGAACGTAAAAAACGAACTTAACATGATTCCGTATTTTAAAGCAAAGTTCTTATAATAGATAAAGAATACATCATTCCAATCAGGTTTAGTATCATAAAATCCACTTAATCTTTCGGTTAAATCAAACACAACGGCTATCATTAGGATTAAACCTAATGTAAACGTAAATGTTATTAAGAACCGATTAAGTATATACCTATCTAATATTTTCATTTATAGTCTATTCACCAATTTTTTAACCATCATATTCTTCCAATCGTAAAAATCACCAGCTATAATGTGTTCTCGCGCTTGTTCTACTAACCATAAGTAGAAACGAATATTGTGTAACGTTGCAATTTGTTTTGCTAAAAGTTCATTAGCAACAAAAAGGTGACGTAAATAGGCTCTTGAATATTGTGAATCAACATAAGAGGTTCCATTTGGATCTAAAGGAGAAAAATCATTCGCCCACTTAAGGTTCTTAATATTCATAATTCCCTCACTTGTGAACAATTGACCATTCCTTGCATTTCTACTCGGCATTACACAGTCAAACATATCAATTCCTAAAGCAATATTCTCAAGAATATTGGCAGGTGTACCAACGCCCATTAAATATCTTGGCTTATCTTTAGGTAAAACTTCAGTTACAACTTCAGTCATAGCATACATTTCATCCGCAGGTTCACCAACAGAAAGACCACCAATGGCGTTTGCTTCACGATCGAAACTTGCAATAACTTCTGCTGATTGTCTTCTTAAATCTTTATAAGTAGATCCTTGTATAATCGGCATTAATGTTTGATTGTATCCATATAAACCTTCTGTTGAATCAAAACGATCACAACAACGTTTAAGCCAACGATGCGTCATTTTCATTGAACGTTTCGCATAATGATAATCACATGGGTATGGTGTACACTCATCAAAAGCCATAATTATATCCGCACCAATAGTACGTTGTACATCCATAGCAGATTCAGGAGAGAAAAAGTGTTTAGATCCATCAATATGAGACTTAAAGGTTACACCTTCTTCTTTAATCTTTCTGTTCTTTCCTAAAGAATAAACTTGGTATCCTCCAGAATCTGTTAATATGGGTTTATCCCAATTAATAAATTTATGTATTCCACCAGCCTGACTTAAAATATCAAGTTTTGGTCGTAAATATAAATGATATGTGTTTCCTAATATTATTTGAGCCTTAGTATCGTTTCTAAGCTCATGCTGATGAACTCCTTTTACAGTAGCCACAGTTCCTACTGGCATAAAAATAGGTGTTTGTATAACACCATGATCTGTAGTTATAGATCCAGCTCTAGCTTGAGATTTAGGATCTGTATGTTGTAATGTAAACTTCATTTACGGTTTAATTTTATAGGTAGCAAAGATACTTTTATAAATTTATTTTTTTTAATAACCGTTTACTTTTTCAATATATTTTGTTAAGGCTAAGAGAAAATAAAATTTAGTTTTTATAATTCTATAATATTGAGACGAATAACAAATGGGTACAGTCATCATGAATTATTAAAATTGAGATGGTCTAATTTCAACATTATGTTATATTGCCATAAATAATTAAAGAAATAGATATATTACATCTTGTAGTTATAAAGCAAACCTTATATGATTAAATCTAAAGCATTAGTTACCGTACAATGGTTAAATAAACACGTATTGGATGAAGATATCATTATTCTGGATGCCAGTTTAAGAAAAAATAAATCAGGGAAGCCTGTACCATATTTAAAAGAAGGAATTCCTCATACACGTTACTTTAATATTTCGGAACAGTTTAGTGATCTTAACAGCCCATTTCCAAACATGTTACCAGCGTTTGATAGTCTTGAAACTGATATTCAAAAGTTAGGTATAACATCGGATAGTAAGGTTGTTATTTATGATCAAAACGGTATGTATTCTAGCCCAAGAGCGTGGTGGATGTTTAAATTATTAGGATTTCATCACGTTTATGTATTAGATGGAGGATTTCCAGCATGGAAAGAACAGGGATTTCCAATAACACCAATTATACACAACAATTTTAAACGTGGGAATTTTAAAATAAACCCAAACGGAAGTTTATTGGTAAACTACTTTCAAATGAAAGACAACGTACATTCAAAAGAATATCTAGTTGTTGATGCTAGGTCACAAGAACGATTTTTAGGAAATTCACCAGAACCTAGACCTTTAACTAAAAGTGGGCATTACCCAGGGTCCATTAATATACATTACAATACTATTGTACGAAATGGATATCTTAAACCAAAAGAAGAAATTTCTAATATCTTTAATATAAAGAAAATAAAAAATCGTCCTTTAGTTTTCTCTTGTGGATCCGGAATTACTGCTTGTATATTATATCTTGCAGCATATCTGTATTTAGACAATCCCATATCTGTTTATGATGGTTCATGGACAGAGTGGGGCGAAAGAGAAATATAATTTTACTTAAAAACAATAGGAATGGATCAACTAAAGCAAGAAGAACTAAATGAAATTGAATCTCAATTGGGTTTCCCTCAAGGTGACAATGGAATAGAAATGGCGAAAATGATGAATGAAACGAATATCATTATGACTTTAGAGACCATTAAAGCCTTAGATATTCACAACAATCATCAGATCTTAGAAATGGGTCATGGTAACTGTGATCACCTAAACGAAATATTAAATAAAGCTGATCATTTGTTTTACTCAGGTTTAGAAATTTCTGATACTATGTATACTGAAGCCTGTCGGATAAATAAAAAAATGGTATCTAATAAATCGGCTAGTTTTCATTTGTATGATGGAAATAGTATTCCATTTAAAGCTGATACTTTTGATAGAATTATGACAGTTAACACCCTCTATTTTTGGAAAAATCCAAAAGATCTATTAAATGAACTCCATAGAGTTTTAACTCCAAAAGGTTTAGCTGTAATTACGTTTGCCAAATCTGAATTTATGGAAGGGTTGCCATTTGTTCAGGATAAATTCAATCTATATTCTAATCAAAAAGCTAAAGACTTAGTGAGTTTATCTCAACTAAAGTTGATTTCAATTTTGGATAAATCGGATAATGTAAAAAGTAAAATAGGAGATATGGTTAATCGAAAATTCTCTGTTATGATTTTAGAAAAACCTTAGGTATTTATATTAATGGTGCCATAACTATTGGTACATTTAACTCATTAAGGCTTTAATATGAACCAAACAAAAATCTAAATATTATTCAATTTTTAGATAATAGGATAAATTGAAAATCAAGGTTCTAATAAAATGAGTAACATAAATCATATTTTTTTATCATCATTAATTATTACATAACCTAATTCCTAAGTTTAATTCATATAAATAACAATAATCTTCAATTTAATGGGAATGTTAAATATTATTTAAAATGAAGTTTATTTATAAATAACTTGTTTTATAAATAAACTTTTGTATATTTAGGTATCAATAAACACAAGGGAAACCTTGAATATTATTGATATTTGGATTGGAAATTAATTTTGATTCATTACTTATTTAAAGTCTTGATTCTAATAAATTGAAGTCTATATTTTTTCAATTATTTGTTTGTTTGCTTATTGAGTAGACGTTAGGTTTAAAAGAAAAAATACTTAGATAATATGATCAAAATTCGCGATTATATCGTAATAAAGTAGTATTAAACTTCCAAAACTTCCCAAATTTTAAAAACTCCATTCAATGTAAATTGAATGGAGTTTTTGCTTTTGTATGAATATCGGTACAATAATATCAAAACCTTCCATACTTGTACATAACAAAATACATATGAAATTGAAATTATCTCTAAAGATGATTTTTTTATATAGTGGAGTAAAAATGTTAAATACCTATGTTAAGTTTTCATCATATTGGAATATTTATTTGTTTTTATAAAAAAACATTGCTATATTTAGATATCATTAAAACCTTATAGTGGTGGTTTTACTGTTGACATTGGATTGGAAAGTCCTTTTAATTTTGAATGATCTATACTATTAAGTTTAACGCGATAAAAGATCATTATTTATTTTTGTTTGTTTGCTTATACAGAAGATGTTTTATCAAACTAAACCATAGACAGAGATTATAAAATTAAAAGATAACTGCGTTTAGCGCATAGAATATTTTTAACTTCCCAAACTTCCCAAAGTTAAAATGCTCCATACAAATCCTGTTTGTATGGAGTTTTTTTTTGAATAATTTGGAATATTTGTAAATCCATTGACAAATCCCTAAATTTGAATAGAATGCAATTTTATCATTGAATAATAAATACATAATGAAACAATCTACAGCCTATTTTATATTAATAGTATTAGTCGTTTTAACACCTTTCTTAACAAAATCAGTCATTAAATTAAGAAGAAAACACGTATTACGTGTATTAGCAGATCAGTTAGACGATCATTACAAAATAATAGAAGAACTGGGTTCTTTATCCATTAAAGACACACAGACATTTTTTGTAAATTTCAAAACAGGAGAAGCTGAAATTAGAATGGTTATTACTGGTGAAAAAGGAATTAAATTCTACAATATTTATGGTTCAAAAAACCGTAAACGAAGGTGGGAGATAACAACCATACATTAAAAAATTCGTTTTAATTATACAAACCTATAATACGAAGATTATGTTAACAATAAATTGAATTATTGTAAAAACATAATGACATGTTTGGTCCTTTTTAAATACAGTCAATAAGTTTGGCTTATAATTTGAAGTAAATAAAATATGATTAAGAAATTACATATATATGAACTATTAGATTATTTGCAAAAACGAAAAGCTATGTTTTTAGGTCAAGATTATACGTTTCAATCTTTAGAGGCATTTTTAGGAGGATTTTTGCTGGGGACAAATGCATTATCTATTAAAGACCATGTTTATAATGATTTTTCATATTTCAACATTTGGTTATTGGGATATTTACCTAAAACATCTGCAAAACAGAGAGGTTGGTATAATCAGATTAGGAATTATACAAATGGAGAAGATGATAAAGCATTTGATATTTTTTTTGATTGCTTAAACAAATTTAAAACCGCTAAGAAATATACGGAGATTATTGATATTTCACCATTGAATGTAGTAAGTAACAAGCCAAACCTAAATCAAACTTCCATACCTATGCAAGATACAATTAACACGATATTAAAGATCAAAATGGAATATTCAAATTCCATTTTAGTAAAAGGCTATAATGGAGATGATTTAATCTATGAAACTTGGTTTTTATCTGAATTCGATTTTAATCAATTTATTAAGCGTTAATCATAATTTCTACGTGAGAAATATTTCTTTTCAGTCGTTTTAAGTCTATGATTTTCATACCATTTAACAAAACGATCAAATTCAGTTTTATTCTCTTTTAGCCAATCCTTAAATTCAGATGCATTCCCATGCATTAATAACCAATAATTATAGGATTCAATATGGCCATTCTTCTCTAAAGATTTCTGAAAATCAAATATAATATTTGGATATTCTTTATTCATTTTATTTTTATACCATTCTGCAATAAATTGTTGTCTAACTGAGTTTAGGGTGGCTAAACTTAATGTATTATTATAATTTGAAGCCTCCTTAACAATACTTTTAACCATAGAAAGTCCATATACAAACGGAAAAGAAATTTCAGAATCTTTAAGAATAGATGATGGCAATATTACATCTTGAGTAAATTGAACATTAGTAGGATCAACATTTAAATGAATCGATTTTTTATACGTTTTGTATAATATTTGACTCATTTCTTCGGAGCGCTCAGTTGTAGGTTCTAAATTCATAAACATCTCACCATAAAGAACAGCCCAAACCGTTTCATTAGAATAGGAGAGTAATTTTGCCAATGAATAATAGTTTGAAGAAAAATTGGGGTCAACTTTAATACCCTGTTCCCAATAAGACATAGCTTTGTTGTAATCTTTTCGTCGGTATTCTATAACACCTTGCTCATGAAATAGCTTACCCGAATTCGGAAATTGTGAAATTCCATCGTTTAAAGCATCAATGGCATCATCATATTGCTTTAAACGCTTATAAGAATCTCCTAAAAGTTCAAAACTTTGTTCATTAACGTTCTCATGAAATGTATACCGACCTAAATATTGTACGGCTTTAAGATATTTACTTTGCTTATATAATACATGGGCAACTTCATATGGATAATCAATATTATCAGGGTCTAAATGTTCAGCTTTCTTTAACAATACAATTGCTTTATCTCTTGTATTACTCATTCTAGACAATTCTATTGCTTCTTTATAATAATGCTCTGCTTGAGTTAAATCCGTTTTGGATTGTGCCACTAAATAGGTCGGGGAAGTAAAAAAAAGACTTAATCCAATTATAACATTTTTCATATGATTTGTTTTCAGGGGTATTATCAAATATAACCTTTTATATAAATAACACCTTATAAATTGAATTTATAATAGCCTAAATTAAGCCTTTTTGAGTCGGATCTTATAATTCCATTAGATAATTAAACACGTATTCATTGATTACTCAAACAAATCTAAAAGTAGAATGGTTAAGTTAAACTTTTAAGAATATTTACCTCTTATTAAAAATATAGGATATTTTGTTTTTGTTAAATAATACCAAGTTTACAGGAATCATAATTTTGAATTTTTATGTTACATTAGCAATTATTATGTTGATAGAAAGAAGTTTTATTTATTTTAAAAAAACGTTTATATAAAATGAAAAATATTATTCTAGATTTTGGTCATGGTGGAATAGATCAAAATGGTTTATATACCACTGCACCATCTAAGATGTTTACATTCTCTAATGGAGAAACGGCATATGAAGGTGTTATAAATAGACAAATCGGTGGATTGCTAGAAATATATTTAAAAGCACACAATGAGTTAAACATTATAACAACTGTTAAAGCATCAGATTCTAGAGACTTATCACTTAAATATAGAGTAGGCGTTGCAAATAAGTATTACCCTAATGATTCTATTTTTATCTCCATTCACTCCAATGCATCAGAATCTCATAGAGCTCGTGGATTTTCTATTTTTACAACTAAAGGACATACAAAAAGTGATAGACTGGCTACATGCATTGGTGAGTCCGTAGAAACCTATTATAAAGATCTTGATTTAAAATTAAGATTTGATTTTTATTTGGATAATGATCTTGATAAAGAAGCCGACTTTTATGTTCTTAGAAAAACAAAATGTCCAGCTGTATTGTTGGAATGTTTATTCTTTGATAATTATGAAGATTACCAACGATTAATAAATCCTGAATTTCAAAAAGAATTGGCTTGGAAAATTTATCTAGGAATTATTGATTATTTAAACATGTAACTAAATGATTAAAGACGCTTTATCTAACTATTTGACATTAGTTTTGGTTGCCATATCGGTTATTATTGGGTATTTAACCTTTTCAAAAAATTCCTGATAATCTTGATACTGCATTGGACAAGATAGAACAAACTGAAAGCAAAATTGATGAATCTTTAAGGCTACTTAAAGATCAAGAGAATTACCTCGACTCATTAATTGGTATTAATGAAGGACTATTGGCAGAACTTGATACATTGAAAGTTGAAAATTCTGATTTGTCAGAATCCATCAATAACCGATTAAAAACGGCTCATGATTACCTTTGGACTATTAAACGTAACATCGATAAACTCCCTAAGAAATTTCAAAACCCAAATTAACAGTAATGTTATGAGAAAAATACTAGTCATTCTTATATGCATAATTTCTATTGGTCATCTTAAAGCTCAAGAAATTTATGACATGCCTACCCTTGACTCAGAATACCCGGATATTGACACCTTAGTCAATCAATCTAATTATTTATTGAATGTGAATGTTGATACCCTTTATATTATTAATAAAGCAGGGTTGTTATCTTATGAAGCCTGTAGAAATAGTTACGGTACATTAAGAGAAGAAACAAAACATTTAATTCAAATACAATCTGTAATTGAAAATGTAGATAAAGAATTTGGATTATTAAATAAAAATTTAAGTGCCTTAGAAGTGAAATATGGGGAGAGTCTTAAGGAAAATGTAAAAACAAATACTTTTCTTCAAACTAAAAATACTCAAATCGAGTCTGAACTTAAATTGGCTCAAGAAAACCTAAAAAATGCCAAACAAAAGATTAAAGCTGAAAAGTGGAAATCTACAACAGCTAAAATTATTTGGGGTGTTGGTGGTGCATTAGTAGGTGGAACATTAATAGCCATTAGTAAATAATATACCAAAAACAGTAATACAAATTTAACCCATGTTTAAATCTGAAATTAAGAGTCAGTACAATGAAGATATATGTATACTAATACAACCAACAAACCATCCATATACCTATATATGTGAATGTGGTGATGCTAGAGATCTAACCATTAAAGAAATTCAAAGTGCGAATGCTATATTTATTAGTCATACCCACCTTGATCATTTTGTAAACTTTGATAGTATTGTTAGACATCAAATAGGCATTCAAAGAAAAGTCACTATTGTTGGTCCTCCTGGTATATCTAAACAAATACAATCTAGAATTAAAAGTTATACGTGGAATTTGATCGAAAAAGGATCTATAATCTATGAAATAAGAGAAGTTATATCGGATACTGAAATCATAATTTATGAGCTAGAACCTCCAATATGGGATTTAAAGGAAATTAAACGTATATCCGGAAATATTTACTTTCAAGAATCTACATTCGAAGTAACGGGTACACTGTTAGATCATAAAACACCAACATTGGCATATAAATTCAAGGAATTCGATACGATTAAAATTGATTTATCTAAATGTGAATATAAAGGTGGAAAATGGATAAGCGAACTTAAACAAGCTTTTGAGCTCAATTTACCAGATCGTAATATTGTTATAAATGATAATTCATATTTAGCACGTGATTTGTTCTATCTATTAAACACCAATAAAGGTGACACTTTAGGAATAATAATGGATCATGCAGCCCATTTTGAAAATCACAATAAAATTAAATCCACATTTTCGAATAGTAGGAGAGTCTATATTGAATGTTTTTATAAGCAAGAAGATTCAGAATTGGCTAAGAACAATTACCATAGCTATTCAACCCAATCGGCCCAGGTTATGAAAGAAGCGAATGTATTAGAAGCCATACCTGTTCACTATTCGAGGAAATATTCTAAACCAGAAATTGAAGAATTGATATTTGAGTTCAATTCCATTTTTAAATAAACGAAGAATTGCAAAGTGCTCATTAACATTAGCCTTAGCAGGATTAACTATATATATAATAAAAGAAATACCTCTTAAGCAACATGTCTCTTTGTAATGGTCTGTTAATTCCTTATAATTAAACATTTTAGAAGTAAACAATACAAACTTCACCTAATTAATCAGCTAAACACAATCTTCTATTTCCATTCATGGAGTTAATATTACCATTCATCGGAATGAATAAGGTCATGAGGTGTTTACCTCCATTTATTACCTTAATCTGTTGCTATATTTGTAATGTAATCAAAAACAAAGTTTAACAACAAAAACAAAACAAGATGAAAAAGTTTGCATTAACATTAGGATTAGCATTAGTAGGTACAATGGCATTTGCTCAAGACGATCAAGATGATAGTCACCAAATTTCTTTCGCTATTCCAGCAACGAGTATCTTAGATATTGAAGGACCTGGAGGAAACAACGGAATTAACTTTACTCCAGAAGCAATTACTGAGGCTGGTAATGCATTCGACTTCAATTTATCTAACTCAGCACTTTGGTTAAACTACTCTAACATTAAAGCCAGTGCAGAAACTACAAGAAAAGTTACTGTAGGAATGACGAACGATTTACCAACAGGAATGACTCTAACGGTTGCTGCTGGATCAGATGCTGGAAACGGGAATGGAGTAAAAGGAACACCTAATGCTTCTGCTATTACGTTAGCAAACGGATCTTCTTCTACTATTATTACTGGAATTGGAAGTGCTTATACTGGAAACGGTATAAACAACGGACACCAGTTAACTTATAACTTATCGTTTGATGATGCAGAATTCCAAACATTAAGTGCAGATCTTAACGAATCAGTTACTATTACATATACTATTGCAGACGAATAAAATTTTCCTCACTTATTTTTAAATAGTTCATATTAAAAGATCAGATTTACATCTGGTCTTTTTTTTTTTGCTTTAATTATATCGTCCACAAGCTTCTATGGCTTGTAATATATGTGCTAAATGATGTTTAGAATGCCAAGCATAATTCCCAATATTATACTGTATTGAAAAGGTTTGATGGTGTTCTGGGTGAATAAATGTTTTATTTAATTCTTTATTGGATAATGTTTTAAAGAGTGCAGTTAACTTACCATGAACGCCTTTTAATATTTGAATAGAATGATGCAAAGAAAAATCTTGACTATCAATTAAATCCGCCCACAAATCCTCTTTATAAGGTCTAATAATAGGGCTTTCTTCTGTTAACGCTAATTTAAAACGAATTAGACTATTCATATGACTATCTGCACAATGATGAACCACTTGTTTAATCGTCCATCCATCAGGTCTATATTTCCAATCTAATTGCTCTCTATTTAAACCTTTAACTGTCTTTTCAAGCTGATAGGGGAATTCTTCAAACTCCTTTATCCATTTTTCAATATGATCTTCATTAATAAACTCTGGAGCTTCATATTGACCAATCGGAAATTTTAAACGTTCTATATTCATATGGTTTAATTAAAAAAAGCTATCCATTTGGATAGCTTAATATTATTCAATAACAAATTTTGAATTTGTTTTTATCATTTTCCTAAGGATAGGAGATGGTCTGTATCGATCTTCATGATATTCTTCATATAAATCCATTAAACCATTATATACATAGTCTATTCCTAATTCATTTGCCCATACCAGTAAACCTTTTGGGTAGTTTACACCTTTAGTCATGGCTAAATCTAAATCTTTAGCCGTGGCAATATTTAAGAACAATGCATCAGCAGCCTCGTTAATTAACATTAACAACACTCTATTCACAATATATTCTCCCAGTTCTTTATTTTCAACTGCAACAGGATTATCTGTAGCGTCTTTAGCATAATTATAGAATCCATACCCGGTTTTACGTCCTAATCTACCCGCTTCAACTAAACGTTTTTGAGAGAAAGAAGGTTTATACCTCTGATCATAGAAAAAGGCTGTAAATACAGTTTCAGTAACCACATAATTTACGTCGTGACCAATAAAATCAGTTAATGTAAAAGGTCCCATTCTAAACCCTCCAATTTCTGTTAATGCCCAATCAATTGTGGCAATATTTGCTTGTCCTTCTTCCAAAATTCGAATAGCTTCACCATAAAACGGACGTGCAACTCTATTTACA
Source organism: Flavobacteriales bacterium (assembly GCA_965243605.1). Classification (GTDB taxonomy): domain Bacteria; phylum Bacteroidota; class Bacteroidia; order Flavobacteriales; family CAJXXR01; genus JBMYYR01. Next base: position 77,988 of record CBDEVQ010000091.1, read on the forward strand.
ATGAACCCAGGTGTATCCTTTGCTATTACAGTAACTTTTTTCCAAGAATCTACAAGTGCTCTTGTTGTACTCGTAATCTCTTTAGATGTCTGTAATGCAGGTATTATTTCTACCAATGGCATTAATGGAGCAGGGTTAAAGAAATGAACTCCTATAACACGTTCTGGCTTAGAACAAGCTCCAGCAATAGAAGTCACGGATAATGAAGATGTATTGGTCGCCAAAATACAAGAATCTGAAACGATAGATTCTAAATTTTGAAATACAACTTTCTTAATATCTAAATTTTCGACAATGGCTTCAATAACCATTCCCGTATCTTCAAACGCATTTAATTCATTTACATAAGATATATTACCATGAATTTCGTTTGCTTTATCTTGAGATATTTTTTCTTTTTCTACTAATCTTGCCAAAACCTTGAGAAGTTTAGTCTCAGAATTCTTTAAAGCGTCAGACTTTGTGTCAAACAAATAAACTTTATGTCCAGATTGAGCAGCAACTTGTGCTATACCAGAACCCATGGCTCCAGCACCAACTACACCTATTTTCATTTTCTTTTCTTTTTTATCTAAATAACGACTGGTCGATATTATAATCTATGTTTTACTTCCCTTTAAAAACAGGTTTTCTTTTTTCTAAGAAAGCATCAATACCTTCTTTAAAATCTTCTGTTTTTCCACAAATAACTTGTAAATCAGATTCTAGCTCTAATTGAGTATCTAAATTATTAGTATAGCTTTTATTTAATGCCAATTTCGTTAAACCAAGTGCTTTAGTTGGCATTTTAGCAAGTTTTGCAGCCATCTTTTTTGTTGAGACTTCAAAAACTTCTGTCGAAAATGATTTATAAATCATTCCCATTTCTTCAGCTTCTTTAGCCATAACTTTCTCACCAGTCATCATTAAAGCTGTTGCCTTTTGCATACCTACCAAGCGTGGTAAGAAAAATGTTCCTGCAGAATCAGGAATTAATCCTATTTTACTGAAAGCTTGAATAAACGCTGCATTTTCGTCTGCAACAACAATATCACAAGCTAAGGCTATATTTGCACCTGCACCAGCTGCAATACCATTAACAGCTGCAATAATCGGTTTTTCTATTTTGCGAATTCGGGTAATCATTGGATTGTAGTGTTTATCAACAATCTCCTTTAATTCTGGACCATTTTCATCAATAGCTTCTCCTAAATCTTGACCAGCACAAAATCCTTTCCCTTCACCTGTTATTACAATACATCTTACAGACTCATCTGCTTCTGCTTCGTCTAATGCAAGTTGTAACTCTAAAGACATTTCGCGATTAAAACTATTATATACTTCAGGTCTATTAAGAATAAGTGTTAATACACCAGCTTCAAATTCTCTTTTTATCATAATTGAATACAAATACTTGGATTAATACGCTTCTCAAATAATTTGAGAAGGTTAAATATAGCTGTTAATTCAACGTTTTAATTATTCTACCGTTAAAAATTTTATTACTAAAGGAAGAAAAAGTATACGTCAAAAAAAATGTATCTAAATTTAGTAAATTAGATACATTTAAAGTAATCAAAAGGCTCTAGACAATCTTCACATTTATATAATGCTTTACATGCTGTAGAACCAAACTGACTAATCATTTTTGTGTTTTTAGAATGACACTGTGGACACTCTATTTCTTTGGGTTCAGAAAATAGTTCATTTTTATTCGGAGAATTAACTGGTGGTGCAATACCATATGCTTTTAATTTCTCTCTACCTTTTACTGAAAGCCAATCGGTAGTCCATGCTGGATGTAAAACCGTTTTAATTTCTTGCAATTGATATCCATTATCCACCAAACATTGTTTGATCCCTTTTTCTATATATTCCATTGCTGGACAACCAGAATAGGTAGGGGTAATGGTAACAATAACCATATTTGCATCATTAATCTGAATATCTCTAACAATACCCAGATCTACAATACTTATAACAGGAACTTCTGGATCCTCAACAGAATCCAGTAATTCCCATAGTCTTTTTGTTTGTTGTACTAATGTCATTTTACCAAGCTGAATTTGGATAAGCTCTTTGCAAATATTGCAGATCAGCTAATATATATCCTAAATATTCTGTATGGTTACCTTTTCTTCCGCCAGAAATCATCCAAGCGTCTTTATCTGGCATTGTTAACGTAGCTTTCGTAATAATACCTTCCACTAGGGTATACCATTTATCTTTAATTGTTGCAGTATCAACTACAATTCCTTCAGAAAGTAATACCTTTTCAACATCATCCATTTCAAATAACTCACCTGTATACGACCAAATATCGTCTATAGATTCTTGCATTTTTTGATGACTTTCTTCTGTACCATCTCCAAGTCTTGTTAACCATTCAGACGAGAATCTTAAATGGTAAGTAACTTCTTTTAATGACTTCACTGCGAATGCAGATAAAAACTCATTTTTAGAATGTTTTAATTCCTGGTAATACAAATATTGGAAAGCATCTACAAAGAACTGACGTGCTATTGTATCTCCAAAATGACCATTCGGTTGTTCACAAATTAATGGATTAACATACTCTTGTTCTATACGTAAATATGCTAAATCATCTTCTGTTTTCCCTTCACCTTGATATTCAGCAGCGTAGTTAAATAAACTTTTAGCTTGTCCTAGAATATCTAATGCGGTATTAATTAGTGCAATATCTTGCTCTAATACAGGTCCATGACCACACCATTCACTTACTCTATGTCCTAAAATAAGGTTTAGATCGGCTTGACGTAATAAATACGTAAATAAAGCGTCTTTCGTTGTCATATTCTTTATTTAAATATTTTCTACACCGTCAGGTATTGTATAAAAAGTAGGATGACGGTAAACTTTATCGTTAGCAGGATCAAACAATGATTCCTTATTTTCTGGTGATGATGCAATAATGTTATTAGATTTTACAACCCAAATAGAAATACCTTCATTTCTTCTTGTATATACATCTCTGGCATTTTCCATTGCCATTTTTTCATCTGCTGCAATAATACTTCCTGCGTGCTTATGTGCTAGTCCATTTTTACTTCGGATAAATACTTCCCAAAGTGGCCATTCTTGTTGTGACATATCGATAATAATACGTTAAATTAATAGTTTATTGATGTTTGTTTGCATAGGCTACCGCTGCATCTCGAACCCATTGTCCATCAGCTTCAGCTTTATTACGATCTTTCAAACGTTTTTTGTTACAAATACCGTTTCCTTTGATTACGTCATAAAATTCATTCCAATCAATCGGACTGTGATCATATGCTCCTTTTTCCTCATTCCATTTCAGATTTTCATCTGGAATTGTCAACCCTAAAAATTCAGCTTGAGGAACAGTCTTGGTAATGAATTCTTCACGTAATTCATCGTTTCCTTGACGCTTAATTTTCCATTTAAGAGATTGTGCTGAATTTGGAGATTCTGCATCTGAAGGTCCAAACATCATTAACGACGGCCACCACCATCTATTTAAAGCATCTTGCGCCATTGCTTTTTGCTCAGGTGTTCCTAAAGCTAAAACAGATATGATATCATACCCTTGACGTTGATGAAAACTTTCTTCTTTACAAATACGTACCATAGCTCTTGAGTATGGTCCATATGATGTTCTACAAAGAGATACTTGGTTTTGAATAGCTGCACCATCAACTAACCAACCTACAGCACCAATATCGGCCCATGTTACAGTTGGGTAATTAAAAATACTTGAATACTTTGCCTTACCAGAAAGTAATGCATCTGTTGTTTCTTTACGCGTTGCTCCAAGTGTTTCAACAGCACTATATAAATATAGCCCGTGACCAGCTTCATCTTGAATTTTTGCCAATAAGGCTACTTTTCTTTTTAAAGATGGGGCACGTGTAATCCAGTTTCCTTCTGGTAACATTCCAATAATCTCTGAATGTGCATGCTGTGACATTTGACGAATTAAAGATTTACGATACTTTTCTGGCATCCAATCTTTAGCTTCTATCTTATGTTCAGCATCTACTTTTGCTTGAAAATCTTCAAGTAATTCTGCTTCACTCATAGTTAAGATTTTTTCTATTTAAATAGAAGATTATTAATCTTCTTAAATTGTGTTCGTATTAGGGTATAAAATTACGAAATTTTGAAGTTTTAAGCAAACCGTATTTAGAGGTTTAAAATGATGCAATATTGTTTTGTCTTCGCGCGTAATAAAATTTCCGAGACTGATTACCAGTAATTTACAACTTATTAAATTTTACTAAAAATTTAACCCTTTAAGTCCTTAATTTGAATCCATTCTAAATGAAAGGAACAAGGGCCAATTAAAATAAAAGAAGTTATATTGTAATCATTTTGTAACCGAACCGTCAAAGCACATAAACTTAATATAGATATGGATATAAATAGGAGTATAGGGTATTCTTTTGCACGGGTACTTTTAGGTATTATTTTCCTTGCACAGGGGTATGGTAAAGTTTTCTCTTGGGGAGTAGATCAATTTATGAAATCAGACTTTTTTTATAAACCCTATAAAAACATTTTGCCAGATTATTTAATCTATGCAACAGCATATTATACTTCCTATATTGAATTAGTTGCAGGAATACTGTTAATAATTGGTTATAAAACAAACGTTGCTCTATATGCATTATGTAGCGTTATACTCATCGTTAGCATAGGGCATGGAATAGTTGAACCTATTTGGGATTTATCTCATGTAATTTATAGATCTGTTTTAATCATTTTTTTACTTCGTTATAGTAGAGATAACAATATTATTAGCCTGGACTATGCTTTAAATAAGAATAGAAAATCTAGAAATTATAATTTTTAGATTTTCGAAATTGAAAACTGGATATAAAATTAATGTATATTGCCATGACGATTTATAACAACAAAATACCTATTTGAATATGAAAAATCTATTTGATTCAGAAATAACGAATGAAGTTATTGAACGAATAAATCATTTAACACCATCAAGTCAACCAGGTTGGGGGAAAATGAATGTATCTGAAATGTTAGCTCATTGCTGTGTAAGCTATGAATATGTGTTTAACCAAGAGAAATTTTCGAAACCAAAGGGTATAAAAAAATTATTATTAAAAATGATTGTAAAAGGTGTTGTTGTTAGTGATAAACCTTACAAGAAAAATAGTAGAACAGCACCTGATTTTTTAATAACAGAAGAAAAGGAATTTAATACTGAGAAAAAACGATTAATAGACTTTATTAATCAAACTCAAGAATTAGGAGAAAATCATTTTAACAATAAGGAATCTCATTCTTTTGGACCCTTAACAAGTAATGAGTGGAACAATATGTTTTACAAACATTTAGACCATCATCTTACTCAATTTAATGTTTAACGATATAAAAGGCGACCGTAAAATTACGATCGCCTTTTTTGTTTACTTTTTATATAATATTTCTAAGGCTTTATACGTCAGACTTCTTCTAATTTCGGCAAATGTTTTTAATGAAACACCAGCATGAGGTTCTATGTTTGTTGCGAAATAATACAAATCATTTTTCTTTTCTATGTAACCAACAAACCATCCATTATTAATGGAATTTGCATTAGACCAACCTGTTTTTCCACGGATAACAAGGGTATCATTTTCGGTAATAACCATCATTTTCTTCATCATTAATTCCGTTCGTTTTGCAATTGGAAGTTTTCCCATATTAAATCGCTCTAAAAAATCAATTTGTTCATAAGCCGTTATTCTAGAATTACCCTCTAGCCAAAACATATCTAAATTAGAGCTGTCAACTGTCATATTTCCAAAATTAATTTCCTTAAGCTTGGTTTTCATTAGATCTGTACCGACGTTTCTTGCTATTCTCTGATAACATGGTACACAAGAATAATGAAAGGCATTTCTAAAGGTTAAATCTTGTTCCCAAATTTTGAATCTCTTTTTGTTTCCATCCCAAGGAATAATCGTAGAATCATTAGAAATAACATTAGATTCTAATGCAATCATTGAATTTGGAATTTTAAACGTAGATGCTGGTAAAAACCCTGAATGTGCCCATTTAAAATTATTAGAATAATAGGTCTTATTTTCTGGTTCATAAATCAGAATTGTCCCATTAACTTTTGCACCGTTTATTAGATTCTTAAATGCATCAACTTCAATATGCGAAGTTTCAGATTCCAATTTATCTGTATTCTTTTTATTTTCGGAATTACTACAAGAATTAATTACTAATACGCCTAATAATAGTAAAGCATAACGATATCGCAATAGCATAAATAAGATTTAAAAGATGTGAATTACAAAACAAATAAAAAGAACTTGAAATTAATTACTTTTTATCTGTTTTGTCTCTTATTTTTTATCAGAAAAGTAAAACAGTGCCATCGCTGAAAATGCTAATGGAAGGACACCATAATCGAGCATACTTTTTACACCTATCGTTAAACTCATTGCAAACACAAATAAGAACAGTAAAATACTACTTAAGAATGCGGTCTGTTTAACTTTATAATTAAGGATAAGAAGAAGTGATAACGCTATTTCTAAAAAAGTTACAATTCCACTTACCAAAGGTATTATACGTTTAGGAAACCAAGGGTTTAAAGAGTATGTATACGTTACAAAGCTTTCCCAATTCCCCCAAGCCGAAACATCCATTGACCACATTCCAAACCGATCGGCTACAGCAGATAAAAATATAGCTGCAAATGAAAACCGTAATCCTATAATAATCCAGGATTGTTTAATATGATTTTGCATTTATTCAATTTTATAATATCCTGCTTTAAAACGAAAAGCCTTCATTAACCTATTCCACGTATTAATTTGAGTAATGGTTAAACTAATAAAGGCAACTTCCTCTTTTGAATAATAAGCTAGTAAGTTATCTATAGAAGATTCTAATGTATTTAATGATAAATCGGTTAAGGCTTCTGTATAAGCTAAAATGGACTTCTCTTTCTCTGTAAATAAATCGGTTTCTTTCCAAGCCGAAAGGACCGATAATCGTATTTCGGATTCCCCTAGATGTCTCATTTCTTTATAATGCATATCTAAACAATACGCACAACCATTAATTTGACTTGCTCTCATTCTCATTAGATTTAGAATATTTACTTCTATTCCTGACGAAGAAATGTACGTCTCAATTTCTCTTAACTGCTCAAAAAAAGCATTTGGTAATTCTTGGTAAGAAATCCTTTCCATAATAATAATATTTAAGTTTATACAAAGGTAGAGGAGGCCGTTTTTTTAAATCTTAAGACATCTTAAGATTTAAAAAAAAGAATAATTGCAAGAACATATTTACTCAAAGAATCAGTTAAACAAATATTTATTTTACATCAAAAGAATAAGACTAACATTAAGAATACCAATTATTTATTATCTTTAATGAAAAATTATATCAACATGAAAAAACTTATATTTACTATTATAGCTAGTTTAATGTACAATGCCTCTTCAATTGCTCAAGTCGGTATTGGAACAACAACTATAGAATCAAGTGCTCAATTGGAATTAAAATCACAGAGTAAAGGTTTTTTACCACCAAGATTAACAAATGTAGAGCGAAGATCAATTACTTCGCCTTCAGCTGGATTATTTATATACAATACAGATAGCGATTGTATTCAATATTACACGGGGAGTGCTTGGTATGACCCTTGTTGTAAAAACTCAGTTGATAATGGTATTGATGCCTTTAGTTTTTTAATTCGAGTAGATCCGACAGCTTCAGGAGCGGTTACACAAATGAACATAGTAGATGGTTCAAATGCTGGAGTAGATGCCAACAACGGGGATTATGTTTATAAACTTACAAGTTCTTCTGCCGGAGCGCAAGAATTAATTTACACAGAAGGTGCTAATGAACTAGCTACTAATGGTTATGATATTTTTCAATTTAACTCAACCACTAATCCAGTAGACTATAAAGCAACGGCATTTGTTTCAAGAACGAAAAGTCATGCAATAGCTGACATTTCAAGATTACAATATGATTTTACACCGAACCATCAAGCTCCATTTGACTTATTCTTGGTAGGACGTATGGATTCATCCAATGCTCCATTTAATGATTACGGATCGTTTTTCAGCTCAACTAATGCACCAGGTAATAACTATTCCTTTCAACTTGGAGTTGGGAATACGGGATCTTATTGTACAAATGAATACTATACACTTGTTTACACAAAGACTTCATCAGGTTTCTTCCTTTGTGGACCTGGAGGGGCTGGAATAGATGCAGCGGATGGAAATCTACATACATTTAATATAAGTTGTTCTGATAATCCTACAGATGGAGGGACCACAAAAATAGTTTCACTTTACGTAGATGGTCAACTTATGGAATCGGATTCTACCTTAGCAAATTATATGAATATTGATATGCTACGTATGTTTACAAACAGAAATACAAGCAGTGGAGTACATTCAGATATCTCTGAAATATTAGTTTTTGATGATGTATTAACGAATGAAGAACGAAATACACTAAATACGTATTTAACATGTAAATACGGGGAATAAAATACTCCAATCTTAGTCTTGGATTTCTTTACGCAATCGAGTCGTTTTAAATATTAGTAATTTAAGAAGGTCTAATTGATCTTCTTGATTACTTAAAGTACGTATACCATGATTTGTAGAGTCTAGTATTAATGTTGTATCTGATATTACACAATACATAGTATTGATTACATCAAATATCTAATGCACATCTTTTCTAATTTGACTCAAATATTCTGGGGATATCTCTAAATAGGATGCAATCATATACTGAGGTACTCTTTGAATTAACTGTGGGATATGCTTTAATATTTGCTCATATTTATCACGACTATCCATTTTAAGATAATACTCATATTTCTTTTGAGTAGCAATAAGCATATTTTCGGTAATAATTCTAAACAAGCGTTCTAATTTGGGGAGCTCTACAAGTAATTTATCAAAATTCACCTTAGAAATCATAAGAACGGTTGTTGGTTCTATAGATTGAATATATAGTCTAGATGGGATCGCATAATTCAAACTTTCATAATTCGTAAACCACCAATTTTCAATGGCAAATTGGGTAATTACTTCATGGGCTTTATCATCTATATAATAAAATCTAATAAGTCCATTTAATGTAAAATAATAGTGCTTACAAATTTGTCCTTCCGAGAGTAAGTATTCTTTCTTATTAATCGTAACTTCTCTAAGGTAAGATTTGATACGGTTAAATTCTTCATCCGAACAATCAATATATTTATTTATATAAGCTTGTAAAGCATCCACTATAGAGTACTTAATATAAGTTTCGCTTCTTCTGCTAAAATAATGTTTTGTTTTACTTGTAAAAGCACGTTGTTTTTAGCCTCAGCAAATGAAATATTATAAACTTTATCAATTGTGGTAAATTCAGTTGGAAATGCACTCAACAACATATCGTAATATGTATTTAGTAATGCTTTAGTGGGCACAGTGTATTCCATTCTTAATTCAAAACGTCTTAATAAAGCTTCGTCAATCATTTGAAGCTGGTTGGTTGCAGCAACTAAAATGGTATCATTTCCCATATAATCAATCAACTGTAGTAACGTGTTTACAACACGTTTCATTTCTCCAGAATCTCTATCATAATCTCTAATTTTACCTAGAGAATCAAATTCATCTAAAAATAGCACAGCCTTTTCTCGACTAGCTTTTTTAAAAATGGACGTTAAATTTTTAGAAGTTTCACCTAGTTTTGAAGACACTACAGTTCCTAAGTTCACACTAACTAATTTCTTATCTAAATGATTAGCTAATGCTTTTGCTGTCATTGTTTTACCACAACCTGTTTTACCATGTAATAAAACTTTGTTATTAATTGGCAAATTGTATTTAGACAAAACATCAATATGTCGATATTCCTTAATTAGGTTGCTAAATTGTAAACGTCTTGATTCATCAAATAAAACATCTTCAATCTTAACGTTAGGTTTTTCCTCTATAAACAACTGATTAACCATATTCTAAATAATTTTAGAGATGAAAATTAAATCCAAAACAACTATTTGTTTTGTTTAAAGCTTTCACCTTCATTAATTCTCCAAATTTTTATAGCTCTAACAAACACATCATAGGCATTTAAACCTGCAATGATAAATCCAACTTTACCATCTAAAATTCCTAATTTAAGAATATAGTGTTTAAAGAATCTAAAAAATGGTTTCACAACTAAATGAAAGGCCGTAACCTTTTTAGTATGCTGTGCTTTATCGTAAGCTTTCCAATTTGAGTATGTATCTAATTTTTTAAGGTATGTAGAGAAATCTTTATAGGTATCGTGCATTATTTTATGCTTTTAAACGACCTACTTTTCCGTCACATAGAACTTCTGCATGCACACGTTTTGCTTCATACACACTAAAATCTCTATGGAATAATCGAATAACAGCATCATTTTGCCATCCACTATATTTCACCCAATGCCCCATAAACTTATTAATTCTATTCATCCAGAATCCTTTTTCCGCAATAGAATCTTGACTCAGTATAGACTGAATTTCTTTAATTAATGGATCAGGAAGCCATTCATCTGCATCTAATAAGACTATCCATTCATGTTTTGCTTGTGGGATAATCCAATTTTTTTGAGCTGCCGAATTTTCATAGGCATGTTGTACGATAGAACATTTCTCATATTCCCTAGCTATATCCAATGTTTTATCGGTAGAAAATGAATCCACAATAATAACTTCGTCTGCCCATAAAACAGACTCTATTGCTGGACGAATATTTAACTCTTCATTATATGTTGGAATAATTGCAGTTACTTTTCTTTTCATCGATTTAAAAGTTGGGTATACGTTTTTTTCCACTGATCTGACAAAACAGATTCAGTAAATTTTTCGGCAAAAGTACGACTTTCTTTACAAGCTATCTTTACTTCGGTTGGATTTTCTAAGATATAATTGATTTTAGAGACCAATTCTTTTCTATTGTTAATGTCAATATAATAAGAATTCGGACCTCCAGCTTCTGGGAAAACACCTTCTTTATTTGTTATTACTGGTATATTAGAAAACAAGGCTTCAATAATAGGAATACCAAATCCTTCAAATTTTGAAGGATAAATAAACATGGTTGCCAATTGATATATTTTAGCCAAATCTTCCATAGAATCTACCTTTGGGCTTAATAACCGCTCCGAAAGACCATTGATTTTAGCATACTCTTTAACACTGGTGTAATAATCTGTTTGTCTACCTATAGCAACTAATGGTATTGTATTTACAGCTTTTAGTGCTTTAAGAATAGATCTTAGGTTTTTCCTAGGTTCTATAGTACCTACATTAAGAATAAACTGATCGGGTAGGTTGTATTTTTCTTTAATTATATTGAGTTCTGAAGCACTATATGATTTTAAAAAAGCAGGATGACAAGTTTGATATATGACCTGTATTTTTTCTTCAGGAATATTTAAAAATTCAATGAGATCGTTTTTAGTTTGTTCACTAATTGCAATAATTAAGTCTGCTTGTTTACAGGCATTAATTGTTTTAGATTTATATATTTTAATGTCAGTTTTTCTATACCATTCAGGAAATCTTAGAAAAATAACATCGTGAATGGTTACAATTTTTTTAAGATCGTAACTATAACCCATAGGCAGTTCATTACTTAAACCATGGAAAATATTAGCGTGATGTTTATGCGCGATCTTATACCCTCTAAAAAGTCTCCAAAAAGTACCAATTGTCTTCCATTTAGGTCTAATTTCAATAATATTTTCAGCAAGAAAAGGTTTCCTATGACTTGGCTTAGGATTTAATGTAAACAACAACGCATTGGGTAGGGCTTTACTCATCATTCTAATGAGATCTCTGCTGTAATTCCCTAATCCACTAGAGTTGTGATAGGCACGTTTTGCATCATATGCTATTTTAATTGATGTTTTGTATTTATCCATCATAATTACCTTTTACATGTTTATCGAAACAGAAATACGTTCTATTTTTAAAACTAACCTGACTTAATTGATTGTAACCAATCTTTAAATATAGATTAATGGCCAATGGGTTCTCTATAAATGTATCTAAACGAATACCATTATAATGATTTGTTAAACAGAGTTCTTCAGCAAATCTCATCATGCTTTTTGCTACACCTTTACCTTGAGATTTAGGATTAATGGCTAATCTATGAACCACTAAAACGGGACCGTTAAACGTCCAATTAACATCTGTGTATGTTGGATGTTCATCCTGATTTAAACACACACATCCTAATATTTCATCCTCTTCTTTATATACATAAAATTCTCCATTTTCGATATCATTTAAAATGAGATCTTGAGAAGGATATTCATTATCCCATTGAAATATGTTTAATTCATGCATTCGTTCTATGGTTGCTTTATAACAAACCATAATCGCATTTAAATCGTGTTTTTTAGCAAGTGTTATCATTAAAAAAAAGATAATTTAAAAATGGAAACCAAAATCATTACAATAAGTATATAGCGTACCCAAATGGCCGCCTGTTTGCTTTCTAAGGCAAATTTAGTGGCTATATATGCGCCTAATGCTTGTCCTATGGCTAAGCTAATACCATAATCCCATCTCACCAAATCGTGATAAATAAATATGGCCAATGCCGGAATAATCATAAATACAGTCAGCAATATTTTAATCATATTACTCTGTAAAACAGTGTATTTAAAGGCAAGGACAAAGGTAGATAAATAGAGCACACCCATTCCCATTTGAATGAATCCAGCATAAAAAGCTATTGCAAGTAAAACAAGTACATTGAGAATTGTTTTTCGCTCAATAACTTCGTGAGTCTCTTTTAACCATCTTTTAGGTTTTGCTAATACTAAGAATAACATTACAACCATTAAAGCTACAATAATCCATTTAAAATAATGAGCATCTACATAATTAGATGTCCAAGCTCCTAATGCAGATCCTATTATTGTCGGAATAATATACCACCATCCATCATCTATCAAAGATTTAAAACGTTCATCTTTTCTAAAAGATAAAACAGATGTTACAGATTGTGTCATTGCACCAACTCTATTCGTTCCATTAGCTAAATGTACAGGTACATCTAAAAACAAAAGTAAGCTTAAGGTAAATACAGATCCGTTCCCAGCCAAAGTGTTTATAAACCCAGACAAAAATCCTGCAAGTATTAATAAGGGAATAATAAAATCTTGAAATTCCATTTACAATTGGATACGTTTAGTAGAAAATATGAGTAAAATTAAACTGAAAATGGCAATTCCTAAACAGATTTGGAAATAGAACCATTCATCAAAGAGATAATATCCAGTTCCAAAAAGTATAGAATATGTTAAAGTCATTCCAGATATCCAAGCTATAAAATTATATTTCATTTCCCCTAACTGATTTCCTTGACCAGAAATTACATTCCAAAACCCCTTTGGCTTAACGCGGTTATAAAAGGTCTCAAGGGTAGAATTAGGTTCAGGTTTGGTAAGTAAACACACAACAATAGATGTTATTACTGTCATAAATACTGTAAAGAAAAATGTATCCTTGGGGTCTGTATAAAATGATGTAAACTGAGGCTCTAAAACATATTTAGAAAGTGAATAATAAATAAAAGGAGAGATGGTTGCAGTAATCTCGGTAATGGCATTAATGCGCCACCAGTACCATCTTATGATTAATATAAACCCAAGCCCAGCACCACATTCCATTACAAATTCCCAAACTCCAGAAATATCTGTAATATATAAACTAATTATAGATCCTAAGATGGCTAATAAAACTGTAATGATACGTGTAACATTGACTTGTTGCTTATCAGAAGATGCTTTATTAATAAAACGTTTGTACAAATCATTCGCTAAATAACCGGCTCCCCAGTTTAGTTGTGTTGAAATTGTAGACAAATATGCCGCTAAAAAAGATGCCAATAGAAGACCTTTAAATCCTATAGGAAGAAAGTCTCTCATTGCTGAAGCATAGGCCATTCTAGGTGCAGACTCCATAAGATCTGGATATAAAACAAAACCAGCTAGGGCAACAATAATCCATGGCCAAGGACGAATAGAGTAGTGGGCAATTTGAAAAAACAAACCTGATAATACAGCATCCTTATTGGATTTGGTGCTCATCATTCGTTGTGCTACGTATCCACCACCACCAGGTTCTGCTCCAGGATACCAAGAACTCCACCATTGTACACCAACAAAAGCGATAAAGGTTCCTAATGATATGGCATAAAAACCAGATTGAGCAGTTGTATTACCTATGGATGGGAAAAAGTTTAAAGTTTCTGCCGGTATTTGTGCCTTTAAATTACTTAATGATCCTATCTCTGGACTATCAACAACAAAATACGCTAATAAGATACTCGCAACCATAGCAAAAATAAACTGAACGGCATCGGTAACAGCAACACCCCATAATCCTCCTAATGAAGAATACAAAGCTGCAAATAGCATTAATCCAAACAATATCATCCACAATTGTGTAATTTCAAAATCGAAAAACACTTGTAATATGGTTAACATGGCAGTATTCACCCAAGCTATTACGGCTACATTCATAACTAAACCTAAATATACAGACTTAATTCCTCTTAATGCCGATGCCGATTTACCACTATACCTTAATTCAATAAATTCTACTTCTGTTAATACACCAGATTTACGCCACAATGAGGCAAAGAAAAAAGTGGTAAACATACCACCAATTAATGCGGCCCACCAGATCCAGTTACCAGATATTCCATTTTTTGCAACAATTTCTGTTACAGCTAATGGGGTGTCGGCAGCAAATGTTGTAGCTACCATTGAGATTCCTGCTAAATACCAAGGGAATTTCCGACCTCCTAATAGGAAGCTTTCCATTCCTTGTGAGGCTCTTTTTTTAAAATATAGACTTATTCCAATACTAATACTTAAAAGCAATATTATAATTGCCCAATCAATCCCGTGTAATTCCATAAATTTTGTAAAAAGGTAAAGATAAAATTTTTGAGGAATTTTTACGAGATTAAGCCTATACTAAACATCAATTAATCCGTAAATAGAGTTACGGTTCCTTTTTCTACATCACCATCTTTAAACGTTATTGTATAAAAATAAACCCCGCCTAAACATTGTTCTCCAGAATCACGATATTGACCTGTCCAACATTCTCCAATTTCATCGTCGCTACAACGTTCGTATTGAGCGTTTAAATAAACCTCTCGACCCCAACGATCATGAATTCTTAAGATCACATTGGATTGATAATCACCCATTGGAAAGGTAAATCCGTCATTAATCAAATCTTTATTTGGTGAAAACACATTTGGAAGAAAACAATCAAGTTTGTTAATTAAAAATTCATCTTCATATATATTACCACATAAATCTGTTAATCTAAACGATAATATATGGTCACCACTTGTAAATGAAGTTCCTTTAAATCTATAATTTGGTAACAAGGACACTAACTCGCCATCAATAAACCATTCATAGTTAACACCACCAGCACCACCAGACACAAACATAGGTGCTATAAAGTCATCACGATCACACAAGGTAAACGTGTTTCTTTCTATACTAACCTTAATAGGTAGAATAGGACCTGGAGAGGTAATAATTGTTTGTTTAATTAAATGTTTTCCACATTCATCCAGTACATGATAGCTAGCTGTACCAAAATCTACCAAAGTTAAATCGAGATGGTCTGTATATGTAATAACACCATTAAGCTCCCAATATGAGGTTATAGTACCATGACCTCCAGAATATTCTCCTTCAATGGTTGTTTCTTCACATAAATATAGTTTGTCGGGTGCATCTATTGTTAATTCTTCTGGAGTAATGACATGAACATAGTCTTCAACCTCAAAACCACAATTATCAATTACTTTGAATTGAATATCGCCATTTATTCCTGGAGATAAATTTAAAATTAGTGAATTAGATAATACGCCAGCCCCAGACCAATTGTAATTATATGCAGGTGCACCTCCTGTAAAAGTAGGTATTAATTCCATTTCTTCACACAGTATTATTGTATCTGGAAGCGTTAATGACATGTTTGTATATTCGGTTACATTTACAACATGACTTAAGGTTTGACACCCATCAAAAACCGTAATGGTATATTCACCATTATCTGTAAACGTTTGAATAGGTTCATTTGAAAATACGATCCCATTTTGTGACCATTCAATAGATACATCACCAAATCCACCAGAAATCATAGGATCTACAACTACATGATCCACACATTTAATGAAACTTGTTTGACCTGCGATTCCTAATACCAATGGAGTACCAACTTCAAAACTTCCTTGTTTTAAAAATACCGCTGAATTTTGCTGATCATCACCAATGTCTGCAATGGCTAATTTAATGTGATATGTTTCTCCACATTCAACTTCTGATCTTGCTTTTAAAACTTTGGTAAAACCATTAAAAGCTACAGTTGTTTCACTTAAGTTATCCACGAAAAACACAGAATACGAAGACCAATTGACATCAATAGATGCACAGGTTGCTGCACTTCCACCTGTGGCATAACCTGAATTCAATGTGTTAATCATAACAGGAGTATTCGTGAACGTATTTGGATTTGATGGGTCAGGGATTAATGCAATGTTTTTTGCATTGTTAGAATATGGACCATTAATTCCAGGACCACTAATAAAGAATCCAAATACATCATTAAATTGAGAACATGTATAGCCCGAATATTCATCAGAGGCAAAAACATATTCGAATTCTATTTCGGATCCACCAGCAACGAAATCAAATTCATAGACAATTGTATTACGTTGTGGCTGATTAGAATTGGAAATATTCGTTAATATATTTAATAAATCAATGTCCGTAGCATTTACACCATTGTCTTGGTTCCCGTCATTTTGAGGTGTTGCTTCGCCAATACCGTGGGTAGACATAATTACACCCTCATTAATACCTATATTGGATGCTGTTCCATTAAAATAACCTATTTGATCGCTTGTACCTGTAGACAACACAACATTTTGAGCAGCATTACTAGAAGTGGAACTCATTAAAACATCGTTAATCAAATAATTAGGCACATCATACGGTGATGTGTTATCTACATTTAATTGAGCGAATGAGGAATAGGTGGTAATGAAAATAAGGATAGAAAAAATACGTGTAAACATAAATACGTGATTCATTAGATTAACGAATCGGCAATATTCAAATTTCGTACCAATATAATATGGATGCTATGACAATAATTAAATACTTATAGATTGAAAAATACAATGAGTTAACAACTAGCTACTTATATTAAAACATTAAAAACTAACTTCCATTCTAAATTTTATAGCAGAACGGGATGAGATTGTATCAAAGAATGGATCTGTATTTATTCGGTGTAAATATTCTATTCTTAAAAAACTGAAAATATTACTTATTCCAGCTCCAATTTCCATATACGGTTCATTCTTTGGCTGAGTTACTTTCTCATGATCATCAAACAAACCACCAGATCGAGTATCTAATTTACCAGCAAACATTTTAAAAGATACAGCTTCTCTAAGTTTTAGTTTATTAATGAACGGAATTTTATTAAATAGAATTCCTCCACCATTGGCCAGTAAGTGCATGTTTGTGTAGGTTGTACTAGACAATGCATAATCATCCATTAAGTTATAAGCATAACGTGCTAATGCAATTCCTTGAACAGATTCTGGATTATAATACAATGGATAGGGTACTTTACCTAAAATGGTTCCTACATCAAAAAATCCTTTAATTTTTGTTGGCCCAATAAAAATGATCTTTTTTATAGATGCATTTAAGTGAGCATAGGGTTTAACAGCTCCTCCAGTTTTTAAGCTGGTTTGTCCAAGTTCAGCTGTAAAATGACAAATAGGCTCTGCCGCTCCATAATAAATTCTAGAAAAATAAGCCTGTTCGTAAGTCAAATCCTTAGAGTATCGAAAATCTAATAAAATCCCTGGATTTTTCAAATGCTTAACATCAACACCATTTTTTATGAACGGATTACGTGCATTGGATTCAAATTGTCTGTAAAACGGACGAGCAACAATTTGTAATTCTGGTGTTATCTGATATTCTAAAGTTGCATCCCCGTAATGTTGTTTTAATAGATAGGGGTTAAGATCTTTATTTTGAAAAACCGTTAATATGTTTCCTGAACCTTGTCCATATGGGTTTTCTTGAATAAACTCTTTAAATGGATTACGTGCAATTGCTCTATAATCCTTCATATATCTAAGCTTTAACACTAATCTTTTTTCGGTTGGGAAAAGGTAGTTATAGTTCAAACCGTATTTTAATTCTTCATCTTTAGATCCATATCCAACAAATCCACCAACACTAAATGTTTCCGAAAACTGCTCCGATGTTCTTAATGGAATATTGTATCTATTTCCCTCAATATCATTCTTATAGAAAAAATCAAAATAAGGTCCAATATCAATATTTCTAGCTGAATAGTATCCCGAAAGTGTCATTGAACCCAATTTATCAATCATTTTCACAAAGGGGTTATCTCTTAAGACATTTATACCATCTAAAGCATCTTCCGTCGTTGGAATATTAGAGCGTTCTAAAGTTTTCGTAACCGATTCGTTATTTGAGTTTAAATGAAAATTAATATCAGACAATGATTTCGTTTCAACCTCAGTATATTCAACCCTTGGAGAATATACCGTTTCTTTTTGAATTCTAAATTCTTTTTGTTCTTTCTGTGAACCTTTTGCCATGACTAAAGCGGCATCAGAAATTCGTTTAGTAGGGTGCCACACTTTACCAGGCCATTTTTGGTAGGTATAATCAATATTGTATTTTTTAATAAAGTTTACATTGGCAGTAATCGGAATTTCTGCATAAATTTTATTAACCGCATAATCTACATTGTCAACCCAAAAATGCCCTTTTAAAGCTGGTGCATGCTTAGATTTTGGAAAGTAGTTGAATTTATACTTCTTGTAATCGTTATGCACTAAACTGTCAGTTAAATAAACGTTGTAATACAGTTTATAACTAGAAGAAATTGGACTCGGAATAGGTTTGTTGAATATTTGAATAACATCTGTATAAAAATTCACATTATCCGCTAATTTATTATCAACTGTATTTTTTAAAATATCGTTTAAGTTCTCTAATATACTTTCCTCTGAAACATCAGTAATTACTTTGGTTTCATAACCTTTTACAATATCCGTTTCAAACGTTTCTGTAGACACAAAAATTGGAAGCATATAGCTAGAGTCTGTATCCTTAATAAAGGCATCCTGAGATTTCTTGAATTTACCTTGGTTTTTATAGGATTGATCCAAATTGGATAAATATACCGATGTTTCTACTTTTTCTTTTAACTCTAAATTTTCAATACGTTTAGGATTATTCTTAGATTTATTTTTAAGGATACGTTTCATTAAAATTTCATCATATGTATAATCAGGTGTTAAAACAATTTCATCTAAACTTTCAGCTTCTTCAATAAGCTTAATTTTCATTAATCGTCTACAACTTTTAATGGCTATTATTTCTGTATGAAATCCAATAAAACTAATTGAAATAGAATCTGCATTTGTATTGGCTGGAATAATTAATTCAAAATTCCCATCATAATCTGAGGTTGTCCCAATAGACGTTCCTAAAACGATAACATTTGCTGTTGGAATGGTTTCACCAGTAGATTTTTCTGAAACTACTCCAGAAATAGCACATTCTTTTTTGGTTCTTTGCGCATTACAAATACTAAAACTTGAAATAAATATAAATATTAATGAATAAATGTACCTTCTTAACAAAGAAGTATGGAAATAAGTATTTAAAATAATGACCTTCATATTAGGATTTACAGCGTGTTACTCTTTTATTACTTGGTATTAATTACAACCAGCAACATTTATGTTTTAAAAACAAATGCGCAAATTAAGGAAAATTAATAGAAAATGGAGATGTTTAAAGTAAGTAAATTATAAAATGATGAATAAATTTGTAACTTACTGTTAATTATTAATATTAACTGATTTTTAATATTTTTATTCTATGCAATACATTATTAGGAATAAAATAAATATAAGTATAATTTTCATACTTATATTATTCTATTCGGTACACTATTTTATACCTAAATATATCATTGAACCAAATCACTTTATCACACTGCTATACAGAAGTATAAAGAGTGAAAACATTAACCATAAAATTTGCAAAGATTCCAATTTTAGATTCATAAATTCGGAAGGAATGCAACTCAGTGGGAAATTTCAAAGGGGGGGTAACTATAAAAAAACTAAAGGTACCATTATATTAATTCATGGAATTCGAGGCAATAGATGCTATTATGATGGCTTATCTCAAACTCTAAACAAAAATGGATACAATACATTAGCATTAGATTTAAGAGGACATGGAGACAGTGAAGGAACAATCTGTACTTTTGGTGCTAAAGAAAAGTCCGATATTGTAAGTGCTATAGACCACCTAAAAGAACAATATAACATCTCTGATATGATTGGTATTTGGGGGCAATCTTTAGGAGGGTCTGTTGCTTTACAAGCTTTGGCAATTGATAATAGATTGTAATTCGGAATAATAGAAAGTACATTTTCTAATTATGAAACGATAATCCACGAGTATATTAAACGATTAATACATATAAACATTCCAATGCTATCTCACTACTTATCTAAAAGAGCAGCAGATATTGGAGGGTTTTCATTAGCTGAGGCCAATACATCTCTTATTTGTCCACAAATTAGGCAACCCGTTTTTATGGCTCACGGAACAAAAGATATACATATACCAATCCAATATGGTAGAGATAATTATAATCTATTATCAACCAATAATAAAACCTTTTACGAAGTAGAAGGAGCAAGTCATGTAAACCTATGGAATGTTGGAGGCGAAGAATACCTAAATTCAATTTATAGATTCTTAGAAAATGTAAAATAAGCCCTTTTCATATACTAAATAGGACTTATTACATTTTTAACTTTCCCAAATAAAGGTCATGTTCTGATTTAAATCAGGATGTAAACTTTTACTTACAGGACATGCTTTCCCTGCATTTTCAAGAACAATTTGAGTTTTTTTATCAAAGTCACCTTTCATGTAAAAATTGATCTGAATTTCTGAAACTCTACGTGGGTTTACACCCATTACTTTAACTAATTCTGCATGAGATCCATCGATATTCCAACCTTTCTCATTCGCCTTAATTCCCATAATTGTTAACGTACACTGAGCTAATGCATTCGACATTAAATCTGTTGGCGAAAATGTTTCGCCTTTACCTTGATTATCTGTTGGGGCATCCGATAAAATTTTGGTACCCGATTTAACATGAGTAGACTCTGTTCTTAAATTCCCAATGTAATTTATTGTTGTTGTCATAAACTAATACGTATTGTTTTTAATTCTTGAGGTTCAAATTTAATTTTACCTTTTACAATGCCTGTCTTTTTACCCGAAAACAAACAATCATAAACTGTACTTTTTTGTCTTCGCGGTGTAAAATTAGTATTTTCAATATGATCTGAAATATTCTTTAACTCAATAATATATTGATTCTCTTTTTCGGTAGGATGAATATTAACCACCTTAATCTTTCTATTATCGATTTTAAACAATTTTAAATCAGACTTTTTAAGCCTTAGGCTCTCCATAAATATAGGTTCCTGCTTTTCAATAATTAAATCTTCATTTTCTGATCCAAGCAAAACGTTCACCTCATACCTATATTCATCTTCCATAGGCACATTACTTTCTAAACGCCCAAATGCTAACAAATATAATTGTAAAGGAAATGTTGAGGATTCAATAAACCCAACTTCATTTGTGTTATATGTAATGCCATTATATTGCCACTTTAAATATTGTGGACTAGAAATAAGAACTTTCGTTTTATCAAATAAAAAAATGGATTCTTTAGATTCAAGTACGTTAACATTTCCATATTTAGAATATCCAAATTCTTCTTTATATAATCTATCCATACTATATTGTGATGGAATAACAGGATAGTTAAACTGAACGTGAATTGAGTGATCTAGAACGGACATATTACACCTTAATGTATATAAATACTTAACTTTAGGAGCGTCATTAAACACCAACGTATTGACTTGTAACTCTTGTCCGTTAGTATCTACAATTAATCGCTCATAATTTGAAAAGAGGCCCCCTTTGTTCTTTAATTTACCTTTATCAGAGCGCATTAAATCGTCATTCTGGTCCTTAATATGAGAAACAAATAAATCTTGTTTCTTTTTAGACAACCGATTCCCTTTGTATTGCCAATTTACTATACCACTTCGTTTATTTATACCCAAATAATTGAGTTTCCCTTTGGTTTTCACACCTTGTTCAGAAAGCATAATCGTTTTAATTTCAAATGGGTCTAATTCATCAATTTGAATATAATATTTATTGGATTCGTAATGTTGTAACTTTAGAGGCGTTCCATCTTTCCATTTAGCCGATTTTAATAGGGTAGAAGCATGTTTAAGCTCTACAATACCTTCAAAAGGACTAGAACTTGGATTAAATACTGAAATGGTATTATTAGATAATAATTTATTACCATTTGAAAGTACTTTCGGCCAATTTGACCGCTTATCAGCATCTTTAGAAGAATGATATTCTTGCCTAAATGGACTTTCTACTTTAATACTGTGATTAATCTTAGTTCGATTTTTATTTTTGAACAACGTCCCGAATTGATTAAAATTATTCAAACTTAATTGTGGACTTTGTTTACTTCTATTCCATGAATCTATGAACGAATGAATACTTTCAATATCATTTTCGGATTCAATATGTATAAATAACACACTTTGATTATATGGATGTAATTTACTTCCTAAATCATATTCATGATAACGAATATAATCTTCTAACTGGTGTATTGATTTAAATTGAGTTGCATCATATTGTTTATAAATAAGCAACTCTCTTTCAGCTGCATCTTCATAGAAATACGCGGTATTATTTGGGTTATTATAGTTTTCTGGGTATCCAAATAAATTCCGTTGAAAATATCCTAACGTTTTAACATTGAAATCCATCAATCGACCTAATGACTCACGAGATGGATATGGCTTATCTAGCCAAATTGAACTGAATTTATTAACACTTTCTTCTTGAAGAAAACCAACAGCTGAACTATAATCTTGATCCGAGGGATAAATAGAATAATTTAATTGCCTCGAAAATGTCTCGTGATCTAAATCTGAAACTTCAATTTCTGAATTCGAGTTGTTAATTTCTAGGGGGAAATTATTCGAAAAGTGATTAATTTTAGAATGATGAACAACTGGAATTAAGTGTATACTATTCTCTACCCAAGATGGTTCATTAATTTCTTCGCTACCAAACAATAACCCATCAACAAATATTTGCGCATTATACACATTCTTATTTTCTAATAAAGGCAGCTTAAAGGTTTGTAGTTGAAACCCTTGTTCAAATTGAAGATCTATTGTATGGTTTCTTAACTCAATAGATACGTTATCATAATTTTTAAAACAATGACTAACCACGGTATACTCTCTATAAAAATCACCATCAATTTTAGATATTATTTGAGAAGGATAAATATTAAAATGATTTGAAATCTTCTTTTTATAAATCCAAAACGGTTTATCATTTTCAGATTTAACAACTACTTTAGAGACTTCATCTGCCTGAATAATAGCATTGCTTACTTTAATTTCAGTAACCTGAATGGAATCGTTATGTTTATAATATTGAACAATTGAGACATTAGAATCTTCAATTATTATGTTATTAATTGAGACCGTTGTACTATTAATTTGTAATCCTTTAGTATATAAATAGAATTTAGAATAATGTTCTGTTAATATTGGTGGTAATTTTTCAGAATAAAATTCTGCACTATAATTAGAGTCTACTTGAATTGCCGAAGATAAAGGAAACACTAAGGAAGGCTTATAGGTTTGCCTCCCTTTTAGTAACCGCTCAAATGCTCCATAGTGATTTGAAGATAAATCAAATGCAAAAACAGATGATGAGCAAAACATCATCAATATTAAAATTTTAATGCCCGATTTCAACTTCATAATGTCTCATATCATTCTTTTCCAAAATACTTATTTTAGTGTAATTCTCTGGAAGTAAATTTGGAATTTTCTCTGGCCATTCAATAAAACAGATATGATCTGAATAAAAATATTCATCTATACCAATATCATACGCTTCCTCTTCCTCATTTATTCTATAAAAATCAAAATGAAATACATTAACATATCCACTAACATACTCATTAACTACAGAATAACTAGGACTAGTTACTTTCTCTTTAATTCCTAAAGATTTACATAAGGCCTGAATTAAAGTTGTTTTACCAACTCCAATTGGACCTTCAAATGTATAAATATTAGATGTCGAGTATTCTAAAATCTGTTTAGATACATCGCCCAAATCGTTTAAGTTTTCGGCTTGTAATTTCACCTTTTTTATTTTTTAAGTATAATAAAAGGACAAAGCATTTCCTCTAAAGAAATACCACCATGCTGATAGGTATCCTTATAATAACTAACGTATTTTTTATAATTATTAGGATATGCAAAGTACTTATAAGCTTTTGCAAATACAAAACTACTTGATAAATTTGATTTAGGTAATTTTATTTCTTCAGGAGTTTTTACTTCAAACACATCTTTTGAATTCTGAGCCAAATTTCTTCCCGTTTTATACCTTAAATTTGTACTTGTATCTTTATCACCTACAATCTTTATTGGCTCTTCAATATTTATCATTCCATGATCTGTCGTTAACAATACCGTAATATTATCATCGGCAAGTCTTTTAAGAACAGAATATAAATTCGAATTTTTAAACCACGTTACGGTTAAATCTCTATAGGCTTTATCAGACGACGATAACTCTTTAATCATGTCAATATTAGTTTTCGCATGACTAAGCATATCAACAAAATTATATATCAAACAATTAAATTCATTTTTAGACCATAAATGGTAATCTCTTAATACTTTATCACCATAAGACTGTTTAATAATCTTTTCAAAATGCCAATCTTTATCAAATCCTAAACGTTTTAATTGGAGATTAAGCATTTCTCCTTCAAATTCATTTTTACCACCATTTTCATGGTCGTATTTCCAATAATCAGGATGTCTTCTAGATATTTCTAATGGTGTTAATCCACTAAAAAATGCATTCCTAGCATATTGTGTAGTCGTTGGAAGAATACTATAATAAAAAGACTCCTTTTTATCCGTAAACAATTCCGATATCAACGGCTTTAATACTAAATATTGATCATATCTTAAATTGTCAATTAATATTAAACACGTTTTTTCATTGGCTTTAATTTGAGGTAATGCCAATTTCTTAAATGCATTATGCGAAAGTGTAGGTGCTTCATCTAAGTATGTAAACCAATCGACATACTCATTCTTAATAAATTTAAAAAACTCTGAGTTTGCTTCTTTTTTCTGAATGTTCAAAACATCAATCATAGATTGATCTAGATCATTTAGTTCGACATCCCAGTAGCTTAATTTTTGATAAATTGAATTCCAATCCTCAAAAGTTTGAGCCATTGAAATATCCATAGACAACGTTCTAAAATCTTTTTGATAATCTTGTGTACTCTTTTCACCAACAAGACGTTTTGTATCAAAATGTTTTTTAATCGTTAATAAGACTTGCATAGGATTAACAGGCTTAATTAAATAGTCTGCTATTTTAGCTCCTATAGCCATATCCATAATACTTTCCTCTTCACTTTTAGTAATCATTACAATTGGAACATCAATAGAGTCATCCATTTCTTCAATGGTATCCAAGCCAGTCATACCAGGCATATTTTCATCTAAGAATACAATATCGATACTTTCATTATTTAATATTTCTAATGCATCTTCACCATTATTAGAAGTAACTACCTCATATCCTTTCTTTTCAAGAAAAATAATATGTGGTTTTAAAAACTCAACTTCATCATCTACCCAAAGTATTCTTATATTCTGACTCATATTTTTATATCTTTACTTCCAATTGTTATTTAACAAAAGAACGTTGTTTTTATGATTTATTGAGCATAAAGATAAAAACAAACGTTAATAAATGGTAAAAATCAAGTATGCAAAAAGGTAAAATTTTAAATGACCCTATTCATGGGTTTATATCTATTAAAGACCCAATCGATTTTGAGATTATTGAACACCCTTATTTTCAGAGATTAAGACGTATTTCTCAATTGGGATTAACATACTTAGTATACCCAGGAGCACATCATACAAGATTTCATCATGCCTTAGGTGCCTATCATTTAATAAAAAAAACAATTAGACATTTAAGAGAAAAAGGTATTGAAATAAGCGAAGCTGAAGAAAAAGGGGCAAGTAGAGCCATTTTATTACACGATATTGGCCATGGACCATTTTCACATGCTTTAGAACATTCAATAGTTCCAGAGATTTCGCATGAGGCAATCTCTCTTAAATTAATGCATTTTTTTAATACCAAATATCAAGGAGAATTTGATATTGCCATACAAATATTTAACAAAGCTTATAAAAGACCATTTTTAAACGATTTAATTTCCAGTCAATTAGATGTAGATCGACTCGATTATTTGAAACGGGATAGTTTCTACTCTGGAGTATCTGAAGGTGTAATTAATTCAGATCGTTTAATATCGATGCTATCCGTTGTTAACAATGAGCTGGTTATTGAACAGAAAGCCATTTATTCTGTCGAAAAATTCATTCTCGCAAGACGATTAATGTATTGGCAAGTTTACCTACATAAAACCGTGTTATCAGCCGAAATTATTCTTGAAAAAATCCTTAAACGTGCAAAATATCTTGTGACACAAGGACAAGATATTTTTGCTACAAAACACCTTAAATTCTTTTTATCTAATGATATTGAATTATCAGATTTTGACCGTGGAGATATCATGAAAATATTTTGTTCATTAGATGAATACGATATCATGTCTGGTATTAAAGAATGGATGACACACTCAGATTTCATCCTCTCAGAGCTTTGTAAAAGATTAATAAACAGGAACTTACTTAAACTAAAATTTGATGATGCCTATAGAGACAACTGGAGTGAATACATTGAGAAGAAACGTATAGAAGTTAAGAAAATGTACGATTTAACCGATGAAGAAGTTGAATATTTCGTGTTTGAAGGAAACGTAACTCAAAGCATTTATAATCCAGACAAGGAAATTATACGTATATACCTGAAAAACGGCGAAATAGAGCCTTTCGGAAGGACAACGAAAAATATTAATATGGGATTATTGACAGGAATAAACTCTAAAAAGTTCATATGTTACCCGAACTCTATGTAATATTTATTATTTTTGCATAATTATGGAAATAAAAGCACACCAAATTGCTAATATTCTTGAAGGAACTGTGGATGGAGATCCTGAGATATTAGTAGATCATTTATCAAAGATTGAAGAGGGAAAAGAACGATCATTATCGTTCCTTTCAAATCCGAAGTATAATCAATATTTGTATTCAACTAAAGCATCAATAGTTATTGTTAATAATGACTTTGAAGCAGAAGACTCGTATACAGCAACTTTAATAAGAGTAGAAGATTCTTATCAATCATTTGCTAAACTTCTTCAACACATTGAAGCTTTAAAAATACCAAAAACTGGAATTGAACAACCTTCATTTGTACATGAAACTGCACAAATAGGAAAGGATGTTTACATTGGAGCCTTTGCATACATTGGTGAAAACGTAGTTATTGAAGATGGTGTAAAAATTTATCCACATGTTTATATTGGTGATAATGCCCTTGTAAAAGCGGACACAATACTTTACTCTGGTGTAAAAATATATCACCAATGTCAAATCCATAACAATTGTACATTACATGCAGGTGTTATTATTGGATCTGATGGATTTGGATTTGCACCTACAAATCAAAAAGACTATTCTAAAATTCCACAAATAGGTAATGTAGTTATAGAAGAATATGTTGAAATTGGAGCTAATTCTACAATTGATAGAGCCACTATTGGTTCTACAAGAGTAAAATCAGGAACCAAATTGGATAATTTAATTCAGATTGCTCACAATGTAGAATTAGGTAAAAACAATGTAATTGCTGCACAAACAGGAATTGCAGGATCTACTAAAGTAGGTGACAATTGTATGATTGGTGGTCAGGTAGCTATTGCCGGACACATCGAAATTGGAAATGGAGTGAAATTAGCTGCTAAATCTGGAATTCCAGCATCTATTGCAGATAATGAAATTCATATGGGACCTGTTGCTTTTGAGCGTAGAGACTTCCAACGATCATATATTTTATTTAAAAAATTACCAGAATTAGCTCGTAAGATTAAAAATATCGAGCGTTTAATTCAGGATAACGAATAGAATGAGGAAACAAACGACAATAAAAACTTCTGTATCCATTTCTGGAACAGGGTTACACACTGGTTGTGAGACGACGTTAACATTTCATCCAGCTGCAGAAAATCATGGATATAGATTTTTAAGATCAGACTTAGAAAACAATCCTATAATTAATGCAGATGCACGTTACGTCAATAAAACTCAACGTGGTACCAGTTTACATTATAACGGTATTGAAATTAATACAACAGAACACGTTTTAGCGGCATTAGTCGGTTTAAAAATTGATAATGTATTAATTGAATTAACAGCATCTGAACCTCCAATTATGGATGGAAGTTCTATTGAATTCATTAAACTTTTAAAAGAGGTTGGAATTGAAGAACAAGAAGCTGATGTAGATTACTTTGAAGTTAAAGAACCAATACGTTACCTAGATAAAGAGACTGGTTCTGAGATGTTATTAGTACCTGCAGATAACTATCAAATTACAACAATGGTAGACTATGGGACAAAAGTGTTAAATACACAACATGCCCACTTAAATGATCTATCAGAATTTGAAGTTGAATTTGCTCATGCCAGAACATTTTGTTTTTTACATGAGTTAGAACTTTTAATTGAACACGATTTAATTAAAGGTGGAGATTTAAATAACGCCATTGTATTTGTTGAACGTGAACTTTCTGAAGAAGAAATGAAGCGTTTAGGACAATATTTTGGTAAAGAAGAAGTAAAAGTTAGACCAGAAGGTGTTTTAAATAATTTAGAGCTCAGATATTCTAACGAACCTGCTCGCCATAAATTACTTGATATTATTGGTGACTTAGCACTTGTTGGAAAACCTATTAAGGGTAGAATTATAGCAACAAAACCTGGACATGGTCCAAACACTAATTTTGCAAAACATCTTATAAACATTATTGAAAAAGAAAAAAAGTCCATGCCTAAATTTGATTTACACAAGGAACCAGTAATGGATATCGTTGAGATTATGAAGACACTTCCTCATAGACCTCCGTTTCTATTAGTTGATAAAGTTTTAGAATTAGACGAAACAAGAGTTGTTGGTTTAAAGAATGTGACGATGAATGAAGATTTTTTCAATGGTCACTTTCCTGGAGCACCAGTTATGCCTGGAGTTCTACAAGTAGAAGCTATGGCTCAAGCTGGAGGAATCTTAGTTCTTAAACAAGTTCCAGATCCAGAAAACTATTTAACGTATTTCTTGAAAATAGATAATGTTAAGTTTAAAAAGATGGTTTTACCAGGAGATACACTTATTTTTGAACTTGAATTAATAGAACCTGTTCGTCGTGGTATTTGTCAAATGAGAGGAAAGGCTTATGTTGGAAATACTTTAGTTATGCAAGCCGAATTAATGGCTCAAATTAAAAAAGTAAAATAAACGTATGAATCAACCATTAGCATATATACATCCAGAAGCAAAAATAGCAGACAATGTTGTTGTTGAGCCATTTACTTCTATACATAAAAACGTAGAAATAGGTGAGGGGACATGGATCGGATCTAATGTTACCATCATGGAAGGTGCAAGAATTGGAAAAAATGTAAGAATTTTCCCTGGTGCCGTTATTTCTGCTATCCCTCAAGATTTAAAATTTGGAGGTGAAGATTCTACGGCCGAAATTGGAGACAATACAACAATTAGAGAATGTGTTACCATTAATAGAGGTACCAATTATTCAGGAAAAACCGTTGTTGGAGAAAATTGTCTTCTAATGGCATATTCTCATGTTGCTCATGATTGTTTAATTGGAAACAATTGTGTAATTGTGAATAATGTAGCCTTAGCTGGACATGTTACTGTTGGTGATCACGCCATTATTGGTGGATTATCTGCAGTTCATCAATTTGTGAATATTGGTGAGCATGTTATGGTTGGTGGAGGATCTTTAGTAAGAAAAGACATCCCTCCATATGTTAAAGCATCTAAAGAACCGGTTTCTTTTATTGGAATTAATTCTATAGGATTAAGAAGACGAGGGTTTTCTCCGGAAAAAATTGTGGAAATACAAGATATATATCGTATAATTTTTCAATCAGGATACCCAACAAATAAGGCATTAGAACTTATTGAAGCTGAATTACCAATTTCTGCAGAAAGAGATTTAGTAATCAACTTTGTTCGTAATGCTAAGCGTGGTATTATGAAAGGATATACAGGTAGTGGAAATTAAGAAATAAAAAAAAAGAAAACAAAATGGCAAGTACTTCAGATATCAAAAATGGACTTTGTATCCGTATCAATTCAGACATATTCAAAATCACAGAATTCTTACATGTTAAACCAGGTAAAGGTCCAGCATTTGTAAGAACTAAAATTAAAAGTGTAACATCAGGAAAAGTTTTAGATAAAACATTCCCATCTGGTCATAAAATTGATGTTGTTCGTGTTGAAACGCATAAATTCCAATATTTATACAATGATGGAGAATCATTACACTTTATGAATATTGAAGATTATAATCAAATTACACTTCAACCAGAAATCATAGATGGACATGAATTAATGAAAGAAGGTGAAGTTGTAACGGTACAAATTAATTCTGAAGATAGTTCTCCATTAGCTGTAGATATGCCTGCATCTGTAGTTGTTGAAGTAACACAAACAGAACCAGGAGTTAAAGGGAATACAGCAACAAATGCTACAAAACCTGCAATTATTGAAACTGGGGCAAGAATAATGGTTCCTTTATTTATTAACGAAGGTGATAAAATTAAAGTTGACACAAGTAACAAAGGTTATATGGAACGTGTTAAATCTTAATTGATTTACTAAAATTGAGTAAGAAACCTGACCTTAAAAACGTCAGGTTTTTGTATTTTTCAAAAAAACGACCACCGTGAATATAAAATCTATTTCTTTGAAAAAAATATTTATACAATTAGCCATTGCATGTACAGTGTTTTTCACACTATCATATGTAGGTTTAACCTTATTGGATATATACAGTAAACATGATGAAACTGTAGAAGTTCCTAATTTAATTAACCTAAATGAAGAAGAATTATCAATCGTAATTAAGGAACGAACATTACGGTATGAAATTATAGATTCAGGTGCTTACAACCCAAACATTAAACCTGGTGGAGTCATAGAACAACAGCCTATTGCGCTTTCTGAAGTAAAAGAAGGAAGACGAATTTATATTACAGTTAATCCATCTAATCCTGGATACGTAATTCTTCCAAATCTCTTAGATCAGAATATTCGTAGAATGGTTAATCATGCAAGAGCAACTGGTTTTGAAATTAGCCGTATTGAATATAAAAAGGATATTGCTAATTTCGTTATTCTTGAAATAAAGAAAAATGGTAAAACCTTAAACCCAGGAGATAAAATTGCCAAGGGTTCTAAATTAGAACTTATTATAGGTAAAACAAAAGATAAACTTTGTAGTATTCCAAATATTATTGAATACAATAAGAATGACGCCATAGATAAACTTCACTCTCACGGATTAAATATTGGAACTATTCGAATTGATGATGATTCAAAAGGAGAAAACCCTAATGATCTTATTGTCTACAAACAAACACCTAAAGCTTCTGCAGAAGAAGAATTTGAACCAGGAAGAGGGATTAATTTATGGTTAAAGAAGAAAGTAGAAGATAAAGAAGAAGAGGAGAAGTAATTATAAATCTACAGTAAACATACATTTTTCTTTCACAAAAAAAACAGAATAAATACAATGAAAATAGTTTGTATAGGCCGTAATTATAGCGAACATATTAAAGAACTTAATAACGTTAAGCCAGATAAACCATTATTCTTTATTAAACCTGATAATGCATTACTAAATAACAAAACAGAAATGTATTTACCGAACTTCTCTAATGACATTCATTATGAATTAGAGGTTGTGGTTAAAATTGATAAAGTTGGTAAACATATATCCGAAAAATTTGCTCATAAATACTATTCTCAAGTAGGTGTTGGACTCGACTTTACAGCTCGAGATTTACAAGCGGATTGTAAAGCTAAAGGGTTACCATGGGAAATAGCTAAAGGGTTTGATTTTTCTGCTCCAGTTGGTGAATTTCTACCCAAGGAAGAATTTGATTTAAAAAACCTTAATTTTTCCCTTAATAATAATGGGGATACCATTCAGAAAGGAAATACATCCGACATGATAACATCTCTAGATGAATTTATTGCCTATGTATCTCAATATATTACACTAAAGAAAGGAGATTTAATATTTACTGGTACTCCAGCAGGAGTAGGCCAAGTAAAAATAGGGGACCATTTTACTGCATATTTAGAAGACAAAAAATTGTTAGACTTAAAGATAAAGTAATGATAAAAAAAATAAGTATTTCTCTTATAACTTTGTTCATCGCATCTTGTTCTTCAACTCGAGATCAAGGAAGTTTAACAAAATATGAACGTTCTATTGAAAAATATAGAAATCATATTCATTCTGAACACTTAACGGATGAAGGTCCTTTTAAAACCGAAGAACAACGTTCTAACTTTATAGGATTTAAATATTTTAAAACCGATGAACAATATAAAGTTCAAGCTTCGTTACAGCCCTTTAATCAGGTTGACACCGTTATAATGAAGACATCATCAGGAAAGGATAGACCATATTTGCGATATGCAGAAATTAATTTCAATTTAAAATCTGAAGATCATACACTTATTTTGTTTAAGTCTGCGGGTGATAATGCCCGTTATTTTTTACCTTTTACAGATGAAACATCTGGTGAATTAAGTTATGGGGGAGGTCGTTACCTAGATTTAGACGCTAAAAAAAACATTCCAAATACGCTTGAAATAGATTTTAACAAAGCTTATAATCCATATTGTGCCTATGTTGATGGATATTCATGTCCTATACCACCATCGGAAAATCATGTAAACACAGCTATTGAAGCAGGTGTTCAGTATCAAAAATCTGTATTCTCTAAATAGTATGAATTTTA
>CBDEVQ010000092.1:0-135358 GCA_965243605.1 Flavobacteriales bacterium
CAAAATTTCCAATAATAATAGGTTTATTATTTTTTTTAGAAAAGGAAAGGAACTCACCTTGTTTTATTCCATTTTTATAGGTGGTATAATTAATAGAATAGTGGGTCGTATCTATCCATGTTCCCACTTTCTCCCCGAGTTCATTCGTTAAATTGAAATCTGTAATAGAAGGAGGGTGAATAAGAAGAGTATCCTGAGAAACGGTGAAGTTGTCTGTGTTTACATCGAGCTTGTTTACGTGTTTAGAAATACAAGAAAACAAGAATAATCCTAAAACAAGGAAATATAAATAGGGTAAATTTTTCATTGGATGAGTATAGTATTAAAGCGCAAAATTACTATATAATATTTTACTCTAATAGAGATATATTAATTGTTTTCTATTTAATGGTCTCATATTTGTGAAGAAGGGTATATTTGGGAGCTGAAATAGAAATTGAAAACTAAGAATTATGTTCAAGTTGAAATTAAATAAGGTATTGTTTGGAGTATTATGTATCGTGTTAATATCATGTAACACCTATAAAGGCGCAAATAAAACGTTACTTGAGGGAAATTATGATCAAGTCATTACCTTAATGACGAATAAATATAAAAAAGGAGTTAACGAGAAGAACAAAAAAAAGTTGGTTCCCTTATTACATGAAGCATATGTAAAAGCCAATGCTCAAGATTTAGAAAATATACAACGATTTAAATTGTCTGCAGATCCAGAAAAGGATAAATCTATTTATATGGCTTACCACAGTATTCAATTACGTCAGGATAGAATCAAACCATTTTTACCAATAACGCTTTACAATAGAAACGTTGATTTTCCTATAACAGATTATTCAGTAGAAGTAGAAACGTATAAAGAATCTTATGCTAAGATTTTATATAATAAATCAATACGATTGCTCGATAATCCAATAAAATCTAACGCTCAAGAAGCCTTTGGGTATTTAAAAGATCTTGAGGGACTTTATCCGAATTATATTAACTTAAAAACACTACTTATAGAAGCATATAGAGCTGGTACAACGTTTATATATGTTGAGGTAAGAAATAATTCGGAGTATTTAATGCCAAAGAGTGTAGATGAGAATTTAAAGCATTTGGATACAAGGTACCTCAATGAGAATTGGCATGAGTTTCATACAATACTACAGAATGGAGTAAATTATGACTTTGATATTCTGTTTGATATTCAAGATATAGATGTTAGTGCAGAACGTATTTCAAGAAATAGATTTGTTGCTGAAAAAGAGATTGTTGATGGTTGGGAATATGAAAAAGATGAATCTGGAGAGTATGTTCTTGACAGTTTAGATAACAAAATTAAAGTTGACGTTATTAAGACCGTAAGAGCAAAAGTAACCGAGAAATTCTACCATAAATCTGCCTTTATGAAAACAAAGGTTGCCGTTATTAATAATCAAATAAACCGTATAGAATCGACTCGATATTTTGAAAGTGAGCTCATATTTTCTGAGCATTATTGTATCGTCTCAGGAGAAGAAATTGCCTTAGATGAGGCTTATAGAAAATCGATGAATACAAGAAGGATTTATTTCCCAAGTGATACCGATATGTTGCAAGATTGTACAACAGATGTTAAACAACAAGTTAGAACTTATCTAAAGAAACAATTCTAGCCTAGTTATTTTCTTTACCTAGATGCTTAGCGGCCCAAAACAACAACCATAAAAACGAAAAGACAAGTAAAATTGTACTTGTAATATCTACATATGTTTTATGGTAAGCGATATAAAAGAACCAACTCATTGCAATAACAGGTGGTAATAACTTAAGAATGGTATTTTGGTTCGTTTTAAAAAAATTGCTCATGGGTGTTATGTTTATTATCGGCCAAATTTAGGGTTTTATAATGTAATTTAAGGTATTTGGTTACCAATTAAGATTGAAAATCTTTATGACCAATTTTATGAAGTTTTTTAGAATACCTATGTAAGTAATATGAAATGGTTACGTCCAATGAAATATAAGAACAGATACTTTCATAATGTATCGTTTTATTAATTGTTTTAGTTTTAGATAAATTGCCCCCAATTTATTTAGTATGGTAACCCTAATTTGTACGTGTTGATATAGAATTAGGGTTACTTTTTATAATTATATTTCAGAAATTACTGAAAGTTTAATAATTTTAGATATATTTGTTTAAAATATAATAAGATGGAATACCAAGAAGCGAAAGAGAAGTTTATTGATACTTGGGGTAGTTTAGGTAATTTATGGGGAATTAATAAAGTAATGGCTAAAATTCATGCTTTATTGTTTATTTCTCCTGAAGCATTATGTATGGGAAGACATAATGCGTGAGCTTAAAATTTCGAGAGGAAATACAAGTATGAGCTTACGTCAATTAATAGATTGGGGCATTGTTTATAAAAGTTCTGTTCCAGGAGAGCGACGAGAGTTTTTCTCATCTGAAAAGGATGTTCAAGAATTAGCAAGAACCATAGCAAGAGAAAGAAGTAGAAGAGAAATACAACCCACATTAAAGATCTTAAAAGATGTTTGCAATATAGAAGATGATGGTACCGTAGAAACTCAAGAATTAAAAAAGAAAACCAAAGAGTTGTTTCATTTGGCAGACACAGCCAATACGATGATGTCTAAAATTGTTGAACAAGATGCAAATTGGTTAACCAAAACATTGGTTAAATTATTATCGTAAACCGTATAAATTTAAAGAGTAGGGGATTTTTCTCCTATTTTTTTGAACTCAATCTTTCAGTATTTTCTGAAAGATTGATAATTACAAAAATTATGAAAATTGCAATTACAACTAAACAAAATGTAAAGGACTTTGTAAAACCTTTAAAATCAAAACAAAGTATTGAACAGTTCTATGAACATGCTACCGAAGATTATAAATTTTGGAGTAAGAACTATAATATGCACTTCGGATATAGTGCATGGGGGTGTTTAAATCCATTTAATAGAGAACATATGTTAACGAATATGAATAAACATATTTTCGATTTACTGGAATTACAATCGAAATCTGAATCTATTGTAATGGATTTGGGATGTGGAATGGGTGGAAGTATGAAATACGGTATGAGACGTTTTCCAAGGTTATCTATGCTTGGTGTTACGCTCTCTGATTTTCAAGTGGACAACGGAAATAAATTTATTGGGAATTATCCAGGGTTAATTGTAAAAGAAAATTTTAAGCATTTATCTTCTAACGATAATGTTATGGATGGAGCCATTGCTGTAGAAAGTTTTTGTCATTCAGGACACCATAAAGACGCATTTAAAGAAGCATTCAGAGTCTTAAAACCAGGTGCAAGTCTTGTTATTGCAGATGCTTTTTTAAAACAAAATGAAGCCGATTTAAATTTAAGTAGCCAATGGGTATACAAAAATTTGTGTTCGGCATGGAGTTTAAAAAGTTTAAAAGATATAGATCAGGTTCAGAAAGAACTAAAAGAAATTGGCTTTAAGGATGTTAAAGTTGAGAATTTATTTTGGAGAGTGGCCTCATCGGTATTACATGTTCCTTTTGCCATTGGTGGGTTTGTTATAAAATCAAAGCTAAAAGGAAAAGTCTTAAAACAGGAACAGATAAACAATCTCAAAGGATCATTTTTTGCCTTATTATCAGGGTTACATTTAAAAAGCTTTGGGTATTATATAATTAAAGCCACAAAATAATGAAAGAACGAATATTAATAGCCGGTGGAAAAGGATATTTAGGTCAATTGTTGTTTAAACATTTTACAAGTTTAGGACACCAAGTGTATTGTTTAACAAGGAAACCCCAATCAGAAACAGATGTATATTGGGATGGAGAAACCTATGGAGAGTGGATTCATGTATTAGATACATGTTCGGTATTAATTAATTTGGCAGGTAAATCTGTAAACTGTAGATATACAAATAAGAATAAAAAAGTAATTTTTGACTCACGTATAAGAAGTACTCGTATTCTGGGTCAAGCCGTTAGAATTTCAAAAACACCACCTAGATTATGGATTAATTCATCTACAGCAACTATTTATGATCACAGTGAAACGAGAGCGAATACAGAGAAAAATGGAATTATTGGTAACGATTTTTCAATGAATATTGCTAAAGACTGGGAAAAGGCGGCAAGAGACTCTAATGTAAGTTCGAATACAAGACAAGTATTTTTAAGAACATCCGTGGTGATCGGTAGAACAAGTGAAGCCTATTCTATTTTAAAAACATTAGTAAAATATGGACTAGGAGGGAAGCATGGTTCTGGAAAGCAAATGATGAGTTGGATTCACGATAATGATTTCATTCGAGGTATTGAGTTTATTATGAATCATAATGCATTAGAAGGTGCAATTAATTTAACCTCACCAAAACCAATTTCTAACATTCAGTTTATGGATACTCTTAGGCGAAGTTTAAAGGTTCAATTCGGAATTTCACATCCTGAATTTCTATTAAAGATAGGTGCTTTAGTGGCAGGTACAGAAAGCGAATTACTTTTAAAAAGTAGATTTGTTATCCCTGATTTGCTATTAAATTCTGGATTTACATTTAGATTCCCGAATATAAAAGATGCCTTTAATGAAATAGAAGGTGACAAGGTATAATTTGTATAACCTATTTTAAAGTTTTATACAGAGGGTCATTAGTGTATTAACTCCAAAAATTCGAAAGATTCTTTAATACTATTTCCGGATGATAACATTTTATGTACAGGACATAGTTTAGCAATTTGCTTAATCCTCTTCTTTTGTTTTTCATCAAAATCCCCTTGAATAGTGATATGAACATTAAAGTAAGAATGTCCATCTTTTATGTGAAAATCGATGTTAACCTTTAAAAGTTGACATTCCCAAGATTTTCGAAGTAAGTAAGTTTTTAGGGTCATGGTTGTACACGAACCTAAGGCCATACAAAGATGTTCTTTTGGGGTTGCACCAAAGTCTATACCTCCATCTTCAGGAGTATTATCCATTAAAACCGTATGTGTTCTTACATAATTTAAGGTTTCGAAATTATTTTTCGTAATGGTTTCAGTATGTATCTTTTTCATATTCCAGAATAATTAATAAGTTAATACTTCTTTAGCATAGAATAATGGGGTGTTTAAAATTCATTGATAGTCTAAATTAGAACAATTATCTTAGAATAAAGAAAATTTGGCCAGTTTGATAGGTATAGTGTGTTTGAGTGAACATGGAGGACTATAGAAACAAGTACACTCTGACCATACTTATTCATAAATATTATCTCTTTTATTAAAGTGTTTTATGGTAATGAGCAATTATTTAATCTCAAAGTATGTTTTATACCAATCAATTTCATGATGATCTAATTTAGATTCATCAATTAGATGATGCTTATCAATTTTAGAATACAATATCTCTAATGAAGCAAAATCACGTTGACTCACAACTTTAAAACCATTCCGCATTAATTGAGCTGCAGATACACCCGCTCCAATTTGATAGAACTGGTTTTCGGCGAACCTATTACCATCATAAATCACCTGGGTTCCACAGGCTGCACTTACATCCATCATAATAGCAACTTCAATATCTTCTTTTTTTGCAATTTTAAGCATATGCTCAGAAGCTTTTATCATTCCTTCGGACCAATCTATACCAGTTTCAGTAAGAACTTTGGCCGTTCCATTTAAGACATCAAGACCAGTTCCACCATGAATATCACACATTTCTCTAGGTGATCCAAACGAATATTCTTCAGGGCAAAAGGTGATAATTTTTACAGTATCATACCCCATAAATTTTAAGGCACTTGGATATTTACCATTTGCGCTTCCATCATATCCACATTTTATTCCAGTTAAACATGAACTCATTAAAATTCGAAGTGGATTTTCTACTGTTGGTGTTCGTAAAGCCTTTAAATACGTTTTGTCCGTCATAGCGATTTCGTTTTTAATATTTCAATTTGCCTTCTATGTCTTAAAATATGGACAATTGCATGTTCAAAAAGTTGTTCAACATCATACTGTTGTCCCCATCTTACAAC
Organism: Flavobacteriales bacterium; assembly: GCA_965243605.1. Lineage (GTDB taxonomy): Bacteria > Bacteroidota > Bacteroidia > Flavobacteriales > CAJXXR01 > JBMYYR01. The sequence continues at coordinate 5,992 of CBDEVQ010000092.1, forward strand.
GATCTTTTTGTTCGTATCATATTCAACAACCGAAACATCAGAATAATCCTTAAACAAAGTTTCATTATAGGTAAACATTTCTTTAAGCGCTTGAATATAATCGTTAGCGTGAGATAAAGTTACTTTGTCTTTATAATCTACGTTCTCTCCAAACCAGCGCCTTACTTCAATGGCATATGTATATCCACTTTGTACAATATGAGTTAGAATAGACTGTATAGATTTACAATCTTCATCTTTCGTTTTATGATCTTTAATATCAATTAATTCATTGGGTGAGATATCTTGAATAACCAAGATTAATTCCGAAATTGATTTTTCGTATTCATCAAGTAAAGCACCAATAGCACCATTTGTTCTAAAACGAAGAGTTGAATTCATATTTTTGAGAGGTTGCATTATAGATTATAAAGATAGGTATTTATATCTATTAACTCAAAAAAAATGATGTGTTCATATACGTCCTTTTATTTCAAAAATAAGATCCGAATATGTCAATTTTGGAACAAAAAAAATGAGTGAAATTTTAATAATCACACTCATTTAATTTAATAGAAGAAACTCAACGTCTTATAATTCAGGAAGAATGACTTTGTTTACAACGTGGATAACACCATTTACAGCTTGAACATCTGTAACGATAATATCTCCAGATCGGTTATTTTTGTCCGTAAAAGAGGCTCCACTCAACGTATTAATTGTAAATGAATCACCCAATGTATTAACAGTCATTCCATCAGATAATACACTCGATAATACATTTGCTTGGGCCACTACATGTGTATTTAACGTGGCTTCTAAGGTAGAGGTCGCAATGCCATTTAAACCCATGACATTTAATTCATTTAACAAATTTCCAAATGCAGTGTTGGTTGGTGCAAAGACTGTAAATGGTGCAGGACTCGTGGTTGAAGAGAGTGTAGATACATAGCTAAATGACGATTCTCTAGTGAGGGCATCAACTAAAGTTGAAAATGTATTATCGGCCGTGGCAAATGTAACTACTGTTGGTAAACCTATTACTTTACTAAACAGCGTGAATAACTCCATTGTTTACGGAATTATCAGCAGATGTTACCATAACATCACCATTTAATATAACACCAGAAGACGTATTTACATACATATTAATCTTATTATTAGTGGTTTGTTCTTCTGCTAAAGTGGAGATGTATCCAGTTGTAAGGTCACCAGATGTAGCTGTTCCTACTACAACATGATTTAATAGAACTTGGGTAAGTAAGTCTGTTGGAACATCATTGAGACTGGCAAAATTATTGGCGCTTAAAAATGTACTAAATGCTACATTATCCGGGGCGAAAACGGTATATTCATCCGTTCCGGAAAGTACAGCCGTTAAATTGGTTTTATCTAAAGCAGATTTAAGGCTACTATAATTCGTGTTCTGTGTTACAAAATCAGCAATTGAACTTGATGAGGCCATTGTGGTATCATCATCATCATTCTTACAAGAGAAGGTTAGAAACGCAAGAATAAGAATCCATAAAATAGGTTGTGTGGTCGTTTTCATGTCAAATATCTTTATTGGTTGTTTTCAAATATACAAATTTTTGTTTAGTATTTTGTAAAAAAAGCTAAACAAAAATATATTATTAGCTAGTAATTAGATATTTAGCTTAAAGAGAAGTGACTTGTTTAAAATGATAGTTTTTTGTAAAGAAAATTCAGAAATGAATATTAATGGTGATTTAGGCTTCTTACTTGTTCAAATTGTTAAAAAAATATAAGTTATATTTTTAACCTAATAGTAGGATTTTGTTATTCATTCAGGATGTTATTGTTCCTATTAAATAATTTTATCTATTTATTGGTTTAGGGTTACATTCTATGTTCATATTTTAACTAATGATCTTTTATTTAATAAGTCGATCGGTAAGATAATCTCTTAAAATGGGTGATTTTGATGATGTTTTTATAAATGTATCATCGACATGTACTCCATACCCAAATCCACAAAAAAGAGTAAAGTCTGATTTTTGTTTAACGAAAACGTTAGTATCTGAGAATGTAAAAGAAATTGTACAGCTGCTGTCCATTGTTGTTTCGTATTCTACTCTCTGATTTAGGTAGGGCAATGTATCTATAAAACTTCCTGTATTATAACTAGGAGCACCTCTACATACGTAGAAATTAATAATGATAGAATCCTTAGTGAATGGTTTTACCTGAATTTTTCCAAGCGTATTGTATATATCGCCATCTTTTTCTATTGCCTGTAAATTGAGTTCATAGGTTCCTGTTGGATCTATTGGCGTTAAGTATTGAGAAAAACCTTGATAGGACATAAACATCCCTATATATAGGACCAGTGTATAGAACCAGTTTAAAAGCTTAGATGAGTAACAAGACATGAATATTAATTTAATCGTCAAATTAATTAAAAATACATGATTTTTTTCGATCGAACAAATTCAATTATTTATCTTAGTTAAAAGATACATTATATTGTTTATGAAAATCCTTACAGCCAAACAAATTCAATTGGGTGACCGAGAAACCATCAGAAAAGAACCAATATCATCCATTGATTTAATGGAAAGAGCAAGTCTGGCATTATTTACTCATATAAAACATACTGGTTTAATAAAATACGATTCTATTAATCTATTTTGTGGTGTTGGAAATAACGGAGGTGATGGATTAGTTTTGGCAAGAATGTTTATAGAAAATGGATTGAACGTAACCGTCTATATTGTTCATTTTAGAGATTCATATTCACCTGATTTTACAATCAATTTGAATCGATTAAAACAAATGAATTGTAAACTGGTTCCACTTTATGAAGAAACACCACATCCTACTATTCCAAATAATACAACCGTTATAGATGCAATATTTGGAACGGGGTTAAACCGTAGACCAAATCATTGGGTAGAAGCATTGGTACATTGGATTAACAAGACCAGTAGCCAAACCATTAGTATCGATATACCCTCAGGCTTGTTTACAGATAAACCTTCCGAGCATCAGGTGGTAAAAGCTGATCATACTTTAACCTTTCAAGTGCCTAAAATGGTGTGCTTTTTAGAAAGTACAGCAAAACTTATAGGGGAATGGACGATTTTAGATATTGGAATTGATAAAACCTTTTTAAATGAAGTCGATTCAAAATCCACATATATAACATCTTCTATAATTGAGGAAATATATCGTCCTAAATCCAAGTTTTCACATAAAGGAACCAATGGGCATGGATTGATAATTGGTGGAGAATACGGTAAAATTGGAGCGGTCCAATTGGCTGCTAAAGCCTGTTTAAGCTCAGGAGCAGGTTTAGTTCGAGTTTATACACCAGAATGTGGATATATTCCTATACAAACGGCCATTCCTGAACTGATGGTCATTACAGACAATCACCCGAAAATAATCACGAATATTCCAAATGAAATTCCTGCTTCTGCCATAGGTATTGGTATTGGAATGGGGCAACATACAGATACATTGCTAGCCTTTGAAGATTTTTTGAATCAGAATACCAAACCTTTAGTAATAGATGCTGATGGAATTAATATGCTTGCAAAAGAATCGAGGTTGTTAAGTTTAATTCCACCAAAAACCGTTATTACACCACATCCTAAAGAACTTCAAAGATTAATAGGTGCATGGTCAAATGATTTTGAACGCATAGAGAAAACCAAAAAGTTTTCTGAAAAGTATAATATTATAATCGTTGTAAAGGGTGCTCATACTCAAATTATATACAAAGATTCAATTTTTATAAACTCAACAGGCAATCAAGGTATGGCAACGGCAGGGAGTGGAGATGTGCTTACAGGTATGGTTACAGGATTATTGGCTCAACAATATTATCCATTAGAAGCTGCAATACTTGGAGTGTATTTACATGGGTTCTCTGGAGACAAAGCCTTTAAGATTCATGAAAATTATCATACGATAACCGCCTCATCAATAATTGAATATTTACCTAGGGCCTTTAAAGAATTAAGGAAGAATGAAAGGTCCTAATGCATGAAACCAAATGATATATCCAATTATTCCTCCAATAAATCCGGCAATAATAAATGTGTATACATACGTTTTAGGGATAAGACGAAAAATAACAACGGAAGAAATAATAAACCCAATTAAGGCTGTTGAAGTAGCCATGGAACCAGACCATATTTCTAATGAATCGGCTATATACCGCTCATCTCCACCAAAAAAATGGCCATTTGGGAAAACGATTTCATGGCCAATTGAAATGACATAATTATAGACTTGTCTTAACCAAAATAAAGAGAGAAATGTTGCAATCCAATCGATCAACTTAAAAGGTGAATGCCCATTGTTTTTTCGTCGATAAAGCAAAATGAAAAATCCCATTGTACCATTAGCCATCGTTTGTAAAGGACCTCCCATCCATATAAGAAGGCTATGTTGATTTGTCGTGTTTGTTAATTCTTCAAATAATTCTTTTTTACTAAAATCAATTCCGTTTTCAATAGCTTCTTTATTTTCATGGTAAGTATCAAAAATCCATTGATTATATATAGGGTTATGGTGTGTCATATGACCATAATGAAGTGTTGTATCTTGTCCTAAAAATTTAGCAACTATAATATGTCCATACTCATGACTAATTGTACCAAGAATTGTAAATACAATAAAGGTAAATGTCAAGTAAATAAGAGTTTTATAATTAATATGTTGGATCATTTAATGTTGTTTAGTTGACCTGATCTTCTAAAGAGGTACAAAACAATAAAGAGTCTAATCGTATGATCATAAAAATAACCGAATTAAGGTACTCTAAAAATACTTAAAAACCTTAGAGCAGCCGCAGAGTCCTTAATAAATTCCTCATAAATTGATTTAGAAATGAGCTGAGTTATTGGTTTAATAATTTCAGGATTATCAAGCTGTGCCTTAGTTGCACCTCTAAAAGAAGGAGAGTCTAAGTGAATATTTATTTCAGCTACAATATATTTTTTGAGACTTGCATTAGTAATTCTATAGTTACCTTCTGGTTTGTGCGTTGCAATATAATTTTTAGAACCTTTAATAATTCCTTTTAAAAGTCCTTTTACATGGCTTCCGTGTAAGGTTGTATTATAGCCATTGACATACGAATTTAAAGTAGGATAACGATATGAATTGGATAGAAGAAAAGCGACTTCAATATAGAATCCATTTAAGGATTGATCTAAATATATAATTGGACAATTGTTACTGTACAGATCTTTTAACTTCGCTAATTCTATTTTGTCATAAAGTCCATTTTTGAAATAATAATAGGATTGATATTGGGTATTATCTAATGTGTATAATGTTTTAAACTTTATGCTTTTGTTTAAATAAGCCAATGTTTTTATTTCAGTATTAATATAGTCTATATGCCAATTAAATGAGTCTTCCCAGATGCTTTTATCCAAGGTAAACGAAATGGTGAAATGATCTGCTTGTACAGGTGTATTCATAGGGGTACCATCTAACAAAATCCCTTTGATGTATTCTTGTTTAATCAAAGTACTTGATTTATGGTTAAATAATTCTACTTTAAATTCCTTACTTAAAGCATTAAGAACGGGTAATGCAAGAGTGAATGGGAAAATAGGTTTTTGATACCAGTGGCTCCAACAATCGTGGATTGGGCGTTTAATATTTTTAAATTTTAAGACGCCTGAATGTGTGTCTATACATTCGAAAGAGAAAGTATCAGCATCTGACATATTAAAAGAAGAGATTAATATCCATTTTAAATTATCCATAAACCCTTGGATATTCGTTTCTCCAAGGAACATTTTAGGCCTTCGTTGAATGACTTCATACCATCTGAAATCTTTTATTGGGCTTGCTGTATAAGAATTATGATCTGTCATAATTAATCATGTTTTTCAAAGTGTTTTTATGGTACCATATTACAACCCCACTAAATAATAGCACCAGTATATGATTTAATGTGGAAACGGAACAATCATTGGTATAAATGGAACCTGAATACCTATGGATATGCCATGGGAAAATAGGATCAAATGTCGGTAGTTTTATAGGTAATAGACTATTTAAAATACCAGGAGAAAGATCGATAAGATCTGGAATAATGCATCCTAATAATGTGAAAAGGGATACAATTTTCCATTTTCGTTTTACAAGCCAGAGGGTGAAAAGTATTAAGATTAATCCAATGATAGCATCAAATTTAGAATGAATAGGATAACAATGAGGGGTGTAATCTAACACACCATGAGAAAGAATTCCAATACATCCTCCAATCACCGTTTTTTGTATTAAATCCTTTTTTGAAATAATATCTGAATTGGTTAGGGCAGCGATGATGCTTGTTCCGATGGTAAGGTGAAATAAAATATTCAATTTATATAATTTATCGTCTTATTTAGTTATCCCTAAAGATAAGGAAAACTATATTTAATAAGGTTGTTTTACAGTCTGTTTTTCTTGTTTTTAAGATATTTAACAACCTATAATATTTCTTTGGATATGGCTTGAAGATAGCTCTGTCTAGACTATTTTCAATTCGAGTTGTTCTTCGCAGAATAAAAACGAATCCCGATTCAATTTAAAATTCTGGATCTACTTGAAAGGAAACCATCGTATTGGTTTTAGGATGTATAAATTCTATAAACTCAGCATGTAAATGCAAACGATTGGTTTTAACGCCGTATAAATCGTCACCAACAATAGGTGTATTTAAACCAAGAGAATGGGCCGCATGCATACGTAATTGATGGGTACGTCCTGTAATTGGGAAAAACTTAATACGGGTTTTTCCATCTTTACGATTAATAACCTGCCACTTGGTACGGGCAGGCTTTCCATGCTCAAAACAAACCAATTGTCTTGGGCGATCATTTAAATCGACTCTTAAAGGCAACTCAATAAGACCAGAATCCCCTTTAATTTCTCCATCTAATAAAGCAATATAGCGTTTTTGAATATGCTTATGTATAAATTGGTGTTGGATGTGTTTATGGGCTTCTTTTGTTTTTGCCAACACCAAAATACCAGAAGTAGACATATCTAAACGGTGTATTATTAATGGACCAGTTGCGTTTGGGTAAGCCTCATGTATTCGTGTATAAACAGAATCCTTAATTGTTTTCCCAGGGACAGATAATAGTTCGGCAGGTTTATTAATTATTATAATTTCATCATCCTCATAAAGGGTCGTTATTGCTAAATGCTCACCGAGATTAATCAACATTGGATTATCATCAACGTCTAAACCTTCTAACATATGACCTAGTATAGGTTCACATTTTCCACGGCAAGCAGGGTAATAATTCCCATGTATTCTTATGGCAGATTTTGGTGACTTCCCCCACCAAAACTCAGCAAGAGCTATAGGTTTAAGTTGATTGCTGTAAGCATAATGTAAAAGTTTAGGCGCTGCACATTCACCAGCTCCGGCAGGCGGTACAATGTCAAATTGAGAAAAAATATCCTTCAAGTCTTTAAAGGCACCCTTATTGTTTAAAAACGCATATTGCGTAAATATTTTGTTTTGTAAAGCGGCAGAACGGATTTTCCTTTCGGTTTTAAGCGCTTTTATTTCATTTTTGAAGACATCAACGTCATTCTGACAGTATTGAATAATGCCATCCCATTTTTCTGTTAAAACCTTAAGTTGATATTTAAGGTGAACACTTTCTTTAGCGAGTTCTTCAATCACCAATTGATGAGTTTCGGCTGAATCGTTTTGTTTAGAATACGTACGTTTTTGTTTTCGCTTTTGTTTAGACAAACGCATGGTTTCTCTATAATCTGCAATTTCTTGTTCAGATTGTTGAATATTATTTTTAAGTATTTCTTGACTTAAATGAAAAGCCTTAGCTGTTTCTAACTTAAGTATTTTTGCATTGTATTCATTTAAAAAGACCTCTTCTTTTAAGAAAAAGCCATCTTTTTTTAATAAATCAAATACAGGAGGAACAAACATGTCGTGATGATTCTTACCATCCAATTTACCTGAAAAGGCTGAGATATAGCCTAAATTACCATCCGAATCTTCAACCACAAGAACCCCAAACATTTTACCTTGTAAAAACTGATCTTGATCTAAACCAAAATATGAATGCCAATGAGGTGTATTTAATAAATACTTCTGAAGGCTTTCTGCCGCCATGATGGCTAAAGCATTAGGCTCATAAAAAAAAGGAAATGTAAACTTCTTAGGACGTTCAATGTGAGAAGTAGAGGTAGTGAATGTAGATATTTTAGACATATATGCAGAGTCTATAGAATGAAAGTCGGTAATGGTTATTAATCTGGATTGGTGTAAACTCTAAGATTCTAATACCTTTTGGTAAATCTTAAATTCATTTTCCCAAGTTAAATGCGTCTTGGTTTGTTTACAAGCATTTACTTTTTCTTGATAAAGAGACTGGTTATTAGCAATAGTCTCAATTTCTAGGGCTAACCCTTTGGCTGATGTAGATCGTCTTATATATCCTGTATTATATTGGTTGACAATAGCAGACATTTCTGGGAAAGGACTTACCAACATTGGAACATCGGCGTGCAAATAATCAAATAACTTATTGGGTAGGGCAAAATAGTAGTTTAAGCCCATATTTTCTTCTAAACTTAAACCCAAATGGGCTTGAGGTGTTATTTTTTTTAATTCGGACGGTTCTTTTCTTCCAAACATTTTAATGCGATGCTCTAGGTTATGATCTTTAATTTGCTGTTTAATAGAATCGCTAATGTCTCCAGATCCTATAATCCAAAGACTATATTTTTCAGGTAAGTGTTGTATGGTATCTACCATGGTTTCTATTCCTCTACCAATATTAACAGCCCCTTGATATAGAATAATAAATTGGTCATTTGATTTTTCGGTGGTTTGATAAAGTTCTTTTTTAACCGGTATATTTCTGACGACTTCAACCGTTTTGTTATATTTTTCATCATAATAGTCGGCAATGCTTTTACACACGGTAATAATACGGTCATTTTTAGGTAAAAAATATCCTTCAATACCTGCCCAAAATCTCTGAACACGTTTACGATTAACAACTTCGGGGACTTCCGTAAACAGCTCATGAAGGTCTACAACCAATTTTTTACCTTTAAGTTTAGAAGCAAAATGGCAAGCCGGTAAGGTATCTAAATCATTAGCAACAATTATGTCAGTTGCTTTAAAGAGTAAATAGATAAAAAATTGAATATTTAAAAACGCATAAAATAATGCCCCTTTATTAAATAGAATTGACAATCTTTTACAAGTGTAAGGTTTATCTAGTGTTTTGGAAGTCTGTTGTTTACGACCAAGGAGCTCAACGTTGTAGTTTAGCCCCATTAAGCTGGTACATACCTTATGCAGCCTTTGGTCAGTATGTATATCGTTTGAAATACAAAGAATAACTTTTTTCTGTATTTGTTTGGGCATCCTTTTTTTATATTTTTGTCTAAACCACAAATTTTACGTTAGCAAAGTTATACATTATGAAAACCTATAAAAATTCTTCTCTAAGAAAATACAATACTTTTGGTTTAAGTCATAAGGCAAATGTGATTATTGAGGTTGAAAATGAATCGGATATTCAAGATTTAGACCCTCAGCTTTTATCAAATCTATACTTGATAATCGGAAGTGGATCTAATTTATTGTTTACTCAAGATTTTAATGGCACCATTTTAAAGATAAACTTATTTGGAAAAACTGTTATTGATGAGAATGATTCTGATGTAACATTATCTGTAAAGGCTGGAGAAATCTGGCATGATTTTGTAGAATGGACGGTTGACAAAGGATATTATGGTCTTGAAAATTTGGCGCTTATTCCTGGTACAGTTGGAGCCTCTCCAGTTCAAAATATTGGTGCTTACGGGAAAGAAGTTAGAGAATTTGTTGAAAAAGTTAAAGTATTCGATTTAAAAACACAAACTTGGATATGGATGAGTAACCAAGAATGTGAATTTGAGTATAGAAATTCGTATCTTAAAAGAAATATTGGACGATATATTGTCTCAGAAGTTGTATTTAAACTCTCAAAGCGGCCAAATTTAAACCTTTCTTATGGTGGACTAAGGCAGAAATTAATTGATAACAATATTACGAACCCTTCTCCTAAAGATGTTTTAGGAGCTGTTATAGATATAAGAAACTCTAAATTACCGAATCCTTCAGAGATTGGAAATGCTGGAAGTTTCTTTAAAAACCCGATAGTTGATCGCAATACATGTACCCAACTATTAGAAACTTACCCAAATTTAGTGCATTACAAAGTTTCGGAAACTTTAGAAAAATTAGCGGCAGGTTGGTTAATAGAACAAGCAGGATGGAAAGGGAAGACCTATGAAGGTTATGGTGTCTATGATAAACAAAGTTTAATTATAGTAAATTACCATTTAGAAGAAGGAAGTAAATTGAAACAACTCTCAGAAGATATTCAATATAGCGTTAAAGATAAATTTGGAATTGTTTTAGAACCAGAAGTTCAAATGTTTTAGTTGTAAACGACTATGTTAATAAACTTTTCAGGAAAAATTGTTGGATTTTTAATCCGTAAACGAATATATCAAATTAATGATATGTTAGAAAACCCTCATGAAAAACAGAGGGATACCTTAACATATCTAATAAATAAGGCTGAATCAACCCAGTTTGGTAAAGAACATCATTTTAGTGAAATACATTCTGTGGATTTATTTAAACAATATGTACCTCTATCTAACTATGAAACGAATTTAAATTATTTTGAAGCCATTTCTAGGGGAGAGAAAGATGTGTTATGGCCAGGTAAAACTGAATGGTTTGCAAAATCGTCTGGAACAACATCCTCACGAAGCAAATATATACCCGTAACAGAACATACCATTAAAGATTGTCATTTTAAAGGAGGTAAAGACTTACTAACCTTATACGAAGATCGATTCTCTAGTATTGATCTATTCTCAGGTAAAACCTTACTCTTAGGAGGTAGTCACGGCTTAGGAGAATTTAGCGAGGTTGCTAAACAGGGCGATTTGTCGGCAATAATAATTGAAAATCTACCACTTTGGGTTAATCGTAGACAATGTCCAGAAAAAGAAACGGCTTTACTTTCTGAATGGGAAGAAAAACTACATAAAATAGCTCACGAATCTATCCAAGAAGATATACGCTCTATTTCTGGAGTACCAAGTTGGATGGTTGTAGTATTACGATCGGTATTAGAAATAACAGGTAAACAGACTATTATAGAAGTATGGCCGAATCTAGAATTGTTAATGCATGGTGGCGTTAGTGTAGAACCTTATAGAGAAGAACTGATTAGCTTAATTGGAAAACCAATTAATTTTCAAGAAACGTATAATGCTTCCGAAGGATTTTTTGCAATCCAGGATGATCCAGAAAGAAGGGATATGCTTCTGATGTTAGACTATGGAATATTTTATGAATTTATTCCATTGGATGAGTTAGAAAAAGAGAATCCAAATACAATAACTTTAGAAGAAGTAGAATTAAATACAGTTTACGCTCTGGTTATTTCTACCAATTCAGGTTTATTTAGATACCAGATTGGAGATACGGTTGAGTTTACATCATTAAATCCTTATCGAATAAAGATTGTTGGAAGAACGAAACATTTTATTAATGCTTTTGGTGAAGAGCTAATGGTGGCCAATGCGGAGCAAGCCATTGCCAATTGCTGTAAATTGTTTAATGTGGAATTATTCGACTATACTGCTGGTCCTAAATTTTTAGAAGAAGGTTCTTGTGGTTATCACCAATGGATTATAGAGTTTAAATCAATGCCAAAAGATCTTCAAGAATTTGAACAACAGTTGGATTTAGAACTGCAACAACTCAATTCAGATTATCAAGCAAAACGATATAACGATTTTATTTTAAGAAGTCTCAAGATAAAAGCCGTACCAAGTAAAACCTTTTACAATTGGTTAAAAAGCCAAAATAAATTAGGAGGACAAAACAAAGTACCAAGATTATCCAATTCATCTAAGTATATTGATGAATTGGTGAAATTTTCTGGGTAATTGATTATTAAGAAATAAAACATAAAACATAAAACATAAAAAAGCCTTAAGCCGTATGCGGTTTAAGGCTTTTTTATGTTTTATAGTCATGTTTTTTTTAATTGGATATTATGTTTTAGGGATTTACATATGGGTAGATAGGGAAAACCCTAATAATATTTTATACCCTTCAAATTACCTTCGTAGATGTAAATCAAGGTGTTTAATAGAATTATAAATAATAGATATAATGACTTGATTTGCAGGGTGTATCGTTAAAAATTAAAATAAATAGCATGAAAAATAAGTATACCATTCTTTCAGTATTATCTATACTGACAATCGCAAACACATTTGGACAAAAACATAAAAGCGATACAACTGATAATAAAAATCTTGAAATCGTTTTTAACGCGAGATCCTCAAGTATTGATCATCATCCCGTTTATGAAATTGATCAAGATGGATATATTACTTTAGAGATTAATGATATTAATCTGTTTAGGTACTCTGTAGATTTAACAGAGATTCATAACAATGTAATTAACAGTACACGATTGTCTGAAGGGAATACAAAAGTTAATATAGACCCTTCATTATTTAAATTGGCAAACATAAATTTAAATGTGAATGTGGCATCCATTCAGAAGTCAAATGAAGCCAAAGAGCTAGCAAGAATAAACCTTAAAAGGATAGATTTAAAGAAGAAAAAAGAAAATGCAGTACATGCTTTAAAAGATGCAGAGTATTACTATTATAAGTGTAAGTCAAGAATAGATAGTATTGGTAAAATCGATAATAAACTAGAAAATATAAAAGATGGGATATCATTATTAGGTGATGATAAGCTAACTAAAGAACAGAAAGTCGAAAGAAAAAAATTACTTAAAAGCCAATATGAATTAGAGAATAAAAAGAATTATCTTTTAAAAGAATATAGTTTTGATATAGATTCTGCATATGTTAAGGAATTTGATAAGACATTAGAGGATACATTATTAATGACTATTAAATTATATACAGATTCGTTAGATAATGTTGAGTATAAATATAAAGCAAAAGTTATTGATAATGAAACAGATGAATTTAAATATGAGAATTTCAATTTAGCATTAAAACGATATATGTTAGCTTTAAGAGAGTTAAACGAGTTGTCAGATTTTTATCAAAGGTTAGTTAGTTTATTGTACTCAGACAAAAGTTTTATCGAAATAGAAAAAGATAAGTTTAAAATTGCAAACGATGTTTTACATGTAAACGAAGCTGAAAAAGATGACATATTAAAAGAATCTTATGGTCGATTTAGAAAAATTGAAGAGAATTATCAGATGCTAACTGAGGCATATAGCGATGTAGAAGCAATTACCAACGGTAATAATGATAAGAGTAAAATTAAAGAGAAATTTAATTCGATTTCAGCCTTTAATAAACAAATTGAATATAAATATTACCAACAGTTTTTTGAACAACTAGCTACCGTTTATGATGCGATTAATGCGAGTAATTTCACGATAAAATACAGAACATTAATAATTTCTGACAATGCCGATGAAATCAGTTACAATCTTAAGGCAACACCTCATACCAATTTACCATACTCTGTAGAAACGAATCCTATTGACTTGAAATATAATGTAAAGATTAATGGTGGTGTAAAGATTGACGTTAGTACTGGTATTTTTTGGAATATAGGATTAAACGATAAGTCTTATAGATTTGAAGAGGTAGATGCTAACAGCTCCAAAATTATAGAAGAATCGAATGAAGATCATTTTAAGCCCTCATTAGGAGTTTTGTTTAATGTTTACAAAAGGTCAAATAAAAATATCAAGTTTGGTGGAAATGTAGGATTCAGTACCAATTCTGATAAATTGAGTTATTACCTTGGTGCATCTATGTTAATAGGACGTAGTGAGAGAGTGAATATTAATGTTGGTTTTGCAGGAACACAAGTGCAAAGAGGAATAGATAAATATACGCCAGGAGAAACCATTCCAGTTGCTATTTCTGATTTACCGAATGAAGTTCCATTAAGAAATCCTAGTCCTTTTAAAATAGGTGCGTATTTCGGTATATCATTTAACTTATTAGGAACCAAAAATAAAAATACCCTAAATGCTTTAAGTCGATAGTTAATTCCCTAATTATTTGTTCTATTTTAATACTCAGGTTTTATTCTTCATTTTTTGTTTTTGAAGTCTATTCCTGAGTATTTCCATTTAATATAACTATTTTACGTATTTATCCTTAGTTATAAAACTAAGTAAAATAACGGGGTTGTAATTTGTGAATTCAAAGTATATTATGCCAATAATTAAACCCTTTTAATTTATGGCACAATATAAAACACCTGGTGTGTATACCACAGAAGAAAGTTCATATCCAAACTCTATAACCCCAGTATCAACGAGTATTCCTCTATTTATTGGTTATACTGAAAAAGCAGATGTCAATGGAGAAAGCGTATTAAATATACCTACCCAAATATCGTCTATTCATGAATATGAACACTATTTTGGAGGTGCACCAGAATATACATTTGAGCTTTCAGAACTTACAGATTCTAATATTGCAGATGATATATTACATGCACATACCTACATAAATGGTAAAACCTATATTTTAGAACAATCCAGCGAAAAATACAACTTATATAGAGCATTGCAACTCTTTTTTATGAATGGCGGAGGACCTTGTAATATACTTTCTGTTGGGAACTATAAAAATCCAATAGAGTCTGAAACGTTAATTAAAGCGTTAAATGAATTAGAAGATAATAATAAATCATCTATTGTAGTCATTCCAGAAGCTATACAATTAAATCAAAAAGACTGTACTACTGTACAAAATGCTATGTTAATGCATTGCAAAACGTTGGAGAACAGGTTTGGTATATTAGATGTTTATAATGGATATAAAGTAAGAGATCATTCAGGTCAAGATGTTATTAAGCAATTTAGAAGTAACCTAGAAAATGAAGGTTTAAACTTTGGAGCCACTTATTACCCATGGTTAAATACAACCCTTGTAAACGAATCTGATTTAGGGCCATCTCTGTTAACACCAGAAAGTTTGGCTATAGTACAAAATACGCCACAATATAAACAGGTGCTAGATAGTATAAAAACGCAATTGAATATTATGGCGCCCAGTTCAGCTATGGCAGGTGTATATTCAAGGGTTGATTCTGAAAGAGGTGTATGGAAAGCACCAGCAAATGTATCATTAGCTGGAGTAGTTAGCCCCTTGGTTAATATTAATAATGAACAACAAGAGGATTTAAATGTTCCTCTAAACGGTATGGCCGTCAACGCGATTCGTTCTTTTACAGGCAAAGGAGTTTTGGTTTGGGGTGCTCGAACTTTAGATGGTAATAGTCAAGACTGGCGTTATATTAATGTAAGGAGAACTTATATGATGCTTAATGAATCTATAAAATTAGCTTTACAAGATTTTATGTACGAGCCAAATGATAAGAGTACTTGGGTAATTATAAAATCTATGATAGAAAACTTCTTGCATGGCCAATGGCACCAAGGTGCTTTAGTCGGTTCATATCCTGGTGATGCTTATAATGTAGAAGTAGGATTAGGAAGTACAATGACTGGAGAAGATATTTTAGAAGGTAAATTAAGAGTGAATGTTTTAGTCGCAATAATAAGACCGGCTGAGTTTATTCAATTAACATTTGAACAACAAATGCAGAAGTCTTAAGTATTTGCAGGATATATAGTCAAATGTGAATCCAACAATAACTATAGATGGTTATTAAATAAGATGGTCAAGTAAATCTTTTAATCTAAAATACCTTTGGTGGAATTAATCTACCAAAGGTATTCTTGTTTTAAAATAGAATTATCTATCGATCAATTACTCTATTCTTATTTATTCTTAAATAACGCCACAAACTGCAAAAAATATCCTTAATTTCGCGGTATAAAATTACGTATATGCATATAGCAATTGCAGGAAATATTGGGGCAGGTAAATCGACTTTAACCCAACTTTTAGCCGATCATTTTAATTGGAAGCCTCAGTTTGAGAGTGTTGAAGATAATCCATACTTAGAGCAATTCTATGGAGATATGGAACGTTGGTCGTTTAATTTGCAAATCTATTTTTTACAAAACCGATTTCAACAAATAAAGGATATTCAAGATGGTGGTATGTCTGTTATACAAGACAGAACCATTTATGAAGATGCATTTATCTTTGCACCAAATCTTTACGATATGAAATTAATGTCGGATCGTGATTTTAAGAATTACAAACATTTATTCGAGCTTATTCATAGTTTTTTATCGCCACCTGATCTTTTAATATATTTAAAATCATCAGTTCCTAAATTGGTCGAGAAAATTGAAAAACGTGGTCGAGATTGTGAGAATAATATCAGTCAGGAATATTTAATTAACTTAAATAACCGTTACGAGGATTGGATACAAACCTATAATAAAGGGAATGTATTAATTCTTGAAGTTGATGAATTGGATTTTGTATCGAATACAACTGATAAAGAAGAAGTCATCCGTCTGGTAAAACAGAAATTAGAAAATTACAGCAGTTTAGCATAACCTTAACCCATTACCAATGGAATGCATAATGCTAAATTGGTATAGCCCATATAACCTATGAAAAGCTTTTCATCAAGTAAATTACACCCCGAAATTATTTATACTTTAGAAGATAAAGGAATCATTGTGCCAAGTGAAATTCAGGCAAAAACGATACCTGTTCTTTTAGAACATAATGGAGACTTTGTTGGACGTTCTGCCACTGGAACAGGGAAGACATTTGCTTACGGAGCCCCTTTATTATCAAGAATAGATAGAGAAGCTGGTAAAATACAAGCTGTAATTCTTGTACCAACCCGAGAACTTTGTGAACAAGTAGGTAACGAACTAAAAAGCTTAGCTCAAAACCTTCAAGGATTAAAGATAGAATCTATTTATGGAGGTATGTCTTTAAAGGCACAAATCCATGAATTAAGTAATGGAGTGCAAGTGGTAGTGGCTACACCAGGACGTTTAATGGACCTTGTAGAACGTAAAGTGGTGCATTTATCAGCATTGGATTACCTTATTTTTGATGAGGCCGATGAAATGTTGTTAAAAGGATTTCAAACCGATATTGATAAAATATTAGCGACGTCAAATAGGGATTATTCTACATGGTTATTTTCGGCAACCATGCCACAAGATTTAAGTGCGATTGTAAATAAGTACTTAAAAAAATCTTTAAAGAAAGTATTAATTGGAGAAAATGAACGTACCAATGAAGGTATTGAGCATTTAGCAATTGAATTAGTACCCGAAGAAAAATTAACGGTTTTATTACATTACCTAGCAAGGTTTGAAGATAAAAGAGGAATAATATTTTGTAGAACTAAATCTGGAGTTCAAAAATTATACAAACAATTATCGGCAAACAAATTTTCTTGTGGAGCCATTCATGGAAGTTTACCTCAAGGTCTTCGTAACAAGGTTATGGAACAATATAAGGAAGGGCATATTAATACGCTTATTGCAACAGATGTAGCCTCAAGGGGTATGGATGTTGATGACTTAACCTATGTTATTCAATACCATTTACCAGATACGAAAGAAGCCTACACACACCGAAGTGGACGTACCGCAAGATCTGGGAAATCTGGGATTAACCTAACGTTTATATTTCCAGAAGAAGTTAAATTACTGGAGGAATTTGAACGTCGATTAAGTTTAAAATTAACCTATTTAGACGTTCCAAATGAAAAAGACCAGTTGGTGAATAAGGCCATACTGTGGGGACGTAAAATATCTAAAACGAAACCCGTATCTGCTGAAAAATTAGATATGGCCAGTCGTCAAGACTTTAAAAATACGTTACAACATTTATCTAAAGAAGAATTGCTAGAGAAAATGTTAGCAACCTACTTAAGAGAGCAACAAAAAAATTAGATTTAAAACAATCGCATATAAATCACTTGAAGGATAAAAATTTTCTTTCAAGTGATTTTTTTTGATATATATATTGGAATAAATAGTATTGAATGTGTAATAATAATAAAATTATAGAATCATTTAAATACAAGGAATAATGAAATTAAGAAGTTTTGCTATAATAATATTGTTGTTAACCTCACTAGAGGCCATTGCAGAATATAATGCCTGCCATATAGAGTTTATAATTGAACTTAAAGATGGGAGCGAGATAAAGGCCTATACATATATAGCTTCAACCTATATAAACAATAATGAATTATCGGTAGAAACATATTTAGAAGAAAATCCTAAAAGTCTATTGCAAAATAGGAGTATTAGTTACGATGGTGAAACCAAATATTTCGCAAATCGATTAGAATACACATATACAAGAAGCGATTTATCAACGTCTAAAATGTTAAAAGTTATAGATCCAAAAACGTTAGATTATAATAGTATAAATTGTATTGGAAATTATTGAACAAAGTTATGCTATTGAATTATCCAGTGAACATACTATAGAAGATCAAGAGTGGATGAATACGGAACCCGTTGAACGTTATGTTTTTGGTGGGTAATTATGTTCTTCAGAAATTTTTATTCACAGAAAGACTAGTCAAACGGATGCTATTATCAAAAAACTCGAAACATATTCGGACTCTCTATTTGCAAAAATGGAACAATTAGAATCGGATATAAAAATAGACGCACTTTATGAAAAAGGGGAGAAAGAAATAGACGATTTAATAATTGAGTTTAATAAGTTAAGTAAGGTCGCTGTGGTAACATTATGCTCTTGTTAAGATTGGGTTTTTATTCCATATTAGGCTTTGTTTGGTGTGTGAATAATCTAAAAAAATAGGATTAGGTTGGATTATTTGTCCTGAAAACAAGAAGCTAATACGCTGGTATTAAAAAATAAATAGGAGTTAGTTAAATATCAAGCTATGTAAATAGTTGTAAATTAAAATATTACATATAGTTCTGTATTGAGCGTTTTTATTTAATAAATAGAGTCTAAATCCAACTAATAGTTGTAGTTTTGCACTTTAAATAAAAGAAACTATTTATGACACACCCTTTTTTAGACCTAGGGTTGAGCGAAGAGATTGTTAACGCCATCATCGATTTGGGTTACGAAAACCCATCAGAGATTCAACAAAAAGCAATTCCACACTTATTACAAGATCAGTCGGATATTGTTGCGTTGGCGCAAACTGGAACAGGAAAAACAGCAGCATTTTCTTTGCCTTTACTAGAAAGATTGGACAGTAGTAAAAAGCATGTACAAGCATTAATACTATCTCCAACACGCGAATTGGCAATTCAAATTGCAAAAGACATCCAAAATTACTCGAAAAACCTACGTGGTATTAGAGTAGCAACAGTTTACGGAGGAGCAAGCATCTTCGAGCAATCAAAATCTATCAAAAGAGGTGCTCAAATTGTTGTAGCTACACCGGGTCGATTAAAAGATATGATAAACCGTCGTTTTATCAATCTTGACAAAATTGACATTTGTGTATTGGATGAAGCCGATGAAATGTTAAACATGGGATTCAAAGATGATTTAGATGAAATCTTATCAACTTGTCCTGACTACCGTTCAACGTGGTTGTTTTCAGCAACTATGCCAAGAGAGGTTGCACGTATTTCAAAAGAATACATGACCGATCCAGCAGAAATTACTTGTGGTAAAAAGAACGAAGGAGCGAGCACGGTTGAACACCACTACTCAATTGTTTCGTCACATAACCGTTACGCTGGTTTAAAGCGTTTAATTGATTTTGACGATAATATGTTCGGAATTATATTTTGTAGAACTCGTCACGAGACTCAGGATGTAGCAGAGCGTTTAATATCGGATGGATACAATGCAGGTTCACTTCATGGAGACTTATCTCAAAAACAACGTGATGTTGTAATGGGTCACTTCCGTAAACGTAATATTCAATTCTTAGTAGCAACAGATGTAGCTGCACGTGGTATTGATGTAAATAATGTAACACACGTTATTCACTACCAATTACCAGAAGACGTTGAAGCATATACTCACCGTTCTGGACGTACAGGTCGTGCAGGTAACGAAGGTGTATCTTATGCTATTATTACTGGACGTGATAAAGGAAAGATTCGTCGTATTGAAGGAATCATTAAAAAGAAGTTTGAGCTTAAAATGTTACCATCTGCTAATGATGTAGCAAATAAGCGATTAATTGCTGTAGCTGATAAGTGGAAAAATGTTGTTGTTAACGAAAAGTTAGTTGATAACTACATGGAATACTTCACTGAACAGTTTGAGGAATTATCTAAAGAAGACTTAATCAAGCGTTTTATTACTGTAGAGATGGAGCAATTCTTATCTAAAGTAAAAGATGTGGATATTAACGTGAAAGAAGGTG
The DNA here is from genome assembly GCA_965243605.1 of Flavobacteriales bacterium. Classification (GTDB taxonomy): domain Bacteria; phylum Bacteroidota; class Bacteroidia; order Flavobacteriales; family CAJXXR01; genus JBMYYR01. The sequence goes on from CBDEVQ010000092.1 coordinate 26,297, forward strand.
CAGGATCTACTCGTGGTGGACGTAATGCTTCTGAAAAACGTTTATTCATTAACCTTGGGGAAGAGCATGGTTTAGACTGGACTTCATTAAAAGACTTTATCCGTGAATCAACAGGATTAGGTCAAGATGATATCTCTCGTGTAGACGTAATGAATAAGTTCTCTTTCTTTAACATTCACCAAGATAATTACGATCGCATTATGGATAATGTGACTGGTAAAGACTTTGATGGTGTTCGAGTAAATATTGAAGAAACAAAACGCTCTGGTCGCTCTGGAGGCGGTGGCGGTGGACGTCGTCGTGGAGGTGGAGACCGTAGAGGTGGTAATGGTGGTGGAGACCGTCGTAACGGAGGAGGATCTCGTAGAAGATCATCTTTTAGTAACGATAGAGGAGACCGCGGACAAAATAGAGAAAGAAGAGGTCGTAGACATTCTTAATCTAATAGCCATATATATAAAACGTGTTTTACTGAAGAGTAAAACACGTTTTTTTTTGCTCAAAGTTCTATAATAAACGTTCAGATTTTTTTATTATTAGACTCTATCTATGCATCGTTTGTAACGACGTATTATTATATGATTTCTTTAAAGGTAATTTATTCTCAATATAATCTTACTCCATTGTATTTCGTAACTCCCGAACGGACGTTTGTGTTTTAAACACCCAATTAACTGTTAGTTGAAAAAAGAGTTAGGGGTATGTATGCGTTATAAAACGGCTAATTAATGAAGCATTGTAAATTCAATAAGTAATTGATAGTTTTTTGAAATGATAGGAAAATTAAATACTTTTATAAAATAGAAAATATATACAGAAGAATAGATTTATACGCGTTTAGAAATGACTAATTTATTAATAAACAGAATATTTGATACACCACTTGGACAGATTTTTTGTGGACTGACAACAGATTCTTCAGATATTAAAAATATAGGCGTTAAGGAATATGAAAATGGACAATCTGTGTCGTATAAATTTGGAGGATATATTGTTGAATTGGTAGAATTCAAAATTAGACAACCATTATACAATGGTGAAACTGTAAAAGATTCACAGGGATGGATTTGGAGAATCGAAAAAATAGAAGATTCAAATGATAATCTGATATTAAGTTGTGTTTTGAAAGACTATTCTGAGAAGGTGTATTTTGATACAGCTTCTGGAGAAAATTTAGATGCTATAGAGGCAAGTAATAACGTTTGGGTATTACATATAGGTTCTGAAGATGGAGAAATACTTAATTCACGTGCACAATTGAATGATTGGTTTCCTGATCGACTGAAAGATAAAGTTGATTTTGAACACTCTATTACAACGATACTGAAGGATGGGTTAGAAACCGAAATTCCAGCCCTACAAACAGGGGAGCAAATTCATATCCAATTTTTAATAGCTTATGACAAAAAATCATCGGAGTCCGTTAATACTTGGTTGGCCGTTGAGGAATATAAACGGAATCTTGAAAATTGGATTGGCATATGGTAAAATAGCAAAACAATTAAAGAGAATTAGACCCTTGTTGAATCTGAGTAATGCGCATGTTGAAAACAATTGTTAATAAAAAATAAACCTATGATGTTAGGTCGTAAATAGAGATCAATCCATTATGCATGATAAACTAAAATTACCCCTTGAATATAGATGGTTAAAAGCTCACAATTTCGATGGATTAACCCCTTGGCATATCGTAGAACCAGATAAATTGAAAGGGATTCGAGAAGAGTATCGGTTAGAGACTGGAAATGATATTCTTCCATTTGCAAGGAGGCAAGATAACGATTGTATAGCTGGGTTTGAGATTCTGAATGGAACACCGACTTCTAAAGTCCTTACCATTCATTTAACTTGGAGTAGAAAGAAAGAGTTAAATGGTTACCCAATAACAGAAGTTAATAGAAATTTATTTGAATGGATTAAAAATATTGTTATCCCAGCAACAGAAGATTGGATGAGTGAAGAAGAATTGGAGGATATAATTGAGAACAGGTAAGGCTGAGAATCAATAAAAAAAATATAATAAACGTTCAGATTTTTTTATTATTAGACTCAATCTATATATTGTTTGTAACTTTGTTATGATATGATTTCTTTAATGGTAATTTGTTCTCAATACAACCCAAAGTCCTGAACTTGATAAACAAATAGTAGACGTTTTTTCTAGAATGAAAATTTGGGATGCTGGAACTGTTGATGGGAAACCTGTTGATACGTCTATTCTATACAGCATTACCATTGAAAATGAGGTGTTGTCTTTGTAAAATGACTGCATTATATTTCTTTATTAATCATAATTATGTCTTTAAGATCGGAGCTGTTGTATGCGAAATAATATCCAGCCAAAAAAATAAAAAACGTCAAACATGAGAGTTGAGGAATATAGGATTAAAGATTGGGAGGATACAGAAAGAGGTCTTCTTATTGATGAAAATGATAACTGGATTTTAGTTAAACATATTCCTGTAGATTATCTCGTTGATGGTTATAAAATTTATAAAAAGGAATTTCTAGAAGAACGAATACGAACAAGAAAGGAAGAAGAAATAGAGAAAGTACTTCGTTTGAAAGGAATAGAAAATAAGGCTCCAATAGATTTTAAATTTACCAATACAATTGGGCTCTTAGATTGGGTAGAATCTAAATTTGGAATCTTTGAATTTCAAGACGATGATGAATCTGAATTGTTTTATGGAAAGAGGAATAGAATTAATGAGAATACCTTGATTATTGATATGATTAATTCGGATGGTTCTATTGAATTTGAATATGATTATGAATTCGAGATTAACTCCATTCGTGTTTTGACATTTGAGACGGATTACCATCAATCCATTCGTTTACTTTGGATGGATCAATTAAAGAATAAATAATCGTAGATTTACAGTCAATTCGAGTGTTTTTTGACGTAAGGAGAAAAAATGTATCGAGAACAATTAAAATAATATTGAATATATGAGAGTCCTAATATTAATATTTTTAACGACACTACTGGCCTGTAGTGATAAAAACAAGGAAGAATCAATCAATAAAGACATTTTAGGGTTCTATCAAATTGAAAGTTTTAACTCTACAGATGTAGCAGATTTAAATGACGATGGAATATCAAGTAGTGATTTTAAAAATGAACTTTCAGATTTTCCTTATTCAAGTATTCAATTAAAGATAATAGAATTACCAAAACATGACCCTTTTGATCTAAGTCTTTTAATTCAATTACCATATCCTAATGAACTCGTTGATAAACCATATGGACACCTTCAATATAATCATTATGCAATTCCTATTCGATTATATTATCAAAATGGAGAACTTGGTTTTGATGAAAATGAAATAGCATTTGAAGATAAAATAATCTTTGAAAGTTTTGAAATGGTTGAACAGTCAAAGATTCAAGCGCATTTGAAGATGAAACTTTATGATTTTACAGAACTTGTATGGAAAAATTACAACTGCGAAATTGTATACACAAAAATTGAATAAACATTACGTTTCACGAATTATAAAAATACAATTTGGCTCAACTGTAGAGAATTGTCAGGTTACTTCAACTTTATGCTTTTTTGTGAAATAGGTCGGATAAAATCCATAACTATTTTTATATTAGACGATAGTCATTAAAAACATTCAATGAAAAACATATTTTACCTTCTTATTATACTTTTCACCGCAGGATCATGTAAAGTGACAAGATTTGTATATTATAATTTTGCTAATATTACGGATTATAAAATTTTTCCAAAACGCAACATTGAAAATGATACAACAGATGTTTTTTATTTTAATGAAAAGGGCAATAAAAAATTTGATATTACAATGAATGATGGAAGTCGTTTTGAAGACTACCTCACTAAAAATAAAACCGTTGCTTTTTTAGTAATTCAAAACGATACGATAAAATATGAACATTATTTTAATGACTATAAAAGGGAATCTATAGTGGCATCCTTTTCAATGGCCAAATCATTTACATCTTTTTTAATTGGTTGTGCTATTGAAGATAAATATATCAATTCCGTGAATGATCCGGTAACCAAGTATATTCCAGAACTAAAAGAAAATGGATTTGAAAATGTTACGGTTGAAAATCTTTTACAAATGACTTCCGGTCTTGATTTTAATGAAAGCTATTTTAATCCTTTTGGACATGCTGCAACTTTCTATTATGGTAGAAACGTTAAGAAATCGAGTTTAAAATTAAAGTTAAAAAATAAACCGAGCGAAATCACGGATTATGTAAGTGGGAATACTCAATTATTAGGTTTAATATTAAATAATGTTTTAAAAGAAAAAACGATTTCTCAGTATCTAGAAGAAAAATTGTGGAAACAGATAGGAATGGAGTATAATGCGTCTTGGAGTATTGATAAAAAGAAAAATGGAATGGAAAAAACGTTTTGTGGAATAAATGCAAGAGCAATAGATTTCGCAAAATTTGGACGTTTATATTTAAATGAAGGGAATTGGAATGGAAAACAAATCATTTCTAAATCTTGGATTCAGAATTCCACAAAATTAGACACATTAAATGGAAGTGCATTAGGTTACCAATATCAATGGTGGATACCGAATGAAAAAGGAGATTTTGTTGCAAAAGGTATATTAGGTCAATATATATTTGTGAGTCCTTCTGAAAATTTGATAATTGTACGTTTGGGCGAAAATTATGGAAACGTAAATTGGACAGGTACCTTTGAGAAAATAAAAGATATCGTAAAAAGATAATTGGTGGATACTGAGTGATTACGAAGTAAAGTTTATGGTAGTGTTTAGGAGCAATAAGATTATACTTAGAAAATTGATAAATATTAAATTGATTTATTAACCATTATTCTATCGTGATGGATGATATACTGATATCCTAACTTTTCTTAATTTAGAAGTTGGTATAGGTCAAGATGTATCAATTAAAGACTTCTCGTAATCAATCCAGTTACCCACCTCTTTAAACCAAAAACCACATCGCATACGTATATAATTACGCTTTGCAACCTGTAATAGTTGGTTTATACTGTATAGTATTGTAATTTGCGTAAAAGTTTAGAAACAATACACCGAGATAATAATCGGTACAAAAATATACGACACAAGTGAGTAAAAAAGTGGTTGTTATTACAGGTGCTTCTTCAGGAATTGGAGAGGCTTTGGCTAAAGAATATGCAAAAAATGGATATAGGTTAGTGATTGCGGCACGTCGTTTAGAGAAATTAAACGATTTGGCAAAAACCATTGAAACCGAATACAAAACGGACGTATTATGTGTAAAAGCAGATGTATCGGTAGAAGAGGACTGTAAGCAATTAATGAATACTGCGGTTAGCCATTTTGGGGATATTCATGTACTTATTAATAATGCAGGGATCTCTATGCGAGCCACTCTAGAAGAGCTAGATTTAGACGTATTAAGAAAGGTAATGGATGTTAATTATTGGGGAACTGTATATTGTACGAAATACGCTTTGCCATATCTTTTAAAAGTAAAAGGATCGGTAATCGGGATTTCTTCAATTGCTGGATTTAAAGGATTGCCAGGGCGTACAGGATATTCATCATCTAAATTTGCAATGCAAGGATTTTTAGAATCTTTACGTATTGAAAATATGAAAAGAGGATTACACGTTCTTATTGCATGCCCTGGGTTTACAGCTTCTAACATTCGTAACTCTGCGTTAGCTAAAGATGGTAAAACACAAAGCGAAACGCCAAGAGACGAGAAAAAAATGATGACCGCAGAAGAAGTTGCTGGACGTGTTTTTAGCGCTGCTAATAATAAAAAGAACTACAGTGTAATGACCTTAAATGGTAAGTTAACTGTATTGTTAAATAAGTTGAGTAGTAATTTGGTAGACAAATTGGTGTTTAACCATATGTCTAAAGAACCTGGATCTCCGTTTTAGAATATGAAACATATCGTATTAACAGGATTTATGGGGGTGGGTAAAACCACATTAGGTAAGCAATTAGCAGCCCATTATAATAGACCATTCTACGATATTGATGATGAAATTTGTTTAGGAGAACACCAAACCATTCATGAGCTTATTACGAAATCAGAGGCGTATTTTAGAGCCTTAGAATGCGAATATGTTCAAAGGGCAATAAAGTGTGAAACCCCAAGTATTATCTCCTTAGGAGGTGGTGCTTATTGTCATCCTAAGACGTATAATATAATTACAGATGCCCAAGTGGTTTCCTTATATTTATCCATGTCTGATGATACCTGCTTAAAACAATTAGAACACATTAAAAAGTCGAGACCATTGCTTAATGCCATGCGTGGAGACCAATGGAAAAAGCAAGCCTTAGAATTGTACCAAAAAAGAAGACCATTGTATGCCAGAGCAGACATACAAATAGAACGAGAAGGGTTAACTTTAAAAGCGTGCATTCAACGCATAGAAGAACATTATGGAAAGATATACTAGAGAAGATTTACATCAGGCAAAGGTCACGTTACAAGAAGGTGGTGTAATCATGTATCCAACAGATACCATTTGGGGGATAGGGTGTAAAATATCGGATCAGGAAGCGGTAAATCGTATATATAAAATTAAAGGTAGAAATGCCACTAAAAAGTGCATTGTATTGGTCAGTTCTGAGATACAATTAGAACGCTATTTTGATGAGGTACCGGAACAAGCTTGGCAATTAATAGAATGTTCAGACAATCCGTTAACTCTAATATTAGAGGGTGGAAAATTTCCTAAATACCTATTAGCAGAAGATGGAACGATAGGCGTTAGAATTGTAAACGATGCTTTTTGTAAAAGTTTAATTCAACAAATTAAAGAACCAATCATTAGTACTTCGGCTAATTTAAGTGGTCAAAGAAGTCCATTTTCCTTTAAAGATATACCCAATGCATTAAAAGACCAGGTTGATTATGTGGTAGATTTTAAACAAGATAAGATTCAAAAATCCAAACCATCTTCAATCATAAAACTTATGAAGAATGGAGAAATTAAAATCATCCGATAATATTAAACGAATAGGTATTTTTACTTCTGGAGGAGATTCCCCAGGTATGAATGCTGCTATTAGAGCCCTAGTAAGAGTAGCCACACATTATAATATTCAAGTCATTGGATTTTATGAAGGCTATAATGGGTTAATATCCAACAATTATGTTGAATTGGACAACCGTAGTGTTGGCGAAATTTTACATAGAGGAGGAACCATCCTAAAGTCAGCACGGTCTAAAGCGTTTAAAACAAAAGAAGGAAGAGCAGAAGCCAATAATACCTTGCAAAATCATCAGATTGATGGTTTGGTGGCCATAGGTGGAGACGGTACTTTAACAGGCTTAAAAGTTTTTTACGAAGAGTATGGTATGCCGGGAATAGGGATTCCAGGAACCATAGATAATGATTTAAGTGGAACCGATTTAACTTTAGGGTTTGATACGGCTGTAAATACAGTTGTAAACTTAATTGATAAGATTAGAGATACCGCCAATTCACATAATCGTGTGTTTTTTGTAGAGGTTATGGGGCGAGATTCAGGTTTTATTGCCCTTAACGCAGCAATTGCAAGTGGAGCTTCGGCAATGATGTTGCCCGAAACCGATATTTCTGTTGAGTCTTTAATCGATATGTTAGACATCCGTCATAAAAGTGGGAAAAAATCAAGTATTGTTATAGTTTCAGAAGGGAATATTAATGGTAACGCCTACGAACTTACCCAAAGAATAAAAGAATCTCAACCCCATTTTCACCCTAGAGTTACAGTATTAGGACATTTGCAAAGAGGAGGAAGCCCAACAGCAAACGATCGCATATTAGCTGCAAGATTTTCACAAGCCGCTATTTCGTTTTTAATGCAAGGGAAATATAATGGAATGACTGGAATACAAAAAAATGAAATGGTTTTTGTAGATTTAGATAAAGCCGTTAAAGCCCACCCGGGTTTAAATGAAGATCTGTTAACCCTTTCTGAAATTTTGTCAAGGTAAGTTGTAAATGGACACATTATATAAATTCTTAGAAAAAGCGTTAAAGCTATTTTTTGGACTTGTGGTTGTAAGTGTAATAGGTTTACTTGTCTTTTATTTTAAGCACAACGAATCGTTACCATTATCCTCAGATCCAGAATTTGCAAACAAGATTTCTCAAAAGATGTTAAAATCTATGGAGGGTAAAGCTTGGAATAAAACCCGTTACATTTCTTGGGTAACCCATAACAATCGCCATTATATCTGGGACAAAAAAGAAGGATTTGTGAAAGTATCTTGGAGTGGGAATCATGTTGTTTATAATATGAAGTCAGATGATGCCATTGTGAAAATAGGCGAAACCACCATAAAAAATACAGAGAAAAAGGATAAACTGGTTTATCTAGCAAAAGAGTATTTTGAGATCGATAGATTTTGGTTTTCAGCGCCTTATGAAGTTTTTGATTTGCAAGTTGATCGAACTATGGTCTTGTTAGAAGGTCAAAGTAAACGAAGTTTGTGCGTACAATATCTAGATAATCATAAATCTAGAGCAGGAGAAGCTTATATTTACATCTTAGATGACAAAAATAGGCCATTGGCTTGGAAAATGTGGAACGACAATTTTTATTTCGATGGAATACAATCAGAATGGATAGATTGGCAAAAGACATCGACAGGATTTTGGTACCCTTTAGCTCATAAGAGTGAGTTTTTTGGATACAATATTAACATCCAGAATATGTTAACGGGTAAACGATTAAAAGATATTGGATTGTCGAAAGACCCGTTTAAGTTGATGCGTAAATAATACTAAATAAGAGATGATTTCATACTGGACAAAACAAATATTACACGTATTCGGAACTATGTTTGGCGTATTGTGTTTGGTGTTCTTTTTATTTAATGTTTTACCCGGAGACCCTGCTCAAATGATGTTAGGTCAACATGAAACGGAAGAACAAATTGAACAAGTTCAAGCTAAATACGGCTTAAATCTACCTATACAAGAACAATTTATGTATTGGGTAAATGATGTTTCTCCTATATCTTTTCATCAAACAGAAAACCATAAAGCCATTAATTACTGGTCTAAAGACAAATATTCTGGATTTTACATGTCTATGTCTTCCGAATTTGGAATGGCTTTAAAAACCCCTTATTTAAGGGAATCATTTCAGAAAAAAGGACAAAAAGTAAATGAGATTATTGCCAATAAGATTATAAATACATTTGTATTAGCGTTTACTTCTATTTCCATAGCCTTTGTATTAGGGGTTTTATTGGGGATATTTCTACAATCTTCTTCCAATATTTATTTAAAGAATTTGGTTGAGCTGTTAAGTTTAACGGGCATGGCTCTACCTTCGTTTTTTGCGTCTGTACTTATTGCATGGTTTTTCGGATTCTATTTATCCGATTATTTACCATTTTCTATGACTGGAAGTTTGTTTGAGGTAGACGACTTTGGTGAGGGGAAATACATCGAGTGGAAAAACTTAGTATTACCTGCAATAACCTTAGGTATAAGACCTTTAGCGGTAATATCTCAACTTACAAAATCGTCTTTAGAAGAAGTGATGAATGAAGATTATATACGTACAGCAAAATCTAAAGGGTTATCTAACCGTGCCGTTTTATGGAAGCACGCCTTAAAGAATGCACTTAACCCTGTAATAACAGCTACATCTGGTTGGTTTGCCTCTTTATTGGCAGGAGCCGTTTTTGTAGAGTATATTTTTGCATGGGATGGAATAGGAAAACTATTAGTAGAGAGCTTAGAGAATTTAGATTTACCATTAGTGATGGGAATTGTTCTTTTTATTGCTGCTATTTTTGTTTTGATTAATATCTTTGTGGACTTGTTTTACAAACTACTAGATCCACGAATTAAACTATAAATATGAGAAAATACATTGTTGCCGGAAATTGGAAAATGAATACTTCAGTAGAAGAGGGAAATCAATTGGCTCAAAATCTCGTGAATAATACACCGGAGTTAGCATCTAATCATAAAGTTATCTTAACTCCACCATTTTTACACCTATCATCTGTTAAACAAATTATTAAAGATTCACCTTTAGATGTGGCAGCTCAAAATTGTCATTTCGAAAATAGTGGAGCATTTACAGGTGAGGTATCTCCTAAAATGTTAGCCAATTTTGGATTAAAATATGTGATCTTAGGACACTCAGAACGTCGAACATATTTTGGAGAAACGGCAGAAATCTTAAAGAAAAAGGTAGACCAAGCACAAGCTAATAATCTAGAAGTTATCTTTTGTATTGGTGAAAGCTTAGAACAAAGAGAATCTGGAGATTTTAAAGCCATATTATTGCAACAACTTAAAGATTCAGTGTTTCATTTAAATGCGAATGCATTTGCAACGCTTGTTTTGGCTTACGAACCTGTTTGGGCAATTGGTACTGGTGTTACAGCATCTGCAGAGCAAGCAGAGGAAGTACATGCGTTTTTACGTGAAGAAATTAAAAAACAATACTCGAATGAGGTGGCAGACAATATGACCATCCTTTATGGAGGGTCTTGTAAACCATCCAATGCAAATGAAATATTTGCGAAGCCAAATGTAGATGGTGGATTAATTGGTGGTGCAGCATTAAAAAGTGAAGATTTTATTGGTATTATAGATGCATTAATTGCGCAAAAATCATAAGTATGCAAACGATGGTTAATTATAACGGAGCTATTATTAAACAAACAGATTTTTCTGTTGGCTCAGAAAATAGAGCATTTCGTTATGGAGATGGTTTATTTGAAACAATGCGTTATAGCAATGGACTCATTTATTTTTACGAAGATCATTATTTTCGATTAATGGGTTCCATGTGTATGATGCGTGTAGATATTCCTTCAGAATTAAACATGGAAATGCTTTATGAGCAAATATTAAATACCATTGAATCTAACGGATTAAGACAAAAATCTTGTCGTATTCGATTGCATTTTTTTAGATCTGGAACTGGTTTATATACACCAGATGAACTTGGTGTAGAATATTTAATTGAAGTAGAACCATTAGAAGATAAGGGTTACGTACTTAAGGAAGCAGGAATATCATCGGACATTTATTTCGATCATGTAAAAGCTAAAGCCGTTTTATCATCTATTAAAAGTAACAATGCATTAGTCTATATCTTAGCTTCAGTATTTGCGAAAGAGAATGATGTAGATCAAGTTTTTCTTCTAAATTCGGATCAAGAAATTATAGAAACACAACATTCTAACCTCATTGTAATTAAAGGTAAAAAGGCCATTGTACCCACTCCGGATCAAGGCGCTTTAGATGGTGTTGTTAGAAAACAAATGCTTAAACTATTAGAAGAGGATGGTTACGAAATTATTGACGATAAGTTAAGAGCTTACGAAATTAATATCGCCGATCAAGTTTTTGTAACAAATTCTATTTCAGGAATTCAATATGTTAACCAATTCAGAAAGAAGATCTTTACTGGAGAAGGGGTTCAATATTGGCAAGAAAAGTTAGAGAAATTGGCATTAGAAACTAAGTTTGCTTAAATCCCAATGGATTAAACATATAAAAGGCTTCAACACATACGTATTGAAGCCTTTTTTGTTGAAATAAAGAATACATCCTGTTTGCACAATGAACTCTAACGAGTACTCAAACCAATACTTTCGGCTGTATCATCCATTTGTATAGCGAGCTACTAACTCTTTCCAATTCTGATGATGTTTTTATAAATGTTGTAGTTAACCATAATGCCTTTCAATCATTTTAAGCATCTGGCTCAAAAACATTCTTGAATCTAAATTTATTCAATATTGTCAGTAATAGAACCTATTTCGGTAAGGTTAATGTTAATTTGGGTTCCGTCAATTGACTTAAATTCTGTTTTTACAAAACCATATTTAGAATTAAAATATAATTTAGTTCGAGTTTCTCCTAAATCATTATTAGAAGTTGCCTCAATATAATAACAATCTAATAATCCAAAAGGCGTATCAACCTTCTGTATAGATTTTACTGAATATGTCATTTGGGTTGTCATATTACCCTCCCACAATACAAAACGCTTATCTGCATAATGCGAACCCGAAGTTAAACTCCATGTGTATTTAGAGTTTAAATCTAAAGGATATTGAACAAAGGGAAAACCTGAAAGTTGTAGTAAAGAAAAAATACCAGCTCTTGGTGGGTGCATCCATATGTTCTTCGTATTCTCAATTAAACCAGTCATTGTATTATAGCCATCAGGGTATACATATCTTACACTTGTTTGCTGATAATTAGGTACAAATTTTCCCATAGGATTCCCTGGTAATATTTCAGCTTCAAAATACAATTCTTGAGCACTTGTATCATCTTGCTCTACAAATACCCAATCTTTTTTAAAGGAGTTTACATATTTTTCTTCATTGTCTTTAACTATAGAATATGTATATTTAAGTTTTAACTTTTCGGTATAAATTACATTATCTACATTGTATCTACTTTCGTCTTTATTTAATGAGTCAAATTTTTCCACCAAAATACCTTTTGAAATTTCTTCAAATTCTTGAGGTGGTTTAACGTCTTCTTTTGTTTGATTTTCACAAGACGAAATAAGGTATAATGACAATACTGTGAAGATGTAATTTTTAATATTTTTTGTTTTCATTTTGTGAAATATGAATTGATTTTAAATTTATAATGTAATCTATTACGGTTTAAATATGATTTAATAAGTATGAATCAATATTAATTTTATACTTATCGATGACTAAGCCAAATTACTATTATAATTTTTTATAATGTAATATGTTTTGAGACTTTTTTTATATTTAAATTACTTTAACCCTAATATAAATACAAAGAAGCTTTGTCTTATTATCATAAATTAATATGAAACAGAATGTAAATTCAACCCTTATGAGTTATATTTTCCCTAAATCACTTTTAGTATTGATCGTTTTGTTTTCTTGTGAAAGGCAAAACGAAGTTATTAATGGAGGGCAGAAGCCAATATTAGACTATGATTTACTTTATAAAAATAATAGTATTTGGGTAGAGAGATTGGATACAAGTAAAGTCGATCAAAATAAATACAATTCAGATAATTTTGTTTATAAACCAAAAAAAGGATTTAAATATTCGTATTCATTAATGAAAAATAGAAAAGAGTTTTGTACATCTGATTTTTCTGAAAATTGGAGGTTCCTTGAGTGTATAGATTCGATAGATATACAAAAGGAGTTTGTATTAGAGGTGATAGACGGTAATCCAATGACTACTTATATGCCTTATTATAATCAAACTAATATATTTTACAAATACACAGATGGTTCTAATTCCATAACTGGAGTCGTTGAAAATTCAAAAAATTTGTGGATGCATCCTCCAAGAGCAGGGGTATTTAGATTGTTAGAAATATTACCTTTTCCATATGTTAAGTTTCCGATTAAAGTAGGAGATAAATATGCTTGGAAATTAACAATTGGTGACCATTATGCAGATTCTAGTTTAGTATATTGGACAGGTTCAATCGAAAATAAAATGAGTTACCAAGTTAAATCTATAGATTATTTAAAGACAGAGTTTGGAGCATTAAAATGTGCTAAAGTAAACGCTAAAGCTGAAAGTAGAATTGGTATTTCAATGGCTGATTTTTGGTATAACCAAGAATATGGTTTTGTGAAAATGAGATTTGAAGCATTAGATTCTTCTATTTTGATATTAGAATTAAATGAGGTATATGAGGTGAAAGATCCAAATCTTAAAATGACTCAATTATAGAGTCTTAATAAACAAAACATTGCACAAACTCAGTATAAATAGTTGTAGACTAAATAGCATATAAAAGGTTGTAATAATTAATAGACATTTGAAAATATATAAGCCTCTATATTGAATAGAGGGAATGGATAACTAATCTAAATAACTTTAATATGCTTAAGATTAAATTAACCCTAATTGTTATATTTTGTATTGTAGGCATCAGTCAATTATCTGCTCAAAAAGGTGTATCCTCATCATCGGTTAGTATGAATAGAAATAATCAAATTCTATTACCAGATCAGGTGCAAATAGAAGAGTATGTTAACTATCATGATCACAACATACCAAGACCAACATATAACAACCATGTACGCCTAAGTATGGACTATAGAATGAGTCCAGATGAAACCATTATTTTACAAGTTGGGTTAGCAACTAAAGAATTATTAGATCTTTCAGATCTACCTCCAGTAAATGTTAGTTTGGTAATAGACAGAAGTGGTTCTATGCAGAGTCAGGGTAAAATAAATCATGTTAAAGACGCTCTAAAAGCGTTTATAAAAGGGTTACGTCCTAAAGATTATGTATCTATCATTGCATACGATAGCAGAGCGAGTATTATTTTAAAATCTACAAAAGTTGAGAAAATAGAAGCTTTAGAGTCTATTATATCTGGTATTAGAGCCAATGGGTCTACCAATTTAAATGATGGATTAACATTAGGATATAAAGAAGTATGGGCAAATTATAACCCTAAATACACCAATAAGGTAATCCTATTTACCGATGGTATTGCGAATGTTGGTGTAACGGATATTGAAGATATTGTTGAAAATTCTTTCGTATTCAATAAAAAAGGGATTGACGTATCGACCATTGGATTAGGAAATAATCTGAATTATCAATTGCTTCAGCAATTGGCAAAAAAGGGTAGAGGTTCTAATCATTTTGTTGGAGAACATAGAGAAGACATCATAAAAGTATTTGATGACGAATTACAGGCTTTGCTTTCTTCTATTGGTAAAGAGGCGTCCGTAGAAATTGAATACCCAGAAGAATTTACAATTAAAAAGATTTACGGTCATACATCGAGCATAAAAGCTCAGTCTATTGTAATTCCTTTGGAACAATTAAATAATGGTCAAACTCAAGTTATATTAGTCGAATTTAATGCCCATACCTATGCAAAAAAACGTCCTTTAAAAGCCACATTGCGTTATAAGGCATCTTGTAATGAAGTTCATTTTTTAGAAGAGGAGATCGGTGTAAAACTTCATGAAAATAAGCGTTTTAATAATGGAGAAGTCATGAAGAACTATTATATCGCCAAAATGGCATCCTCATTAAAACAAATGGCTAAAGAGAGTCAAGCAAATAATTATGAGGAGGCTTATAATGTGGTTAATAATTGCCTTAATGAAATTAATGAAGTTTTTAATAATGTGCAAGATAAAGACATTAAGCGTATACGAAGCATTCTAGTGAAACGAAAAGAAATGATTGGAAATTACAAGCCTAGACACTATTAGGGTTGTGTATAATTTATTTAATGGATAATAAAAAAGGTTTGTACAACATTCGTACAAACCTTTTTTTCGTTCTATTTTAAATACTGATTATGGGATATAAACCAATTGTAATTTATTGCATTGATCTGCAGGGATTACAACCTCGTCATTCCATATTTCATTATCATCTTCATCAAGGACTTTATAATCTACCCATTTACCTCCAGAAAGCGGAACTTCTCTAGAATATGTAAAAGATGTTTCACAAGCTGGTTCATTTTCAGAAAAAACCGTTACATCTTGAACGCCTTCAAGTTTTCCATCGATATAGAAATTTAATTGTTGTACCGATAAATCATTGTATAGGATACCAAAAGTAATGTCATCTATCCAAAACATTAAGCTTCCGTTAGCTTTACAGCTACCATCTTCTTTTTCCGCATCTGAATCGTAATTTATAGCGTTAGGGTTTGTGCAACCCTCTTTGTCTTTACAGCTAACAGTAGATAAAAGAGAAAAAACAAAAACAAAAGATAAAATTCGAAAAACAGAAACATTCATAAAAAATTGTTTTAGTTAATTAAAATTAATTAGGTTTTGATTGAATATTTAAAATTAGTTTGAAATTGAATTAAATTAAAAAAGAAATGTCGACATTTTTTGCATCGCTTTCTTTCGTTGTCTGTTAAAACTAAAAGAAGGTTTAATAACTTCTTCATTTTTGTCAACAAAGCTAGGACATGAATTCTCAAAATCTCCGACTTGGTTGGTTAAAGAACAGACAAGACCTACTTGTAAATTAATTGTACGTTTCGCACAACCTTTACAATAGTTGAGTTTATTCTCTCTAGTCATTTTATTTGATTTAAAAAATTATTGCATTAAAGCCGTTATCATATTACATAACAACCTTGTTAAGCAGCAAATGTATGTAAAATATGTTTAAGAATGTAGGGGAAAATCACTGAAATTGCTTTTTTCGACTAATGTTAATAAATTACAACTCAGTTGAGGTTTTTATAGGTTAATAATGAGATATGTATAGATTATAATAGATAACAGAGTCATGTTTTATTTTTCTATGACTTGGTGTTGCATTAAAGACAAAAGATGAATAAATACGGCAGATGGCATTAGAAAACCAGCGACCAATATATAGGGATATTCTGTGTATTTTGGAGTTAGTAGACTAGTGCTTTGGTTGTAAACACTTGGAAAGTAAGTACCTGTTAAAAATAGGAAAATAATGAAGCCTATTATGACTAATCCAGTTAAATTCCAATATCTAACAAATGTGAAATTTAACGATTTATTAACGAATACAAGATACCAAACAATAAGTGCTGAAATACCGAAAATAATGTCATAATTATAACCTTCAAATGTAACCAAGGCTGGTAAAATTCCAGCACCAACACTAAAATATAAGATGGTTTCTATACCAATTCTAAAGCTTTGATAGAATACCAACCACGATTTTGGAAGACTCTGAATCCATTTTTTGTGGCGTTGTTTGTATATGAAAACACCCGAAAATGTAAACAAAGGGATAATAACAAGTAACGGAAGCTTTGGTGGAAGACTAAAATCTGCTAGAATACCAGAATTGGAAACAAAATATAGGTAACAATGCCATAAACCCATTGCACTTAGTAGTACAATCTTATGTTTAGTGCGTTCTAATCCATTGGTAGTAGAATGATTAATGGCATAAAATCCAATTCGGATTAATATGATGGCCATAAGACCGGATAAAGCTAAATAGGCAAATTCTAAAGTCATAATATTAGGTAATTAATTTGTTATGCAATGCTTTTAATGCTTGTTCACCTTCTGCTCCAATTTGTTTACGAATATCCTGCATAGCCTTTTCCCACTCTGGAATAATTGTATTAACAAAGGTTTTACCTTCTGTTGTTAATTCCAACATTGGAAACGAATTGCGAGAAATATAGTGTTTGTCAAAAAGGCGTTTTAGGTTTCTATTAAGTGTCGATTTTTCAAGAACAGTAATTTCGCTAAGCGTTTTTTGATTTATGTTTTGTTTTTTACTTAAAACAAATAGAATGGTGAGTTGACTATCTGTAATGTCAAAAGGTTTAAGGTATTTTCTAAAGGTGTTTGCTATATGTCTGTTTATCCTATTCATTTGTCCTGAAAAACAAGATCTAGGATTAAAGTTATCTATGTTGTTGAATTCCATGTTGTAAAGGTATATGAAATAAGTTGTATATACAACTTATGAGAATGCTATTAAGTAAAATGGATATAATAAATAATATCAATTAACATTTGTGTTTATTGTACGCAAAATGTATATTTACATCAAATACATAAAGTTAGTCCATTTATAGAGGTTATTAATAAAACACATTAAAATAAAGAAGAGTACCTTTTGTTTAATGTACCCTAGCACTTAGTAAGTGTGAATTGGAAATAGCAATCTAATAAACCTTAAAATGGAGTAAAGATAACCGAGGAAGTTCCTTAAGAAAATATTATATTTAAACATTGAGATATGAAAAAGAATGAATTACATCCTGAAATTTTCACATTAGAGTCTTTTTTATCCAAACAAGAATGTGACCAATGGATCAAGAAAATGTCAGATTTTCATTTTGAAGAATCTTTAATACAATCTGGAGGAAAACAGGTGATGAACAAAGCTGTACGTAATAACGAACGATATTTATTTTTCGACCAAGATTTGGCAGACGTGTTATGGAATAGATTACAGCCCTATTTTCCAAAAGAAATAGATCAAGCACATCCTATAGGCTTAAATGAAATGTTCCGCATATACAAGTATGTAAAGGGGCAACGATTTAAAATGCACAAGGATGGAAGTTATAAAAGAAATGATAAAGAATTTAGTTTATATTCTTTAATCATATTTCTAAATACTAACTTTGAAGGAGGAGAGACTGCGTTTAGGAAATTATTTTCGGTTAGTCCTGAACAAGGAAAAGCGCTATTATTTCAGCATAGGTTACGCCATGAAGGACAAGAAGTATCCGAAGGGGTAAAATATGTATTAAGAACCGATGTTATGTTTAAACTTAGATAGTATATGAAAACATTTGTTATTGGAGATGTTCATGGCGGATTAAAAGCCTTAGAGCAAGTTATAGAAAAAGCACATATTGGAACCGAAGATACGGTGGTATTTGTTGGTGATTTAGTGGATGGATGGAGTCAATCTGCACAAGTAATTGAGCATTTAATTCAATTTGCTGAGCAACACACTTGTATTTTTATTAAAGGAAACCATGATGAGTGGTGTGAAAATTGGCTAGATAATAGAGCCGCTCCAGACCAATGGGTAAACCATGGAGGTCAGGAAACCATTGACAGTTATGAATCTGTATCTGAAGAAGACAAAGTGAAACATAAAGCGTTTTTTAATGCGATGGTAGATTACCACGTCGATTCAGAAAACCGCTTATTTATTCATGCAGGATTTACATCGATGCACGGACCAGATAAAGAAATACATAAATCTAACTATATGTGGGACCGAACGCTTTGGGAAATGGCTTTGGCATTAGATCCTTCACTAAAAGATTATTCAGCCTATTACCCTCAACGATTAAAGTTGTTTAAAGAAATTTATATAGGACACACACCAACCACTCATTACAATAGTATCGATTTTCCGATTAATAGAGCAAATGTGTGGAATGTGGATACTGGAGCAGGGTTTAAAGGAAAGATTTCCTGTTTAAACTGTTCGTCAAAAGCCTATGTACAAAGTGATCCTGTACATGAAATGTATCCCGAAGAAGTTGGACGTAACAAGTAAATCATGAATTGGAATAACGTTATATATTATGCAAACAACGGGAGTCCAAAACCCATAAAACGGGTTGTTAAAACGGATGAAGAATGGAAGAATTTTCTGACTCCCGAACAATTTAGAATAACCAGACAAAAAGGAACAGAAGCACCGGGTTCAGGAGAGTTTTGTACCTCTTATGACGAAGGATTATACGGTTGTGTGTGTTGTAATACACCATTGTTTGATTCTACAATTAAATACAGCTCGGGTTCGGGTTGGCCGAGCTTTACTCAACCCATAACCGAAAATGCGATTAAATATATTAAGGATACAAGCTTTGGAATGGTAAGAGTAGAAACGGTTTGTAATACCTGTGATGCCCATTTAGGACACGTTTTTCCTGATGGACCAGAGCCTACGGGTTTACGATTTTGTATCAACTCACAATCTTTATCTTTAATTCAATAAATCTATAGCTTGGAATTGGCCTTATATCTTATAGCCAAATCCAAGTTTTAATAATCCAATATTGGTGTTGTAAGAAGTCTCTGGAATATCCGAAAGATTTAATTTAATAAATTCATACTGAACATGGATGTATAACTGCTCTGTTATACGGCATGTAGTTCCTAAATTAAAATGAAAACCATTTTGATTTGATGAGACTTCAGATTCCAAAAATCCGTTATTAAATTTCTTATCCAGTTTAGACTTATAAAGCATTGTTGTAAATCCAACACCGATATATGGTTTAAATGGATTTATTTTTTCATGATTATAAGCTACAAATATCCCAGGTTGAATTGTAAATGCATTTACTCGGTATGGACTATCTTCAGAGCTTGAGCTTTTTAGTAATCCACCATGTATAGATGCACCAAATGCAAAGGCTTCCTTCTGCACTAAATTATATTTAACTCCTAAATCTACTATACCAGTGTAATTTTCTCCAATAAAGTTATTATCTATAGGTAATGGATACTTTAATTCAATACTAAGTTCCTTTTTTTCTTGGGCAAATACGGAATGGGTTACAATTAAGGCTAATAACGTAACGAGAAATTTAATTTTCATTGAAAGTGATTTTAAAATAGGCTGTAAATATAAAAAAACACAAAAGAATTTGGAAATTATGCATTAAACTAATTCTAATTAAACGAATAAAAGTAAAGCAATGAATCAATTTATTTTATCGGCTTTATTATATTTGCCGATTAGTTTATAGTTCGTTGTAATACCCAAATAATATGAATGTAATAATTCGAAATTTCTTATATCTTTTTGTACTCATAACTTTTCAGGTAAAAGCTCTTGAGAGTCAATTAAACATTAGGAATTCAGATCCATCAATCAATACTTTAGAAGCCGTTTCTAATTATTTTAAACGTTCAAATATTAATATTGAATTTAGAACGGTTTCTGAATATATTGATGAACTTGGACTAAAGCATGTTCGATGTCAACAAACGTATAATGGTTACCCCGTTGTTGGTGGAGATTTTATTCTCCATTTTAATAAGAGAAGTTTATATTGGATTAATGGGAAATACCACACTATTTCTACGATCGATAATCAGATTCAATTATCTAAAGAAGAATCTTTAGGGCGTGCTATAGAACAATCTGCATCTAATGAATATAAATGGGAATGTGATGACAATTTTGACATTAGTATACCAGAACTTTGGATATCGAATAGAGAAGGTCGACAATATTTATATACTTATAAAGTGGATGTTTATTCCGTTAAACCACTTTTCAGACACGATAATTTTATTAATGCCTCTACAGGAGAGTCTGTAAATACATTAAATAAAATTCACCATATAGATACACCAGCACAAGGAATAACCAATTACCATGGCGAACGTTCGTTTACTGTAGATTCTACCAATACGGGATTAGTAACCTTAAAAAACACCATAGGAGGAGGTATTCATACCGTAAATATGAATGGGTCTTATAATTTTGAAAGTGAGTTTGTAGATCTTGATAATATTTGGAATTCACCACACTCAAGTAAACGAGCTGGAGTAGATGTACATTGGGGAATAGAAAGAACATATGATTATTTCTCAACCATTCACAACCATCAATCGTTCGACAATAACAATGCATTTATTAAATCTCGTGTGAATTTTGGTGGATCGAATACGGGACCTTATAATTCCTTTTGGGATGGACAACAATTAACCTTCGGAACGGGAGGACAAAATTTTAATAGACTAACGTCATTAGAGATTGTTGCTCATGAATTTATGCATGGAATAACTGAACATACTGCGGGGTTAAATACTTTCAACGAGCCAGGTGCTCTTAATGAATCTTTTTCAGATATTTTTGGATATTGTGCTCATCGCTATATAGATTCTGCAACATCATCTTATAGAATAGGGGCTTTAGTTGCTGTTGACACAAATTCGGCCATTAGAAACATGGCAAATCCAAATGAATTTAATGACCCTGACACCTATTTAGGAAGTCACTGGTATTATGGTTCAGGAGATGATGGAGGTGTTCATACAAACTCTGGAGTTCAAAATTTTTGGTTCTATTTATTAGTGAATGGAGGTATAGGTACGAATGATAATGGAAATGGTTATAACTTAAGTGGTATAGGCTTAGAAAAAGCATCAAGAATAGCATTTAGAAACCTAAGTACATATCTAACACCTACATCAACGTATTTAGATGCAAGAGCTGGGTCTATCCAAGCCACTAAAGATTTATATGGAGCTTGTTCTATAGAAGTGTTAGAAGTGACAAATGCATGGTATGCAGTAGGTGTAGGGTCTGTTTATAATAATGCCGTTAATGCAAGTTTTACAGCGGTTTCTACATCGTCTTGTGTGAATCCGTTTACCGTTCAGTTTTTAAACGGGAGTACCAATAATACCACGAATGTATGGGATTTTGGAGATGGTCATACATCAACAGAATTTAACCCAATTCACGAATACGATTCATCTGGAGTATTTACTGTAACCTTAAATATTACTGGGGATGCCTTATGTGGAAACGTATCCGATTCTACAACTATAGTAGATTACATTGAGGTTGGAGAGTTAGAACCTCTAACACCTGTGAGTTGTAATACACCTTTTACATATAACAGTTCAGCAAAAGTAAATTATCTGAAATTAGGAGGTTTAGAGCATTATCCAAATATCAATCAAGCCCTTGTGGATTATACTTGTGCGAACGATATTAGCGTTCAAGTAGGTACAAAGATTCCATTTTACTTTACAGCCAATGGTTCTATTGATAAAATGAACATTTTTATTGATTATGATAATTCTGGAAGTTTTACCGAAAATGAAGAAGTATATAACGATTACTTATCTGGGGTTTCTGCATTCGATTCTATTGTTTTATTTACCAGTCAAACGGCAATAGAATATAATACACCATTAAGAATGCGTGTTATTTTATCCGAAAATGAAACGTCTGATGGGTGTAGTCAAATAGGCGTAACTGGATCTTCTATTGGTCAACAATTAGATTATAGAATTACATTATTAGAAAATGAAAACCCACCAATTGCGGACCTTAGTTTTGTTGATTTAAGTCCTAATAATGGTGCTCAATTCACAATTAACGACACCATTCAATTTTTAGATATTTCTCAAAATTTACCAGAAAACTATTATTGGGAGTTTCCAGGAGGAGAACCTTTAACAAGTACGGAGGAAAATCCTAAAGTTACCTATAGTAATCCAGGGTTTTATGGCGCAAATTTAAAGGTGGATAACAGTTTTGGTGTAGATTCAATTGCCAAAACTCACCTTTTCCAAGTCACTAATAACATCAATATCTGTGAAACATCCAGTTCTAATGTAACGGCCGGAACGCTTTTTGACTCTGGAGGACCATTATGGAACTATGATGATAATGAAAATTGTTCTTTTTTAATAGATCCAGGGTGTGCGGAATCAATTACATTATCGTTTTCTAGTTTCCATACCAGAAACTATTACGATTATATTCGAGTATATGATGGAGCGGATAATACAGGAATATTAATCCTTGAACATTCTGGGGCAATCCTACCAGGTGATGCGATTGCATTAAGTGGTAAAATGTATATTGAATTTACATCTGGACCTTATTATACAAACTATAGTGGTTGGGTAGCCAATTGGTACTCTACTGTACCTAGTACGACACCTGTAGCTGATTTTACAACCATTGATACGATCTTTCCTTTAAATTATCCAATCCATTTTTCAGAATCGGCATCATCTCATATACAACTTATGGATTGGGATTTTGGAGATGGAACAACCTCTCAAGAATTTAATCCGACCCATCAATATACGACTCAAGGTTTAAAAGAAATTACTTTGTCTGTTTATAATTGCTTTGAGTACGATACCATTACAAAGTATATTTACATTGACGCGTCGCCACAAATTGAAATTATTCAAGATACAATACAGGTTGATATTCATTGTGCAACAGATACAACCGTTTCGTTTGACGTTACCAATACGGATGGGGGTGACTTGTATTTTGAAGCCCATTCCAATAATTCAATAACAGATACTTTAAGTGTTTTAATATTGGCAAATGGTATGAACCAGAGTTGCTTAGATACAATTGCAAGTTATGTTACAGAAAATATTGAAAAATCTCAAATAGAATTTAAAGTATGTTCTACAGCTGCAGAAATAGAGCTTGGTTTAGCAGATAAAGATCTTGTGATTTTACCGCGTATTTATATTAATGGCTCAGTTAAATCGGCATTAAGTTTAGAATTAAATGAA
The DNA here is from genome assembly GCA_965243605.1 of Flavobacteriales bacterium. Taxonomy (GTDB): domain Bacteria; phylum Bacteroidota; class Bacteroidia; order Flavobacteriales; family CAJXXR01; genus JBMYYR01. The sequence continues at coordinate 50,013 of CBDEVQ010000092.1, forward strand.
TTTGTGAACGATGGACGTCGTGTTTTAATGCTTGGTTCAGATTGGGATGATGTTATGCACTCAACGTCTACCTATTCTTATAGTAGTAATTCAGTAATTCCAGTAGTTATTAATGAACACCCCATCATAGATTCTATTCCAATTATTGGTGGAAATGGTTATAAGTATGCTAAAAACTTTACACACCCAGATTATTTCTCAATATTAGAACATGAAGTGGTTTGGTACGCTGGTAAAGATTTAGTTGGAATTTTACCAAAAGGAGATGGAGAGGTTTATTATTTAGGATATGAATATAATTGCAATTTTTTTCCGAGCGCATCAGATTATGCTAAAACTATGTTTAATTCGACTATAAATTACATTTATAGAGAAGTTGTTCCTACATGGTTAAATGTAGATGAACCTTATCAATTATTGGGACTAAATGATACAACAACAGTCTTTTTTGATATCAATACTGCTGGAATGTACGAAGGACATCACTTCGATTCTATACAGGTTTATTCAAACGATTCGGCAAACCCAGTTACTCAAGTATTTGTGGATGTAAATATAGAATCCGCTTATGATTTACAAACGATTGACACCTTAAATTTGGCATCAATATATCAATTTGGGACCGTGTCGGATAGTTTCGAGATATCGAATAACGCCTGTGAAACGATTGTGTTTGACTCCATAACCTTTGATCATACCAATGTTACTATCTCACAATCTTCAGACAGTATATTAGGCTATGAAGAACATACTTTTGTTTTAACGTATTCTAGTGATTCGAGTGAGGTCATACATGAACATATAAAATTTTATTACGATGGACAGGTTAAAGACATTTTAATACTGGCCGAATGTATACCAGCGGCTATTTTAACGTATTCACCACCAACAATTATAGATTCGGTACAGCAATGTAATGACTCTGTTATTACAACCTTCACTCTATACAATTTAGGAGAAAACCCTTTGTCAGGAACTCTATTAAGAGAAGATTCTTTGTCTGTTTTTGAAGGTGCTGGTCTGAAATTCTTTGAAGGTTTCGAGTCAACATATACAAACCACTGGCTTCAAACAGCACCAAATACGTTTAACACCCTATTAGATCCTTCAATTAACTCGAACGTTCTTCATGTAAATTATCCAACCAATAGTAACCAAACCTTGTATAGGCCAATTGAAGAAAATGCAATTGACTATATTGCTTTTACAATGAATAGAAGCTATTCTCAAGCAACAAATGCAAAGTTGAGTATTGGGTCTGGAGGAGCAACACCTACCGCTGGAATATGTGAAATTCAATTTAGAAATGGACAAACGCGTTTTCGTTTTGGTGGAGGTAATTATAGAAATTATTATACGAATACCTCCATTTATTACCATGTAGAATTTAAGAATATCAACTACGAATTAAAAACATTCGATTTATATATAAACGAAAATCTTTTAGAATCTAATGTGTCATTTTTTGATGAATCCGTAGTCAATAATCAAATTGCTTTAGAATCAGGAACCACGTTAAGTTCATCTAGACGTTTGTATATAGATGATATTAAAGTGGGGAATTTTCAGAATTCATTTTGGATGAACTCAGTAGATACCATACAGATTAATCCTGGTGACTCACAGCAAATAGAATTAACCTTACTATCGGAAGGGTTAAATGAAGGATGGTATAATGGATATATTAGCTTTAATACCAATGCGATTAATTTTGACGATAGTATAAACGTTCAGTTTAAAGTTACGGGAGATCCTGTTTTAGAAATTCCGAATCTTTGGAAAAGTTTAGAAAGTGTTCAACAATACGATACAAAACGAGATAGTGTTATTGTTTATAACACCGGATGTAGTGAATTAGAAATTACATCCATCGCCAATCTACGTTCAGAATATACCCTTAGTTATAGTTCTAATTTGGTACCACCAGATGATAGTGCTTGGGTATATATAGATTTTGCACCGCTTACGGTTGATATATTTGAAGATACCATTACAGTTTATACGAATAACAATACCAGCTATTTTTATCTGACTGGAGAAAGTGATGGACTTGCCATTTTACATTTAGATGCTTATAATACGGTATTAACGGGGAGTGAATGTGATGGAGAACAATCTATAGAACTGGACATTCATAACTTGGGAAGTATACCATTACTTACTGAAATTAATAAAATCACCCGTTTTACGGATAATTTTGAATCCAACATAATATCTTCATTTTGGGAATATTCAGATGGTATAGAAGTAGGAGCAGGATGTGGAACCATTGCTGGTCAAAATTCACTAATATTTAATGGTGGTGGTATTCGTGTTTTAGAATCTAAAACTATTAGAATTACGGAGGAAACGGTTTTTAGCTACAAGGTAAAATCTGGTGATGAAGAATGTAATACACCGTCTGGTTCTATGTACTTTAAATTGTATTATTCTTTAGATAATGGAGTAAACTGGATTCTTCATCAACAGTTTTACCCGTATGCATCTTCTGTTAATCCTGTTAATATAACTGAAACGTTTAGTGATGATATGCTAAACAAACCAATCCGATTTAAATTTGAACAAGATAACCATGACGGAAATCAAACGGATATTTGGATGTTGGATGATGTTCGTATTATAGATTATTCGAGTGCGTTAGGAGATATTTCGGTTTTACCAGGAGATTCTTTAAACTTTACAACATCTGTTAATTATTCCGATTTTAGTAATGGATTGAATATATTAAAATACAGTTTGGAGTCTAATGACCCGATTAATCCAATACAAACTTATATATGTTCGTTATATGTTAATGCACCACCATGTGCTAACTTTACACCAGAGCTATCTACACCATGTAGCGGAACAGTTAATATGAACGCCTTTTATAGAAATCTACCAAGTACGGTAACGTGGGAGTTTGGAGATGCATCAAACTCAATTGATACTTACCCTGTTCATGAATACGAGTCGAGTGGAACGCATACCATAACCATGTATGCTTGTAATGCCAATGGGTGTGATACCATAGTGAAATCTATACAGGTATTAGAAATTATTGGAGCACGTAGTAATGCCTGTATTCCAACCGCAACTTTAACTGCTATTGGGGATGTTGTAGAATTTAAACTGGGTAATATTTTTAATGAAACCACTTCTAATGGATTTAACCATGAAGATTTTACATGTACCGATACCACAACATTAATACCTGGTGCAGATTATAAATTCGAAATAAAAACCGCAAAGGCTTCAAACAAACATATTGCCATTTGGTTAGACCTTAATAATGATGGAACCTTCCAAGACAGTGAGTTGTTGTATGATAAACCTCAAATTACAACCCCTTTAGTAGATTCTATTTTTATTCCTATTACGGCCGAAAGAGAAAAGCCGCTTAGGTTAAGGGTAATGAGCGATAGAAGGAATGCTCAGGTAACACCTTGTATGGGACTAGAGGCGCAATATGAAGATTATTCCGTTTACGTTAGTAATTCCAAAATTATTCCTGAACCAAGGTTTTCATATGTTGAAACGGATTTGTGTTTAGGTACATTTGAATTTAATAACACCTCGTATTATACTCCAGACACCTATTATTGGAATTTTGGAGATGGAACGTATTCTAATGAAGAAAATCCAATCCATACGTTTGGAGATCGAAAGCCATATAATGTAAGTTTAACGGTTGGAAATTCTGTTGGAAACAAAACCTTAACTCAACAAATTACACCAAATAGACCAAGTAGCCAAGTTGAGGTAATTGCTAAGGATTTGTCCGTTAATAATCCAATCGTTTTTTCTGTAGATTCTTCGGAATTCACAGATGCTATATGGGATTTTAATACAGGTAATACGTATACAGGGTTACAAGTTTCTGTTAATCTTCCAATAGCTAAAGTATACCCATATAGCATACAACTTATGCATGTTACGGGTTGTGAACAATTGTATAAAGATACGTTTGATTTAAGTGTGGTTAACGAGACGTTTTTACCCTTATACCCAAATCCAAATTCGGGAACGTTTACAGTAGAGGCACCAATCAAAGATTATTATGTTTTTGACTCGATGGGGAATGAAGTGTATAGATTTATTGGAGATACGTACATTTCCAATCAAATTGTACGCTTAAATCATTTAGCGGATGGTCAATATATCATAAAAGCAAAATTAGAGAACCAACAAACCCGAATGGCTAAAATAACCATAATTAAGTAGGTTATTGCCTAAGGAATACGCTTAATAACGTTAGATATATTTCTAACAAATTAATTATAGACCAGCTACCAATAGGGAGCTGGTCTATTTTGTTTTACTTGGGTAGATGTTGCATATAATTTACGTTGTGTTTTGTATTAATTACTTAGTAGTTAAGTATGTGTGTTTATTACATCGATCTGTTTATTAAGCGTGTTAATCGAATAATAACAACCAATAGTCCAAAAATGTATAGATCATAGATGGCTAATAATATCTTTGAAACAGTGAGAATAATTAGCTAAATTATTCTTCTAAAATTTTATTAAGTAAATATTATAGCCAGAGTGCATTATTGCTTCTATGGCAGCTATTATACCTGTATTTCTATTTTAATTCAGTGCTTTAAGACGATCTGAATTAAGCGGCAATGTAAAATCCGGAGAAATAAATCTTTCAAACTTCCCAAGTGGACTGTATAGCATTCAATTTAAAGATGCCACTATGGTTAGATCTATAAAATTTGTATTAAATTAATTAACAATTAGAGCGTTATGAGAATACTAACCATATTAAGTTATTTATTTTATTTATGTATTAGTTTGAATGGGAATAGCCAAACCATCACGGTTCAGAATTTAGACGATTCAGGAATAGGTTCTCTGCGTAATGCTATTTCTAATGCCAATTCAGGCGATACCATACGTTTTAATCCCATGTTAATTGCTCAAGGGAGTGATACTTTGGTACTAGATACAGTAATAAATATTGATAAAGATTTGGTAATAAATGGACTTTATGATAGCGAGGATACCTTGTTTTTGTCTTCTAAAACAAATAGAAGTATATTCTTTGTTGATTCTGTAGATAATATATTGCTTGATAGCCTTTGTTTGTTAGCAGATACAAGTGATAATATTGACCCCTATATCACTTATTTTGTTTATTCAAATGTATTAGTTTCAAATTGTTTTTTTAAAGGGTACACCAAAATTATTTTACATACTTGGCAGTCAAATTTGACCATTGTTGGTTCGATGGTTTTGGGATTACATTCTCCACAATCATTTCCTAAAATAAGTTATGCAACGCAAGGTGATATTTTTAGAGAATGTAATATAACGAATTCGGTGTTTAAGTTAGAAAATTCAAATAGCACAGGTTTCTATATAGAAACTGGAGGTAATAAGATAAATAACAACATACATATAGAAAATTCTTACTTTTCAAATTTCAAAACACTAATTTATGGTCTTAATACTGTAAATGTTGTAAAGAATACATTTAATAATTCTTTGATTAAGACAGGTGAACCCAATAGAGGTTTTTATACCAGAAATATTGCATTAACTGTAAAAGCTTCAACCTTTACTATTACAGATAGTAACAGAGTACAAAATACAATTTTAAGCATAGGAACGCCTTACGGACCTATTGAGCCAATTCCACTAGATACTATTAAGTTAAATTTTACAAATTGTACATTTAATGGAGGTCTTTATGAAGATACTCTTTATGGGAGCTTTACTGATAGTAATTATTTGGATTACTTCGGTCCAGACTTAGATGAGCTAAAAATAACAAGTTGTATTTTTAATGATATTAACGGATTTAACGAATTGCCTATAGACTCTTCAGGAGGATATAATCTATTTAGTTTTCCTCAAAATATTGGCTTAGATTCAACAGACCAAACCAATGTTCTGGTGTCTGATATTAACTTGGGACCCTTACAAAACAATGGAGGGTATACACCTACACATCTACCAAACTACCAATCTTTAGCGTTTAATTCGGGTAATCCGAACGATACAAGCTCAGCCCAAAACGGAGCCATCATACAACGCCGAGATATTGGGTCAGCAGAAATACAAGCTGTCCTAACCATAGACACAACAGAGCATTGCGGTACATCCTATAATTGGCGAGCAGACACCCTTACCGAAACAGATATTCATTTTGATTTTGAAGAATCTACTACAGGAGGGCACGATAGTGTTTTTGCTTTAGATTTAACCTTAGATTACATGGATGCTCTAGCTATTAGCGATGGTGGAGCCTTACAAGCCAATATCACTGATGCAAGCTATCAATGGATAGATTGTTCAACCCATTTACCATTGTTTGGCGAAACCAACCAAACCCTTACACCCAATATAGCGGGAACCTATGCCGTTGTTGTTTCCAATGGAATTTGTACCGATACTTCGGCCTGTGTATTTATCGATAATTTGAGTGTAGAAGAGCATAACCCAAACCTTCCTCTTATTAGAGTAACCAACCAAACCATATTCTTTAATCCAAGCAATTCTCTATTATCCCATTATATAATTTACAATAGTCAAGGACAATCCGTTGTAAGCGGCAACGTAAAATCTGGAGAAATAAACCTTTCAAACTTCCCAAGTGGACTGTATAGCATTCAATTTAAAGATGCCACTATGGTTAGATCTATAAAATTTGTATTAAATTAATTAACAATTAGAGCGTTATGAGAATACTAACCATATTAAGTTATTTATTTTGTTTATGTATTAGTTTGAATGGGAATAGCCAAACTATAACTGTTCAGAATTTAGACGATTCAGGGATTGGTTCTCTGCGTGATGCTATTTCTAATGCCAATTCAGGCGATACCATACGTTTTAATCCAATGTTACTATCACAAGGGAGTGATACCTTGGTGTTAGATACAGTAATTAATATTGATAAAGATTTAGTGATAAAAGGGCTTTATGATGATGAGGATACGTTGTTTTTGTCTGTGTCAGACAATCAGTCATTCTTCCTTGTTGATACTGTTGAAAGTTTTACGCTTGATAGTGTTGTTTTAATATCGTCAATAAATAATACTCCAAGTACATGGATTATAGTTTTTGAATCATTAATTAATATAGATAATTCTATTTTTAGAGGAGCTAAAAGTACTGTATTGATGTTATCAGAATCTCCATTTATAATACAAAATAGTTTTTTTTCTATAAACAATTTTCTAGTTTTTGGAGGAACACCCAATATTATTACTTGCGGATTTAATACAGATAAATTAAGGACAATAAGAATAGAATCTACTATATTTCAGGTTATTGGTGCTTCAAATGGACTTGATGTGAGATTTACAAGTAATCAGGATAGTAATAATGTAATAATTAGGAATTGTTATCTTAATAATTTTAGGAGTTTGTTATTTGGCCATTTTCGTGTAGAAATAATAAATAGTACTTTTAATAACTCTCCTTTTGATATTGGTCACCCAATGATATCAGGGGGTATTCCTGAAAGAAATGCTTTTATTTTGGCTAACACTTCGACTTTTTCTTTAACTGATATTGGATATTTACAAAACCCTATCTCTTGTATAGGTTCACCAACAAACCCTTTTGATCCACCTCCTTCAGATATATTTGAATTACAATTTAATAATTGCACTTTCAATGGAGGAACTTATGACAGCAATTCCTATGAAGATTACTTCGGTCCAGACTTAGATGAGCTAAAAATAACAAGTTGTATTTTTAATGATATTAACGGATTTAACGAATTGCCTATAGACTCATCAGGAGGCTATAACTTATTTAGTTTTCCTCAAAGCATAGGTTTAGATTCAACAGACCAAACCAATGTTCTGGTGTCTGATGTCAACTTAGGACCATTACAAAACAACGGAGGGTTTACACCAATACATCTACCAAACTACCAATCTTTAGCGTTTAATTCGGGTAATCCGAACGATACAAGCTCTGCTCAAAATGGAGCCATTATACAACGCCGAGATATTGGGGCAGCAGAAATACAAGCTGTCCTAACCATAGACACAACAGAGTATTGCGGTACATCCTATAATTGGCGAGCAGACACCCTTACTGAAACAGATATTCATTTTGATATTGAAGAGTCTACCAATGGTGGATACGATAGTGTTTTTGCTTTAGATTTAACCTTAGATTACATGGATGCTCTAGCCATTAGCGATGGTGGAGCCTTACAAGCCAATATTTCTGATGCAACATACCAATGGATGGATTGTTCAACCCATTTACCATTGTTTGGCGAAACCAACCAAACCTTTACACCCAGTATAGCGGGAACCTATGCGGTTGTTGTTTCCAATGGAATTTGTACCGATACTTCGGCCTGTGTATTTATCGATAATTTGAGTGTAGAAGAGCAGGTGCAATCCTTTGTATTTGTAAAGAATCATGTTTTGTATTTTAACGGGTTAGAAAATGCAGAGTTTAACATCTATAATAGCCTTGGGCAGAATATTTTAAGCGGCAATGTAAAATCCGGAGAAATAGACCTTTCAAACTTCCCAAGTGGACTGTATAGCATTCAATTTAAAGATGCCACTATGGTTAGATCTATAAAATTTGTATTAAATTAATTAACAATTAGAGCGTTATGAGAATACTAACCATATTAAGTTATTTATTTTGTTTATGTATTAGTTTGAATGGGAATAGCCAAACTATAACTGTTCAGAATTTAGACGATTCTGGGGTTGGCTCTTTACGTGATGCTATTTCTAATGCCAATTCAGGTGATACCATCCGTTTTAATCCAATGTTACTATCACAAGGGAGTGATACCTTGGTGTTAGATACAGTAATTAATATTGATAAAGATTTAGTGATAAAAGGGCTTTATGATGATGAGGATACGTTGTTTTTGTCTTCTTTGGAGAATAGACGTTTGTTCCATTTTGATACAGTAGATTATGTACTACTTGATAGCCTGTTTTTTGTGGCAGATACAAGTAATGATGCTGATGATTATGTAATTACTTTTCTACATTCAGAGGGTTTTATTTCAAATTCTTTTTTTAAGGGATATAATAAAAATGTTTTAGTTTCTTGGCAATCATCTTTGAATCTTTATGGGTGTTTTTTAAACAATGATATAAATACTAATGCATCTATTGTCTTTTTGTCAAATGGAGATAATCTTTGCATTTTGAACATTACGTCTACATATATACAAAATAACGGTGTTGGATATGATTTTGATATAAGATTAGCAGGAAATAAAAATAATAATCACATTATTATAGAAGATTCGTACTTTAAAAATTCTAAAAGTTTATATTTCGGTCATTTATTTACCGAAATAAGGCGTAGTACGTTTGAAAATTCAACAATTGATATTGGTCATGAATCTGTTATTGGTGGAACGAGCGAAAGAGACATTACATTGAATGTCATGAGCTCTACATTTTCTATTTCTGATTCTACAGATAATAAAAATAGTATATCTTGTATAGGTACACCTTATGGACCAATAGAATCTCCTCCTTTAGATTTTTTTCAGTTACAATTTAAAAATTGCACATTTAGCGGAGGTGTATATGATAGTGCTTCATACGAAGATTATTTCGGCCCCGATTTAGATGAACTAAAAATAACAAGTTGCATATTCAATGATATTAACGGATTTAACGAATTGCCTATAGACTCATCAGGAGGCTATAACTTATTTAGTTTTCCTCAAAGCATAGGTTTAGATTCAACAGACCAAACCAATGTTCTGGTGTCTGATGTCAACTTAGGACCATTACAAAACAACGGAGGGTTTACACCAATACATCTACCAAACTACCAATCTTTAGCGTTTAATTCGGGTAATCCGAACGATACAAGCTCTGCTCAAAATGGAGCCATTATACAACGCCGAGATATTGGGGCAGCAGAAATACAAGCTGTCCTAACCATAGACACAACAGAGTATTGCGGTACATCCTATAATTGGCGAGCAGACACCCTTACTGAAACAGATATTCATTTTGATATTGAAGAGTCTACCAATGGTGGATACGATAGTGTTTTTGCTTTAGATTTAACCTTAGATTACATGGATGCTCTAGCCATTAGCGATGGTGGAGCCTTACAAGCCAATATTTCTGATGCAACATACCAATGGATGGATTGTTCAACCCATTTACCATTGTTTGGCGAAACCAACCAAACCTTTACACCCAGTATAGCGGGAACCTATGCGGTTGTTGTTTCCAATGGAATTTGTACCGATACTTCGGCCTGTGTATTTATCGATAATTTGAGTGTAGAAGAGCAGGTGCAATCCTTTGTATTTGTAAAGAATCATGTTTTGTATTTTAACGGGTTAGAAAATGCAGAGTTTAACATCTATAATAGCCTTGGGCAGAATATTTTAAGCGGCAATGTAAAATCCGGAGAAATAGACCTTTCAAACTTCCCAAGTGGACTGTATAGCATTCAATTTAAAGATGCCACTATGGTTAGATCTATAAAATTTGTATTAAATTAATTAACAATTAGAGCGTTATGAGAATACTAACCATATTAAGTTATTTATTTTGTTTATGTATTAGTTTGAATGGGAATAGCCAAACCATCACGGTTCAGAATTTAGACGATTCTGGGGTTGGCTCTTTACGTGATGCTATTTCTAATGCCAATTCAGGTGATACCATCCGTTTTAACCCTATGTTACTTTCACAGGGAAGTGATACTTTAGTATTAGATACAGTGATTAATATTGATAAAGATTTAGTGATAAAAGGGCTTTATGATAGCGAGGATACCTTGTTTTTAACTACAGGAGACAATCAATCATTTTTTTATATTGATTCAGTAGAAAATCTAATTATTGATAATTTGGTATTTATATTTGATTCTATATTTTTAATTAGTAATCATGATTTTATAAATGCGCGGAATTCAAAAGTAAAATTATCAAATTCAATATTTAGAGGGAATAGAGATGAAATTTTGTCTTTTTGGCAATCTTCATTAGAAATATTGAATTGTAAATTCAATATTAAAATGACTGAACAATATAGTTCATTAATAGTTTATTTGACAAATGGCGAAAGTTATAGAGAATTTAAGATAATAAACTCTTTATTAAAATTAAATGGTGAAATATTAGGGAATAGTATTGATATAAGACTTAAGGGAAATAAAAATAATAATCATTTTATCATAGAAAATTCATACTTTAAAAATTCTAAAAGTTTATATTTCGGTCATTTAATAATAAATATCAATCAATGTACATTCGAAAATTCACCTATTGATATTGGGCATGGACTTATGGGAGGTGTTACAACTGAAAGAGATATTACATTGAATGCAATGAGTTCGACATTTTCTATTTCTGATTCGACAGATAACCAAAATAGTATCTCTTGTATAGGTACACCTTATGGACCAATAGAATCTCCTCCTTTAGATTTTTTTCAGTTACAATTTAAAAATTGCACATTTAGCGGAGGTGTATATGATAGTGCTTCATACGAAGATTATTTCGGTCCCGATTTAGATGAACTAAAAATAACAAGTTGTATTTTTAATGATATTAATGGCTTTAATGAATTACCTATTGACTCTTCAGGTGGATATAACTTATTTAGTTTTCCTCAAAGCATAGGATTAGATTCAACAGACCAAGCTAATGTTCTGGTGTCTGATATTAACTTGGGGCCCTTACAAAACAATGGAGGGTATACACCTACACATCTACCAAACTACCAATCTTTAGCGTTTAATTCGGGTAATCCGAACGACACAAGCTTTGCCCAAAACGGAACCATCATACAACGCCGAGATATAGGAGCTGCAGAAATACAAGCTGTCCTAACCATAGACACAACAGACTATTGCGGTACATTCTATAATTGGCGAGCAGACACCCTTACCGAAACAGATATTCATTTTGATATTGAAGAATCTACTACAGGAGGGTACGATAGTGTTTTTGCCATAGATTTAACCTTAGATTATATTGATGCTATAGCCATAAGTGATGGAGGCGAATTAACAGCCAATAGTTCTGATGCGACCTACCAATGGATGGATTGTTCAACCCATTTACCATTGTTTGGTGAAACTAACCAAACCCTTACACCCAGTATAGCGGGAACCTATGCGGTTGTTGTTTCCAATGGAATTTGTACCGATACTTCGGCCTGTGTATTTATCGATAATTTGAGTGTAGAAGAGCAGGTGCAATCCTTTGTATTTGTAAAGAATCATGTTTTGTATTTTAACGGGTTAGAAAATGCAGAGTTTAACATCTATAATAGCCTTGGGCAGAATATTTTAAGCGGCAATGTAAAATCCGGAGAAATAGACCTTTCAAACTTCCCAAGTGGACTGTATAGCATTCAATTTAAAAATGCCACTATGGTTAGATCTATAAAATTTGTATTAAATTAATTAACAATTAGAGCGTTATGAGAATACTAACCATAATAAGTTATTTATTTTATTTATGTATTAGTTTGAATGGGAATAGCCAAACCATCACGGTTCAGAATTTAGACGATTCTGGGGTTGGTTCTTTACGCGATGCTATTTCTAATGCCAATTCAGGCGATACCATCCGTTTTAACCCTATGTTAATTGCTCAAGGGAGTGATACTTTAGTATTAGATACAGTAATAAGTATTGACAAAGATTTAGTGATAAAAGGGCTTTATGATAGCGAGGATACCTTGTTTATGTCTGCATTAGATAATCAGAATTTGTTTTTCATAGATAGTGTTGAAAGTATGGTTATGGATAGTTTAGTTTATCATATTGGCTTAATAAATACTTTTACAAGTTCCGATTTATTTCGGGTGCGTAATTCAAACGTTCAAATATATAATTCAATATTTTTGGGGCATAGAGATGAAGTATTATCTTTTTGGCAATCGTCTTTAGAAATTTCAAATTGTAAGTTTATTAGTTTAGAGAGTTTATATTCGAGTTCTATTATTATATTTTCAACGAATGGGGATGTGCCAAGAGAGCTTAGGGTTATTAATTCTGAATTTGAATTTAATAATACTCTCACTTCTAAAGTTATTATTAGAACTGGTGGTGATAAAAGTAATAATCTTATTTATTTTAAAAACGCCTATTTTTCTAATATCAAGACTTTGATTTATGGCCACAATACTATTGATATTTCTAATTGTACTTATGAAAATGCTCATATACAAACAGGTGAACCTTCAGTTGGGTTTGCATTTATTAGAGATATTACATTAACTGCAAAATCATCAACTTTTACTATTACTGACACTAATCAAGTCCAAAATACAATTTTATGTATAGGAACACCTTATGGACCTATTGAACCTGTTCCTTTAGATGTCCTTGAGTTAAATTTAATAAATAGTACGTTTAATGGTGGAATTTACGAAGACGTTATTTATGGAACTGGTTATGATAGTAATTATTTGGATTACTTCGGTCCCGATTTAGATGAACTAAAAATAACAAGTTGTATTTTTAATGATATTAATGGCTTTAATGAATTACCTATTGACTCTTCAGGTGGATATAACTTATTTAGTTTTCCTCAAAGCATAGGATTAGATTCAACAGACCAAGCTAATGTTCTGGTGTCTGATATTAACTTGGGGCCCTTACAAAACAATGGAGGGTATACACCTACACATCTACCAAACTACCAATCTTTAGCGTTTAATTCGGGTAATCCGAACGACACAAGCTTTGCCCAAAACGGAACCATCATACAACGCCGAGATATAGGAGCTGCAGAAATACAAGCTGTCCTAACCATAGACACAACAGACTATTGCGGTACATTCTATAATTGGCGAGCAGACACCCTTACCGAAACAGATATTCATTTTGATATTGAAGAATCTACTACAGGAGGGTACGATAGTGTTTTTGCCATAGATTTAACCTTAGATTATATTGATGCTCTAGCCATAAGTGATGGAGGCGAATTAACAGCCAATAGTTCTGATGCGACCTACCAATGGATGGATTGTTCAACCCATTTACCATTGTTTGGTGAAACTAACCAAACCCTTACACCCAGTATAGCGGGAACCTATGCGGTTGTTGTTTCCAATGGAATTTGTACCGATACTTCGGCCTGTGTATTTATCGATAATTTGAGTGTAGAAGAGCAGGTGCAATCCTTTGTATTTGTAAAGAATCATGTTTTGTATTTTAACGGGTTAGAAAATGCAGAGTTTAACATCTATAATAGCCTTGGGCAGAATATTTTAAGCGGCAATGTAAAATCCGGAGAAATAAACCTTTCAAACTTCCCAAATGGACTGTATAGCATTCAATTTAAAAATGCCACTATGGTTAGATCTATAAAATTTGTATTAAATTAATAATTAAAACGTTATGAGAATACTAACCATATTAAGTTATTTATTTTGTTTAGGTATTAGTTTTAATGGGAATAGCCAAACCATCACGGTTCAGAATTTAGACGATTCTGGGGTTGGCTCTTTACGTGATGCTATTTCTAATGCCAATTCAGGCGATACCATCCGTTTTAATCCCATGTTAATTGCTCAAGGGAGTGATACTTTAGTATTAGATACAGTAATAAGTATTGACAAAGATTTAGTGATAAAAGGGATTTATGATAGCGAGGATACCTTGTTTTTGACTTGTATTAATAATCAAATGTTTTTTTTAATTGAAAGTATTGAGCTTTCAATGGATAGTATGATTTTTACATCTGCGTATTATAATTATTCAAATACATATTTTCTATATTTAAGAAACTCTGAAGTAAATATTTTAAATTCAAAATTCTTAGATTTTTCAGAAACGGTTCTATCTTCAGAACAATCGAATTTAACTATTAATAATAGTTCATTTTTTTGTGACAGCTTATATTCACATTATCCTTTGGTATACCTAACTCAAGGTGATACGTTAAGAAAACTAAAAATTATAAAGTCAAAGTTTTTAATAAAGGAAAAGAATACAGTTGGTATAGTAGTTAGAACAGCTGGAAATAAGGAGAATAATAAGGTGATTATTCAAGATTCATATTTTGAAAATTTTGAAACATTAATATATGGTCATAACACCATAGATATTCAATATTCAACATTTAATAATTCACTAATTAAAACGGGAGAGCCTTATGTGGGGTTTGCATATATTAGAGATATTACATTAACTGTAAAATCTTCAACCTTTGCAATTACAGATTCTAATCAAGTTCAAAATACGATTTTATGTATTGGTACACCTTATGGACCTATTGAGCCAGTTCCTTTAGATACTCTGAAGTTAAATTTTACAAATTGTACGTTTAATGGAGGTCTTTATGAAGATACTCTTTATGGGAACTTTACTGATAGTAATTATTTGGATTATTTCGGCCCCGATTTAGATGAACTAAAAATAACAAGTTGTATTTTCAATGATATTAACGGATTTAACGAATTGCCTATTGACTCTTCAGGTGGATATAACTTATTTAGTTTTCCTCAAAGCATAGGATTAGATTCAACTGACCAAGCTAATGTTCTGGTGTCTGATATTAATTTGGGGCCCTTACAAAACAATGGAGGGTATACACCTACACATCTACCAAACTACCAATCTTTAGCGTTTAATTCGGGTAATCCTAACGATACCATTTCTGCTCAAAATGGAGCCATTATACAACGTAGAGATATTGGATCAGCTGAAATACAAGCTATACTTACTGTAGATACTACTGAATATTGTGGCGAATTTTATGATTGGAGAGGGCAAATGTTAACCGAATCAGCTATCTATTCAGATATAGAAGTATCTACAACAGGATTAGATAGTGTTTTTGCCATAGATTTAACCTTAGAGTATTTAGATGCCCTAGCCATAAGTGATGGAGGCGAATTAACAGCCAATAGTTCTGATGCGACATACCAATGGATGGATTGTTCAACCTATTTACCATTGTTTGGCGAAACCAACCAAACCCTTACACCCAGTATTGCGGGAACCTATGCGGTTGTTGTTTCCAACGGAATTTGTACCGATACTTCGGCCTGTGTATTTATCGATAATTTGAGTGTAGAAGAGCAAGAAGAATATTATGTTTTTATAAAAGATAATGTACTTCATCTTAATGGGATTAGTAGTATCAAAATAGATTATATTATTTATAACAGTTTAGGACAAAAGGTACTTCACTCAAATACCTCACAAGAAAAACAAGACCTCTCTTATTTAGAGTCAGGTGTCTATTATATTAGATTAATATCTGATAAAGTGAATGATAAAAAGTATAATAAATTTATTATTAAATAATATGAAATAAAAAACTATGAAATTCTTTGACACAGATAGCAATTAAAACCAACAAGAGTGATTCTCGATACATTTTTATTTCTCTGTCGTTCAATAAAACCACTCGAACAGACAGATTAAAAACAATAGTCGTTAAAATCACTCTAATGTTTGAGTTATAGTAGACATTCAGCGTGATTCTCGATACATTTTTATTTCTCTGTCGTTCAATAAAACCACTCGAACAGACAGATTAAAAACAATAGTCGTTAAAATCGCTCTAATGTTTGAGTTATAGTAGACATTCAGCGTGATTCTCGATACACTTTTATTTCTTTGTGGTTCAATAAAACTACTCGAATCGACAGGTAGTTGAAAACTAGACTTAGCCTGATTTATCCTACGTTCCAATTATTTTTCTGCTTTAAATCTTATTTATTAAATGTATTCAGTACGTAAATGGTGTGTTGCCATTTACGATTATTATATCAATTTAAATTAATAACAAAATGAAGATCAAAAAAGAACTCATTTTAATGCTATGTTTTGTAATGGGAAGTACCCACAGTATAGCACAAACCAGTACAACCTTATCCTACAATGGTAGTGATGAAGTGATTAAAAACCCTGAGCGCGGGTTAAGTTATAAAGCAGGGTATGTCGATTTATTTGTCGATGGGTATTCTTATGATGGAGCTGTATCCTATCAATGGACTCATGAATTTCCTAACACAGCAAATACAACTCCACCAAGTTTTATTTCACGGTTTAGGAAAGATGCAGGAAATCACATACAAGAATTGCCAATTGGGTATCAATTTAAATCTACAGCACCTGATGGATTAATTACAGTGGATTCAGATTTAGATTTACCATTACAAGGGAATGATGAGTTACAAATTAGTTTTCCAAATCCTATGAATTCGAGTTATGATAATAGTTCTGATTTAGTGATAATTCATTATACAGATAATACAGCTAACTCTAGAACAGTAAAATATAAAGCATTTCCAAGCGGAGTAGCAGGAAACTATAATGGGGGCTATGGGGATTTTGTTGCACCAGGTAATAATACTATATTTTCTAAAATAAACATTAGGAATATATCTGGTATTGGTGGACAAATTCAATCATTTTATGTTTTTCAAAATGATAATATTGCTGGTAATGCACCAATAGAAATAGACATGAACGAACCGGTTATTTTAGAGTTAAGGTCGGATATCGAAGCATTTACGATAAACCACATAGACCGTTCAGGTGTTTTAGAAAATCGTATAGAATGTTCATCGCCACATATTGAACAAGCTGCTGACCAATTGAACAATTTTGAGGTTCGTACAGAGTTGTCATATAACCAAATACCTTTAGATATAAGTACAGGAAGTTTAAGTACACCGTTTGGGAATCAGATAACGTATAACAACTCTAACCACAGCTTAAATATTACCGATGCTTTTTTTGATGCCCAAACCTATCAGCAAGCCAGTAATAACAATATTGAGTTAGACCAATGTTATATAGAAGAAAATGGTATCTCTTTAGTTGAACTTGAAGAGTATATTCATTTTTCAGAAGATAATATTACGGCATCCTCGCCTCAATACCAATTAGAAACGGCAAGTGTTAATCGTACAAACAATGCGTTTAATCAAATTAAAAATCACGGATTAAAAGCCCATCAGGTTACCAATTCAGATTTTAAGATGACGGCAAATAATCATATCTATAATGTGCCAGACGATGAACATTTCACGTATTTACAAAACATAATGGATGAAACCAATACTGAAATCTATTCAGGTAATAATAGTCTTATCGCATTAAATACATTGGGGTGGATAAAAGACCAAGAAGATGCTAGTTTATATCGTCTTTCTCCAACATGGTTAAAAACATCAAAAGATAAGCATTACCTACATTCTGGTCAAGATGCATATTATGGTGAGTTTTTACCCAATGAAGAAAACACTCTACGTTCTAGCCACCAAAGGTCTTTATTTAGATACTCAGCAGCTGCATCTAACCCGAACTTTACAGGAAACGGATTTAACTCTAGTGGTATTGCAGCAGATGTAAATATTCAGCACTATCAGGAAACAGTCATGAAAAAAGTAAAAAACTATTTTCCTAATAAAAAAATGCTAACCGATATGGTTGTGGCATGGGAACATAAGTTTACCTATCCACAAAACGGAGGAACCTATGACGATGCTGGAGAAGATGAGTTTGATGTAAACCCAAACCTTGGATATTACGATGATATGTTTGCCACAACCTATGAGTATTTAGGAACTATTTGTGATGAACCACAATTTCATTCAGTTTCAACAGATTTTACATCTGATGGTAAAAAAGATTTATTCGTATTAGGAAAGTATAGCGATAATTTTTGGATGCATGCTGATATGCCTTTATACTTTGACGATGCAACTTTTGGACAATCTTTTGGGGCAATGTCTAGCAACTGGACAAATAATGGACAGTTTGATTACGAAGCTCTTAAGGGAATGCTTACAGCATCGGATGAAGAGCAAAACCCATTTTTAGCAGCAAAAAAATTATTCCGTTTTAACTATACCTCTTTTGATGTAACGTATAACAACTCAGAAACAATAGGGAAAAATATTTTTGAATTTGTAGAGCCAAACGGAAATGGAGCGATTGATAAATGGAAAAGCACAGCAATAACACAGGCTGATGCTGATCAATACCAATTACCATATTCAACAGGATATTTTACACATGATAATAAATCGGTGTTCGATTATATTCGTGACCATTTGGGGTATCGTTTAGAACTGCAGAACTTAGAAACAGAAATACAAGGAAATAATCTAACCGCAAAATTCCATATTCAAAATAAAGGATTTTCAGCACCTAAAAACCCAAGACAAATTTATGCGGTGCTTTTAGATGAGCAAGGACAACAAGTGCAACAACTACCTGTGAATATAGATGCTAATGAGTGGTTATCATGGACAACCGATGCAAATTTAGATATTAAAAAAAATGATATAAACGGAACAAATTATACCGACTATACGTTAGAGGATGATTTTGACCCTATTAATTACAATACCCATACAGTTCAAGCGACCTTTGATATGTCAGGTTTAACAACCTATGCTACATATTCTATAGCCTTATGGATGCCAGACCCCTCGGCAGATTTAAACACTGCATCTAACCAAGTGGATTATGCTGTTAAATTAGCTAATAGACCAATTTCTATTGGTGCTCGTGGAGAAAATATTGTAGCGAGTTTTAAACGAGGTGTAAATCAAATGAATTTACCATCTAAATATATCTCTGCAAATACCTTAATAATCAATCAAAATGCTACATGGGCGTCTTTAATAGAACATAATAGAAATATTACTATTCCTAATGGAAGAACACTTACCATTACCGGAACCCTTAAAATGCCGCAAGGCACAAAAATTCAAGTTCTAGAGGGAGGAAAACTAATTGTAAACGGAGGAACCATAACAAGTAATTGTGATGCGCCTTGGCTAGGGATAGATGTATTCGGTCATGAAGAGTTAAACCAAACTGCTGCCAGCGGACAAGGTGAAGTTGTACTCAAAAACAATGCCCGAATAGAATATGCTGTAGATGGTGTTGCCTTAATTGGGCATACTCAAAATGGAGACATTGCCTGGGGAACATCAGGAGGGATTTTGTTAGCCGAAAACACAACCTTTTATAATTGTAGACGAGGTATAGAATTTATGGCATATACCAACTATAATACAACCTATACGCAAGAGCGAAGAAATAAAGGCGTTATAAATAATTGTACGTTTCAATTTACCGATGCGTTTAATGACCTATATGGATACAATACCTATGGAGAACATTATATACCGGTAGGAATAAGCATGTGGGAAGTAGACCGTGTATTGGTAAAAGGATGTACATTTATTAATGAAATGTCAACCTTTAACACAAGCAATTATGTCCATAATAAATACGATGGTTATGGAATTATTAGCGTAGATGCTTCTCCATTTATACAACCTGTTTATCCACCTGGACCTATGCCTGGATCTGCTACTGATTGGAATAATTTTGAAGGATTTGATATTGGAGTATATAAAGTTAATTTAAATGGTGGTACAAGCCCGATTAAAATTAAGGATAACGATTTTAGTGAAAATCGTGCAGGAATCTATATTGAAAATAGCCCTTTTGCAACGGTGGTGTTAAACGATATTAATGTGCCAAATTTAAACTTCGGATCAACAACCGAAGAAATAAATGCTGTAGGTTTGTATTTAACAGGAGCATCTAATTTTGAAGTGGAAGACAATACCTTTATCGGAAATGGCGCTTCATCTACCCACCATGATGGGGGATTGGTTATCGAAAACAGCTATGCAACGGGCCCTCATAACGAAACCGTTTATAACAATGCATTTGATGATTTAGGATTTGGATTTTTAGCCTACGGCGAAAATGGAGATACCTATAACGATAATGGCGTACCAACGTCTCGTGGATTAGAAATGGGATGTAATGATTTTGGACAAAATGATAACAATTATCAAGATTGGTATATCCATAATGGAGCATCTATAAGCCCTGTACAAGGTTCAGGAAGTACACCAACAGGAAACCGTTTTTCAGATGACCCAATCACAACAGACAACCACGGACATATTTTTATTGGTGGTACTTTTGAAATTACCGAGTATTTCCGTTTTGATCCCTATGAACATGACCCATCTGAATCTGATAATGCAAAAGTAGCCGTTACAAATACAGGGGCTTCATACTCAGAAAGTCAAAGCTGTTCGTCTAACTTTGCATTAAGTGAGGATATTACCGAAGGAGATTTAAATAATCATTTTTCAGATCATGAACTTTTGAAATATAAACTATTTCAATTAAAAACGAGTTATAAAAACATTTTAAATGGAGGGGTTAAACCTGAAATTATGGATGTGTTACTGGATGCAAACAAAACCTCTCAAGAAGTAAGAGATGAACTTGTTAATGGGTCTCCCTATTTGGAAGATGAGGTATTAATTGCCGCCATTAAAAGAGAAATTCCACTAACCCAATGGCACTTAACCGAAATTTTGGTTTGGAATTCTCGATTAAGCAGGGCGGTTATGAGTGCTTTATATGAAGCTCAACCATTAACGCCATATCAATATAATTTGGTTGTAAATGCAGACAATGGTTCTCAACGATTATTGCTTGAAATGGATATTCACGAAAAACAAATGGAGTTAGCAAGATTAAAATCTGACCATGTGTTAAAAGCATGGAATAATGAGGATATTAACTTCTATGATGAAGTGATTAAAGTCTATAACAATGAAGAAACCGAATTTGCTGTAGGGCAATGTATAGAGGCTGAATTGTCAAATAAAAACTATACAGGAGCAACATCTCGATTAAATACCTTTATGGGGTCGAATTCAAATGCAGATTTTCAAACCTTTTATGATTTCAAGATTAACTTAAAACAAAGTGGTCGTAATTGGTTTCAATTATCTGATAATGAATTAAGAACTTTAGATGATTTACAGGCAAGTAATAATTCGTTTATTGCTCCTAAAGTAGAAAACATTAAACGTTTTATTAGTGGAGATAATCAAACCTTTACGCCATTACCAATAGACTTAACACAGCCACAAACTAAAAAAGCCTATGTTGGTAAACCATCAGATGAATCCTTTGAGAATATCCTTGAAGTGAAATATCTAAGTGGAGAACAAGCTCTAATGTTTATTAGTACAAAGCCTGGAGCGAGATTTACTATTGTAAATGCACTTGGTCAGGTTGTAGAAACTGGAGAAATGGCAAATGCTGTTGAATACAAAGATGTATCTTACTTACAATCTGGAGTATATCATATCCGATTAACCTCGGATGAAGTAAATAAAACACAACACGATAAATTTGTTGTTCGATAAAATGTGATTAACTTGTAAGCCCAAGGTGTTTAAAACCTTGGGCTTACCTATTTATTTATAAAAATTATATTAAAAAGTAAACGCTATGAAATACCTTAATGTGTATAATTTTATATATTGTTTGTTTTTTACGCTCACAC
Source organism: Flavobacteriales bacterium (assembly GCA_965243605.1). Taxonomy (GTDB): domain Bacteria; phylum Bacteroidota; class Bacteroidia; order Flavobacteriales; family CAJXXR01; genus JBMYYR01. Next base: position 72,297 of record CBDEVQ010000092.1, read on the forward strand.
TAACAGGGCAAACTATTACGGTTCAGAATTTAGATGATTCAGGAATCGGTTCTCTGCGTGATGCTATTGATATAGCAAACTCAGGCGACACTATACGTTTTAATCCAATGTTACTATCGCAAGGGAGTGATACTTTAGTTCTAGATACTGTTATTAATATTGATAAGGATTTAGTAATAAAAGGGCTTTATGATGATGAGGATACTTTGTTTTTGTCTGCTATTGATGACCAGATGATGTTTTCTATAGATAGTGTTGAAAATATAGTTATGGATAGTTTGACTTTTGATATTGGCTCAATAAATACTTTTACCAATTACGATTTCTTTTGGGTGCGAAATTCAAATATACAAATGTATAATTCAATGTTTTTAGGGTATAGAGATGAGGTTTTAACTTTTTGGCAATCATCTTTAGAGATATTAAATTGTAAATTTACTAGTGGAAATAGTTTATTTCCGAGTTCTGTTATTATATTTTTAACAAATGGAGATGTGTCAAGACAGTTTAGAGTTGTTAATTCTGAGTTTAGATTTAATAATCCTCTTACTTCTGCAGTTATCATTAAAACAGGTGGCAATAAAAATAATAACCATATTTATTTTGAAAATAATTATTTCTCTAATATAGGTACTTTAGTTTATGGTCATAATATGATTGATATTTTTAATAGCACCTATGAAAATGCTCATATACAAACAGGAGAGCCTTCTGTAGGATTTGCTTACATTAGAGACATTACATTAAATATAGAATCTTCAACTTTTACAATTAATGATGTTAATCAAGTACAAAACACCATTTTATGCATAGGAACTCCTTATGGACCTATTGAGCCTGTTCCTCTAGATGTTCTTGAGTTAAATTTCACAAATTGTACGTTTAATGGAGGGATATATGTAGATACCGTTTATAATAACTTTTATGATAGTAATTATTTGGATTATTTCGGTCCAGATTTAGATGAGTTAAAAATAACAAGTTGTATTTTTAATGATATTAACGGATTTAATGAATTACCTATAGACACTTCAGGTGGATATAATCTATTTAGTTTCCCTCAAAATATAGGTTTAGATTCTACAGACCAAGCTGATATTTTGGTTTCAGATATTAATTTAGGATCATTACAAAACAACGGAGGGTCTACACCTACGCATTTACCAAGTTTTCAATCTTTAGCCTTTAACTCTGGTAATCCAAACGATACAAGCTCTGCTCAAAATGGGGATATTGTTCAACGTAGAGATATAGGAGCTGCTGAAATACAAGCTGTATTAACAGTTGATACTACAGAATACTGTGGAGAAACTTATCAATGGAGAGAAGAAATACTGACGGAATCTAATATTCATTTTGACGTGCAAGAATCAACTACAGGAGGATATGATAGTGTTTTTGTTCTGGACTTAACTTTAGATTACATTGATGCTATTGCCATTAGTGATGGAGGGGAATTAAAAGCAAATATTTCTGATGCAACGTATCAGTGGATAGACTGCTCAACCAATCAACCTTTATTCGGAGAAACGAATCAGGTTTTAACACCAAGTACAGAGGGAATCTATGCTGTTATTGTTTCAAGTTCTATTTGTACAGACACATCAAGTTGTGTGTATATTAATAATATAGGGTTAGAAGAGCAAGAGAAACACTTTGTATTTGTAAAAGATAAAATACTCTATTTAAATAATGTTAATAGCTATACCGAATATAGTGTTTATAATAACTTAGGGCAAATCGTGTTTAAATTCAATACAGTAAAAAAACAACAGGATATAACTCATTTAAATTCAGGTGTGTATTTTATTGAGTTTAAAGATGAGAATATTCAACCAGTGAAATTTATTTTGGATTAACAACAACTATTCATTTTTAAATTATATAAACCTAAACCGTATGACAAGGGTTATTAAATCTATTAGTTTTATATGTTGTTTGTTTCTTACGCTCACACTAACAGGACAAACCATAACCGTTCAGAATTTAGACGATTCAGGAATAGGTTCTCTGCGTAATGCTATTTCTAATGCCAATTCAGGCGATACCATACGTTTTAATCCCATGTTAATTGCTCAAGGGAGTGATACTTTGGTACTAGATACAGTAATAAATATTGATAAAGATTTAGTGATTAAAGGTATTTACGATAATCAAGATACTTTATTCATGTCGATAAAGAATGACAAGCTATTATTTGCTGTAGATTCTGTAAACGAAATAGTCTTTGATAGTTTAGTATTAATTTCCGATTCTAATTCAGTAATATACCCTTGGGGAACAAGTGCAATAGCTTTGAGTTATGTTAATTGTCAAATAAATAATTCATTATTTCTTGAGTTTACAAATAATCATATTTATTCGTGGGAATCCAATTTAAAAGTTAATAATTGTAATTTTTCTCATTATCACCCTTATTCTAGTTTAATTTTTTTTGATACCTCAGGGGACTCAATTCAGAACTTGGAATTATCGAATGTAAATGTTAAGAGTTATACTAATCTAAGTTTTGGATTTGCTATGAGAACAGAAACATCAACTCAACTAGAAAAAATTAATATATTCTTTAAAAATTCTTATTTAAAGAATACAAAATCTTATTTTAATGGAAATATAAACATTGATATTCTCAATAGTACTTTTGAAAATTCAATAATGGAATTAGGAGCTGAATATACTTCATCAGAAGCAACAGATTCAAAAATTATAGCAGAGATACAACAATCTACATTTACGGGAGATGTTAATGGAAATACTATTTTATGTTTAGAGCCTCAAACAACAACACCTCTTTTGATTGATTTTAAATTAAGATTGAATAATTGTACATTCAATGGAGGGAGTTATGATACAGAATCTTCCATTGATTATTTTGGAGAAAGTATAGATTCATTAAGTATAACAAGTTGCATATTTAATGATATTAACGGATTTAACGAATTACCTATAGATTCATCAGGAGGATATAATCTATTTAGCTTTCCTCAAAGTATAGGCTTAGATTCTACAGACCAAACCAATGTTTTGGTTTCAGATATTAATTTAGAACCACTACAAAACAACGGAGGATTTACACCTACGCATGTACCAAGTTATCAATCTTTAGCTTTTAACTCCGGTAATCCAAACGATACAAGTTTTGCTCAAAATGGAGCTATTATTCAACGTAGAGATATTGGAGCTGCTGAAATACAAGCTACTCTTACCATAGACACTGTAGAGTATTGTGGAGAAGACTACGATTGGAGAAATGAAACACTTACGGAATCTAATATACACTTTGATGTTCAGGAATCTACCACAGGAGGATATGATAGTGTTTTTGCTTTAGATTTAACCTTAGATTACATGGATGCTCTAGCCATTAGTGATGGGGGAGCCTTACAGGCCAATATTTCTGATGCAACATACCAATGGATGGATTGTTTAACCCATTTACCATTGTTTGGCGAAACCAACCAAACCCTTACACCCAGTATAGCGGGAACCTATGCCGTTGTTGTTTCTAACGGAATTTGTACCGATACTTCGGCCTGTGTATTTATCGATAATTTGAGTGTGGAAGAGCAGGTGCAATCATTTGTATTTGTAAAGAATAATGTTTTGTATTTTAACGGGTTAGAAAATGCAGAGTTTAACATCTATAATAGCCTTGGGCAGAATGTTTTAAGCGGCAATGTAAAATTCGGAGAAATAAACCTTTCAAACTTCCCAAATGGACTGTATAGCATTCAATTTAAAAATGCCACTATGGTTAGATCTATAAAATTTGTATTAAATTAATAATTAAAACGTTATGAGAATACTAACCATATTAAGTTATTTATTTTGTTTATGTATTAGTTTTAATGGGAATAGCCAAACCATCACGGTTCAGAATTTAGACGATTCTGGGGTTGGCTCTTTACGTGATGCTATTTCTAATGCCAATTCAGGCGATACTATACGTTTTAATCCAATGTTACTATCGCAAGGGAGTGATACTTTAGTTCTAGATACTGTTATTAATATTGATAAGGATTTAGTAATAAAAGGGCTTTATGATGATGAGGATACTTTGTTTTTGTCTGCTATTGATGACCAGATGATGTTTTCTATAGATAGTGTTGAAAATATAGTTATGGATAGTTTGACTTTTGATATTGGCTCAATAAATACTTTTACCAATTACGATTTCTTTTGGGTGCGAAATTCAAATATACAAATGTATAATTCAATGTTTTTAGGGTATAGAGATGAGGTTTTAACTTTTTGGCAATCATCTTTAGAGATATTAAATTGTAAATTTACTAGTGGAAATAGTTTATTTCCGAGTTCTGTTATTATATTTTTAACAAATGGAGATGTGTCAAGACAGTTTAGAGTTGTTAATTCTGAGTTTAGATTTAATAATCCTCTTACTTCTGCAGTTATCATTAAAACAGGTGGCAATAAAAATAATAACCATATTTATTTTGAAAATAATTATTTCTCTAATATAGGTACTTTAGTTTATGGTCATAATATGATTGATATTTTTAATAGCACCTATGAAAATGCTCATATACAAACAGGAGAGCCTTCTGTAGGATTTGCTTACATTAGAGACATTACATTAAATATAGAATCTTCAACTTTTACAATTAATGATGTTAATCAAGTACAAAACACCATTTTATGCATAGGAACGCCTTATGGACCTATTGAGCCTGTTCCTCTAGATGTTCTTGAGTTAAATTTCACAAATTGTACGTTTAATGGAGGGATATATGTAGATACCGTTTATAATAACTTTTATGATAGTAATTATTTGGATTATTTCGGTCCAGATTTAGATGAGTTAAAAATAACAAGTTGTATTTTTAATGATATTAACGGATTTAATGAATTACCTATAGACACTTCAGGTGGATATAATCTATTTAGCTTTCCTCAAAGTATAGGCTTAGATTCTACAGACCTAACCAATGTTTTGGTTTCAGATATTAATTTAGAACCACTACAAAACAACGGAGGATTTACACCTACGCATGTACCAAGTTATCAATCTTTAGCTTTTAACTCCGGTAATCCAAACGATACAAGTTTTGCTCAAAATGGAGCTATTATTCAACGTAGAGATATTGGAGCTGCTGAAATACAAGCTACTCTTACCATAGACACTGTAGAGTATTGTGGAGAAGACTACGATTGGAGAAATGAAACACTTACGGAATCTAATATACACTTTGATGTTCAGGAATCTACCACAGGAGGATATGATAGTGTTTTTGTTCTGGATTTAACTTTAGATTACATTGATGCTATAGCCATTAGCGATGGTGGAGCCTTACAAGCCAATATTTCTGATGCAACATACCAATGGATGGATTGTTCAACCCATTTACCATTGTTTGGCGAAACCAACCAAACCTTTACACCCAGTATAGCGGGAACCTATGCGGTTGTTGTTTCCAATGGAATTTGTACCGATACTTCGGCCTGTGTATTTATCGATAATTTGAGTGTAGAAGAGCAGGTGCAATCCTTTGTATTTGTAAAGAATCATGTTTTGTATTTTAACGGGTTAGAAAATGCAGAGTTTAACATCTATAATAGCCTTGGGCAGAATATTTTAAGCGGCAATGTAAAATCCGGAGAAATAGACCTTTCAAACTTCCCAAGTGGACTGTATAGCATTCAATTTAAAGATGCCACTATGGTTAGATCTATAAAATTTGTATTAAATTAATTAACAATTAGAGCGTTATGAGAATACTAACCATATTAAGTTATTTATTTTATTTATGTATTAGTTTGAATGGGAATAGCCAAACCATCACGGTTCAGAATTTAGACGATTCTGGGGTTGGCTCTTTACGTGATGCTATTTCTAATGCCAATTCAGGTGATACCATCCGTTTTAATCCCATGTTAATTGCTCAAGGGAGTGATACTTTAGTATTAGATACAGTGATTAATATTGATAAAGATTTAGTGATAAAAGGGCTTTATGATGATGAGGATACGTTGTTTTTGTCTGTGTCAGACAATCAGTCATTCTTCCTTGTTGATACTGTTGAAAGTTTTACACTTGATAGTCTAACTTTTATTTCAGATTCAATTTTCAATGCAAATATTGATTGTTTTAAGGTATTTGAATCTGGTTTATGCATTGAGAATTCTTCTTTTTTGGGTTTTAAAAAAAATGTATTGTTACTATATCAATCATCTCTTAGGTTTATTAATTCTAAAATTTTCACATATGATTATTTATCAATGTCTGGTGGAACCCCTCAATATATTTGGTGCTATACGGATGGAAATATCTTAAGAAATTTTGAAATTGTTTCTAGCGAAATTCAGGCTGGAAATTCAAACGGTTTATATATGACTCTCGGTGGTGTTCAAGACAGTAATAGTGTATTAATTAAAGATACTTATCTTTCTAATTTTAGGAGTTGGTTGTTTGGTCATTTTAATTTAAAAATATTAAATAGTACCTTAGAAAACTCATATATTAATATCGGTCATCCTAATATTTCTGGAGGAAGTTTAGAAAGAAATGCTTTTATTTCGGCTAATGCTTCGACTTTTTCTTTAACTGATTTTGAAGATTTACAAAACCCTATTTCTTGTATCGGTTCACCAACAAATCCCTTTGACCCACCTCCCTTAGATGTATTTGAATTACAGTTTGATAACTGTACATTTAATGGGGCTACATATGATAGTAGTTCATATGAAGATTATTTCGGTCCCGATTTAGATGAACTAAAAATAACAAGTTGTATTTTTAATGATATTAATGGCTTTAATGAATTACCTATAGACTCATCTGGAGGATATAATCTATTTAGTTTTCCTCAAAGTATAGGTTTAGATTCTACAGACCAAGCTGATATTTCTGTTTCAGATATTAATTTAGAACCATTACAAAACAATGGAGGGTTTACGCCTACTCATGTACCAAATTATGAATCATTAGCCTTTAACTCAGGAAATCCAAACGATACAAGCTCTGCCCAAAACGGAGCTATTATTCAACGTAGAGATATAGGAGCTGCTGAAATACAAGCCGTACTTACTGTAGATACGACTGAATATTGTGGGGAATTTTACGATTGGAGAAATGAAACACTTACGGAATCTAATATACACTTTGATGTTCAGGAATCTACCACAGGAGGATATGATAGTGTTTTTGTTCTGGATTTAACTTTAGATTACATTGATGCTATAGCCATTAGTGATGGAGGGGAATTAAAAGCCAATATTTCTGATGCAAGCTATCAATGGATAGATTGTTCTACTAATCAACCTTTGTTTGGAGAAACAAATCAGGTTTTAACGCCAAATACAGAAGGAACCTATGCTGTTATTGTTTCAAGTTCTATTTGTACAGATACATCAAGTTGTGTGTATATTAATAATATAGGGTTAGAAGAGCAAGAGAAACGCTTTGTATTTGTAAAAGATAAAATACTCTATTTAAATAATGTTAATAGCTATACCGAATATAGTGTTTATAATAACTTAGGGCAAATCGTGTTTAAATTCAATACAGTAAAAAAACAACAGGATATAACTCATTTAAATTCAGGTGTGTATTTTATTGAGTTTAAAGATGAGAATATTCAACCAGTGAAATTTATTTTGGATTAACAACAACTATTCATTTTTAAATTATATAAACCTAAACCGTATGACAAGGGTTATTAAATCTATTAGTTTTATATGTTGTTTGTTTCTTACGCTCACACTAACAGGACAAACCATAACCGTTCAGAATTTAGATGATTCCGGAACTGGTTCTTTACGTAATGCTATTTCTAATGCCAATTCAGGCGATACTATACGTTTTAATCCCATGTTAATTGCTCAAGGGAGTGATACTTTGGTACTAGATACAGTAATAAATATTGATAAAGATTTGGTAATAAAAGGACTTTATGATGAGGAAGATACTTTGTTTTTGTCTTCTTTGGAGAATAGAAGTATGTTTTCTATTGATACTGTAGATTATATATTACTTGATAGTCTTTGTTTAGTAGCTGATACAATCAGTTATAATAATAACTATACTATTAGTTTTGTTTATTCGGATGTTGTTGTTTCAAATTCTTTTTTTAAAGGATATAAAACAACTTTATTATATGCTTGGCAATCTTCTTTGAATATTTATGGATGTAGTTTTTATAACGATATAAACACAAATGCATCAATTGTTTTTTTATCAAATGGAGACGAACTCAGAACTTTGAGTATTATTTCTAGCTTTTTGCAAAACAATAAGACAGGATATAATTTTGATATAAGATTAGCTGGTAATAAAAATAATAATAAAATTACTTTTGAAGATTCATATTTTAAAGATTCTAAAAGTTGGTTTTTTGGTCATCTATCTACTGACATAACATACTGTACATTTGAAAACTCTCCGTTAAGTTTTGGACATGAATCATTTGGCGGAGGAACCTTGGAAAGAGATATGACATTACTATGTCTCGGTTCAACATTTTTTATTTCAAATATTGATTATAGGCAAAACTCTTTCTCTTGTATAGGTACACCAACGAGCCCTTTTGCCCCTCCTCCTTCAGATTTTTTTGAATTACAGTTTAATAATTGTACTTTTAATGGAGGGGTTTATATAGATACAGCTTATGGAAATAATTACGATAGTAATTATTTGGACTACTTCGGACCAGATTTAGATGAGTTAAAAATAACGAGTTGTATTTTCAATGACATCAACGGTTTTAATGAATTACCTATAGATTCATCAGGAGGATATAATCTATTTAGTTTTCCTCAAAGTATAGGCTTAGATTCTACAGACCAAGCAAATGTATTGGTTTCAGATATTAATTTAGGACAATTACAAAACAACGGAGGATTTACACCAACACACTTACCAGGCTACGAATCTTTAGCGTTTAATGCAGGAAACCCTAACGATACCAGTTCGGCTCAAAATGGGGAGATTATACAACGAAGAGATATTGGATCAGCTGAAATACAAGCTATACTTACTGTAGATACTACTGAATATTGTGGCGAATTTTATGATTGGAGAGGGCAAATGTTAACCGAATCAGCTATCTATTCAGATATAGAAGAATCTACAACAGGATTAGATAGTGTTTTTGCCATAGATTTAACCTTAGAGTATTTAGATGCCCTAGCCATTAGCGATGGAGGCGAATTAACAGCCAATAGTTCTGATGCGACCTACCAATGGATGGATTGTTCAACCCATTTACCATTGTTTGGTGAAACTAACCAAACCCTTACACCCAGTATAGCGGGAACCTATGCGGTTGTTGTTTCCAATGGAATTTGTACCGATACTTCGGCCTGTGTATTTATCGATAATTTGAGTGTAGAAGAGCAGGTGCAATCCTTTGTATTTGTAAAGAATCATGTTTTGTATTTTAACGGGTTAGAAAATGCAGAGTTTAACATCTATAATAGCCTTGGGCAGAATATTTTAAGCGGCAATGTAAAATCCGGAGAAATAGACCTTTCAAACTTCCCAAGTGGACTGTATAGCATTCAATTTAAAGATGCCACTATGGTTAGATCTATAAAATTTGTATTAAATTAATTAACAATTAGAGCGTTATGAGAATACTAACCATATTAAGTTATTTATTTTGTTTATGTATTAGTTTGAATGGGAATAGCCAAACCATCACGGTTCAGAATTTAGACGATTCTGGGGTTGGCTCTTTACGTGATGCTATTTCTAATGCCAATTCAGGTGATACCATCCGTTTTAATCCCATGTTAATTGCTCAAGGGAGTGATACTTTAGTATTAGATACAGTGATTAATATTGATAAAGATTTAGTGATAAATGGGCTTTATGATAGCGAGGATACCTTGTTTATGTCCTCTTTAGAGAATAGAAGAATGTTCCATTTTGATACTGTGGATTATATATTACTTGATAGCCTTTGTTTGTTAGCAGATACAACGAATGGTTTTAATAATACTATAATAAGTTTTGTTTATTCAGATGTAGTTGTTTCAAATTCTTTTTTTAAAGAATATAATAAAACTGTTTTAAATTCTTGGCAATCAAATTTAAACATAATAAATAGTTTAATTTCTAGTGATACTTTATATACATTTTATCCTTTAGTTTATTCAACTCAAGGTGATACGTTAAGAAAACTAAAAATTATAAAGTCAAAGTTTTTAATAAAGGAAAAGAATACAGTTGGTATAGTAGTTAGAACAGCTGGAAATAAGGAGAATAATAAGGTGATTATTCAAGATTCATATTTTGAAAATTTTGAAACATTAATATATGGTCATAACACCATGGAGATTCAATATTCAACATTTAATAATTCACTAATTAAAACGGGAGAGCCTTATGTGGGGTTTGCATATATTAGAGATATTACATTAACTGTAAAATCTTCAACCTTTGCAATTACAGATTCTAATCAAGTCCAAAATACAATTTTATGTATAGGAACACCTTATGGACCTATTGAACCGGTTCCTTTAGATGTTCTTGAGTTAAATTTAACAAATTGTACGTTTAATGGCGGGATTTACGAAGACGTTATTTATGGAACTGGTTATGATAGTAATTATTTGGATTATTTTGGAGAAAGTATAGATTCATTAAGTATAACAAGTTGCATATTTAATGATATTAACGGATTTAATGAATTACCTATAGACTCATCGGGAGGCTATAATCTATTTAGTTTTCCTCAAAATATAGGTTTAGATTCTACAGACCAAGCCAGTGTTTTAATCTCTGATATTAATTTGGGATTACTACAAAACAATGGAGGATTTACTCCTACCCATCTACCAAACTATCAATCATTAGCCTTTAACTCAGGTAATCCTAACGATACAAGTTTTGCTCAAAATGGAGCTATTATTCAACGTAGAGATATTGGAGCTGCTGAAATACAAGCTACTCTTACCATAGACACTGTAGAGTATTGTGGAGAAGACTACGATTGGAGAAATGAAACACTTACGGAATCTAATATACACTTTGATGTTCAGGAATCTACCACAGGAGGATATGATAGTGTTTTTGTTCTGGATTTAACTTTAGATTACATGGATGCTATAGCCATTAGTGATGGAGGGGAATTAAAAGCTAATATTTCTGATGCAACATACCAATGGATGGATTGTTTAACCCATTTACCATTGTTTGGCGAAACCAACCAAACCCTTACACCCAGTATAGCGGGAACCTATGCCGTTGTTGTTTCTAACGGAATTTGTACCGATACTTCGGCCTGTGTATTTATCGATAATTTGAGTGTGGAAGAGCAGGTGCAATCATTTGTATTTGTAAAGAATAATGTTTTGTATTTTAAAGGATTTAGTGAGGGTAAAATGGATTATATGATCTTTAATAATTTAGGACAACAGATACTGTACTCAAATACTTCACAGGAAGTACAAGATCTTTCCTATTTAGAATCAGGGGTTTATTTTATTGAATTTATGAGTAAACAGAATAGAAAGCCAATACAATTTATTATCAACTAATCCACCCGGTAGAATATATTTAAAAAATTCATAAAGGATATATTTGTCCGTTATTAAAATTGATTATATATTTGTCAACAAATTTAAACACTATGTTTTCTAGATCTTGTGAATATGGCTTAAGAGCCGTAATATATATAGCCCAACAATCTAACTTAGGGAATAAGGTAAGCTTAACCAAAATTTCTGAAGAGATTGATTCGCCTCAGGCGTTTACGGCTAAAATATTACAGCAACTCACAAGAAACAAGATTGTAAAATCGATAAAAGGACCCTATGGTGGCTTTATGATAGAACCCGAAAATATGAATACCACTAAGCTAAGCGATGTTGTAGGCGTATTAGATGGCGATAAAATATATACGGGATGTGGTTTAGGTTTAAAACAATGCGATGCCAATTCACCTTGTCCTTTACATCATAAGTTTATTGAAATAAGAGAGAAACTGCGCGAAATGCTTGAAAGTAACAGTTTAAATGATGTATTAAAAGATATCGATTTAGTTTGGCTAAAACGATAGCTTTTTTTTTGCCTAAATTCCATAAAGGATAAAAAGATCCTTTTATATTGTTTGAGAGATATCAGGATTAAAAGAAAGAGAGAATAACCAAAAAAACAAAACATAGATAGGCCTTGGGCTTAAGAATAACTTTTTAAACACAGAACCATGACAATAGATAAAAACACCTTAGTAAGCGAGATTGTTGCCGATAACTACAAAGCAGCAAGTGTATTTAAAAGTCATAAAATTGATTTTTGTTGTAACGGAAACCGTCCTTTAGAAACCGTTTGTAAAGGGGACTTAACGGTCGATGTATTGATCGATGAAATTTTAGAAACTCAAGCTCAAAAAAGTGAGTTGCCTGATTATCAATCTTGGGATATCGGATTTTTATCGGATTATATTTATCATAACCACCATACCTATGTAGAGAAGCGCATTCCAGAACTTATGCAATTCCTACATAAAATAAGCCGTGTACATGGCGAAAACCATCCTGAATTAATAGAAGTATATCGTTTATTTTCTGAAAGTGCCGACGACTTAACCTTACATATGAAAAAAGAAGAACTCATTCTCTTTCCATATTTTAAGCAATTGGCACAAGCACAAAAGGAGGGAGGTAAAGTGTCAGCATCTCAATTTCAAACGGTTCAAAGTCCAATTTCTATGATGCACCAAGAACATGATAATGAAGGCGATCGTTTTAGAAAAATAGCTGAATTAACCAATGACTATACACCACCTGGAGATGCGTGTACAACCTATCGAGTAGCGTTTTTAATGTTACAGGAGTTTGAAGCAGATTTACATAAACACATCCATTTAGAGAATAACATTTTATTTAAACGTGCCATTAAATTAGAGCAGAGTTTATAGGTAACACCATGGTCGTGTAAACCGTACACCACCATCCGTATCAAAATTAAAACTAAACCTTACACATGAGAAAAGTATGGATCGGATTTATTAGTGTAGTTCTACTATCCTTTTTAGCACTAATATGGGTTGGTACAGATATATACCAAACCCAACCACCAATGCCAGAGCAAGTCGTTTTGGCTGAAACCAATACGGTAGTATATACAAAGCAAGACATACAAACTGGACAGAACGTTTGGGAATCTGTTGGAGGAATGGAAGTGGGTTCTATTTGGGGACACGGAAGTTATGTAGCTCCAGACTGGTCTGCTGATTGGATACATAAGGAAGCCTTGTTTATGTTAGATTATTGGGCAAAACAAGATTTTAACAAATCGTTTGACCAATTAAATGTTGAGCAACAAGGGGCCTTAAAAGCCAGATTGGTTAAAGATATAAAGACCAATTCTTTTAATCCAGACACAAAAATCATAACCATTTCTAAAGTACGTTATGAAGCCATTAAAAGCAACGTAAGGCATTATTCTAGGATTTTTAAAGATGGTCATGAAAAATACGCCATTCCAGAAGGGGCTTTAACCAATTCCGAAAAATTAGCTCAGCTAAACGCTTTTTTCTTTTGGACCTCTTGGGCCGCAAGTACCAACCGTCCGAACGAAGAATATACCTACACATCAAACTGGCCACATGAGCCTTTAATAAACAATACCATAACGGTAGATTCTCAGATTTGGTCTGGGTTTTCAATCATTTTACTTCTGTTGTTTATCGGAATTTTAGCCTATTACTACATTAGAAATCACGAAAAAGGTGAATTGGTTAATAAACCCATTAGCGATCCGTTGTTAGGGATGGTTATGACCAGATCTCAAAAGGCCATATTAAAATACTTTGTAGTCATCTCATTGTTAATCGGATTACAAATTGTTTTAGGAATTGTAACGGTACACTATACCGTAGAAGGGCAAGCCTTTTTTGGATTTAATTTAGCAAGCTTTCTTCCGTATTCAATTTCGAGAACCTGGCATACCCAATTGGCCGTGTTTTGGATTGCAGCCACATGGTTAGCAACAGGGTTATTTTTAGCCCCAATTATTAGTGGTAAACAAATGAAATATCAAGTATTTGGTATTAACTTCTTATTTGGAGCCCTTTTAGTTATTGTTTTAGGATCTATGTTTGGAGAGTGGTTAGGTGTACATCAATTTTTAGATTTAACCACGAACTTTTTCTTCGGACACCAAGGATATGAATACATGGACTTAGGTCGATTTTGGCAAATATTCTTAGGAATTGGGTTAATATTATGGATGATTATGGTGGGTAGACATGTCATGTTTGCCATTCGTAAAAAAGACGATTCAAAGCATTTATTAATCATTCTGTTAGTATCTGTAGTGGCCATAGGAATGTTTTTCTTTTCGGGATTAATGTATGGTGAAAATTCAAGTCTTCCCGTAATTAATTATTGGCGTTGGTGGCTGGTACACCTTTGGGTAGAAGGATTCTTTGAGGTATTCGCTACTGTAATTATTGCCTTTATATTTTCTAAAATGAAAATTGTATCTCCAAGTACAGCCGGAAAAGTATCTATTGCATCGGCAACCATATTTTTAGCAGGAGGTATCATAGGAACATTACACCATCTTTATTTTTCTGGAACACCAGTACAAGCCATTGCGTTAGGCGCAACATTTAGTGCATTAGAAGTGGTGCCCTTAACTTTAATGGGATTTGAAATAAGAGAAAACTGGAATATTCTAAAAAGTAGAGAATGGATTCAGAAATACAAATGGCCCATTATGTTTTTTATCGCTGTGGCATTTTGGAATCTGATAGGAGCTGGAGTATTTGGTTTCTTAATTAATCCACCAATTGCACTGTATTATATTCAAGGTTTAAATACAACAGCAGTACATGCCCACACCGCATTGTTTGGAGTATATGGTATGCTAGGAATGGGATTCATCTTAATATGCTTGCGTTTTTACTCAGATCGTATTTGGAAGAATGTAAAATTAAAACGTGCCTTTTGGTTTTTAAATATAGGATTAATAGCCATGGTTGTTTTAAGTCTTTTACCAATTGGTATTATTCAAGCGTATACGTCTATAACAGAAGGGTATTCGTATGCTCGTGATGCCGAACTGCTTTACTCTCCAACCGTTCAGACCCTAAAATGGTTAAGAATGATAGGAGATATTATTTTCTCGGTAGGAATATTCTATTTCATATGGTTTACAATTTCTGAAACCATGTATTGCATTAAGAAAAAATAAACGGGATAAGTTGTTTTTTTTGAGCGTTATTAAAACCAAGGTTTTAATAACGCTTTTTTTATGGTTAAAAGTTTCTATAAGAAAGGCATAAACCTAAGATAAATGCTATCTTTAAAGAAGCACAAATTGTATATCGTGTATTTTAAATAGAGGCTTAAATATTAAATAAGAATGCATAAAGAAAATACAGAACATAACCATTCCTGTAATCATCAACATGGTCATGGTATTTTTGGTAAAAATACCGAATTATACTATGCTGGATTGTCCGGACTATTTTTAATAATTGGATTTGTATTGGTACAATTTAACGTGGTGAGTTATACCATAGGTATAGCCTTTTATGTGGTGTCCTATTATTTTGGAGGGTATTTTGCTTTGTTAGAAGCCAAAGAGAAGATTCTTAAAGGTGAATTTGAAATTGACTTCTTAATGATAATAGCAGCGGTTGGAGCGGCTTATATAGGGAGTTGGGAAGAAGGAGCCTTACTCTTGTTTTTGTTTAGTATTGGTCATGCTTTAGAGCATTATGCCATGAACAAAGCTCAAAGAACCATAGAATCTTTAGGCGATTTAACGCCAAAAACAGCCATATTAAAACAGAATGGAGATCTTAAAGAGGTTCATGTTAGTGCCTTAAAAATAAATGATATTATTATTGTTCGTCCAAACACAAAGGTTGCTGCCGATGGGGTTGTAATCGCAGGAGCATCCTCTGTAAATGAGTCGTCTATTACAGGAGAAAGTATGCCTGTAGAAAAAATTACGGTACACGATGAATCTGAAATATACAGAGAATTTGAACATATAGACCGAGAACATGTTGTGTTTACAGGTTCTATTAATGGCGATCATACACTTGAAGTACAAGTTTTAAGATTAAGTGAAGATTCAACCATTGCCCGTTTGGTGAAAATGGTAAGTGAAGTCGAAACCAAGAAATCACCAACACAACGGTTAACTAAAAAATTTGAGAAATGGTTTGTCCCTTTCGTTATCGTATTGGTTTTTCTTTTGTGTTTTGCCTACCTCATTGTAAATGAGTCTTTTAATGAAAGTTTATATAGAGCCATTTGTGTATTAGTCGCTTCAAGTCCTTGTGCATTAGCTATTTCTACACCGAGTGCCGTATTAAGTGCCGTTGCTCGTGCGGCAAAAGGTGGTGTATTGATAAAAGGGGGTAAAGCCCTTGAAGAGTTAGGTCATGTTAAAGCGATTGCCTTTGATAAAACCGGAACGTTAACAGAAGGAAAACCTAAAGTTACAGATGTTGTTATTGTAGAGGGAACAGAACCTCAATCCTTTTACCATATGGTTTATGCCGTTGAGCGTTTGAGTAATCACCCATTAGCAAAATCTATAGCGAAATATTGTAAACCCGAATTAAAAGCGGAAAGTCTTAGAGAGGCCGAAAACATTACCGTTATTCAAGGAATGGGTATACAAGCAGAATACAACAACCATAAGTTGTATATCGGAAATGTAAAACTAATGGACAAGTATAATATAGAGGTTGTTAATGAAATAAAGGACAGAATAGATGCGTTTTTAGAAGAAGGGAAAACCTTAGTAATTGTTGCCTATAATGCGGCCATTACTGGTGTAATTTGTATTATGGATACGCCTAGAGTCAACGCGTCATCAACTCTAAAACAATTAAAAAATATTGGAATAAATCAAATGATTATGCTAACCGGAGATCATCAAAATGTTGGTGAGTCTATTGCGCATTCTATTGGATTAACAGCGGTTAAAGGTGGCTTGTTACCAGAAGATAAAGTAACGGCCATTAAGGCTTTGCAAAATGAATTTGGTAAAATAGCCATGGTTGGCGATGGAGTAAATGATGCACCGGCCTTAGCCTCAAGTAATGTAGGTATAGCCATGGGAGCAGCAGGAAGCGAAGTGGCGTTAGAAGCTGCAGATGTTGCCTTGATGTCAGATAAAATAGAAACGTTACCTTTTGTTATAGGATTAAGTAGAGCGTCTAAACGAATAATTAAACAAAATTTGTGGATTAGCTTAAGCGTTGTGGCTATTCTTATTCCCATCACCATATTAGGGTTAACCAACATAGGTTGGGCTGTTCTATTTCATGAAGGGTCTACACTGATTGTAGTTCTTAATGCTTTAAGGTTGTTGGGGTATTCTTCGAAATAAATACAACATTAAGAAGGAATAGAATAGGTTAACACAAAGGTTATTAGAATGGAGATTATTAAAATGAAACTTTTACAACTCAATAAAGAAGAGTTATTCAAATTTAAGCCAGAGAAAACATCTAAAATATATTTTTATCATGGTAAATTTTATACAAAGAATCCTATAAATAAATTTAAGCGTAAATCTAAAAAAGAAACCAAAGAAGTATATCAAGAGTTATGGTTTCATTGGGAATTAAAAAGAGGAACAAAGGTAACTCGTGAGGAATATCTTGGTGAAGCAAGTTATACGCCATTAGGATATTGTCGTCAGATTAATGCATTTGTGACCAATGAAAATGTCGTTGAAATGTTAAACTCTAAAGTAGAAATAGATTTTGACTATAGACCTCAAGAACATGATATGCTTGTTATTAATCCAGTCTATAAAAACCAGAATGCATTACCAGCTAATAGTCCATTTCCTATATATAGGGGAATTGGAATTGCTTTTATTTATCAAGTAGATCAGTGGGTGGTTAATAAAGGTTTTGATCAATTAGATTACGATTATGAATTTTTTAGTTGTGGAGTTGCTGAAATTGAATTTTGAAACGTTGTGTCTTCCATTAGGTTTAAGGATACAAAGTGTATTTTGACACCAAAAGTAAAAATAGGATAGCTTATTTATTTTGTCGTTTATCCATATGTTCTCAGAATTTATTATGTAAATTAGAATACCATTCAAATATAACTTTTAATTTATTTAATAATGAAAATTGGAAAACATGAAATTTCTATTTTAGATCTATCGATTGCCTTTGTATTATTAATCTTAACGGCTGTTTTTGTCTTTGGTTTTTTTACTTTACTAACCGATGCCATTCGGTATGTCACCTTAGATCCTTATGATAAGGAATTAATATTTTCAGGAGAATATAGATTGTATTTTAATCTGTTTTACGCTGGTTTAGGGCTCTTAATTGGTCAATCGTTTGCATTATACTATTTACTTCCCAGGCTACCCTTACCGTCTTATTTTAAGACCCAAATACTAAATGATAATCAATGGGTCATATGGTCGGTTTTGCTGTTAGTGATAAAGGGTATAGCCATATTGGTAAGCTATAGAATGATTTTTATGAGCGATTCATTAACGGCAATGGTACCCCTGATAGTTTGTATCATGTTAACCATATTAGGTGTTATGTTTATTTATTCTTGGAATGGAATAAGACGGTATATATTAGGTACACGCATAATGGTATTAATGGTTGGTTTTCTTTTCTATTCGTCCTTGTCTTTTTTAATTGCACATATTTCTTTTATAGATCGCCAAACTATAGATGAAATGGCATTGAACAATAATGTGGTACATACACATGATATTCAATATCCAGAAGCAGAATGGGGAAGGAAGATTAAACGAAAATCCTTGGTTATTGATCTTGTGATTGGGAAGAATCCTAAAACTCAAGAAGTAGAGGTGTTTTATGAGAATAATTTAGTGCCTTTAAATAGTTTGGATTCTGTGTTGTTTAGCGTTAGGAATTCTTTTAGAATGGAAGAATTAAAATTTACAACAATAGGTTTACGGGCAGATAAACATTTAAAAGTAAAAGATATATTACCTATTCTTGAACGGTTATACATTAGTGGACAAAAACGCATTTTATTTTATGTAAATATATTCGATGAGCCTTTTATGGCTGATCCAGTATTTTCATTTAAACTATCAGAAGCAATATTTTATGATTATTTGAATGGGAAATTAGATAGCTTAGATGTAAAAAAGACAAAATACTCATTATCTACTCCTCCTTTACATACAATTATTTCAAATTATTATATTCCAAATAATGGTGTTGATGTATACGTATCTCAAGAAAAATCTTATATAAATCAGCATGAGAAATTTTCAGTTCTTTCCATGACCAATAAATTAAGTGAAGCATTTAAGCAAGATGAGGCGAGTACTATTACATTTTATTTTGTAGATGAGAATATAACACTTGGTGAATATATAAATACGAAAAGTCAAATATATAAGGCATACCATGAATTGAGGAATGAGTATGCTATGCAACATTTTAGCAAATTCTATGAAGATCTAAATTCCAATAACCGTAGAAGCATCAGAAAACAATATCCAATCAATATTATGGAGTTTGGGTTAAAGAGTATAAACAAAGAAAGAATGGACGCTTTTTTTATAGAACAAAAGGAACTTTACCATAAAAGATGGATGTGGATTTGTTTGCCATAGTATTTAAATAAAGTTTGGCTAAGCTTATGTTAATTTAATAATATATAATTCATAAAAGGATAAAATATATTGCTTTGTATATTCTCTCGAATAAAAGGCTTTTATCCCTATTTTAATTTTAAATTGCAAGACTTTAAATAATTTATATAATGATAATATTTTATTGCATTTTGTCGCTACTAATCTCTTGGATTTGGATTGACTATTTTAGATTAATAGATGTTTTTGAAAAAGAGAATATAAAAAAAATTATACCCGCTTTCTTAATAGGAGCAGTCTCTATTTCTATTGTATATGGTATTGATGAATACATTTTGGTGTATTCTACTTTAGACTATAACGGGACGTTTTTTAATGATTTAATATACAGTATACTCCATGTAGGCCTAGTGGTAGAGGTTGTTAAAATTATTCCATTTTATATTGTTTATAAGCTGTTTAAAAAAGAATTTAATGAACCCGTAGATTATTTAGTTTACATATGTACCACGGCATTAGGGTTCGCTGCTATTGAAAATGTCTTCCATTTTATGAGTGGAAATCTTTATATAATTAATGAACAAGCTATATTATCTACAATTAGTCATTTATTTAATGCCTCATTAGTGGCTTATGGAATTATACAATTTAAATTTTCACCTTCTAAAGTATCAAATTCAGTACTTGTAAAGTATATATTATTTGCCATTCTATCCCATGGAGTATTTGATTTTATTAAGTTCTATTTTACATCGTTTGAATCCTATATCATAATTGTTTCCTATTTTTTATTCACCATATCGTTTTTTGCATCCATTTTGAATAATGCGCTGAATAATTCATCTTATTTTTCGTATAAACATGTTATTAATTCAGATCTTGTTGCTAAACGACTATTGTTGTATTATGGTATTTTATTTGGTTTAGAAGTAGTGGCCGTCTCTATTATTAAAGGTAGCGTTTTGGCAGGTGGAATAATGATACCTTTCATGATTTTTAAATCTGGAATTATTTTAGGAATTACAATTTTAAGACTAAGCCGATTTAAACTTATAAAAGATCGATGGAATCCATTGGTATTTGAGTTGCCTTTTTCGATAGAAGCATCAGAAGATGAATTAGGATATACAAGATATAGCATCGATGTAAAAGGGAATTCTTACAATGAAATGTATATAAATGCATATTATCAAACCGATTGTTTACTTAAGTTTATTGGGAAACGTAAGAATTTGGTTTTATCCGCTTATGTGAAAGATAAGTACTTTACGGTGAATGATAAACCTTTTTATGAAATTGAAAGAAACGACTCCGAAAACAAAGATCAAACGCTTGTTTTATTTCCAAAAGAATCTGGAGAAAAATTTATTTCCGGTAAATCAGATAAATATCCCATTGCTGGATTAATGACTCTTCAAAATGGTAAAGCAATCGGAGATGATTTAACGATTAAAGACTTTAAATTTAATGCTTGGGTTGTAATGAAACCAGTAAAGAAAACATCTTAATCCATTAATTTATAACCAACACCTCTGGCATTTACAATTTTAATGGTCGGGTCTTTAGATAGCTTTTTTCTTAATTTAGTAATAAAAACATCCATACTTCTTGCCGAAAAGAAATCATCATTATCCCAAAGTTTTTTAAGAATGACAGAACGATCCAAGACTTGGTTTTTGTTTTTTATGAGATGAAATAAAAGTTGAGATTCTCGATGAGTTAGTAAAACGGGTTCTTCATTTTCATAATGAAGAGATTGTTTAGGGAAATTAAATGTAAATAACCCTAAGGTAAGAACATCCTGGTCTTTTTTGGTTTTAATACGGTTTAGTAAATTGTTTATTCTAACAATTAATTCCTCCATACTAAAAGGCTTTTTAAGGTAATCGTTACCACCAATTGTAAAGCCTTCTACCACGTCTTTAGCTTGAGATTTAGAGGTTAAGAAAATAATAGGAATGTCGTCATTTTCTTGACGTATTTCTTTGGCCAAGGTAAACCCATCTTTCTTTGGCATCATAATATCTAAAACCAACAATTCAATATCTTCAGATTTATATACCTCATATGCTTCTTCTCCATTTTTAACTAAATGAACAATAAAATCTCTCGTTTCAAGACTCTCTTTAATAATCTGTCCGAGTGAAGGTTCATCTTCAGCCAGTAATATGGTTATAGGTTTACGCATAAGGCATCGTAATTTTAAAAATTGTATACTTAGACTTGAAGCTTAAAGTCAATTGTCCATGATGTTTATCTATTATTTTTTTAGAATAATATAAACCTATTCCAAATCCTTTTATATTGTGTGTATTTCCTGAAGGTTGCCTGTAAAATTTTTCGAATAAATATTGGGTATCCGTTTTCGATAAAGATTGTCCAGAATCTTTAATCGAAATCTCTAAAAGTCCACCAAGTCTACGAACATCAATATTGATATCATCTCCACCGTATTTTAAAGCATTATCGATAAGGTTGTTAATGACATTTTCAAAATGAAATACATCGACCTTTGAGATAAGATTTTCACAGTTGCTACTAAACGTAATGTTTTTATTTGGGTGTTGAATTTTAAATTTAGCCTGTACGGTTTCAACCAACTCAATAATATTGACTTCTTCCTTAAATAATTCAATATTGTTAGAATCTAAAGTTGCTGTCTCCAATAGTTTTTCTACCATGGTGTTCAGTTTGTCTAATTGCTCTTTAGACATATCTAAATAGGTTTCGGAACGTTCTGGGTGTTTAGATGCATTAAAATTTCTAATGCTTTCTAAGGCTACAGAAATAGTGGCAATAGGTGTTTTAAATTCATGTGTAATATTGCTAATGAAATCATTTTTTATTTCACCAATTTGCTTTTGTTTCTGTATAACCTTTAATAAATAAAACAAACAAGAAATAATGGCTAAAATTAGAATGGCAGATATTAATAGACCAACATAAATTCGTTTTAGTATAGGAAGTTTAATATCCGAAAATGAAAGTTTAATTTGGGCATCTTGAGGTAAATACACCGACTCGGAATTCACATGTAATGGGAAATGGTTAGAATTGGGATTGTTTTTTAATAGAATCTCATCGATAGAATTTTTATAATTCAATTCAAAATCGAACGCCATGTCGTTCTTTTGCAATTTATCTAATAATATTTCATTTATCTTAACAACATCCAATGTATCACTGGTTAATGAAATTACAATTTGTGATGTTAATTGCTGAAAACTTTCTTCAATAGCAATATCAATATACCCATGCTCTCCTGTTAAATTCTTAAAATAGTGCTCCAAAGAATCGGGTAGTGTGTCATTTGAAAACTCTTCTTTAATAACCATAATTCGTTGAGAATCTTTTGGTAAAGTAATATCGGGTAGTTTTAGTTTACGCTTTAAACTATCTATAGTACTATGAAGAAGTTGTTGAGGTAATGTTTGGTTAGAGGCATTGGGTTTAAAAATATGCACGGCCATACTGTCTAGGGTGTTATTAATAAACCCCAAGGAATTCACAGCACTAGTATCGTTATACGTCGCTTTAAATGTCGATTTTTCCTTAGCAATATTCGCATAATATTCTTCTATAGATTCATCAAGTACATGTTGAATATCTTGAATATACTCCTGTTTATTAGAGACATAATTTTTATAGTTCCAATACACCTGTATACCTACAGTTGCAATAACAACTAAGGTAATACTATATAAGATCCATTTATAATTTTCTTGTTTCATTACTCAAAAATAAAACTTAAGAAACCAATAAACAAGCGGATAACACTCGTTAACACTGGATAACTATATTATGAAGGCCAAATCTCAACCTTTGTAATGTAGAATTATAAAAGAACGTTAAGATGACACATTTAAAGAAAACATGGGTATGTATTTGTATTGGAATTTCAACCTTAAGCGTTGCACAAGATTTTAATGGAATAGCCACCTATAAGTCTAAGCAGAATTTTGAAATGGAAATTGATACTGCACAGATGCAAGGTATGGGGAGTCAAATCATGGATATGTTGAGAAAGCAATTTGAAAAAGAGTTTGTTTTAAAATTTAACCAATATGAGTCTCTATATACGGAAGATAAAGAACTGGAAGCTCCTCAACCCGAAGGTTTGGTTCTAACGATAGAAGAAACAGGTGGTGCAGATCATATATACAAAAATACCAAAGAAAAGCGATATGTTAATCAGAGTGAGAATTTTGGTAAGATGTTTCTTATAAAAGATAAGCTTGAAGATTTAGATTGGAAGTTGTTGAACGAAACAAAAACGATTGGAGAATACACGTGTTATAAAGCTGTTTTAAAACGTGAGGTAATGGTTATGGAAGATCAATTACTGGTAAATCCATCAGAAGATGAAAACAACGAACCTAAAACAGAGCTTAAGAAAATGGAGATTGTTGCCTGGTATACACCTCAAATACCTGTGAACACAGGTCCAGATTTATTCTATGGTTTACCTGGTCTTATCTTACAGGTGACCAGCGATGATAAAACGATGATATGTAGTAAGCTGGTTTTAAATCCAAAATCGAAAGTTGAAATAAAAGAACCTGTTAAAGGAAAGGTTATAACTCAAGAAAAATATAGAGTAGTTATGGAGAAAAAATTGAAACAAATTCAAGAAAATAGACCTGAGTTTGGTGATGGAGACGGAGAGTCTATAGAAATTAGAATAGGTCAGTAATATCCATTAATAACACGATTAATATTATCTATATGAAAGCCTTACTTCTTTTTTTTATACTACCATTACAGTTGTTTGCACAAGTTCGGTTATCCGGACTTGTGACAGATAGCTTGAACAATCCTTTGGAATTAGCCAATATTATGGCCATAAATGAAGATACCGATGAAATTGATGCATTTGGGGTATCTAATTCGGAAGGGAAGTTTATTTTAGAACTCCACACCAATGCCAATTACATGCTTAAAATAAGCTATGTAGGTATGAAAGAACTACAAGAGCCAATTAAAACAAATACAGAATCCATAGAGCATACCGTTGTTTTAAAAGAGGACTCTAGACTAAAAGAGCTTGAACTTGTTTATGAAATGCCAATTACCATCAATGGAGATACATTAACCTATAAAACGGATGCGTTTACAAATGGTACCGAAAAAAAATTAGAGGAAGTATTGGATAAGTTACCAGGGGTTGAGGTTACCGAAGACGGTGAGATTAAAGTTGAAGGAAAAACCGTTAACAAAATAATGGTTGAAGGAAAAACCTTTTTTGATGGAGATACTAAACTGGCAACAAAAAACATTCCTGCAGACGCTTTAGAAAAGGTTGAGGTGTTAAAGAATTTTACTGAGGTGGGTATGATGAAAAACCTTGGGGGAAATGAAGATAATGTAGCTATTAATGTAAAGTTAAAAGAGGGTAAAAAGAATTTTGGTTTGGTGAAATTACAGCAGGGGTAGGACCGGATAATAGACATTTAATACACCCAAATTGTTTTACTATAGCCCAAAATACAGTGTGAATCTTATTACGGATATTAATAATATTGGAGAAATTCCATTTACGATAAACGATTATTTTAAATTTTCGGGCGGATTTAGTGCCTTAAATTCTGGAACGTCATTAAATTTTAACGATCCGGCCTTGCAGTTTTTAATGGCGCAGAATAACCGAGCTAAGTCCGTAGATACAAAATTTGGCGCGCTTAACTTAAATTATACACTACGTAAAGATCTAGATTTAAATGGGTTTTTAATTTTATCTGACTCTAAAACAACCTTAAAGGAAGAGAGTCAGAGAACATATTTTTCGTCATCATTGCCAGATGAAACAACCAATAGTGATGTCTTGCAAAATAACACATTGGGCCTTTTAAAACTATCGTTAAAATACGAGCCCAATTCAAGTTTATATATGACATACGAAGCCTTTGGAAAACATTCTGAGCAAAAACAGGACAATCTATTTGTATCTTCGGTATACAACCGAATAGAAGAAACGCAACGCTTAAATCCGAAAAGCCTTAAACAAAACATCGGGTTATATAAATCCTTTTCGACCAAAGATATTTTGTCCTTTGAATTACAACATACCTATAAAGACGAAGATCCATTTTACAATGCCATACAACAACAATCAGGTCTTTCTCAATTTGTAAATGTATTACCTATAGATACTAATCAGAATGCCTATAGATTAAATCAGGATAAATTTGTGAAAACCAATAAAATAGATGTTAAATCAAAATATTGGTACATATTAAACAAAAAAAGTAATATTAGTACAAATGCAGGATTCTCAAGAAGTACTCAGAATTTTAATACCCGCCTATACCAAACCTTAGATGATTTAAGCGTAAAACCCTTAGGCTCAGAAGGTGTTAAGAGTGTAAACGCGGTAGAGTATACGATTAACGATGTGTATTTTGGGGCGCAATACCGTTTAAAAGCTGGAATATTCACCTTACATCCTGGTGTTAATGTACATCACTATCAAGTTGAAAACAACCAAAATAACATTGAAACGGCTCAAACATTTAATCGTATCCTTCCAAGCATGAACCTTAGATTGCAGTTTAAAAAATCTGAACATATGACATTAAGGTATTCTGCACAAAATCAATTTACAGATATAAATACCCTTGCCGAAGGTATAATCTTAAACAGATACAATAGTTTATACCAAGGGAATAAATTATTAGAAAGTTCATTAAATCATGTTTATTCAATTGGGTACTTTAATTTTAATCAATTTAGTTTCACCAATATATTTGCCAACGTAAATTATACCAAAACCGAAGATCCAATTTCTATTAATACAATGTTTTTAGGGAATGCAGAGCAGGCAGGGCTAGATCAGATAGGAGGTCCGCTAAATTCTAATTTTGCAAACGAAAGTTTAAATGCAGATATCAATATAGAAAAAACAATACGTAAAATTAAAGGTCGTTTAGAAGGTCGATTTTCTTATTCTAAATTCAATCAATTCTTAAACGATGAACGAGAAGTGAATGAATCCTTAAATCAGAATTATACAATAAGTCTGAAAACAAATTTTAGAAAACGACCAAATTTGGAAATTGGGTATCAAGTGAATATAGATCACTATCATCAAGTTGGTAGAGTATCTAAGTTTTATAATCACCAACCCTATGTAAAGCTAAAAGCCAAATTCTTAAAATCGTTTCTATTACATATAGATTATACCCATTATACGTATACGGATGAACATACCGTTTTGAATCGATATGGTTTTTTAAATGCAAATTTAAGTTATCAGAAAAAAGATGCTAAACTAGAATATAAATTTCAGGTTTCTAATATCTTAAACAATACATCCATTAATTCTAATAACTCTAATGCTTGGAACACGTCTACCACTTGGTTTTATGTGCAACCTCGATACATGGTATTAAGTGCAACGTATCATCTATAAAGAATAGCAGGAATACAAATTCCTGTTATTTATATCTAATTGCTTATTGTATTAATAGGTTGTGGTATATGCGAATATTAATGGGATATAAGAATCTGAATGCGTTAGTGTTATTTTTATCTTAAATTGCAGATCAATCATTACAATCATTATATATTTGTGCCATTAATAGGATTCTTTATTATGAAAAAATCAATATTTATCTTTTTTATAATCTTTTGTGTTTTTCAGAAATACGAAAGTTATGGACAGGCATTAAATGGAATATATACCATAGGAGGAACTACTCCGGATTATACCACGATTAATGATGCTGTTGAAAGTGTGGAAACGAATGGAATAGATGGCAATGTGATCTTTAATATTCGATCTGGAGTTTATAATGAGCAAATACGGATTAATACATATAGTGGAAGTCCCCAATTTAATGTTGTTTTTCAATCTGAATCAGGAAATTATTCGGATGTTATTGTAAAACATACCCATACTTCGGCATTAGAAGATGAAAACTATACCTTATTTATTGATGGAGCTGACCATTTAACGTTTAATGGAATCACCTTTCAAGCCACACCGTCCACAACGAATAATACGCAGTTATTTAGTAGAGTTTTATTTATTAATCAAAACTCTGATCACTTAACTTTTCTGGGAAATCACTTTAAATCATGGTATAGCATTTCGTTATCATCTCTTTTTGGACTTAACGATTGTATTTATATTTCTGATGAAGATAATGATAGTCTTCATTTTGAAGCAAATCTTGTTGAAGGAGGGTATGTTGGACTTCATCAAGAGGGAGGGAATAGTCAGGCTATTTTTAATCAAGATATTCAAGTAAACGATAATCAATTCATTAGTCAAAAAATGAAGGGATTAGAGATTGATCGTACTGAACATGTATTTATTTCGGGTAATATATTTAATTCAGTTAGATCTATTGGAATTCAAGTTGGTAATTGTGAAAAAGGTTTAGTTGTTAAGAATAATAAAATTGTTTTAGGATCTGGAGAGAAAGGAATTTCAATATTTGGTATTCCATCTGATCCCAATT
The DNA here is from genome assembly GCA_965243605.1 of Flavobacteriales bacterium. Lineage (GTDB taxonomy): Bacteria > Bacteroidota > Bacteroidia > Flavobacteriales > CAJXXR01 > JBMYYR01. Next base: position 100,308 of record CBDEVQ010000092.1, read on the forward strand.
ACTTTCAAGGTGTAGTAAATAATATGATTTACGATACTGAGAATCCAAATAATCCAGATGTTAAAGGAATCATCAGTTTACAAAATGATGCTTTACTTTTTGCATATAATTCTATCCAGGTTTCATCAAATTATTTGGGATCAGCTTGTTTATCAATTGTTGGTGGAGATTCAATCGTATTATACAATAATATATTATCCAATCTTGGAGGTGGAGTTTGTGTACGTAGTGTAAATACCAATGGAACTTTAATTTCGAATAACAATAATTATCATTATACAGGTTATGTACTCGCTAATTTAGATGGATCTAATTATTTTTCGGTTGATGACTTAATGGACATTGGAATTGATTCTTTATCATATAATGTAGATCCATTATTTTTATCTGATTCCATTTTAATTCCATTAAATAATCAATTATATGATTCTGGTAGACCAATTATTGACGTTCTAGATGATTATTTTGAAAATATTAGACCTGTTGATTCAACGAATATTGGAATTTACGAAGGTGATTTTCCACATGTAGATGTCGGTATTGAATCATCTACCTTAAACACAAATAATGGATGTGCAAACGATTCTGTACCTATATATGTATCTATTAAAAATTATGGAGATTCAGTATTAACATCAACTCAAATTATTTTAGACGCAACGGATACCGTAGTTTGGAGTGGTAGTTTAGCTCAATTTGAAATTGCTGATAGTATATTCTGTGGCTTTTTTGTTTATGAGGAAAGTTTAGATAGCTCATTTTTTATTAGGGTAGCAAACCCAAATGGTCAATCAGATATTCTTTCGTTTAATAACGTCTTACAGATTAATACTCAGTCAGCCATGTCTGGTCAATATACGATTGGAGATTCGTTAAAAGATTTTAGTTCGTTTACAGAAGCCATAGAACGTTTAATAGATAGAGGAGTATGTGGACCAACCATTTTTAATATAGATTCTGGAATTTATAATGAACAATTGATTATTCCAGAAATCATAGGCGCATCTATAAATAATACAATCACTTTTCAGTCTGCTGGTTTAGATAGTACATTAGTAGAATTAAATTATGCACATCTTAATAGTTGGACCAATTATGTTGTTTTATTAGATGGAACGAATTACATACACTTTAAGCATTTAACAATTAAATCTACAACCTCTCAAGGTAAAGTAGTAATTGCTAAAGGTTTTGCTGGTAACAATGTGTTTGAACAAAACATAATTTCTGGTAATTCTGGAAATTTAATGGAATTTATTGCCAATAATCAAAACAAAATTAACAACAATCGAATTGCTAATAATAGATTTATCGAAGGTGGTGTACAAATTTGGTTTAAAGGACCACAGCAATTCAATACCACTACCAATTCTGAGAATAATGAAATCTATGGGAATATATTTGTTGGACCTTGTAATAAAAGTATAGATTTAACAGGACAAATAAATCCCACAATAATAAACAATGTATTTGAAGGCATTCGCTTAGGAGATAATATTAACCTAAGCTACTGTTCAGGTATAATACATATAGATCGTAATGAATCATTTTCTAAAAGTTATGGGAACCATGCATTTTTAGCAATTAACCATGTACAAGGAACATCTATAAACCCGATCTTAATTAGAAATAATTTTATAATGCGTACTAATGGAGGGTATGATTCTGGAATCAGTTTGGCATCATCCTCGCATATAAGGATTCTACACAATAATTTTAATATACTAGAAGGTGTCGATGATAGAGTTATCTTCTTTGGGAGTAGCTTATCTAACATAAGTATATTAAACAATGTTATGAAAGTTGCTGGTGGACATCATTTCTACTATTTTAGTCAGTTTGCCAATCCAAATGCAATTGTGTCAGATTATAATGTGTTTTACACCGATGAAAACCAATCTTTTAATTGGGAAGGAACAGGAGATTATACGCTAAATGGGTGGCAAAGTACATATCTACAAGACAGTAATAGTCTGTTTGCTACCATTATCTATGAGAGCGATACGAATTTGCACATTTCAAATTCCATAGCGTTTTATGGCAATGGTATACCATTGGATGATGTTCTTATAGATATAGATTTAGAGCCTAGAGATACGGCATTACCTTGTAGAGGAGCCGATGAGTTTGTTATTGATAATGCCACTTATGTAGATTTAGAATTAATTGATATTCTATATCCAGATGTAAATGCATGCTTATCTACAGATTCGTTAAAAATTAGAATTCACAATAAATCCTTTATTCCAGTTAACACCTTCAATGTACGTTGGGTATTATTTGATCATACGACGGATACGGTAGAATTTACTCAAACTATTTTACCAGGAGACACTGCAGATTTTAATCTTGGAGCTTATAATTTTGTGGAAAATACGTTCTATAATTTCAATTTTGATGTCTTTAATATCAATGGAGAATCTGACGATTACTATAATGATAACTTTAAAGAAATAGAGTATTATTATCTTAATCAAATAAAGATTTATTCAGATGTGGATGAGGAATGTAATACAGATACTGAATTATTTGTGAAGCGCATTCCAGGAGGACAAATTTTATGGTCTACTGGGGAAACTGACAATAGAATATATGTGACTTCTCCTGGAGTTTACAGCGTAACTGTAACACATGAGAATGGATGTATTGTAACCGATAGCATAACTATTTATTAAAACAAAATGAAACTAAACCAATTTTTAACCCTTAGATTATTCATGTTTTGTTTTATGTTGATATCAACAGGAATAGCACAACAGATTAAAGATAAAACCTATTATTTTGATCAAGCTCATGAATTTTTAAATTATATAGACGATTATAAGGAGCTTCCGGATGGAATTTTAATTGCTGGAAGAATCGGAACGTATTATAATTCAAATTCTGTAATTCTAAAAATTAATTTTAATGGTCAATTAATTTGGTCTACTAAAGATACAGCTCCTTTAGAATATAACATGAATGGTAAAATTGAATTTGAGGCCTTTGAAAGTCATCATGTTTATGGTATTTCCATAAGAGGGGATCAAAATTCAGATTACCATGCTGATGTGTGGAAACTTAATATGGATAATGGACGTTTTGAATGGTCGAATACATATACAAATATTATCAATTGGGGATATGAAGTTTTAGATTATGATTCCAATTATTTGATTTGTGCTTTTCAAAATTCGGATGGGCATAAGTTAAGAGTACTCGATAAAGTGGATGGACACCTTGAAGATAGTACATCATTTGATGCGATTTATTTAACTTTAGATATAGAGAAAGATATAAATGGAAATGTCTACTTTTTAACGGATAATGAATTAACCAAATTTTCTGGAAGACAATGGGATCAAGAGATTTGGAATCGATCTTATTCTCATTTAGATGTAGAATTAGGAAAATTACATGAATTGTATATTGATAAATATGATGAGGTATATTTGTTTGGTGAAAGCGATTTTTCATCCAGTTATAGATCAGTAATAATAAAAGTGAATACCCATACAGGGTTCAGCCTTTGGGCAAAAAGGTTATATGGTATTCATAATAATTGGTTAAAAAGCTTTATTGATGACGCTGACAAATTATACACCACCTATCAAAATGAAATTAATGGAAATGGATCGTTCAATTTAAAAGTTCTTGACAAACAAACGGGGCAAATAGAACAGGATACAATTTACTCTATTGAGGTCTTGGGAGATCCAAATGGTCTATCTAATGGGGCTTCTGCATTCTCACTAGATAAAGATTGTAATGGAGATATTTATTTTACAGGCTATTATGGCGGTGGTAATAATGGACCTGGAGCATGGGGGATACTTAAAGTAGATGGGAATAGTTACAATAAATTATACGATTTAACCATAACTAAAGACTCTTTAAATGTTGATGGATCAAGTATAGGTCTAGGATGTCTTATTGTTGATGATGTTCCTATTTTCTTAGGTCATCAAGATAGTTCTCAGTCAGAAACACCAGAGGCACATATGGTTTCAATTGACCCTACAGATGGACAAATTGAAATGAAAATTCATATTAGTGGAGAAAATTTAGAAAAATCTTTAGTTAAGGAATTAATACGAGACGAACATAATACATACACCTTTATTCAAGAAGGTGCGTTTTTAACTATAGAGAAGTATAATAAATTTGAAAATATAATATGGGAGAATACCGTTTCTAATTCCTATTTTAATGCGGGACAAATGGAAACAGACATCGATTATATGTTTGCAACGATGTATAACTTAAATAGAGATTCTATTGCTGTAAATAATAACAATGAGAGTTTAAATTGGATGCTCATAAAGCAAATCGATCTTTTTTCTGGAGATGTAGAGTTTACAGATAGTATTCCTTTTAATGGGCAGAAAGGGTTTTCTTATGAAATAGAGGTTGACCAAGATGAAGCCTATATCTTTTTCACAAGAAACGATTCAAATTATTGTGCTCGATGGAAAGAGGATACGATTGATTCTATTGTATTTTTAGAGTTATCTAGTGATCAGTTACTATACCAAGGACGTAAAGACCTTGTTTTAGAAAAAGATGCAAATACATATTTAACCTTAGGATCACAAAATGTGTATTCTTTAAATAAGGCAGATATGACACTTACCAACACTTGGAATTACCCGACTGATAGAACTTATTATTATGGGAAAATACAAGGCGATTCATTATTTATGGTTGGTCATGATGTTAATAATATGTCAATTGTAACGTGTTTAAACATAAATGGAATGACAGTTTTATGGGAAGAAATGTATGAGCAAAACGAGTCTTTATATAATCTGCAAATAGATACGACCAATCATATATTTGTTACGGGGTTACAAAACAACGCATTAGTGATTAGAGAGATCGTTCCTCAAAATGGATCTTCTGTATGGGAATATGTTTCAAATCCAATACTCGGATCAAAGTCCATTCCACATGATTTTATTTATAATAAGCATCAAAATAAACTCGTTGTTACAGGAACGAAGGACTATTTAAATGGGTATTCTAATCTATTTATTTCTACCGTAAGTATTCAAGGCGATTTATTGTTTGATTATGAAGAAAATAATGGGTTGGAAGGTAGGAATTACGGGAATGCAATTGCCGTAGTAAATGATTCTATTACCTGGGTTGGAGGACAAATTCACACGATTTCTAAGCCAAAAAGTGGTGTTATTTATTCCATAGTAGATACATTGATAGAAGATAATACGTCTAACATTTCTCAAGTGGAATACGGAAGTAATAAGCATAATGTTTTTGTTTATCCGAACCCAACTTCTAAAGTATTACATATAGATGGAGTTGAACGTTTTGATTATATAATCCATGATAATATTGGGCGATTAATAGTATGGTATTTCTACCTTTGTTGGTAGAGTAAGTTAAGACAAAACTTATTTTAGCAGTTATGAAGAGAAGTACTTACGAAGAATCCTTTAAGTTAATGATAATGGATTTATACAAAGGCGGACAATCGATGTCTAGCTTATCGTCTGAATATTCAATAAATTTGAATATGTTATATCGTTGGCGTCGAGAATATTTAAACCCAAAGCGTCCCAGTTTTACGGGCAGAGGCAATGCAGCTTTGACTGATGAACAAAAAGAACTAAAGCATTTAAAAGAAAAATTAAAAGATGTAACCATGGAACGTGACATCTTAAAAAAGGCAGTAAGCATTTTCTCCAAGAAAGACAGAACAGGTACGCTATAATTTTGGAATATTCAGCAACCTATTGTGTCGAGAAGATGTGTAAGTCTTTAAATATAAGTTCTAATGCGTATTATTCATGGAAACGTAGGCTAGATATAGAACGTTCTAGCATCACAATAGAATTAAAAGAGTCTATTCAAGCGGTTTATGCAGAAAATAGAGGATTGTACGGAGCTCCTAAACTCCAAAAAGCTCTAGAGAGAAAAGGTGTTTTTTACTCGAGGTCTTATATTTCTAGATTGATGAAAGAAATGGGGCTATATTCTAAGACACGTAGGAAATTTACTAATACAACGGACTCAAATCATAGTCATAGAGTAGAAGAAAATCATTTAGATCGGAATTTTGAGGTATTAGAACTTGGGAAAGTATGGGTATCGGATATTACTTATATCAAAGTTAATCAGACCTGGCAATATTTAACTACAATGATTGATTTAGCAGACCGTAAGGTTGTAGGGTGGTCTGTAAGTTCTAATCTAACAGCTACAGATACTGTTATTACAGCTTGGAAACATGCGCGATTAAATCGAAATATAGAAGATGACTTTATATTACACTCGGATCGTGGAGTACAATATACATGTGATGATTTTAAACAGATTATTAACTTAAATACAAAAGCGAAACAATCTATGAGTAGAAAAGGAAATTGCTGGGATAATGCCGTTGCCGAGTCTTTTTTTAAAACAATTAAAACTGAACTATGCTACCTCATTACATTTGAATCTAAGAAACATTTGGAGACCGAAATCTTTAAATATATGAACTGGTATAATAACTCTAGATTACACTCTACTCTAGACTACAAAACACCTACCGAAAAAGAACAAGAATTAAGATACAAACAAATTAAACGAGTGGCTTAACTTTTTCTACCAAATTTTGTAGGAATATCAGTATCTGAATCGAATAAAAAAGAAAATATCATTAATGTTGAAAACCTATTAAATGGTACTTATATAATTGAAATTAGACATCAGAATTGGACTGAAGTATTTAAGTTTGTTAAGTTTTAAAGATTAGAGAATCAATATTAAACAATGGGTATAGACCTTAAATCTGTATAAATAATCGATGCTTATGAAATATATTATTAGCCTATTACTTTTTATTCCATTGGTGTTACATGCGGAATATAATAGTGTTCAAATTGCATTTGATATCGAATTAAAGGATGGAAGTCTGATACATGGGTATAAAGAAATGAGAAATCACGATTTTAAGGTCTCTCATAAAAAATACCTTAAAAATGACCTCCAATTATTTCTTAAGAATGAATCTGTTAAGGAACCAGGAGAATATGGATACTATTCAGAAAGGATACGATATAAATATCAATCAAGTTATGTATATCAATTATTGGATCCAAAAGAAATAATTATAAGTGATATTGATACGCTTATTATAACTGAATTGATTAATGATTCTTTCATTATTAATTTAACAGGGACGTATACAATAGAAGATACCATTTGGATGAATACCAGTTCTATAGTACATTATACGTACAATGAATTTATGTGTTCTAACGATGTTTTTATACATTCGGCAAAAGGAATTCCAATTCTAATTCAACAAGAATTGGCGTTAATCGTTGATAGGTATAAGGATAAGATTGAATTAATGTATAAAAAAATAGAGGATCAAATTGATTCTGATGAAGATTATGAACGATTGATGAAAGACCTTTATCACGATAGAGAAAAAGCCTTGGAACCTTATTTTAGAACTTATAAAAGTTTAAAAAAAGCAACCGTAGTCATGTGTACGTGTTAATAAACAAAAAAAGTAATATTAGAACAAAGTAGGATGCTTAAGAAGTAGGCAGGGTTTTAATACTAGATCTTAAATAGCACATTAATTAACTCTATTAATTCTAATGTCTGGAATACTTCTACCACTTGGTTTTATATATAACCTGGGTACACGGCCTAACATTTTTAAATTCATGACAGTGAGTTGTTAATCCAAAATATTAACGATATAAAACGACAATAGATCATATTTGAATATGATCTATTGTCGTTTTATTCTAAGAAAACTAAAAAGTCGAATAAAATCGATTAATAATTATCGTTTATAAGTAGGTTCAATAATACTTGTACCTTCAAATATTTTTAGTGTTAAAGTGGTATTCGTTAATTCTTTAATCGTAATGACTTGAGAATCGTCTGAAGTATAGTGAATCGTTAACGATTCACCATTTAATGAATATGTAGAAGATAATATATCGTCTATATCTTCACAGTTTGGTCCTGAATAGTGTGTTGCTATGAAATTGGTAGTTGTAAATTCAATCGTTTGTTGATCCTCACAATCTGTTAATGGTTCTAGAATATTATTTCTTTTTACCTCGTGTATTTTCCATTTACCTTCAATACTTGCTTCCGAAGAATCATCATCTTTATTGTCGCAAGAAAATAGGGTGAAAGAAGCCAAAGCTATGGCTGAAATTAATTTTAATTTTTTCATGATAAGGTATAATTAAGGCAGTAGTATAACGTTTTAAAAAGGGTTAATGTGCCTATAATAATTATTTTAATTTTTGATTTTTGTATAAAAATAAAGCAGACGTATGAAGCATACATCTGCCTAAGTATCTGAGATAAACAAAACTCAATTGATCTATCTTTTAATATACTTAACGTTTAAACGTTGTTTCTATCGGGAATACACTTTCACTCACTGTAAACGTTAACGTACTACTTGTTAATTCCTTAATGATTGCTTGAAATACCTCTCCATCTGTTGTTGATACCAATAGTATTTCCCCATCTAAAGAATAAGAAGATGTTTCAATGTCGTCTACTTCGTCACAATTCGCTCCATAATAACTAGTCGCTATGGTTTGGGTAGATGTAAATTCAACTGTTTGGTGATCTTCACAATCTGTTAATGGTTGAATAACATTGTTTATTTTTCTTTCATGCATAGTCCATAAACCCTCAATGCTTGCATCCGAAGAATCATCGTCTTTGTTGTCGCAAGAAAATAAGGTTAAAGAAGCTAAAGCAATGGCTGAAATAAATTTAAATTTTCGCATAATATTGTTTAATTAATGACTGCAAATATAAGTATATATTAAAAGAATTGTTAATATTCAATGTCGAAATTCTACTTCTTGTATTATTCTATTTTGTCATTTTTAATCCGAAATAAGTAAATAATATACCACCCAAAAATAGAATCCAGTATACCATATTGAATTTCAGCTCGAATAAGTAGGTGTAGAAATTGTTTCCCGTAATAAAATCAATGGCCCAAAGACTATTACAAATAAAATGAAGGAGGATAGAATACCCAATTTTATTGGTTTTAATAAATATATACCCACTCATTAAGCCAAAAATAAATGCAGGAATAAGCGTATTCGGTGTTTCTAAGTGAATTAATGAAAAGCAAATACTAGATACTAGAATGGTTATATTTTGATTATTTGTTTGGAGTAAACGAGAAATTAGATATTTTCTAAAAAACAATTCTTCAAATATAGGTGCTATCACTAAAGTAGCCATGAGTTTATAAACGGTTGTTATACGAGAATTATCATAGATAGAACTGTGTTTAATGATGTCCTGTTGGTTAAAATGATTTAATAAATTATCAACATCTGAAAATGGCGATTTTATCAACTCATACCCAATCCCAATACAAAAAATGGAACTTAATATTTTAAGATTTCGAATGTCTAAGTCTTCTTTATTAATCCAATTTTGATAGGGCTTCCAGAAGAAATAAAAAAATATTAGGAACCCACAGATTGGAGCAAAGGTTCTAAAGAGTCCTAACCCATGATTATAATAATCAATATTGGTTTCATCGATTTGTTTGAAAATAAAAATGATACTCATTCCTATTAAACTCTGAATAGCAACTAAAAGAATAGTATGTAATAAGGCATGTTGTATTTTCAATGTTGTATTAATTTTTAATGAGTGTTCTATTTAATATTAATTCTTTAAAATGATGATTAGGTGTGTGAATTAAATACCCTTCCTGCTTTAGGACGCTAATTACTTTGCTTAAATTATAACTCTTCTCATTTAATTTTTTAAGAATAGGTTGAAGTGATTTTGTTGTTTCAATAAATTTGTAAAGAAAATACGGATCTATTACACCAAATTCAAGACCATATTATGGCAATAGAATCTTTCATTCAGTTCATTTGAATTTTAATATGCGAATAAATCAATCGGTTTACCAAATTTTATCCAATGTCAATTTATTGGTTTTAAATTGCTGAATTTCACTCCAGTTTTCGTCATTATCATAAACGTCTTCATTAATAATAGCATCAATAGTCCTGCTTACAATAAGCTGATTTAATGCCTTGTCAAATATAAATTCAATTCGTCTAAATTGCGTTCCGTCTTCCGAATCGTTTTTGATGATGTTAAGAGCGATACCTGAATTATACTTTTGTATGTTAGCAGATTTTATCTGATTATTAAGTGCTTTATTTTGAGCATTAATACTTAAGGTATTAGAAGAATCTGCAAGAGCGAAATAGACTCCTTTATGGATGAATAATACATCTAATCGCCCATCGTTATTAACATCAACCTTTAAATAATATTTAGGGAGTGTATGCTCATTAAACTCTTTTTGCATTAATGATTTTAATGGAGAATCTGGAATCGGTAATTGTGGGTAGTCATTAACTGGTTTAACGGAATGACCATTGTATAATGTAACATTTGTAGAGGAATGTGTGAGGAAGTCAATGGAATTTGAAATATCTATAATTCCAGAAATATCGATACCTTCAAACGCAAAAGAATATTTATAAATATATATATAATCACTAACCGGGTCTATATATATTTCACTGGAGTAATCTTCACTATACATTCCATCTCCACTAAATCCAGTACTTCCACATGAAAATATATTTATACCATCCCAACATAATGATTCTGTACCGTTATATCCTCCACAATATTCACCTACAAAGGTAAGAATGATGGTTTCTAGTCCAGATTGACTATCATAAGAACTAGAGATTTCATAAGGATTATCTGTTTTACTTTCATGAACATAAATAATAGAGTCCATCTTCTTAATTAATATTTTATTTTCAGATTGAAGAAAGTAAACTGTAGAATCTCTAGAACTTTGTACCATATGTTTAGGAAACATGGTTAACGAAGAATGTATATAGCCAGAATCAAGCGGAGTTGCCACATGAATCCAATAATGATTATTTAACCCATTTTGCTTTATAGAATGTTTACGTCCTAAATATTGTAATGGTGAATCTATAGATAAGTTCGCCATAACGAGACTATCCATATCGGGTCCATTTCTTAAATTAACAAGATCTGCTATAAGAATTATAGAATCCTGTTGGTTTATAGATTGTGGAATTTTGGAATAGGTTGGTATATAAGTTTGAGATTGTCCGAATGTAATGGATTGAAAAGAGATAAATATTAGAATGGCAATATATTTCATATGTTATTCTATTAAAATATTATAATCGGTTAATAAACCATGAATTTCATCTTTGGAAAATTTACAGCCATCAACTTTGTTTTCCTTAAGAATAATAGAGTAATTATAGGCCTCTCTAAAATCAGCCTTTATTAAGTTTGTAAATTGAAATTGGGCAAGATTTAAATTAGATTTCGAAAATTGACTTTGTTCCAAATTGGCCTCAATAAAATCAGCTTCCGTTAAATCGCAGTCAATAAATGCAGTCTTTTTTAACTTGAGTTTATAAAAAGAAGAATACATTAAATTACAAGCGTTAAATGAAAAGCTTAATAAAAAGGGTTTACAATCTTTAAAATTAACGCCCATAATCTTACAAGATTTAAAATCAACATTTTGAAAACTTGTATGATCCACTTTAGCCATACTAAAATCACAAAGTTCAAAGGTACAATCTATAAAATTGGATTTAGATAGGTTGGTGTTTGTGAAATTACATCCTATAAACGAACAATCCTCGAAGTCTGTTGGTGAGAAATCTGTAATAGAGAAATCTTTATTCTTAAATGTTTCGTCTTCAAATGTTTTTATTTTCATAAATATATTCTTTTGCATTTTCATAATACCATTTTTATGAAAACATCTATTTTGTACTTAGTATTTATATCATGCAAATGTAATCAAATTCTAAATCAATATTATTATAACATTATTTAACATATTGGTGTTTTTTGAGTGTTAAAATTTAAGTTTTATAATAATTTGATTATTAGAGTTATACCGTGTTTTTAAGATAATTATTTAGCAAGAAAATTATTAACCAAAAATTTTATTAACCAAAATTATAACATTATGAAACAAACACTTTTAAGTTTAGCTTTAGGATTACAAGCGTCCTATGGCCAATTAGTATCATTAAATATTGGTGATGATGCACCTGATGTGACGGTAACAGATTTACATGGTACAACGCATACAATATCAGATTATGCGGGGAAATATATTTTAATTGATCTTTTTGCATACTGGTGTGGACCTTGTGAGCTCGTATCTCCTATAGTTAATGAGTTTTATATAAAGTATGGTTGTAATGCTGGAGACATGATTGTTTTAGCATTTGAAGCAGATGGAACTGAAGAGCAAACCCAAGATTTTGAAGATGACTTTGGAGGAAGTACAGAATTTCCAACACCTACTGTAAGTGGATTAGCTGGTGGAGGATCTAATGCAGTTGATGCCTATGGTCCTGATGGTTTTCCAACAGTTTGTATTGTAGATCCTCAAGGGAAAATAGCAAATACAGGAATATGGCCTGTTACGAGTTTGGAATCTTTAAAAGATGCCGTTATTGATGCTGGTGGTGCAAGTATATTAGTGGAGCAAGAATGTGAACCGTTAAGTACACCAGAAATTATTGGAGTAAAAACAATTGTTTATCCTAACCCTGCCGAAAATACATTAAATGTATTGAGTAACACAGATGGTGATAGTCAAATTATGCTGACTAATTTATTAGGTCAAAATGTATATTCTTCTTCTGTAAAAGGATTAGTGAATGAATCGATTGATGTTTCTAATTTAGCATCTGGATATTACGTTTTAAGTATTCAATCAGGAAATAGTATAGTGAAACAAAAAATCACAATAAAGTAATCCAATTGGTCAAGATTATAATAAAAATGGTTAGTGGAATTTTCCACTAACCATTTTTATTGTTTAATATCTATTGACCAAACTTTACCGAATAATTTATTGACGTATTATAAAGTAGTTTTGAGGTTTGTTTTCTAATCGTGTAAAATGAATTTTGAATAGTTGATGTCCAAATCCCAATCTTACTCGAATGTTTTCATTAAGATTAAAGTCAGAATCAAAGGCTTCTCGTATTAGTTTAGGCACATTCTATTATTCACTACAATTCATACATTGTATTCATATCCTATTTGAAATGAAAACGATCTGTAATTGAATATATCATGTTGTTTATATAGTATTGGCGTTTTTGTATGCTTAAATATAAAGCCAACTTAACTTTCGTTATCATTTTAAATACCTAACCCTCTACATTCAGTTATAAAGGACCCTAATACCTTTGAATCAATATAATAACTAACAATTGTTAGCTTACTCCATTATGTCTTTAAAAACCTCATTTTCATCATGTTATTATTGTTAATTAAATGTAATAAATTTTTAAAAAAATGCAATAATAACATTTTTTAACCTTTGTAAATATTAATACAATGAAGTTTAGAGGTCTGATAATTAATAAATTGTATATGAATTGTATATTAGTGGAAAACTATAACAATATGAAAAGAAGATTATTAAGTTTAGCATTTTTAGCATAAGGAGTTCAAGCTTCATTTGCTCAATTACAGAATTTAAATGTTGGAGATGCAGCTCCAGATGTTACAGTAACAGATTTACATGGAGTTAAACACACTATCTCTGATTACCAAGGGAAGTACATTTTATTAGATTTATTTGCTTACTGGTGTGGGTCGTGTCAATTAACAGCTCCAAAGATTAATGATTTCTATAAAAAGTATGGTTGTAATACTGGAGATATGATTGTTCTGGCGTTTGAAGCGGATGGAACAGAAGAGCAAACTCAAAGTTTTGAAGATGATTTTGGTGGTGATGGAGATTACCCAACACCAACAGTAAGTGGATTAGTAGGTGGAGGTTCTAATGCTGTAGATGCTTATAGTCCTGGAGCATATCCTACTGTGTGTATTATTGATGATCAAGGAAAAATTGCAAGTACGGACGTATGGCCAATAGGTACTGTTTCTGATTTAGAAACTGCAATTACTTCTGCAGGTGGTTCTAGTGTATTAGTAGAACAAGATTGTGAGTCTGCATTAAATACGCCAGAAATCATTGGTGTACAAACAATAGTTTATCCTAACCCAGCTGTTAACACATTAAATGTTATTAGTAACACTGATGGGGATAGTAAAATTATGCTTACTAATATATTAGGTCAAAACGTATATTCTTCTTCTGTAAAAGGATTAGTGAATGAAACGATTGACGTATCTAATCTAGCATCTGGACATTACGTATTAAGTATTCAATCTGGTAATAGCATAGAGAAACAAAAAATTACAATAAAATAATCCAATTGGTCTAGATTATTTTAAAAACCGTTAGTGGAATTCCACTAACGGTTTTTTTGTTTAAAATTTTAAGATTTATCTATTAATTTATATATACAGGGGATAACGATTAAATTTAGTAAGGTTGCTGTTAACAGGCCACCAAGAATAACAATAGCCATCGGGCTTTGTATTTCATTCCCAGATTGTGACCCTTTTAAGGCAAGAGGAATCAAAGCAAGTCCAGTTGTAAAAGCCGTCATTAATATGGGGTTAAAACGATCTACAGCGCCATATTTAATTAACTCTAAACCATTTATTCCTTCTTTTTTCAGATCTTCATACCTAGACACCAATAAAATTCCATTTCTGGTGGCTATTCCAAATAAACTAATAAACCCAATGGTAGAAGCAATGCTTATAATTCCAGATGTAAAATAAACAATTAGTATACCACCAATGAGTGATAATGGTAGGTTAATAAGAACTATAAATGCCAACTTAAAACTCTTAAACTCATAATGAAGTAAAAATAGAATAATAAGAATGGCTAAGATTGCAGAAAGTAATAACAATTGAGATGCTCGTTCTTCACTTTCAAATTGTCCACCATATTCAATATGATATCCTTCTGGTAGTGTAACCTCAGATTGTATTATAGATTTTATCGCGTTAACTACCGATCTTAAATCTTGATTGTTCACATTTGCTGCAATTACTATTTTACGCTGAACATTTTCTCTACTAATTGTATTTGGACTACTGACTGATTGTATCATAGCCAATTCCTCTAATGGTAAAACTTGACCATTAGGCAGAGTAATGAGGGCTGATTGAATAGCTTTAATATTATTCCTTGATGGTGTATTTAATCTTACAATAAGATCAAAATATTTTTGGCCTTCATATATTTCACCTGCTTTTTCTCCAGCAAATGAAATATCGACCTGGGTCATTAACTGTTTAATTGTCATTCCATAAGCAAGTAATTTATCACGCTTAGGTGTAATTCTTAGTTGTGGAACTTCTATCTGTTGATCTACAGCTACATCTGCTATTCCTTTTATGGATTTAATTTTTGACTCAATATCTTTCCCCATTTCATAAAGGGTTAATAAATTATCTCCAAAAAGTTTAATAGCAATATTTGCTCGCGTACCAGATAACATATGGTCTATCCGATGGGCAATGGGTTGCCCAAGAATAATATTTACACCAGGAACAACGCTTAGAGTCTTTCTAACCTCGTTAAAAAAGACTTCTTTATTTTTATTGGTAAGCGTAAACGGAACATCTATTTCGGCTGCATTTACACCTTGGGCATGCTCATCTAATTCTGCACGTCCTGTTCGTCTAGTTACAACATCAACTTCAGGTAATTCCAAAAGGAGTTTTTCTACAAGTTTTCCTGTTTTATTACTTTCTTCTAAGGACATTCCTGGAATACCTACAACAGAAATAACTAATGATCCTTCATTAAATTCAGGAAGGAAACTACGCCCAAATCCAGTCATTAATACAACACTGACAATAAATCCAATAATGGTACTGCCAATAATTAATTTTGGAATTTGTAATACCTTATCTAAAATAATTTTATAAACATTTGTAAACCATCGTTCAACCTTTGTTCCTTTTGCTTGTTTTTTTAGGGTAGATTCTGATTTTAGTAAATATGAACATAAAACTGGTGTTACTGTAACGGCAATCAATAAAGATGTTAAAACAGACGTAATAAAAGCAATTCCTAAAGGTTTTAACAAACGTCCCTCCATTCCATCTAAAAAGAAAAGAGGAATAAAAGACACAATAATAATTAGAGTAGCGATAATAATTGAACTTCTAATTTCTATAGAAGCTTGTTTTACAATTTGAAGAATAGATAATCGTAATTCTTTGGGTTTAGAAATATTCTCCCTAAGCCGTTTAAAAACATTTTCAACATCTATAATGGCATCGTCTACTAAAGCACCAACAGCAATGGCCATTCCTCCTAAACTCATTGTATTTATTGTATATCCAAGAACATGAAGAACAATAATTGAAACCAGTAAAGATATAGGGATTGCTAATAATGAAATAAGTGTAGTTCTCCAATTCATAAGAAAGATAAAAAGAACGATAACCACAAAGAATGCACCTTCTAATAACGTTTGGTTTAAGTTATTAATAGACGCTTCAATAAAATCAGCTTGTCGAAATATATGATTTTGAATGTTAACTCCTTTAGGAAGTGTTAATCTTAAATGGTTAACGGCCAAGTCAAGTTGTTTTGTGAGTTCTAATGTATTAATGTTTGGTTGTTTAGAGATCGTTAATATAACGGATTGGTTAGTGTTTAAGGATGCATCTCCAATTTTATCAGCCTTACCAATAACCACTGTGGCAACATCTTGAACGGTTATTGTTTGATTATTAACCTGTTTTAATACCGCTTCTTTTAGGTGGTTTAATGTATAAGCCCGACCGCTTCCTTTGATAATGTATTGATTCCCGTATTGGTTTAAATACCCTCCAGGGACATTTAAGTTAGATTCTTTTACTTTTTCAAGTAATTGATCTATACTAATGTCATAAAATTTGAGTTTTTGGGGATCGGCTAAAATTTGGTATTGTTTAAATTCTCCACCAATAACAATAACATTTGCTATTCCACCAATAGATTTTAATCTTGGTCTAATGGTCCAATCAGCTAAAGTTCTTAAATCCATAGGCGAAAGACTGTCAGAAGTCAGACCGATTAACATCACTTCACCCATAATTGAAGAAATAGGGGCCATGGTTGGTGTTCCGACACCCTCTGGTAAATTTTCTCGTACCATCGGGATACGTTCAGAAACAATTTGTCGTGCCCGGTAAATATCAGTTCCCCATTTAAACTCTATCCAAACGATAGAAACTCCTGCTGCAGATGATGTACGAATTCGTCGTACGTTGGGGGAACCATTCATAGCTGTTTCTAATTGATAAGTTACCAGTTTTTCAACCTCTTCTGACTCCATACCATGAGCTTCAGTTAGTATGGTTACAGTTGGGGCTGTTAAATCTGGAAAAACATCTATATTCATTTGTTTGGTCATATATATACCAACAAGACTTAGAATTAACGTTGTAATTAATACAACAATCCTATTTTTTAAGGAAAAATCTAAAATTTTATTTAACATATCTTTCTCTTTTAGTGGGCATGTCCGTGAGCTGGTGCTTGTCCAGACATAGATGCCATTTTAACTTGATAAGCACCTTTTGTTACAACAACTTCATTTTCTTTTAAACCGCTTATAATTTCTACATAGTTTCCATTTTGCCTACCAATTACAATTGGTCTTCTTTCGAAACGCTCTCCTGAAATTTGAACGATAATTGAATATTGGCCGTAATCTTCTAAGAGTGCTTCTTGTGGAATAACTACAGAATGTGACTGATTTCCGAATGCAATATGCACATTTGTAAAACTTCCGATAGGTTTTTTTACTTGAGCCTCGGTGTTTACGTAAATGGTAACCATAGGGTTATCGGAATTAACAGACGGATTAATCGATTGAATTTCACCTTTGGTTTTTTCTAATGAAGTCCATTGATCAGGTATAGCCTGAAACCAAATATTTGTTACAGTATTAAGGGCGTTATAATAGGCTGGATTAATATATGTTTCAAGTAAATTAGAATTGGATTTAATAATGGTAAATAATGCTTCGCCTTCTTGAACGAAATCTCCATTGTTTATGCTTAAAGCATTTATTACCCCATCAAATGGTGCTTTTATTTGTTTTCCGTCCGTAGATGAAAATCCAGATTTAAGGGTTTCATAATTGGCTTTGGAAATTTGATACTGTTTCTCCACAATTTCGAATTCTGATAGGGCTATAATTTGTTTTTCTAACAATGCTTTTTTTCGTGTATACTCTTGTTTAGAAGCTTTAAAATTGGCCTTAGCTTTAAGAAATTGCACATGAATATTATTGGAAGTCAGATTTTTACTATTAATTGTCAGTAGAACTTGTCCCTTTTTAACTTTGATACCGTCTGATAGGGTAATGCCATTGAAGTTTATTATACCTTGTGCTGTTGCAACTAATTGTAGTTTGTTTGATGGCGAAGTTCTCCATACACCCGATGTTTTAACAACATCATTAATCAATTGCTTGCTGGCTTTTTCAGTTTCAAAGTCCATATTCCATGCTTGTTCTTTCAAAAACGGAATTCCACGTTCTAGATTTGTTGTAGAGTGTGCGTTATTGGCTTCTACAACCGAGTTAAAAACTTGAATGTTATGAATTATAATTTCATCTTTAAAGGTCGGTGTCTTTACCTTGAATATAAGCGTGTAAAGACCAGGTTTATTCGGTCTTATTGTTGGTTTGAAAATACCTATAGAAGAAGGTTTATCAGCCAAAACAAATTGTTCATTTTCTTTATTTTTTAATATGACTTTGACTGAACCAGATTCAATGGGTTTATGTCCTTTTAATTTAGTGAAGTGGGCAGCAAATCGAGTTGGTTTACCAACGACCAATACAGGGTATTCAACAAATAATTCGGATTGATCTGTCCAGATGGTTTGATCCACTCTTACGCGAGATGGATCATGATTATGGCCGTTAGGACCGTGGTTATGGGTATTTGTATTTTGATCTGAATTACAAGCGTAATTAAAGCTTAATAAAAGGATCATTATGAAATGTCTAAAATTCATGATATTTTGATTTTGATCGGGCCTATAACCTTTGTTATTTAGTAGACACGATGTTTAAATAACAACTGATGCTTAAGTAAGTTGGCTTGCGTTTTTAGAAGCTGGTTTTCCATTTCTAAGTAGGTATCAAAGGATTGTCTATAAAACTGGATTTCTAGATAATAAGTTGTAAATGATATTTCACCTAGTTTATAACTTTCAAGTAAAAGTAATTCAGTATCTATTTCACCTAAAACAGATTGATATTTAAGGTACTTTTTTAGTAAAAGTTGATAGGATTCAAATGACTCTTTTAACTTTGAATAATATTTAGACTTTGTTACCTGGCTAATGGATTGTCTATGAATAACATTATAATATTTAGCATCTACTTTATGTTTATTCGCCCACAGTGGAATGGTGATACCAGAGTAAATTCCAAAATGACTCGAATTTGGAATTTGTTGTTGATTAATACCTAATGAAATTTGAGGTAATCCTTTGGCTTTTTGAAGTCTAAGTTTTTGAAAAGCAATACCAACGGACTGTTGAAGTATTAAAAGGTTTGGATCTTCAATTTGTTTAGTCGTCCAAAGCGTTTCAAGATTTAGAAGATTGGTGTCAATAGAACTATTCAAATGTTCAGTATCTATTGGATGGCCATTATTTAATACCGTTAATTGATTTAACAATGAAGAATAATGGATGTTGAGATCTTCTAATGTGAACGTTGCTCTTAATAAACTTAATTTAGATTTATTGTAATCAATAAGACTAACATCTTGGGCTTTAAAAGCAATATTAATGCTATAAATAGTTGCTGTGTTTGAGTTAAACGCTCTGTCTCTAATGTAATCCGTTTAAGGGTGTATATTAGATTTAAACATATTTTTTTTGCTTTAAATAGAATGTTTTGACGTTTAATATCAAATAAAAACTGTCCCCGTTTTTGTTGTTCAACGTTGAGTTTATTTTGATGTGTATAAACCGTTGGAAATTCAAATTGTTGAGTAAGTTGAAATTCATTGTAAGCTCCTTCTTGCGTATTCCCCCATGGGAGGTAATACACAGAAAATTCAGGATCACTTAGCGAAAGCTTAGATTTATTAGCTTTATGCTTACTAGCTAAAAAGTTTTGATAAGATTGAAGCTCTTTGTTATTGTTTTCTATTGTATGCAGAATATCTTGGATTGAAGATGTTTGAGAAAACATTTGTAAAGAAGATATTGACAACAAGAAAACAACACCATATATTTTAATCATATTGGAATATTTAGGTTGTTGGATTCCCTAAGAATAGGGTAGAATAGAATAACAGTGTATTTAAGACTGTTAAAAATGTTTCCTAAATATTATAAAATCAAAATAATAAACCGTGAATATTGGGTTTATATAATGTTAAGACATACAAGATTAGCTTTAGGAAACGTAAAATACATTAACCTAAATATGGAGGGGCTCTTAAAGAATGGGATTGTAAAAAAGGGTTGGTCGTGTGCCCCTGTTTATATAGGGTGTACCGATGTAAATTGTTTTTTTCTAATTGAGGCGAAAGAATAATTGGCTCAATTTGAAAAATAGTAAAATATGAAAGATCAAAGTGGAAAAGAGTTCCTAAAGATGGTGTATCTGATGTTAGATATTCATCAGAATGGATTCCATGTGCTAAATCATCAAGTAAGCCATCTAAAAACCCTTTTGATTCCGATGTATTATGATCATCGTGATTATGACTATGTCCATGATCATGATCTACATGTACATGAGATTCAGCTTTAACATTTTTATGAAAATGATGAATATGAGGAACAGCCGAATGAAACATCAAAATAGAAATGATGCTTAATAAAAATAGGGCTTGTATTTGCTTAATCTTATTCACGAGTTACAAAAGTATTGTTAATTTATTAATTAACACACCCTCTTAATCAAGAATAACAATTTTTATTCTATTGAGCTATAAAAACGAAAATCCCAACCATAGAGATGGCCAGGATTTTTTTTAAGAATTTAAATAACATATTGTTTTTACTAGAAGTAAAATACCAACCCTAAAGATGGGGCATTAAAAAGGTAGTTAAAATCAATTAAAGTAACATCTTGAACATTAACAACAGATAGATGTCCTAAACCCAATCTAATCCCAATGCTTTCATTCGGATTAAACTCCGTATTAAAGGCTATGGCTCCTTGTATTGGTTTAGGTGCATTTCCATTATCTACATCAATTAATACATTGACTTCAAGGTCGTTTGTGAAATAAAAACGATCTGCAATTGGATATTTTATTCTATAGAATCCACCAACACTATAAAATTTGGTTTCTTTATAATGTGTTTTGTCATTAAAAGCAGAGTATCCAACAGCAACGTTTTGTTTGTCATAAGAGATGTTTAATCCGATCCAATTGTTAGGTGCGATAGAAGCTCCAATTTTTGCTGCAAGAAAAAACCTTGTTTCATCATAATCACCTTCCTTAGCGAAGGCATTAAACGAAAATATCGATGAACTTTGTTCTTTAGTAGTTGGTGTATTTTCTTGAGCGTAGGATTGTGTGGAGTAGCAAAATGAAAGAAGTCCGATTGCTAGACTAAGTACTTTATTCATATTAAATATCTAAAATTGGTTTGTAGTATTAAATGCAAATCGCCTTATTTAATAAGGCGATTTGCAAAGTATATTAATTGTATTACTTCCGATTTATTTATATAGTTCAGCTAAATGTTTTACGGCATAATCAATTTCTTCTTTTGTTGTGTATTTAGAAAAAGAGAATCTAACGGCTGGTCTGTTTGGATCAGATCCAATTCCAGCAAGTACGTGAGATCCTTTGTTAGCACCAGAAGAGCATGCAGAACCACCTGAACAACAAATCCCTAAGATATCTAAGTGGAATAATAGCATTGCTGAATTCTTGTTTTGTGGCAAACAAACGTTTAGAACTGTATATAAACTACGTTCTAAATTATCTGAATCTCCATTAAAACGAACATCTTCAATGTTTGCTTTTAATTCTTTTATCATATAGGCTTTTATACCTTCAATATGCGCTCTATGACCATCTAAATCATCATAGGCAACATCCATAGCTTTGGCTAACCCAATAATACCGTGTAAGTTTTCAGTTCCACCACGAAGGTTTCGTTCTTGAGCACCACCAAAAATCATTGGAGTTAATTTTATTGTGTTTTTAACGTATAAAAAACCAACACCTTTAGGACCATGGAATTTATGAGCTGCACAAGTCAGGAAATCAACATCAAACTCTTGTAAATCGTAAGCATAGTGTGCCATAGATTGAACAGTATCTGTATGGAAATAGGCTTGATATTTTCTACATAATGCAGAAACGTCTTGAGCAGGTAAAAGGTTCCCAATTTCATTATTAGCATACATTAAAGAGACAAGTGTTTTTTCTTTAACCGTAGATAATAACTCTTCAAGATGAGCAAGATCAACATGTCCTTTAGCATCCAGCTTAACGTAAGAAAGTTTAACATTTTTTCCATCGGCAACATGTTCAGCTGTATGACCTACCGCATGGTGCTCAATAGAAGATGTAATGATATGGGTTACACCTAAATGTTGTACAGAACAATTAATAGCCATATTGTCGGCTTCTGTACCACCAGATGTAAAAATAATTTCACTTGGTAGACAGTTCATGTGCTTTGCAACACTTTTTCTAGATCTTTCGATAAGACTTTTGCTCTTTCTACCCATTAAATGTGTAGATGAAGGGTTCCCGTAAAATTCCCTCATCGTTTCAGTCATAACATTTAATACGTCCTCATCAATAGGAGTAGTGGCAGCGTTGTCTAAATATACTCTCATCTTGTATAATAATAGGGGTTAAAGTGTGTGTTCTATTTCTTGGATAAATCGGTCTGCTAATTCATTAGCAGCATCCTGATTGGTCGATTCGGCATAAATACGAATGATTGGTTCTGTATTTGATTTTCTCATATGAACCCATTCTTTCTCGATGTAAATTTTAAGTCCATCAAGTGTATTTGTTTCAAAATCGCCTTTGTATTTTTCGTGTAACGTACTTAAAATGGCATCAACATCAATTCCTTTTTGCAATTGAATTTTTTTCTTAGCCATTGTATATTGAGGGTATTGATCTCTAAATTCAGACATTTTTAATGTTGAATTACAGAAGTGAGTTAGGAATAAAGCTACACCAACTAGTGAATCTCTTCCAGCGTGAAGTGTTGGATAAATAATCCCTCCATTTCCTTCTCCACCAATAATTGCATTTTCATCCTTCATCATAGAAACAACATTTACTTCACCAACTGCAGAACTAAATGCTTTGTACGATGTGTTTGCTTCTGTAACATCTCTTAATGCACGTGTAGACGACATGTTAGAAACTGTGTTTCCGGGAGTTTTAGAAAGAACATAATCCGCTACAGAAACTAAGGTGTATTCTTCTCCAAACATACTTCCATCTTCA
Organism: Flavobacteriales bacterium; assembly: GCA_965243605.1. Lineage (GTDB taxonomy): Bacteria > Bacteroidota > Bacteroidia > Flavobacteriales > CAJXXR01 > JBMYYR01. The sequence continues at coordinate 123,699 of CBDEVQ010000092.1, forward strand.
CAAATAAAAGCTAAACGGTCCACATCAGGATCAACTACAATTCCTAAATCAGCGTTATTCGCTTTTATAAACTCAGAAATACCAATTAAGTTTTCTTTTAAAGGCTCTGGGTTATGTTCAAAGTCTCCATGCATATCTGCATAAAGCACTTCAATATTTGTAAAACCTAATGCTTTTAGCATTAAAGGAATGGCAAAAGCTCCAGAAGAGTTAATACCATCAACTACTATTTTAAGATCACGTTTGGTGTTTAAACCACCTTGAACTAAAGGGAGTTCCATGATTTTTTCAACGTGTTTTTCAACAGCGTTTTCTTCTATTGTAAGGGTTCCTAATGCATCTACTTGTGCAAATTCGAAACTTTCTTCGTTCGCAATTTCAAGAATTCTGGCGCCATCAGCTGCAGAAACAAATTCTCCTTTATGGTTTAATAATTTTAATGCATTCCATTGTTTTGGATTGTGACTTGCCGTTAAAATGATTCCACCTTGAGCATTATTCCAAACCACTGCCATCTCAACCGTTGGGGTAGTAGATAGACTTAAATCAATAATATCTATTCCCATCATTTGTAGAGACGAAGAAACTAGATTTGAAACTAGTGGTCCCGAAATTCTAGCATCACGTCCTATTACGATAGTAACTTTATCTTGTTTTGTTGTTTCTTTAACCCATGTTGCATAGGCGCAACTATATTTAACGATATCTATTGCTGTTAGTGCATCGTCAACTTTTCCACCTATTTCTCCACGAATACCTGAGATAGATTTAATTAATGTCATTCTTTTTTTCTTATAATAATAATGCAAGCAAATATAAGGTTCACATTTTTAATTGCAATTATAATTAAAATAAAAATTAGCGACCTTTTATTGTGAAAAATAGTTAAAACATACACTAAAACTACCCTTTGTATAGTACGTTTGCACTAAAAGGAGTAGCATTAGACTATATTAATGTAATGTTAAATTAATGTTTCTTGAATTTATTAAGCTGTATGTATTAATTCTCAAATTAATTTGAGTAATTACATATGTTAATAACTATAGGGGCCCGACTAAGGTAGTTTACCTCTTTTTTGTATATTTGCTAGCATTAAAATAAAGTATGTTAAACAATCCATCAAATTCTGATTTTACCCCGAGTAAAGCTGTCTTAGAAAAGGTTAACTCTATGTTAACAACAGGTGAGTTGGAATATCTTGATTCTCAGACATTTGTTGATGTTATGGATTACTTTAATAGTCAATTAAAGTACCAAGATGCGATCAGTATAGGTGAGTTTGGATTGAAAATACATTTCAATTCAGGATCAATCCATTTAAAGAAAGCTCAAGCATATTCAAATTTAAATCAGATAAAAGAGGCTAAAAATCATTTATCAATAGCTGAACAATTCGATAAGAGAAATGGTGATGTTTTCTTAACAAAGGGGATGTTATTTAGTAAGGAAGGTTTCACAGAAGAAGCGATTGCAACATATCGTAAGGCTGTAACGTTTCTAGAATACCCTGAGGATGCATATCCATATTTAGCATTTGAATTAAAAGCCATTGGTAATTTCCAAGAGGCTATTTCTATACTTAAAAAGTATTTAAAGTCATATCCGGATGATGAAATGTGTTCGAGTATGCTTTTTGGTATTTTTGAAGAACATGAATACTACCGTTTAGGTGTAAAGACATATAAATCTTTGGTAGATGCAGCCCCTTTATGCCATTTAAATTGGTTTTATTTAGGATTGTTTTATAAAGTCTCGGATCAAGTAAAATTAGCATACCAAGCATTTGAATATGCTTATTTACTGGAATCTAGTTTTGTAGCTTCTTATCATGAAATGGCTAATATTCTTATTGAAAGTAAAGTTTACGATAAGGCCATAGATATTCTTGAAGAGGTTGTAGATATAGAAGAACCTTATGCAATGACCTATACGAAGCTCGCAGAGTTGTATAGGTTTTCTAAAGATTACTCAAATGCATTAAAATATGCTCGTAAGGCAACCAAAGAGGATCCTCAATTAGATTCTGGATGGTATGAACTTGGATTAACGTTATTAAAATTAGAAGATATTTCAGCTGCACAAACAGCGTTTAGAAATGCTAAAGGATTAAATGACGATGAGTTTGATTATCACTTAAATTATGCGAATACGTATTTAAAGCTAAAAGATTGGGATATTGCTAAGGACTTAATGATTTCAATAATTAATAAGTTTGGAATGCATGAAGGATTATTGAAAAATGTGTTGATTTGCTCTATACATTTGAATACCTATGATGAAGCCTTAACTTATGCCATAAAAGCGACTGAATATTCTAAGGATGTTGATTTTTTATATTATTCAGCATACTTTAACTATAAACTAAACAATAAAGACAACACACTAGCTTTTTTGATTAAGGCTTTAAATCAAAACCCTGATCGACTAAAATCGCTAGAAATACTAATGAAAGACATGTTTGAGGAATCATATGTGAAATTATTGGTTATAAACTAAAAACTACGACATGAATTTTGAATTACCACATGTACCCGAAAGACCTCAAAAACCGAGAGAAACAGGGTTAACCATGATGATGGATAAAGGACTTTGTCTTGCAGAAGCTGAGAATTTTTTATCTTCGTCGGCCCAATATGCCGATATTATTAAACTCGGATTTGGAACATCGTATTTAACAAATGATTTAAAGCAAAAAATAGATTTGTATCATTCTGCTGGAATGAAAGTTTATTTAGGGGGAACTCTATTTGAAGCCTTCATAGCAAGAGGAATGTATAAAGAATATATTGACTTATTAGAAAAGTATAATATTTCTACTTTAGAAGTTTCAGATGGTTCAATCATTATGGAACATGACCAAAAGTGTGAATATATTAGCGATCTTACAAACAAAGGGTTTACCGTATTATCTGAAGTTGGATCTAAGTCTGCCGATAAATTAATTCCTCCATATAAGTGGATTGAAATGATGAAAGCTGAATTAGCAGCTGGATCTTGGAAAGTTGTGGCAGAAGCTAGAGAAGGTGGTAATGTTGGAATATACCAAGGGAGTGGAGATGTACGTTCTGATCTAATTGAGGAAATTACAAGAAAAATTGATGGTTCTAAGATTTTATGGGAAGCCCCTAAAAAATCACAACAAGTGTGGTTTATTAAACTTTTAGGAGCAAACGTAAATCTTGGTAATATTGGATTTAATGAAGTTATTCCATTAGAATGTCTTAGATTAGGACTTCGTGGGGATACCTTTTTTGATTATTTACCAAAAAAATAAAAATAAGATGAAATCTGTAACAGTTGAAGAACTAAAGAACTTGGTTGTAACAAGTAAAGAATTAAAGCTTGTTGATATTCGTGAGAATTACGAATTTGAAGATGGACACATTGATAATAGTGAAAATATTCCAATGGACGACCTAGCTCAAAACCCGGACTTAATTTGTGAAAACTCAATACTTATTTGTCAATCTGGTCGTCGTGCTGAGTCATTATGCTTTATTCTAGACCGTAATCATAGCCGTTCGGATGTGAGATTTTTGGCTGGTGGTATTGTAGCATACAACGAATAATAATTTATTAAATAGATAATGACAAAATATATATTCGTATTTCTAAAAGGATTAGCTATGGGTGCAGCAGATGTTGTTCCTGGGGTTTCAGGTGGTACTATTGCATTTATCACTGGAATTTATGATCAACTTTTAGATTCTATAAGCAAGATTAATTTTGGTTTAATTAAAAAACTAAAAGAAGAAGGGTTTAAATCGGTATGGGAACATATTAATGGATTTTTCTTATTAAGCTTGTTCACTGGAATTGCGTGTAGTATTTTATCTTTAGCTAAAGTAATCAAGTTTCTATTACTTGAATACCCTATTGGCGTTTGGTCCTTCTTTTTTGGATTGATTTTAGCAAGTATTGTGTACTTATTAAGGGAGTTGAAAACCTTTGACATTAAATCTATTATTGGACTTATTGTTGGTACGGTTTTCGTTATTTTGCTCTCTCAGATTCCAGGGCAAAAAGATGCGACCAATTTGGTCTATATCTTCTTTTGTGGGATGGTAGCCATTTGTGCAATGATTCTTCCAGGTATATCAGGGAGTTTTATTCTTTTAGTATTAGGAGCGTATTCTACCGTGTTTATTGATGCTTTAGCAAATAAAGACATATTGGTACTTGGTGTATTTGGAAGTGGAGCTATTGTTGGATTATTAAGCTTTTCAAAATTCTTAAAATGGATTTTAGAACGTTATAAGAATACTACATTTGCTATTTTAATTGGGTTTTTATTAGGATCCTTATATAAAATATGGCCTTGGAAACATGTTGAGGAAATCTTTGTGAAACATATTGGTGAACCAAAAGAATCGGTTGTTAATATTGTAGAAACAAATGTACTTCCAAATCAATACGATACAATTGTAAGAGAAGGAAGCTCTATTGTAGGATATTCACCTCAAGACCCAATGCTATGGCAGTCTATTCTATTTTGTATTTTAGGATTCTCTCTAATCTTTATATTAGAGGGATTAGGGAATATAAAATCTAAACGAAAAATTCAATCAGCTTAGGTTGTAAAAAAATATAAATATCTTTAAATGCTGTTCTACAAAACAGCATTTTTAGTTTATATAAATTTGGTTTGAGTGAAGTTAAAAGAAATAGGTCTAGAACAGATCGTATCTATCTATTGATAAAAGGAATGCTTATGGGGATTGCCAATAAGATACCTGGAGTATCAGGAGGAGCAATCGCATGGGCTTTTGGTTTTTATCAAGAAATGATAGATTCTTTCCAAAAACTAAATAGAGATAATTTTAGAGTCCTTAGAAAAGAAGGGTTTTCTTCCTTTTTTTATACTGTAAACGGCCCCTTTTTAGTGATCCTATTTTCTGGTAGTTTTTTTTCGAACATCAGTATTTCATTTGTTCTAGATTATTTATTTAATCATTTTGAATCTTATGTATGGATTTATTTTTCTGGATTAATATTAGCTACAGCGTATTATTTATTTAAGGAAATATCAATACAATCAAATTTAGGATTTATTATTCTTGGAATGTTATTAGGTGTAGGGTTTAGCTTAATAAATCCGATCCCAGAGAATTCTGCACTTTGGTTTGTATTTATTTCAGGATTTATTAGTGTTACAGGTATGACATTACCCGGATTGTCGGGGTCTTTCTTATTAATTTTATTGGGAATGTATAAGTTATGTTTAGTTGATACAATCAACAATTTGGCTTATATGGTTAGTGAAGTTTTTCAAGGAAAATTTGAAGTTTTCGAAAACAAAGAAGCTGTTCACTTGCTATTTGTTCTGTTAATATTTGTATTCGGTTCTTTTATAGGCTTGGTAACACTATCTAAATTAATTAAAAAACTATTTGAGAAACACCAGTATAAAACAACAGCTGTTATTGGTGCATTTATTATTGGTTCTATTGGAATTATTTGGCCTTGGCGAGTAAAAGTGGCCTCAGCATCTCAACAATCAGTTCTACTAAATGAGCGTTATTTACCAGACTTTAATATTGATTTATTATACCATTTGGTGGTATTTAGTCTTGGCGTATTCTGTGTATACTTAATAGAACGAAGAAAAGAAAAACAAACATGAAAACATTTGGACTTTTAGGGAAATCAATCGATTATTCATTTTCTCCTTCCTATTTTAATCAAAAATTTGAAACCTTAAATTTAGAGGATTATAAATATGAACTTATAGATGTAGATGATTTAGATGGAATTAGAGATCATATTCAATCGAGAGGAATTTCTGGGTTTAACGTAACGAAGCCATATAAAATTGAAATAATGTCTTTGGTAGATGAATTGGATGAATCTGCTAAGCAAATTGGTGCCGTAAATTGTGTTAAAATTATTGATGATAAATGGATAGGCTATAATACAGATGGTTTCGGATTTCATCAAATGATAAAACCTTTTTTAGAACAAACACATGAAAGAGCATTTATATTAGGGAAAGGGGGAGCAAGTAATGCCGTCTATCATATTTTAGAAAAACTGGGTGTACAATGTTTCTTTGTTAGGCGTGAAGCTGAATTGCCGAATGAACTAGAGTATTCTCAGTTAAATGATATGATGATGGATCAGATACAAGTGATCGTTAATTGTACGCCAGTTGGTACATTTCCAAATATAGAGGATAAACCTAACATTCCATATAACCATTTAAATGGAAGCCATTTTTTAATTGATTTAGTATATAACCCGAATGAAACTGCATTTTTAAAAGAAGGTAAACAACGTGGGGCAATGGTATTAAATGGGTATGATATGTTGGTTTGGCAAGCTGAAAAATCTTGGACGATTTGGCAAGAATAATTATTCTCGCCAAATCATAATTGGTTTTATTCATCGTCGTCAGAAGGAGAAATCTCTTCGTAAGTTATTGGATGTTCCTCTAAGTTATCCAAAATGTTTTTCTCTTTCTGCCACGAATATTTTTTTCTATTGCGTTTAAAGTGTGCTGGTAACTGATATGCTAATATTAATCCGGTTATAGCTCCAAATAAATGGCCTTCCCAAGAAATTCTCATATAATCTGGTAAGGGTAAAACACCCCATACCATACTTCCATAAAACATCACGATCACAAAAATAATTCCATAGCTCTTTCTACTTTTATCAAAAATGGCATTAAAAAATAGGTATGATGCGATAGCGTATATCCATCCACTTGCACCTATATGAAAACTAGGACGTGCAGCAAGCCAAATAAAAACACCAGTCATTATATAGCTTACAAAAAATACAGTTGTTCCACGCTTAGGGTAAAAGTAAAGTAGTATAAAACTTAAAGGAAGAAAGGAGGTTAAGTTGTTATATAGATGCTGAAGATCGCCATGAATAAGCGGAGAAAAGAAAATTCCCATTAAACTTTCTAATCGTCTAGGGTGTATTCCAAATAAATATAAATTGAAGTCTCCGAATAATTCTACAATTTTAACAGCTGCCATTATTGCCGCAAAAAATAAAGGTAAACGGGCAATTTTTAATATATGTTTAAAAACATTGTCTTTTTTCATAAATTTTGATGAATGTGAAACACTAAAATTACTATATTTGTTAGAATACTAAATAACAATAATCATGCGACAAGTGTTTTTCTTGCTTTCTGGACTGCTAATATGTCTGATTTCTTCATGTACAAAAGAAAATGTTAATTCTTTTAACGACAAATTTCTGAAAAAATGGAATGTTGAAAATACCACTTACAAAAGAATAGGTGTAGATACAGTATTTGAAGATGTTTGGAATACAACAGATACAACCAGTATTTCATATGAGTTTAGAGATGCTGACGTTGTTCAATTCTTTACTATAATTATTAATGATGAGAATTTAAATTTCTTACCCGGTACACCAGATACTTTAAGTGGATTATGGGAAAAAGTTGATAATGATTTAGTTATTGTTGGAGACCAAGCGTATAAAATTAATTATCTAACAAATTCAGGTATGGAATTAGAGGCAACTAGACCATTCTCTGACGATGTTACTTTTCATACAGAAGAGCTTGTTTTGTTTTTAAAGCCTATTGAAGAATAAGATTACCAATATATAAAACATAAAAAAACAGCCTTTGATATTCAAAGGCTGTTTTTTTATGTTTGAGTTTTTATAATTCTTTTGAAAAGTTCATGAAATAGTCAGGTGCAAGAAGCATTCTACTGCCATACCAGGAACACATCTCTCCATCTATAAGTTTTACTTCAGCATTTGGGTTCATTGCAGAAAATTCTGAACTATGTTTTTGTTTAAATAAATAGGGTTCACTTGAAAGAAGTATATAGTCAATATCTTGTTTAGCAATCCATTCTGGAGTTATAACAGGGTAATTTCCTTCTAAATCTTTAGAAATACTAATAAATCCTAATTCTGATAAAATAGAATGGATAAACGTATTCTGACTAATTGTCATATATGGTTTCCTCCAGATAAAATATAGAACAGATTTAGATTTAAACGTATTTTTTATACGAGCCCATTTAGATCGAGCTTCTTGTACCATTTTTTCAGCTTCTGTTTTCACATGGCATCGATTCCCAACTTCTTTTATGAATAACCAATTATCTTCAATGGTTCTAATATCTGTAAGCCATACAGGTTCCGTTTGTAATAAGTCTTCTATTTGTTCTTTTTGATTCTCTTCTTTATTGGCAATAATTAAATCTGCTTTTAAAGATTTAATTTTCTCTAAGTTTAAGGTTTTAGTTCCTCCAATAATTTCTTTTTCAGATCTTATATATTCTGGGTGCACACAGTATTTAGTAACGCCAACTAAATTTTGTTCTAAGCCCAAATCTACAAGCAACTCAGTAATAGATGGAACTAATGATATTATTTTCATGATAGGTGAGTAGTCAATTGTGATTTAAATAACCATTAAATTTAAACAAAAAGAGAGTTGGATTCAATATAACTTTAGAATTTTTTAAGAAATAAATCATTAAAATGATCCTGAACACTTTTAACCTTTTCTTTGGCTAAATCTTCTCCAAAATAGCCATAGATTAATTTATACAACGTTCCATTTTTAGTGTTCTCTGTAATAATAAACAAATCGTGTTTAAGGTAAATTCCATGAGAATTGGCTTTTTCTATGGCTGCTTGTAGCGACGATTTTTCTCCATATGCCCCAAGTTGAATTGCAAATTTATCGTTCCCAATTTTAATAGCATCATCTATAGATAGCTTATCTATAGATGATGTTTTAATACTTTTAGAGTCAGAAGATGATCGATTTTCTTGCGTATGAATTGCAGAGTTAACAATACGAGTAGACTTTGTGCCTTTATCTCTAATCTTTCGAATATCTATTTTATTAGCTCTTTTGGAAGGTTTAATACTGTAATTGGAAGGGTTTAATACTTGTATAATTCTTATTTTCCCTTTAGTTTCACCTTCAGAAATAAAATCAAGTTGTTCGGCGGCAGCTCTAGATAATTCTAAAACAGATTCCGAACCTTCTGGCGTTCGATCGTTAATTTCTACAAAAATACTTTTGTTATTTTCTAAATTTATTACTTCTACCATAGTTTTCATAGGTAGGGTTTTATGGGCTGCACTAACTTTGGTCTTATCATAGATTTCTCCACTTGCCGTAGGCCTACCATGGTATATGTCGTTGTAGTATTGAAGTTTACCAGTTTGAGTATCTCCAATTTGCTGAGCATAAATATTAAAGCTTAATAGAGAAGATAAAATGAGTGTATATACTTTTACCATTATTTAATTTTTAGTGGTTTTATTATTACCAAAGTTTGAGTTGGATTTTTAAATTTAATACAATTTACGTTTGATAATAATTAAGTCCTGTTCATATAAATAAGGAAGCTTTCAAAAACTTAGCCAAACTAAAATAGCCTATTTAAATATTAATTAGAACTGTATTAATCTAAGGATATGTTTTTTTTAATTAAAAAAGATCTTAAAGCTCCTTGTTATTTGCATAAAATTACGAATTTTGTAATGGACTAACGCAACCCAGTAGAATGAATTTTCAAGAACTATTTAATCGGTATAGTTGGGATGAGCTTCATACCCAAATATACAGCCAGACCGATGAGCAGGTTAGAATGGCTTTAGCCAAGAAGGACAGGAATTTAGATGATTTTATGGCCTTAATTTCTCCTGCAGCTCAACCATATTTAGAGCAAATGGCAAAAGAAAGTCATCAGAAAACAGTTGAACGTTTCGGGAAAGGAATTCAAATGTACGCACCCATGTACTTGTCTAATGTTTGTGAAAACATTTGTACGTATTGCGGATTTTCTATGAATAATAGAATTAAGCGTAGAATACTTACGGATAAAGAGATTGTGGAAGAAGCAAAGGCGATCCGAGCTTTAGGGTTTCAACATATTCTATTAGTTACGGGTGAAGCAAATCGTAAAGTTGGTGTACCATACTTAAAGAATGCAATTCGTTTGGTGAAACCTTATTTTTCGAATATTACCATTGAAGTTCAACCATTGTTGGCTGATGAATATAAGGAGCTTACTGAGGAAGGTCTAAATGCGGTTTTAGTTTATCAAGAATCGTATCATAAAGAAACGTATAAAGAATATCATACAAGAGGTAAAAAATCGGATTTTGACTTTAGGTTAGACACACCAGATAGACTTGGTGAGGCTGGAGTACATAAAATTGGGTTAGGGGCCTTATTTGGACTTGAAGATTGGCGTGTTGAAAGTTTTTTTACCGCTTTACATTTACAATATCTCGAGAAAAAATATTGGAAGAGTATTTATTCCATTTCATTTCCACGAATAAGACCACATGAAGGTGATTTTGAACCAAAAGTTGTAATGACTGATAAAGATTTGGTTCAATTAATCTGTGCATATAGACTAATGAATCAAGAATTGGAGTTGTCTATTTCAACGAGAGAAAGTGAAATATTTAGAGACAATATCATTAAACTTGGTATAACAAGTATGAGTGCAGAGTCTAAAACCAATCCTGGAGGATACGCTGTAGATAAACAGAGTTTAGAACAATTTGAAATATCAGACGAGCGTACAACCAAAGAAATTTCAGAGATGTTATATGAAAAAGGGTACGAGCCCGTTTGGAAAGGATGGGATTTAGCATTACAACAAGAACAATAAATCGTAAAAACAACATTTTATAAATGTTGTTTTTTTTTGACTATTTTTTTCAAAGTCGAAGAAATAATAACACTAAGTAACGTTAATCTAATTCTTTTAATTCTACATTGTAACTTCTTTAAATGGCATACGTTTTAAAAATGTAGAGGATAAAGATTGTGTATAAATTAAAACGAAGGATACGTGAATACGATATTGAAAATAGATAAACTGACTAAGCGATTTGGTCATGTTACAGCATTAAAAGATTTAAGCTTCACCATAGAAAAAGGTAACGTTTATGGGATCTTAGGACCAAATGGAAGTGGGAAGTCAACAACATTGGGAATCGTATTAAATGTTGTGAATAAAACATCTGGCGAATTCACATGGTTTAATGGAGATACGCCACATAAGGCCTTAAAAAAAGTAGGTGCAATAATAGAACGCCCTAACTTTTATCCGTATATGTCTGCAGAGCAAAATTTAAAACTTGTTTGTAAAATCAAAAACGCACCTATTTCAAGAATAGAGGAGAAATTGGCTATTGTTGGTTTATTAGACCGTAAACATGATTTGTTTAAAACCTATTCTTTAGGGATGAAGCAACGTTTAGCCATTGCTTCAGCTTTACTTAATAATCCAGAGGTCTTAATATTAGATGAACCTACCAATGGTTTAGATCCACAAGGGATTCATCAGATTAGAGAAATAATTACAACCATTGCAAAGGATGGAACAACAATTCTTCTTGCATCACATTTATTAGATGAGGTTGAAAAGGTATGCTCACATGTTCTTATCATTCGTAATGGGCAAAAAATATATTCAGGTCCAGTTGAAACGATGACATCTACCTTAGGGTATTTTGAGTTAGCTTCAGCGGATAATAATTTGTTGAAAGTAACCTTAGAACATTTGCCATATTTTAGTTCTTTTAAAATTCATAATTCGTTTATACATGCACAATTAAAACAGAAGATAACCCCAGAACATCTGAACAAGATTTTATTTGAAAAAGGTATTGTATTATCT